>NZ_JAUEYN010000007.1:0-361012 GCF_032489675.1 Bradyrhizobium sp. SZCCHNR1043
CTCCTTCGAATCGGACGAAGCTTGCCTGTCAGGAATCAACCCGGTCTGAATTGTCAGGACTCAGCCCGGTTCATACCCCCGGAGACCCCCACCCCCGACCCCTCCCCGCAAGGGGGAGGGGAGCGCACCGTCGGTGCCGTGAGAGGGGGCCTCAAGCTACGCCAGCCGGTGGTGGCACATTCGCCGCGTACCAGTCGCGCAACGGCTCCAGCACAGGATGGACCAGCGCGCGGTGGAGATAGTCCCAGATGCGAGGCTGGTGCTTGAGGTAGTGCGGCTTGCCGTCACGGCGGTTGAGGCGGGCGAAGGTGCCCAGCAGGCGGGTGTTGCGCTGGGCCGACATGATCGCGTAGTGCGTGCCGAATTCGTCGGCGTCGAAGTCCGTCGACGCAGCTTGGCGCGCGGCGATGTAGCGCTCTCGGAGCGCCCGCTCGATCTCCGCCGACACGTCGATCCGGGCGTCCTGCGCCAGGGAGACCACGTCGTAAGCCGGCGGTCCCATCACCGCGTCCTGGAAGTCGATCACGCCCACGCGGGCGATGCCTTCGCGCGTGGGCAGCCAGAGCAGGTTGGGCGAGTGGTAGTCGCGGATCACCCAGGTCGGCTTAGATGCGAGCGGCGCCTCCAGCAACTCGCGCCATATTTCCAGGAATTCGGCGCGCAGCACCTGCGACAGCTCCACGCCACGGTCGGGCAGGTACCATTCGAGCATCAGGCCGATCTCGATCAGCATCGCATCGACGTCGAAGGTCGGGACCTTGTAGGTCACCTGCGGCGCCAGCGGCAGCACGGCGGGCACGTCCTGCCCATGCAGCGACGCCAGAACATCGACTGCGGCCTCGTAGCGCTCCACGACCGGCCGTGGCGGGTCGCCCTCGATCACGCCCTCGCGTCCGAGATCCTCGGTGATGAGAAAGCCGCGGCCGAGATCGGCGTCGTTGATCTTCGGCGCCGAGATGCCGCGTCCGCGCAAGGCGGCGGCGATCGCGACGAACGGGCGAACGTCCTCGGCGAGATGCACGGCGCCGCTATAGGGCTTGCCGTTGTAGATCGCCGGGCCGTCGGGCCGCTTCGGCGAGTTCATCAGGATGTAGACGCGCTCGCCCTTGTGGAGCCGCGCATAGGAGCGGGTCGAGGCGTCGCCGGCCATGTGCTCGCGGCGCGATCTGGCGTGCCCGGCCTCGGCGAGGAAGTCGCGCAGGGCTTTCAGCCGTGCAACCACCGCGGCTGCCTTGCCGCTGCCGGTGATCTCGGCGCTGCGCGCGGTGTCGCCCTGCGATGGATCGTGGCGCAGCGCGATGTCGACGCGGTCCAGCGGGAGAGTGCCGCCGGCGCGCTCCGGCCATTCGATCAGCACGACGGTCGCCTCCGGCAGCGGCGATAGGCCGATCTCCTCGAGCTCCGATGCATCGCTGATGCGATAGAGATCGGCATGCACCAGCGGGAAGCTCGGCAGGTCGTAGCTCTGCGCCAGAGTGAAGGTCGGACTCGGCACCTCCAGCTCGTCGTCGCCGGCGAGGTACCGGATCATCGCCCGCGCCGCCGCCGTCTTGCCGGCGCCGAGATCGCCCGTGAGCGTGATCAGTGCACCCGGGCCGATCAGCAGCGCGAGATCGGCCATCAGGGCGGCGGTGGCGGCTTCGTCCGCGAGCGCGATCGTGAATGTCAGCTGGTCCGTCATTCCGCGGCGTTGCGTTGCGCGACGTGGTCGGTCGGGAAGTCACAGGTGACCGTGGTGCCCTTGCCGACCACCGAATCCATCCGCACCCTGCCGCCATGCAGCTCGACGAAGGAGCGCACCAGCGACAGGCCGAGGCCGGCGCCGCGATGGCGCGAGCCCTGCGAATGGCTCTCGAACCATTCGAACACCTTGTCCTTCACCTCGGGCGGAATGCCGGGGCCGGAATCGGTGACCGCGAAGATGACGCTGTGATCGGTGCGGCGGGCGCTGACGGCGACGCTCGAATCCGGCGGCGAGAAGCCGACGGCATTGGCGAGCAGATTGTAGAGGACCTGAACGACGCGGCGCTCGTCGCCGACGAAGGAGCCGACATCGGGGTCCACCGCGATCGTCAATCGGATGCGATCCGTGGCGAGCCGGTCCTGCACGCCTTCGGCCGCGGCCTCGATCGCCTTGGCGGCATCGACCGGCCCGAGCTCGAGCTTCATGGCGCCGGCATCGATGGTGGCGAGGTCGAGAATGTTGTTGGTCAGCGCCAGCAGCGCGTTGGTGGATTTGGTGACGTAGTCGAGATACTCGGCCTGCTTCGGCGTCAGCGGCCCGGTCGACGGATCGGACAGGAAATGCGCGAAGCCGATGATCGTCGTCAGCGGCGCGCGCAGCTCGTAGGACACGTGGTGGACGAAGTCGATCTTCATCTGGCCGGCGGCTTCGAGCGCCTCGTTGCTCTCGCGCAGCGCCCGTTCGACATTCTCGGTGTCGGTGATGTCCTGGAAGGTGAGCATGGTCGCGCCGTCGGGCAGCGGCCGGCTCATGCAGTCGAGCACGCTGCCGTCCTTGCGCTCGAGCTTCAGCGCAACGTCGAGCCGGTTCTCGATCGAGGTGATGGCCTCGCGGATGGTGCGCCAGGCGACCGCGTCGTCATAGAGCTGATGGCACCAGGATTCCACGGTGTCGATATGCGGATGCTCGCGCAGCTGATCCGGCGACAGCCGCCACATCTTGGCGAAGGCCGGATTGAACAGCTCGACCCGGCCGTTCGAGCCGAACACCGCGACGCCTTCGGCGAGGCTGTCGAGCGTCTCGCGCTGGACCCGGATCAGGCCGTCGAAGCGGCGCGCAAGCGCGAAGCTCTCGGTGACGTCGTCGAACAGATAGGTGACGCCGCCTTCCGGGTTTGGCGTGGTGACGACCGATAAAGCGCGGCCGTCGGGCAGGAACCAGGTGTCCTTGGCGGCTTCGACGGCGCGATAGGCCTCGTGCAGCTTGGCCTTCCAGGCCCGGAAGTCGGCCTGCTCGGGCAGCTTGCGTGCGGCGCGCAGACGGTCGAGCACCGACGAGTCGTCCGGCTGGATGTCCAGGAAGGCGGGATCGAGACCCCACAGCCGGCGATAGGAGTCGTTGTAGAAGGCGAGCCGGCGCTGGCCGTCGAACACGGCCACGCCCGAGGACAACTGATCGAGCGTGCGCCGGTGTGCTTCCCGCATCCGCACCACGGCCGCATCCAGCGCCGCCGCCTCGCTGGCGTCGATGGCGACGCCGGCGCTGCCGCGGCCCAGCATGAAGGCGCGCACGTCGTACATGCGGCGCTCGCCGCCGGTCACGATCGGCAGCCGGCCCTCGAAACGGCCGTTGGCGCCGAGTGCGCGCTGCAGGTCGGTACGGTCGGCGGAGTCGAGCAGCTCGATGTTGCGGCCGATCGCGTCCGGCACGTCGCGGGCATCGGCGGCACGGGCATAGGCGGCGTTGACGTAAGCGAGGGCGCCATTGGCCTGCCGTGCCCAGATCGGCCACGGCAGCGCCGATGCCAGCGCGCGCAGCGACTCCGTCTCCTCGCCGAGCGCCTTGAAGCGGAGCTGCGTCTCGGCGAGCTCGCGGCGCAGACCGGACAATTCGCGGATGCGCACGATGGCCTGGCCGCCGATGGCGCGGCCCATCGCCTCGATCGCATGGCCATGCGAGGTGGTGAGATTGAGCATGAAGCCCTCGCCCGCCTCGCGCAGCGCGTCGACGGCGCGGTCGAGCTGCAGCGCGGGCTCCGGCGGCAGCCAGGTTCCGAAGGCGAGAATGCGCTGCGGCTGATCCTGCGGGACCAGCATCGCGGTGTCGCCGGAGATCTGCGGGCGGTGGCCGCCGGCCGGCCAGGCGATCAGGATCTGCGGCTCGGCAAACAGCAGCGCGCGGTAGCGATCGGCCTGCAATTGCAGCTCGGCGATGTCGGCGCGCAGCCGCGCTTCCTTCCGGCCGGCCGCCAGACGCGTGCGCACCAGCGCGACCGCGGCGACGACGGAGAAGCCGAGCAGCGCCAGCATCGCCGTCACCTCGGCGACATCAGGACGGCTCAGCTCGAACAGCGTTGTGATCGCATCCGCCGGCACGCCACCGCCTGCGAAGCCCGGTGTCGCCGGCGCAAGCGCAGTCGCAGCGAGACCCATCAGGCCCTTGCGCGCGAGTGACGTGCACGACAGCAGCGTCTGACGCATCACCACGATCACGCCCGACATATTTGCCCCAAACCGCACGAAGTTTCGGGCGGCGCCGATCGCGTCGCCCGCGCCGTCTCACGAATCAATCAACCATAACCGCTTCGGGACTCCAGCGGTAAGAGTCCAGACCGTGAACGATGGTTGCGCCTGAGGAAAATGCGTCCGCCGATCGACTCTTTCGAGTCGGAACAGTGGCAAGCCCGTACTTCAACGGCCTGTCGAGCCGAAGCCGCCGCTGCCGCGCGCGGTGGTCGGCAAGGTTGTCGCGAGGCTGAGCTCGGCGCGTACGACGGAGGCGATCACCATCTGTGCGACGCGCTCGCCGCGGCGAATCGTAAACGGTTCCTTGCCGTGGTTGATCAGCAGCACGCAGATCTCGCCGCGGTAGTCCGCGTCCACCGTGCCCGGTGAGTTCAGCACCGTGACGCCGTGCCGCGCAGCGAGCCCCGAACGCGGCCGCACCTGGGCCTCGTAGCCGTCGGGCAGCGCGATCGACAGTCCCGTCGGCACCATCGCATGGCTGCCTGACCCAAGGACGAGCGGTGCATCGGCCGGAACGGCGGCGAGCAGATCGAGCCCCGCGGCATGTGCGGTCTGATAGGTCGGCAGCGGTAGGCCCTCGCCATGCGGCAGGATCTGCACGTCGATCGCGATGGTCTGTGTCACGCAACGGGTCCCATGGTTCTGGCGATCTCGGCGACGAGCGCAGTCGCGACCTCGTCCTTGGTCATGATCGGCCAGGACGCGACATGGACGCCATCGGCGTCCTTCGTCAAGAGATGTACGGTGTTGCGGTCGCCGCCCATCACGCCGGTCGAAGGCGAGACGTCGTTGGCGACGATCCAGTCGCAGCCCTTGCGCGCGAACTTGGCTTTGGCGTTGTCGATCAGATGTTCCGTCTCGGCGGCGAAGCCGATCACGAGTCCCGGCCGCTTCTCCTTCAGCTTCGAGATCGTGGCGAGGATGTCGGGGTTCTCGACCAGCGTCAGCGGCGGGATCGCCTTGTCGGTCTTCTTCAGCTTCTGGCCGCCTTCATTGGCGACGCGCCAGTCGGCCACCGCTGCGGCGAAGATCGCGACGTCGGCGGGCAGCTCGGCTTCGACGGCCTCCAGCATCTGCCGCGCCGACTCGACGTGGGTGACGCTGACGCCCTTGGGGTCGGCAAGCTCCACCGGTCCTGCGATCAGCCGCACGTCGGCGCCGGCGGCCTGCGCGGCGACGGCGATCGCAAAGCCCTGCTTGCCGGAGGAGCGGTTGGCGATGTAGCGCACCGGGTCGATCGGCTCGTGGGTCGGGCCCGCGGTGATCAGCACGCGGCGGCCGGCGAGCGGGCGCGGCGTCGGCGGCTTGAGCATGGCGACGACGGCGTCCGCAATCTCGGTCGGCTCGGCCATGCGGCCGACACCGGCCTCGCCCTTCTCCGCCATCTCGCCGGCGTTGGGGCCGATCATCTGGACGCCGTCGCGCTGCAAGGTCGCGGCGTTGCGGCGCGTCGCCGGGTTGCTCCACATCATCGGGTTCATCGCCGGCGCCAGCAGGATCGGCCGGCTCGCGGCGAGCAGGATGGCGCTGGCGAGGTCGTCGGCGGCGCCGTGCGCCATCTTCGACATCAGGTCGGCGGTCGCCGGTGCCACCACGATCAGGTCGCAGTCGCGCGCGAGCCGGATATGGCCGACGTCGAACTCGCTGCGCGCGTCGAACAGATCGGTGAAGACACGATCTCCCGACAGCGCCGATGCGGCGAGCTCGGTCACGAATTGCGTCGCCGCCTTGGTCAGCACGCAGCGGACGTGAATGTGGCGCTCCTTCAGCCGCCGGATCAGGTCGAGCGATTTGTAGGCGGCGATGCCGCCGCCGATGATCAGGGTAACGCGCGGGTCGCGCACCTGGCCGGGCTGAGGGACGAGCGGGGCAGACGGGTGGGCTGGAGCTGGCGGCGCCATTGGCGGCTCGGACGGATCGACAGGCTCGATCAGCGCGCGCAGGATGACCCGGACTTCCTCCTCGACCGAGCGCCCGTTCTGCGCCGAGCGCAGTCGCAGATAAGTTTTGAGAGAGTCGTCCAGCTTGCGGATGGTTAGGCTCGCCATGACCGCCTCCCCAGCATTGTCGTTGTGAGTGCAATGCTAGCAGAAAATGACAGCAGTGCAATCAGGGTGGGCAAAGCGGCCGCCGCGGGCGGCAGCGTGCCCACCGTCGATGCGCATGCATCGGTAGGACGGTGGGCACGGCGCCACTGCGATCTCGCACGCGGAAACGGTACGGCTGCGCCTTTGCCCACCTCACAACCTGAGCACCGCGAACAGAATGCCGATGAAGGTCAGCGCGATGACCCACAGCGCGATGGCGCGCCAGCGGCTCTTCTTGCCTTCGGTGCGGCCCATGGCGGCGATGGTTTCCGGCGACAGGCGCAGGCCGTCGCGGGTCATGCTCTCCATGTGCTCGAGCACCGCGGCGGCGCGGGCGGCGAGCACCGGTAGGGTCGTGGTCAACCGCACCAGCTCGCCGACGCCGGTGACGGCGCCCTCGATCCGGCCGATCGGCCCGAGATTACGCTCGATCCATTCGCGGACCACGGGATCGGCGACCTTCCAGATGTCGAGCTTGGGATCGAAGCCGCGCGCGACGCCCTCGACCACCACCATGGTCTTCTGCAGCAGGATCAGCTCGGGTCGGGTGCGCATGTCGAACAGGCCGGTGACCTCGAGCAGCAGGGTCAGCAGCTTGGCCATCGAGATTTCTTCGGCCGTGCGGTTGTGGATCGGCTCGCCGATGGCGCGGATGGCTTGTGCGAAATTCTCCACCGAATGATGCGGCGGCACGTAGCCGGCCTCGAAATGCACCTCGGCGACGCGGCGATAGTCGCGGGTGATGAAGCCGAGCAGGATTTCGGCCAGGAAGCGCCGCTCCTTCATGCCGAGCCGGCCCATGATGCCGAAATCGACCGCGACCAGTCGTCCCTGCTGGTCCAGGAACAGGTTGCCCGGATGCATGTCGGCATGGAAGAAGCCGTCGCGCAGGGCGTGGCGCAGAAAGCTCTGGATCACCTTGCGGCCGACGTCGGGCAGATCGACATTCGCCTCCGCGAGCCGGGCGTGATCGTTCAGCGCGATGCCGTCGATCCACTCCATCGTCAGCACGGTGTTGGCGGTGCGATCCCAGTCGACCGCGGGCACGCGGAAGTCCGGATCGTCCTTGATGTTTTCCGCCATCTCCGAGAGCGCGGCGGCCTCCAGGCGAAGGTCCATCTCCATCGCGACCGAGCGCGACATCGTGTTGATGACCTCGACCAGCCGCAGCCGCCGCGCTTCCGACGAATGCGCCTCGGCCTTTTCGGCGACGAAGAAGAAATCGGAGAGGTCGCGGCGGAAGCGCGCGGCGACGTTGGGCCGAAGCACCTTCACCGCGACCGGACGACGAATGCCGTCGTGTTCGACCTCGCCGCGATGCACCTGCGCGATCGAGGCGGCGGCGACCGGCGGGCCGAGATGCGTGAACAGCTGGCTGATCGGACGTTCGAGGGCGGTGGCGATGACCGCCTCGGCCTCGGCCTGCGGGAATGGCGGCAGCCGGTCCTGCAGCGATTCGAGATCGCGCGCCATGATGACGCCGACGACATCGGGCCGGGTCGCCAGGAACTGGCCGAGCTTGAGATAGGCCGGGCCCATCCGCTCCAGCGCGCGCGACAATCTTGGTCCGGATTTGGCGCCGGGGCGCTCGACCAGCCGCGCCAGCTTGAGCGCGAGCTGGCCCGGCGGCGGCGCCAGGCTCGGATCGACAGCGCCGAACACGCCCTCGCGCGCGAACACGAAGGCGGCCCGGGCGAGCCGCGTAATGTGAGTGAGTGCGGAGATCACAAACGCCAGCCGGAATGAAGCGCGACGATGCCGCCGGAGAGAGTCTGCCAGGACACGCGGGAGAAGCCGGCGGCCGAGATCATCTCGGCGAAGGCGCTGGGGCGCGGAAACTGGCGGATCGATTCGACGAGGTAGCGGTAGGACTCGGCATCGCCGGTGACGGCGCGGCCGAGCTGCGGGATCACGTTGAAGGAGAACAGGTCGTAGAGCTTGTCGAGCCCGGGCACCTCGACGGTCGAGAACTCCAGGCACAGGAAGCGGCCGCCATGCTTGAGCACGCGATGGGCTTCTGCGAGCGCCAACTCGATCTGCGGCACGTTGCGGATGCCGAACGCGATCGTATAGGCGTCGAAGGAGCGGTCGGGGAAGGCGAGCTTCTCGGCATTGCCCTCGACGAACGAGACCTTGTCCTCGAGAGCCTGCTTCAGCGCCCGCTGGCGGCCGACCTCGAGCATGTCGCCATTGATGTCGCAGACCGTCGCATGGAAGCCTGAGCCGGCCTTCCTGGCGGCGCGGAAGGAGATGTCGCCGGTGCCGCCGGCGACATCGAGCAGCGCGAACGGCGCATCGCTCTTCGGCGGGTTGAGCGTGTTGATCATGATGTCCTTCCAGACGCGGTGCAGTCCGCCCGACATCAGGTCGTTCATCAGGTCATAGCGCGACGCCACGCTGTGAAACACGTCGTTCACCAGCGTCTGCTTCTCGCCCAGAGGCACATCCCTGAAGCCGAAATGAGTGGTTTGGTCCGGCTGATCCATCACCCTTACTCCGATACAGCACCATAGCGCCGATGCGGCCAAGGCGCTATCACGTCAGCCAGACAAGGTGAATGGTCGCGGATGCAAAAGGTGAAATGAACAGGAATGCCTGAGCTGCCCGAAGTCGAGACCGTCCGGCGCGGGCTGCAGCCGGTCATGGAAGGCGCCGTCATCGTCAAGGCCGAGGCCCGGCGTGGCGACCTGCGGTTTCCGTTCCAGCCCGATTTTGCGAAGCGCCTGCAGGGCCAGACCGTCAGGGGTCTCGGCCGGCGTGCCAAATATCTCCTGGCCGATCTCGGCTCCGGCGACGTGCTGCTGATGCATCTCGGCATGTCCGGCTCGTTCCGGGTGATCAAGCCGGAGCACGAGGAGACGCCGGGCGAGTTTCACACTCCGCGCGGCAAGGACAGCGTGCACGACCATGTCGTGTTTCACATGTCGTCAGGTGCCGACATCGTATTCAACGATCCGCGCCGCTTCGGCTTCATGAAGATCATCGCGCGCGGCGACATCGAGGCGGAGCCGCATCTCAAGGGTCTGGGGCCCGAGCCGCTCGGCAATGAATTCGATGCGGCGATGCTGGCGCACGCCTGCGCCAACAAGAAGACCAGCCTGAAGGCGGCGCTGCTCGACCAACGCGTCGTCGCCGGGCTCGGCAACATCTATGTCTGCGAGGCGCTGTTCCGTTCGCATCTGTCGCCGCGGCGTCTGGCCGCGACGCTGGCCACGAAGAAGGGGGAGCCCACCGACCACGCAAAGCGGTTGGTTGAAGCGATCCACACCGTGCTCAACGAGGCGATCCGCGCCGGTGGCTCATCGCTGCGCGATCACCGCCAGACATCAGGCGAGCTCGGCTATTTCCAGCATTCGTTCCAGGTCTATGACCGCGAAGGCGAGTCGTGCCGGACGGATGGCTGCAGCGGCGTGGTGAAGCGTTTCGTGCAGAACGGACGCTCGACCTTCTGGTGTCCGAAGTGCCAGAAGTGATGTAGCAGCCGACGCGCCGGCACGGCCGGCTGCGCGGGTCCGCTTGTGACGGACGAGGGTGGGCGTATACTGCGGCCATGGCTGTCAGTTCGCCCGATCTGAAAGCATTCCTGCTCGCGACGCCGTTCTTTGGCGGCCTGCCCGACGCGAGGCTCGATCTGCTGGTCTCGATGCTGGTGGAGCGCCGCTTCGACAGGGGCGCCGTGGTCGTCGCCGAAGGCGAGGCGGGCCGCTCGATGTTCGTCGTGCACAGCGGCACGCTGGAGGTGAGCGAGCGCCTGGAGACGGGCATTGCGATCCGCATGTCGTCTCTCGCGCCCGGCGATTTCTTTGGCGAGATGACCTTGCTCGAAATGCAGAACAGGTCGGCCACGGTGGTCGCGGAGACGCCGACCATCTTGTATGAGCTGACGGCACAGAATCTCTACGCGTTCTACAAGGCCGACATCCAGGCCTATGTGATCGTGATGCAAAACATCAATCGCGAGCTGTGCCGCCGCCTGCGTCGCGCCGATGCGCGGATCAAGGCGCTGGAGACGGGCGCGCGGTCGTCGGGTTTATGAACCTCTCCCAGCCTGCGGGGAGAGGGAGCGCACCGCCCGCGCCGTGAAAGCTCAGAGCAAATTCCAACTACAACCCAGCCTTCCAGTTGATGCCATTGTCGGCCCAGGTCGGGTAGGCCCGCGTCACCGGCAGCTTCGCCTCCTCGGCCTGCGGAGTCAGCATGATCGGGAATTCGACCTCGGCGTGCTCGCTCGCGTCCTTCAGCTCGCCCGCGTCGTGCATGACGTGGTCGCCGGCGAGCTTGCCCGCGGTCCAGCGCCACAGGCTGCGAATCTCCTGCGCCGACTTGCCGGCCGCGTCGAACTCGCTGACGCCGAGACCGGCGGCGAGCGCGTCCTGGTGGTCGTTGCGCATCATGATGAAGGGTTGCGCCAGCACCTCGGCGATGTCGCGCGGCGCGTCGGCGTCGAGTGCGGTCGTCGCGTCGGTGATGCGGTGGCCGCTGCGGATCGGGGCCTGGTTGAGCACGAAGGCGAACGGCTTGCGCCAGGCTTTGACGACGCTGAGCGTCGGCGCGGTGGCCTCGATGTCGGCGACGCTCGGACGCGCCGGGATCAGGCACAGGTCGCAGTGGCGGATCGCGGCCGTCGTGGACGCCGTGATGCCGGCCCCGGTGTCGATCATGCAGAGGGTGACGCCATCGCGCTCCAGCGCTTCGAGCCGCGGCTCGATCATCTTCGCATCGTAGACGGCTTCGACGATCGGCTCGCCCGCGGCGCGGCGCGCCTGCCATTTGGTCAGCGTGCCCTGACGGTCGGTTTCGATCACGCGCACCTTGTGGCCGGCCTGCTGGGCCGCCACGGCCAGACCAATCGCCAGCGTGCTCTTGCCGCTGCCGCCCTTCTGCGTGGCCAAAACGATCGTGTACATCGGGAGACAGTCCTTCGGATGTTGACGGAACTTATGAGAACGCCAAAGCTGAGTGCATCGCGATCGCGGTGCAGAGCTATTCTCGCTCAGGACAGTCCCGGCCCGATCCAACTCATGAAGAGCGATCGCGGTGGTCCGAATCAGCACGCCGACAAAACTGTTCGAACCATCTCACGCTCGGCCTGTGCCTGCACAGACCGGTTGACTACGGCGGGAGCCGTTCCGAGTTGATAGCAAGGTGCTAGGAAGTTGAGTGGCAGCGAGCCGCGGGCAAGCGATCGGCATCGCCGAGCATCATCCCATGCAGTCGCGATGCTGCACGTCCGATCCCCGCCGGCCGCCGTTGGGCCCTTAATTTTTTCTAAAACGACATGCTTAACATTGCGTAAACGCTGCCTCGCCGCAGTGCGCAGCGGCATGATCGCGATGCCGAACCGGTTTGGCGCAGGCTCTACTTCCGCACGCAGATCACGCGCACCGTCGCCGCCTTGGCGTCGAGCGAGGTTCCGTCCGGCTTGACGCCCTGCGCCGTGAGAAAGGCGCGCGTCGCATCGGCGCTCACCATCACGACCTGTGTGGACGGGATGAGCGCCGTGCCGGCCATGATTCCTGACTTGAGCAGGGTGACGCCGGCGAACTTGCCGTCGCCGTCGAGCGCCGCCGCGCCGGAGAAGCCGAGGCCGGGCGCCGGCGCCAGCGAGGCGTCACCGGCGCCGTTGGCGGCGAGCTGGGCCTTGACGGTGCTGATCGCGGCACCGCCGCCCTGGCTCTGCGGATCGGCGATGCCGACGATGTCGACCGACGATTTCGCACGGCCGCCCGACAGCGCCAGCGGCTTCAGGCCGCGCGCGCCGTAGATGCGCAGTAGCGCGAGCCCGCGCTCCTTGTCCTCGGCGACGCGCTCGGCATGGCCGAAGCCGGGAACGGTGATCGCGACGCAGCTGTCGGTGACCTCGCGATCGGCGATGATGGCGCCGTCCTGGCTCGCGATGATGCCGGTGCCGTAATCGACGCTGCGCCGTGGCGCGGGCTGCGCGGCCAATGTCGACGGAAACGCGGTGAATGCGCTCGACATCGCGATCACGACCGGCTCGACCGTGTTCTCGGTGGCCTGGTCGTAGAGGATGGTCAGGATACGCACCTCGTCGCCCCGAAAGGTGCCGCGGATGTAGAACTTCTTCAGGTTCTGCAGCCCGGACAGCACGAAGAAGTCGGGCTTCACCACGCTGTAGTCGACGGTGCGGCCAGGCTCCTTCTTCTCTCGGTCGGCAAGCGTCGCGGTAACCGGGTTGGCCTCCTTGCGGCGTGACAGGGCCACCTGCACGGTGCCGGTGGGCGAGGTCCATTTCGAGCCGGTGCCGTCGCTGGTCTGTTGCGGCACCAGCTTGGTGGGAATGCCGAGCCGTGCGCCGCTGACCGGTTCGGTCACGAGCTTCCAGCCGACGCCCTCCTGCTTGCGGCGCGCGGTGTCGGCGAGCACGGCGCGCTCCTGCGGGTTCAACACGCCGGTCGGCTTGCCGCCGGCGAGCTTCTGGTACTCCTTGATCGCGTTGACCATGCGCTCGCTGACGTCGCCGGTGATGGCGCCATTGTACTGGCCGACCCAGGCGAGATCGGATTGCAGCGCGAGCCGCTCGGCCTGGCTCATCGCATTGGCGGTGTCGGCGGGAGCCTGCACGCCCGGGCGCACCGGCTGGGTCGCGACCGGCTTGGGCTTGGCGCCCGGCAACGCGCCCTGCGGCGTCTGGGCCTGCGCCGATGCGCACGCGGCGATGGCGCAGATGAAGGTTGCCGTGGCCAGCCGTCTCATGACAAATCCCGATGCTCTTGCCGCTGACATAAATAAGCACATCTGCTTGGTCGGTCACAATCCGGCGAGGGTTCAGTGTGTTGCGCTTGGCGTTGTCGTGACGTTGAGTGCGATGATGGAGCGGCATCCGAGGTCCACCTCACCTCGTCGGGGAGAGGTGGAGCTTCCGTGCCGAACCACTCGGCCCGAGAGCGCAGTTGCGCGCCTGAGAGGATGTCGAACGTGGAATGGCAGACGAGATGATGCTGAGCGACGAGGAACTGGAGCGCTATGCCCGCCACATCGTGCTGCGCGACGTCGGTGGTCCGGGACAGGCGGCGCTGAAGCGCGCGTCGGTGCTGGTGATCGGCGCGGGCGGGCTCGGTGCGCCGGCGCTGATGTATCTCGCCGCTGCCGGCGTCGGCACGATCGGCGTGGTCGACGATGACGTGGTGTCGCTGTCGAATTTGCAGCGCCAGGTCATCCATGCGACGCCGGATATCGGCAGACCCAAAGTCGAGAGCGCCGCCGAGCGCATCAACGCGCTCAATCCGCATGTGAGCGTCATGGCGCATCGGACCTGGCTCAATGCCGACAACGCGCTCGATCTGATCGGCGCTTATGATCTCGTGCTCGACGGCTCCGACAATTTCGACACCCGCTATCTCGTCTCCGATGCCTGCTTCCTGGCCGCGCGGCCGCTGATCACCGGCGCGCTCGGCACCTTCGATGCGTCGCTGACGACGATCCGGGCGCATGAGCGGGATGAGAAGGGCCAGTTTAATCCGACCTATCGCTGCCTGTTCCCGGAGCCGCCGCCACCCGGCACCGTCCCGGCCTGCGCCGAGGCTGGCGTGATGGGGGCGCTCGCCGGCATGCTGGGGTCGATGATGGCGCTGGAGGCGATCCGCGAGATCGTCGGCTTCGGCGAGGGCCTGGTCGGCCGGCTGCTGATGCTGGACGCGCGGACGATGCGCTTCGAGACCCTGCGCTATGGCCGCGATCCGACGAATCCGCTGAACGGGGATGGGCCGGTGATTGCGGATTTGGGTGCGCATCAGAAGCCGTAATGCGGTGAGAACCGCGCCAAGTCCTCCGTTGTCGTCCCGGACAAGCCCGGCGACGCGAGAGCGTCGGCGGGCGCCGATCCGGAACCCATAGCCACCGCATTCGGTGATATGCGCGGAACGTGCGGCCTGCCTGTTTCAGATATCACGCGGTATGGGTCCCCACGTTCGCGGGGACGACACATGTGATGAGGTGCCGGGCTTGACACCCACTCCGCTGCCGTCGTGGACAAAGTGCAGCGCGATCGCGTCGGGGACACCGACTAAGAGGCTGGCGGATCGATCGGCCTACAGCATGCTCGGCAGCACGCGGTCCGGCGGGCGGTGGTTGTCGAGGAAGGTCTTGATGTTGATGATGACCTTCTCGCCCATCTCGACGCGGCCCTCGATGGTGGCCGAGCCCATGTGCGGCAGCAGCGTCACCTTGCCGGCCTTGGCGAGTCGGACCAGGCGCGGATTGACCGCGGGCTCGTGCTCGAACACGTCGAGACCGGCGCCGGCGATGTCGCCGGCCTCGATCTGCCGCGTCAGCGTCTCCTCGTCGATCACCTCGCCGCGCGCGGTGTTGACGATGTAGGCGTCCTTGCGGATCAGCTTCAGCCGACGCGCCGATAAGAGATGGAACGTCGCCGGCGTGTGCGGGCAGTTCACCGAGATGATGTCCATCCGCGCCAGCATCTGGTCGAGGCTTTCCCAGTAGGTGGCGCCGAGCTCGTCGGCGATCACCGGGGCGACCGGGCGGCGGTTGTGATAGTGGATCTGCAGGCCGAAGGCGCGGGCGCGCCGCGCCACGGCCTGGCCGATCCGGCCCATGCCGATGATGCCCAACCGCTTGCCGCCGATGCGGTGGCCGAGCATCCAGGTCGGCGACCAGCCCGCCCAGTTCTTGCCCTCGGTCAGGATCGAGGCGCCCTCGATCAGCCGCCGCGGCACCGCGAGGATCAGCGCCATGGTCATGTCGGCGGTGTCCTCGGTGAGGACCTTCGGCGTGTTGGTGACGGTGATGCCGCGCGCTACTGCCGCCGCAACGTCGATATTGTCGACGCCATTGCCGAAGTTGGCGATCATGCGCAGCTTGCAATCGGGCTGATTGAGAATGTCGGCGCTGATGTGGTCGGTGACGGTCGGAACCAGCACCTCGGCGGTGCGCACGGCGTCGGCGAGCTGTTCCTGGCTCAACGGCTCGTCGTCGAGATTGAGCCTGGCGTCGAACAGCTCGCGCATGCGGGTCTCGACCGAGTCCGGCAGCTTGCGTGTCACCACGACGAGGGGCTTTTTCCTACCTGACATGTGCTGCTCTCATGAGATCCTTCAGACCTCATTAACCGGGTTCGCCGAAACTACCGTCGTCGCCTGAGAGCGGCGCTTCCCTGGACTGGTCGTGTCGGATCTCGCAGGTGGGCCGATCCGTTCCTGACAGGGCTTCGCGAGCGATTCTCAGGCGCTTCCTGGCCGCTTGTGTTCGGTCCTGTCTAGCAGAAGGCCGGGCCAAGACAAGAAGCCAACGGGGGTCGGGACTGGCGCTTTCGGCAAGCCCTCTCTGTGCACGAAGGGGGGCAGCCGGGCAGTTCGATGGGGATCGGGCGAAGGATCGCAACGCAATCCGCTTTGATCGGAGCGCGCGTCGGTCCTTTCGAGGGAGAGTGAGTTGAGTAATTTGACGTTGTGGCGTTTCGGTGCAGTCGTGGTGCTGCTGGTCTGTCTGCTCGACGTTGCCGTCGGCAGAGGGGGCGTTGCGGCGAAGGACTCCGTTCTCACCACCAGCGGCCTGCCGGTGCCGCGCTATGTCAGCCTGAAGTCGGATCATGTGAACGTTCGCGCCGGTCCGACCAAGGACAACGACGTGGCCTGGGTCTATACGCGCTCCGGCCTGCCGGTCGAGATCACCGCGGAATATGAGAACTGGCGCCGCGTGCGCGATTCCGAGGGCTCGGAGGGGTGGGTCTATCATTCGTTGCTGTCGGGGCGCCGCACGGCGGTGGTCACGATGAAGAACAAGGACGATCTCGCCCCGATCTATGAGAGCGCCGACGCGGCGAGCGCGGTCACGGCGCGGCTGCAGGCCGGCGTCGTCGCGCAGGTGAAGAAATGCGGCAATGGCTGGTGCCGCGTGCTCGGCAATGGTTTCGAAGGCTGGATCCAGCAGCAGCGGCTGTGGGGCGTCTACGCCGACGAACAGGTCAATTGAAGGCCCAGGTCCGCGCAATGCGCTGACCTCTATCCTGACGCGCTCCCGACACAATAATGCCCGTAGCGGGCGCGGGCATGATGCCTCGATGAAGATGTTCCGGAGGCTCAGCGCTTCTTGCGCAGCCGGACGACCATGTCGATCCGGGCGATCTCGTAACCTTCGGGCGCCTCCGGCAGCTTCGACAACGCCAGATGCTGGTCAGGGATATCGACCAGCTCGTGGTTGTTCTCGAGATAGAAGTGATGGTGGGCCGTGACGTTGGTATCGAAATAGGTCTTGGTGCCGTCGACGCTGACCTGACGCAACAGGCCGGCATCGGTCAGCTGGTTCAACGTATTATAGACCGTGGCGAGCGAGACCGGAACCTTGGCCAGCGTCGCTTCCTCGTAGAGCATTTCCGCCGTCAGATGCCGCGCACCCTTGCCGAACAACAGCCAGCCAAGGGCCATGCGCTGGCGGGTCGGGCGCAGCCCGGCCGCCTGCAGCATCTCGTTGACGTCGTGCCATGGGCAGCCGTTGAGGGCTGGCTGCCGGCCGTTCCCGAGATCCGGGTTGCCGCGATCATGACCACTCATCGAGGCGTTGTTGCTGACATCCACTTCAAGCACCGCACAATTCGCTCTCATCTATAACCGATATAGGAAGAAACCCATTCAGATGCAAGCTTATCGCAACTAACGTATCTAGAACGCCCCTAAACTGCATTTACCGCCCGGTTCGGGCGCGGGCCCCGGTGCTGCGTCGATTTACCTGGATACGCGCATTGACGCCGCAATCCTCTATGTTAGAGAGCGCCCGGACCCGATTTGCCCTGCCATGGTGAGCGCCGGCGGCCGTGATGGCCATGTGCGCGAATCCAGGCGTCGTTAGGCCCGCCGCTGACAGCGGTCATGTTCGCCAGGTGCGATGGCCCAGCCTTCGTGCCGACGCGATGACCGGCCAGCGCGGCGCGGAGGGGGGCGGCGCGCGGGAAGGGTCCATGTCGCGCGGCACAAATTCCACCGGGGATCGTTGAGAAAGGCCACCAAGCATGCTGGATCGGCGCAGCGCATATGAATACGAGGACCTGCTGGCCTGCGGCCGCGGGGAGCTGTTCGGCCCCGGCAATGCGCAACTGCCGCTGCCGCCGATGCTGATGTTCGATCGGATCGTCGAGATCTCCGAGACCGGCGGCGAGTTCGGCAAGGGTGTCGTCCGCGCCGAGCTCGACGTGAAGCCGGATCTCTGGTTCTTCGGCTGCCACTTCAAGAATGATCCGGTGATGCCGGGCTGTCTCGGCCTCGATGCGATGTGGCAGATGGTGGGCTTCTACCTCGGCTGGACCGGCGGCGCCGGGCGCGGCCGTGCGCTGGGCCTCGGCGATCTCAAGTTCTCCGGCCAGGTTCTGCCGACCGCGCGCAAGGTTGTGTACAATGTCGACATCAAGCGCGTGATGCGCTCAAAGCTGGTGCTCGGTATTGCCGACGGGTGGCTTTCGATGGATGGCGAGATTATCTATCGCGCCAAGGACCTGAAGGTCGGCCTGTTCAAGCAGGACGCCGCGCCGACTTGAACCAGCGGGCTGCGACCACAGACAGTGCAGCAGGCACGGCTGCAACAGAACACACGAGCAAAGTGAGGCGGACATCATGAGGCGGGTTGTCATCACGGGCATGGGCATCGTCTCATCGATCGGCAACAACACCCAGGAGGTGCTCGCCAGCCTGTACGAGGCGAAGTCCGGCATCTCCCGTGCTGAGAAATATGCCGAGCTTGGTTTTCGTTCGCAGGTGCAAGGTGCGCCGACGCTGAATCCCGCCGACGTGGTCGACCGCCGCGCCATGCGCTTCCTCGGCGAGGGGGCGGCTTGGAATCATGTCGCCATGGAGCAGGCGATCCTCGATTCCGGGCTGGAGCCGACCGACGTCTCCAACGTCCGCACCGGCATCATCATGGGCTCAGGCGGGCCATCGACGCGCACGCTGGTGGAAGCGGCCGACATCACCCGCACCAAGGGCCCGAAGCGCGTCGGTCCGTTCGCCGTGCCGAAGGCGATGTCGTCGACGGCCTCGGCGACGCTGGCGACCTGGTTCAAGATCAAGGGCGTCAACTACTCGATCTCCTCGGCCTGCGCGACCTCCAATCATTGCATCGGCAATTCCTACGAGATGATCCAGTACGGCAAGCAGGACGTGATGTTCGCCGGCGGCTGTGAGGAGCTCGACTGGACGCTGTCGGTGCTGTTCGACGCGATGGGCGCGATGTCGTCCAAGCACAACGACACGCCGGCGACCGCGTCGCGGCCCTATGACGTCACGCGCGACGGCTTCGTGATCGCCGGCGGCGCCGGCGTCCTCGTGCTGGAAGAGCTCGAGCACGCCAAAGCGCGCGGCGCCAAGATCTACGGCGAGATCGTGGGCTACGGCGCAACGTCCGACGGCTACGACATGGTTGCGCCTTCCGGCGAGGGTGCCGAGCGCTGCATGCAGCTCGCGCTGTCGACCGTGAAGACCAAGATCGACTACATCAATCCGCATGCGACCTCGACACCTGCCGGAGATCCGCCGGAGATCGAGGCGATCCGGAAAGTGTTCGGCCGCGGCGAGAAGTGTCCGCCGATCGCCGCGACCAAGGCGCTGACTGGCCACTCGCTCGGCGCCACCGGCGTCCAGGAGGCGATCTATTCGCTGCTGATGATGAAGAACGGCTTCATCTGCGAGAGCGCCAACATCACCGAGCTCGACCCGGCCTTCGCCGACATGCCGATCGTCCGCAAGCGCATCGACAACGCCAAGCTCGGCACCGTGCTGTCGAACTCGTTCGGCTTCGGCGGCACCAACGCGACACTGGTGTTCAAGCAGCTCGACGCCTAAGATTTCCAACAGCACTGGTTTCGTCGGCATCATGGCCGGGCAGCAGCGCGAAGCTCATTCTTCGCACCGATGTCCGGCCATTGGCGTCTCGAAGGCGGAACGATCATCCTGGCTGGGCCGATCCCGGCATGACGAAGGAGAGACATCATGCAGGGTCTGATGGCAGGCAAGCGCGGCCTGGTCATGGGCATCGCCAACGACCATTCGATCGCCTGGGGCATCGCCAAGACGCTGGCGGCGCATGGCGCCGAGATGGCCTTCACCTATCAGGGCGACGCGCTCGGCAAGCGCGTCCGTCCGCTCGCCGACGAGCTCGGCGTCAAGCACGTGCTGTCCTGCGACGTCGAGGACATTGCCAGCGTCGACAGTGTATTCACGGCGCTTCGCGAGGCCTGGGGCGGGCTCGACTTCGTCGTCCACGCGGTCGCCTTCTCCGACAAGAACGAGCTCAAGGGCCGCTATGCCGACACCTCGCGCGAGAATTTTGCGCGCACGATGCTGATCTCCTGCTTCTCCTTCACCGAGATCGCCAAGCGCGCCGCCGAGCTGATGCCGGAGAGCGGCGGCAGCATGATCACCTTGACCTTCGACGGCTCCAACCGGGTGATGCCGAACTACAACGTGATGGGCGTTGCCAAGGCCGCGTTGGAAGCCTCGGTGCGCTATCTCGCCGCCGACTACGGCCGCCGCAGCATCCGTGTCAACGCGATCTCGGCCGGACCGGTGCGCACGCTGGCGGGCTCGGGCATCGGCGATGCCCGCTTCATGTTCGCCTTCCAGCAGAAGCACTCGCCGCTCGGTCGCGGCGTGACTCTGGAGGAGCTTGGCGGCTCGGCGCTCTATCTGCTGTCGGAGCTGTCCGGTGGCGTCACCGGCGAGATCCACTACGTCGATTCCGGCTACAACGTGATCTCGATGCCGCGCCCCGAGGATCTCAAGGCGGACTGACCTCCGCGCGCATCGGCGGTATCAGGGGAACGCGAGACTCCGTCCCCCCGATCGACCCAAATTTTCCCAGTTGAAGACAATGTTCCTGAACGGCTAATCAGGAAGCAATGGCGCAACTCTTGTTGGTTGTTGCGACGACGCTGCGATGCATCATGACCGGTGCATCGGCCGCGGCCGTCAGCCAGCCGCTCGCGCCGGCAGCAAGACAAGTCGTGGGGGCGATTGATGCTGCGTTCGAAGGCCCGCGTCATCGCTCTCTGCGCGATGACCGGCATTGTGCTTGCGGCGGGGAACGCCGGGCCGGCGCAGGCGCAATCGAGCGTCTGGGACTCCACGATCTCCAACACGAACTGGTATGTGCCGACGGCGCAACTGCTCGCCTACATGTCGCCGAAGACGGGCTTCTCCAACCCGATCCCGATCGGTGACCAGACGTTGTGGACCTTGGGCACCGCGACCAACGGCGCCTTCACCGGCACCAGCGTCGCGCAGCTCAGGATCGGCCTGGCGCTGCTGACGGACACCTCGACCATCCAGGGCTTCGTCACCACCAGCGGCCAGATCACCATGCTGTTCACGCCGACCGGCGGCGGCACCGTGACGGTCGGACTCGGCTATATGCGCAACGTCAACGGCGTGACCAGCATGGAAATGCAGATGATCACCGGCGACAGCCTGCTGGTGACGCATTGGGCCTACATGCTGCCCTATGATCCCGCGACCTTCACGCCGCCGCCGTCGGCACCGGTGCCGGCCAACTCCGTGCCGCAATGGGCGTGGACCGCCGGCACGCCCTGGCGGATCGTCAGTCCGACATTGTTCGGCACGCAGGCGCCGGGCCGTTTCGTCATCACCAACTATCAGAACGGCTATTTCTGGGGTGCGGGCGTCGCACCGCCCGGCAGCGCCGCGGCGGGCTTCACGCTGCTCGGCTCGGTGACGCCCGAGGGCAGCGTGCTGTTCAACACCCTCTCGCGCGGCACCCTGACCAGCCTCTATGGCACGGCGAGCGGCAACGCCGCGGGCGCGCAGATGCTGGTGTCGACCTACGATCTTACCGGGAGTTTGACGGGAGGACTGGCGACGATGTCGCTGATCCAGCCTTACGCGGAAACGCTGCGGTCTGCAGGCGGCCGCGTCGGCCTGGAAGCGGCTGACGTGTTGTACCGGCTGTCGATGACCTCGGCCGGCTGGACTGGATCGATGGTCTCGGGCTTTGCCGCGCTCGATAATCTCAGCGGTCCATCTCTTAGCGCTGCTGTGAAGCAGACGTTGCCGGTGCTGACCGGGGCGGCCTCGCAGGCGACCCATGTCAGCCAGCAGGTGTTCCGGCAGACGATGACCAACAGGCTCGATGATGTCAGCAGCATCGGCTGGGCCGCTGGTCGCAATGTCTGGATGCAGCCCCTCGGCGGCACCGCGCAGCAGGCGGGGCGCGATGGCGTTCCCGGCTATGACGCCTCCGGCGGCGGTCTGGCGTTGGGCGCCGACGTCGCAGTCTCGTCCCGCGCCATCATTGGCGGCGTTCTCGGTTATTCTCATCACACGATCACCGGAAGCGACGCCGCCGTGCCGAACCGTCTCGCTCTCGCCTCCTATCAGCTCGGGCTCTATGGGGCCTACGCGATCACCCGTGATGTCACCTTCGACTATCAGCTCGATGGCGGATCGAGCGATAACGGCGAAAACCGGTCGCTGAGCTTCATGGGTGCGTCCGCCGGCGGCAGCTATCGTTCCTACAGCGGCCATGCCGGCGCAGGCATCAAGACGCGCATTCCGCTGCAAGATGGCTTCGCCCTCGTTCCAGCACTGCGCCTGGACTACGGCACGGTTCGCAGCAATTCCTACGGCGAGAACGGTGCCGGCGGTTTTAGCCTCAACGTCGATCCTCAGATCTATCAGGAGCTCGTGACGACGGCGCAGCTGAAAGCTGTCTACGCGCCCACCAGGCAGATCCGTCTGACCAGCGACATCGGCGTCGGCTACAACGCGCTGAATCAGCCGCTGCAGATCAGCGCGGCGTTCTCGGGCGGCGGCGAGAGCTTTGTCACCCATGGCCTCGGCCTGTCGCCATGGATCTATTCGGCGGGCCTTGGTCTTGTGGCCGCCGACAACGACCGGCTCGACCTCAGCATCCGCTACGGCATCAACGCGACATCGTCGGGTCTCGTCCAGCAGTCGGGCCACGCGGTGCTGAAGATCAGGCTGTGACGCGCCTGAGCTCGTCGTTCTATTCGCGCCCGAAATAGGCCGGCAAGCGCTGGTCGAGCCGGAACTTGAGCATCGAACGCGCCATGTCACGCAGCACATTGTTGTTCGCAGCCTCTGGCGGCGAGGCGGGGAATGCGGAGTTGTCGACGTCTCCGGCGTGAGACGGCGGGCCGACGCCGGAGGTCAGCCGTGAGAGCAGCGACTTCGAGCTCATGGCAGGCTCGCGCGTCTCGAATGTCGCCCCGTCATAGAGCTGGATATCGATCATGATGAAGACGTGGCTGATCCGGCCAAATCCCTCGCCCCTGTTGATCACACCGACGCCGGTGACCTCGTCGTTTGTCGAGGGTTCGCTGTCGGTCCGGCGGGTGATCACGAGGTAGCGAGCGCAACCCGCCGTGCCGGCCACCTTCCGGACGATGGGCGTGAGCTTCCCGTTCTCAGCCTTGATCGGGGGCGACTGATAGAACGGATCGAATGCGCCCTTGGGGACGCCGATGCGGCGGATTCCGGCATCACCCGCGGCTGCCTTCACACGCGCGTAGACGATGTCGTCGAAGCCCCAGGGCACCGGCACTTCGGCGTACTCGTTGCCCAGGCGGGTCATGCCGTTCTTCTGCACCGTGAAGACATCGCCGAGCGCGGCGATCACCCCGATGTCGCACGGTCCGCCCTCGCGGACGGCCATCGCCGGCTTGGCGGCCTTGGCATTGCTGCCTGCTGGCTTCGCGGGCTTAGCATTCAGCGGCGCCGGGGCCGATTGCGCCAGGGCATTGGTGGAGGACCAGAGCATGGCAATGATGAGCGCAGCAAATCGGCGAGAGATGGTCACTGGGAGAGCTCGTCGCAGGGAGGAAAAGGATCAAGCCAAGGGAGTTCGAAGGGAGTTCGTTCGAGTCGTCCGAAGTCTGCGCCCGCATCATTCGATCTTCAGATAGCTCGGCAGGTCGCGATCGAGCTTCGCCGCCACCAAGGTGCGCAGCCGCTCGCGCAGGACGGTGCTGGAGGCCGCAGCCGCGAGAGGCTCGGGGAAGTCGGCATTGTCGAGCTTGTTGAGAGGGTCTTCGGTGAGCCTCATGGTCTCGGCAAGCCTGGCGCCGGTGTCGGCCGAGAACGAGCTGATCTTCTCGTAGGACTGGCCGTCGATGAGCGTGATGTTGACGTTCGCAAACAGATGCGAGTGCCTGAGGATCGATCCGACCCCCTGATTGTAGGCGCCGATGCCTCTGAGCCTCAGGGTGGTGTTGGGAATGGTCGTCTCGAACCTGGTGACGACGAGATAGCGCGCGCAGCTCGCATTCGTCGTGATGTTGCGCACGATCGCGGTCAGGCTCTCCTTCGGATCGGGCAGGAAGCGCGATGTCGGGTGGTAGTAGACCTCGAACGCGCCTTTCGGATAGCCGATCCTGCGCACGGTCGGATCGCCGCCGGTAGCCGCGCGCACGCGCGCCATGGCGAGGTCGTCCAGTCCCCATCCCGGCAACGTGACTTCGTCCTCTTCGGTTTCAAACACGGTGAGACCGAACTTGCTGACGGCGAGCTGGTCGCCGAGTGTGGAAATGACGCCAAGACGGCACGGACCGCTTTCGATGGCGCCTGGTTTCGCCATCGCCTTTGTCTTTCCGGAGGGTTTCTTGGCTGCGGGCGCGGCCTTGGGCGCCGTTGTTGACGGAGCCTGGGCCCAAGCCCCGGTTGCGAAGGCAGCGGCGAGGGCGACGAGCGCAAGGCGGCGGATCGACAGGAGCGGCACGGACATGGGTACGGTTCGAGAATGCGAGGTCGTCGCGAACTCGAACTTAGTTCGCCTGCGAAGGCGCACGCAATGGTTTCCGGTCGCCACGCGTAAGATTTGCGCTTGCACGCCCTGCGATCAGGAGCCTGCCGCCTGACCGTCACGCTTCCAGCGATAATATTTCATGATCCGGCCGTGCAGCGGATCAGCTTCCTCCTTTTCCAGCACGAAGCCCTCGCGCTCATACCAGCGCCAAGCCTTGTCATTGCCCTTTGCGCAGCGCAGCCACACTTCGTGCGGCAGCAGCTCGCGGGTGAAGGTGAGCAGCCGGCGGCCGAGCGAGCGGCCCTGATGGGACGGCGCGATCATCAGCTGGTCGAGATAGAGCGTGGGGACGTTGATCGCGAGCATCGCCGCGAGGCGGCCGCCGTCGTCGGCGACATACAGGCTCCAACCGCCAGCAATTTCACGCGGCACGCGCTCCCTGAGGAGCGCGAGCAGCCTCTCGCTCGGGGTCTCCAATCCGGTCGAGCACCAGCTCTCCATCCAGAGCCTGGCGACGGCGTCGTATTCGTCCGGGCGGGCAGGGCGGATGATAGGATGGAGCATGTGTGGTGACCTGAAGCGAGGTGACGGCCTCTGCATCCGCAGCCGTGACCTGGGACGCGTGAGGGTGCGCGACCAATAGGACAACAAAAAAGGGCGGCCCGAAAGCCGCCCTTTGTATTTCATTCGAAGGGTGCGCCGGCTTTACTCGCCGGCGGCTTCGCGCGCCTCGGCGGGCGCGTCCTTCTGCTTGGCCTCGAGATCCTCGCCAGTGGTCTGGTCGACCGCCTTCATCGACAGCCTGGTCTTGCCGCGGTCGTCGAAGCCGAGCAGCTTGACCTTGACCTTGTCGCCTTCCTTGACGACGTCGGAGGTCTTCTGCACGCGCTTGTCGGCGAGCTGCGAGATGTGCACGAGGCCGTCGCGAGTGCCGAAGAAGTTCACGAAGGCACCGAACTCCATCACCTTGACGACGGTGCCGTCATAGACCTGGCCGACCTCCGGATCGGAGGCGATCGACTTGATCCACTTGATGGCGGCCTTCATCGCCTCGCCGTCGTTGGAGGCGACCTTGACGGTGCCGTCGTCCTCGATGTTGACCTTGGCGCCGGTCTTCTCGACGATCTCGCGGATCACCTTGCCGCCGGTGCCGATCACTTCGCGGATCTTGTCGGTCGGGATCTTGAAGGTCTCGATGCGCGGCGCGTATTCGCCGAGCTCGGCACGCGCGGCGGTCAGCGCCTTGGACATCTCGCCCAGGATGTGGATGCGGCCGTCGCGGGCCTGGCCCAGCGCAACCCGCATGATCTCCTCGGTAATGCCCTCGATCTTGATATCCATCTGCAGCGAGGTGATGCCGCTCTCGGTGCCCGCGACCTTGAAGTCCATGTCGCCGAGATGGTCCTCGTCGCCGAGGATGTCGGAGAGAACCGCATAGCGGCTGCCTTCGAGGATCAGGCCCATCGCGATGCCCGCGGTCGGCCGCTTCAGCGGCACACCGGCATCCATCAGCGCCAGCGACGAGCCGCAGACGGTGGCCATCGACGACGAGCCATTCGACTCCGTCACCTCCGACACCACGCGCGTGGTGTAGGGGAACTCGTGGTGCGGCGGCAGGACCGGGTGGATGGCGCGCCAGGCGAGCTTGCCGTGGCCGATCTCGCGACGCTTGGTGCCGCCGAGACGGCCGGTCTCACCGACGGAGTAGGGAGGGAAGTTGTAGTGCAGCAGGAACGTCTCTTTGTACGTTCCCGACAGCGCGTCGATGTACTGCTCGTCCTCGCCGGTGCCGAGCGTGGTCACGACCAGCGCCTGGGTCTCACCGCGGGTGAACAGCGCCGAGCCGTGAGCGCGCGGCAGCACGCCGACTTCGCAGACGATGTTGCGCACGGTCTTGGCGTCGCGGCCGTCGATGCGCTTGCCGGTGTCCAGGATGTTCCAGCGAACGATCTTGGCTTCCAGCTCCTTGAACACGCCGGAGAGGCGGAGCTTGTCGTATTTCGGCTCCTGCCCTTCGGGGAAGAAGTGCGCCATCACCTTTTCCTTGACGGCGCCGACGGCGGCGTAGCGCTCCTGCTTCACGGGAATCGCATAGGCCTTGCGCAGGTCCTGCTCGGCGATCCCAAGCATCTCCTTCTCGATCGCGCCGTTGTCGATGATCGCGACGTCGCGCGGCTCCTTGGCGGCCTTCTCGGCGAGCTCGATGATCGCATTGATCACCGGCTGGAAGTGACGGTGACCGAACATCACCGCGCCGAGCATGATGTCCTCGTTGAGCTCCTTGGCCTCCGATTCCACCATCAGCACCGCGTCGGAGGTGCCGGCGACGACCAGGTCGAGCTGGGTGTCGGCCATCTCGTCGAGGGTGGGATTGAGGATGTATTCGTCATTGGCGAAGCCGACGCGGGCGGCGCCGATCGGGCCCTTGAACGGCACGCCCGACAAGGTCAGCGCGGCCGACGCGCCGACCAGCGCCACGATGTCCGGATCGTTCTCCATGTCGTGCGACAGCACGGTCACGATGACCTGGGTCTCGTTGCGCCAGGCGTCGACGAACAGCGGGCGGATCGGGCGGTCGATCAGGCGGGAGACCAGCGTCTCCTTCTCGGTCGGACGGCCCTCGCGCTTGAAATAGCCGCCGGGAATGCGCCCCGCAGCGTAGGTCTTTTCCTGGTAGTCGACCGTCAGCGGCAGGAAGTCGACGCCTTCGCGCGGCGCCTTGGCGGCGACGACGGTGGCGAGCACGACGGTCTCGCCATAAGTGGCGACGACGGCGCCGTCGGCCTGGCGGGCGATCTTGCCGGTTTCAAGCTTGAGCGGACGCCCGCCCCAGTCGATCTCGACGGAATGCTTGGTAAACATGGGTATCTTCTTTCATGAGATGATCGAAGGCGGACCCCGCAGAAACAAAAAAACCATGCGCAAGATTGCAGGGCGCTGGATTGCGATCAGCGCCCTGCGATCCTGCCATGGTTTTCTTATTTCGGATGGCGTCCATCCTTCTCGTAAGTAACGGGCACCTTGCCCGTCACGCCCAGCGGCCGGATTGCTGCTGAGGCGTACTGCACGGTCCGGGCAGGATCAGTCGAAGGGCGTATCTGCCTCTTTCCAGATCCAGCCAGACCGCATGATCCCGGATTCGCGAACGCCGCGATCGAAGCGGCGTCCTCGGCATCATGCCATCAACGCGCGCAACACCGCGCGCGCTCATTCCCAGTCGAAGCTCAACGGCGAATGTTGTGCTTCTCGAGCAGCGCCTTGTAGCGCGCCTCGTCGTTCTTCTTCAGATAGTCCAGCAGCGAACGGCGGGTCGAGACCAGCTTCAGGAGGCCGCGGCGGGAGTGGTTGTCCTTGCCATGGGTCTTGAAGTGGCTGGTCAGGTTGTTGATGCGTTCCGAGAGGATCGCAACCTGCACCTCGGGAGAACCGGTATCACCGGCCTTGGTGGCATTCGCCTTGATGATTTCCGCCTTGCGCTCTGCGGTCACCGACATCGTCAGTCTCTTTCGTTGCGACCGGAGCTGGCAGTCAGTCCGGTCAGGTTGAACACGCGCTTGGGGATGAGTTCGCCATTGCCAATTTCGGCAAGCGCCAGAAGGCGGCCTGCGACCGTGACATAGACTGTGCCGCTACTATTGGGCGCATCCCGTCCGCGCAACAAGACGGCCTGACCCCTGTGGAGCCTTGCCGCATCAGCCCGAGTGACGGCCAGTGCCGGGATGTCGTCCAGCGCGGTCTCAACGGGCAAGAGTGCGTCGGCGAGGCTTCCCTCACCGGACGCGGCTCTATTGCACAAAGCCTCCAACTGTTCCAGCGGAATCATGTCGTTCTCGGTAAACGGACCCACCAGGGTCCGCCGGAGCGCGCTGATATGGCCGTAACAGCCGAGGATTCGGCCCATGTCGCGGGCCAGCGCCCGGACATAGGTTCCCTTGCCGCATTCCGCCTCGAACACCGAATGGTCCGGGTCGGGCTGGTCGACGAGGGTCAGTTCATGGATCTCGACCGGGCGCGGCTGGAGCTCGACGACCTCGCCGTCGCGGGCGAGATCATAGGCGCGCTCGCCCTGGACCTTGATCGCGGAATAGCGCGGCGGCGTCTGCTCGATCCGGCCGGTAAATTGCGGCAGCAGCGCCCGGATCGCCGCGGCATCCGACCGGCTCTGGCTGGTCTCGACGACCCGTCCTTCGGTGTCGTCGGTATCGCGCTCCTCGCCCCAGGTCACGGTGAAGCGGTAGCGCTTGCGGCCGTCCATCACGAACGGGACGGTCTTGGTGGCTTCGCCGAGCGCGATCGGCAGGCCGCCGGAGGCGAGCGGATCGAGCGTGCCGGCATGGCCGGCGCGCTTGGCCTGGAACAGGCGCTTCACCACCGCCACGGCCTGGGTCGAGGTCATGCCGATCGGCTTGTCGAGCACGACCCAGCCATGGACGTCGCGGCGATCGCGGCGTGGCTGGTTGCCCTGACCGTTTCCTTGGCGCTGCTTGTTGCGCGGATCATTGTTGTCGCGCGGCGGGCGTCCGTCGGCAGAATGGATCGTCTTGGCGGCGGTCGGTTCGGCGCTCGGCGCGTCGACAGTGCCGGTTTCGGGGGGAATGGTCATCAGCTCTCTTCCGAATCCGAATTGAGGTCTCTCTGCACCGCGGGTGTTCGCAGTAATTTCTCGATCCGTTCCGCTTCGTCGAATCGCTCGTCGACGCGGAAGCGGATGTCAGGTGCAAATTTCAGGTTAACGCGCCGCGCGATGTCGCCGCGCAGGAACTTCTTGTTGCGCTCCAGCGCAGCGAGCACGACGTCCGTATCCTGTCCGCCGAGCGGCATGATGTAGATCGTGGCGAGCTTCAGGTCGGGCGACATGCGGACTTCGGGCACCGTAATGATGTGTCCCTCCAGGTCCGGGTCGTGCACGTCACCGTGGCTGAGAATGTCGGCGACAGCGTGACGCACGGTCTCGGCCACGCGCAACTGACGCTGCGAGCCGCCGGAAGCGGCGCTTCCCCTCTGGTGATGGCGAGGCATTTTTCAAAAATCCAATGGATCGTCGCCCGGCGTGAGCACGGGCGAGAGGATCATTCTGATTGAGTTCAACGACGCTTCGTTAAGTTCAAGGGACGCAGCGATTCCGCATGCGCACGGAATCGCTGCTCACTCGAATTGCAGCGCGCTCTGTAGGATTCGGACTTACAGCGAGCGCTGGATGGTCTCCACGCGATAACACTCGATGACGTCGCCGACACGCATGTCGCCGTAGCTCTCGAAGGCCATGCCGCATTCCTGGCCGGCCTGCACTTCCTTCACTTCGTCCTTGAAGCGCTTCAGGGTCGACAGCTTGCCCTCGTGAACCACGACGTTGTCGCGGATCAGGCGGACATTGGCGCCGCGCTCCACGGTGCCGTCGGTGACGCGGCAGCCGGCGACCTTGCCGACCTTGGAGATGTTGAACACCTCCAGGATCTGCGCATTGCCGAGCATGGTTTCCCGAAGCGTGGGGGCCAGGAGACCGCTCATCGCCTTCTTCACGTCATCCACGAGGTCGTAGATGATGTTGTAGTAGCGGATCTCGATGCCGTTGCGCTTGGCGAGCGCGGCCGCTTCCTTGTTGGCTCGTACCGAGAAGCCGATGATCGCGGCGTTGAAGCCTTCGGCCAGCGTGACGTCGGACTCGCTGATGCCGCCGACGCCGGCATGCAGGATGCGGGCGGCGACCTCCTCGGTGCCGAGCTTCTCCAGCGAGCCGAGAATGGCTTCCAGCGAGCCCTGCACGTCGGCCTTGATGACCAGCGGGAATTCCTTGCGGCCCGCAGTCTTCAATTGCGACATCATCTGTTCGAGCGAACCGCGCATGCCGGAGATCGAGGCTGCCGCGTTCTCCCGCTTCTGGTGCGCGCGGTAGCTGGTGACCTGGCGGGCACGGGCTTCGTTCTCGACGACGGCGAGACGATCGCCGGCTTCCGGCGGACCGTTGAAGCCGAGCACCTCGACCGGCACCGACGGGCCTGCTTCCTGCAATGTCTCACCCTGATCCGAGATCAGCGCGCGGACGCGGCCCATCTCGGCGCCGGCGACGATGATGTCGCCGACCCGCAACGTGCCGCGCTGGACCAGCACGGTGGCGACCGGGCCGCGGCCACGATCGAGCTTGGCTTCGATCACGGTGCCTTCGGCCGGGCGATCCGAATTGGTCTTGAGGTCGAGAATGTCGGCCTGCAGCGCGATCATTTCGAGCAGACGATCGAGGTTGGTCTTGTTCTTGGCGGACACCTCGACGTCGACGACCTCGCCGCCGAGCGATTCGACCTGCACCTCGTGCTGGAGCAGCTCGGTGCGGACGCGCTCGGGACGGGCGTCGGGCTTGTCGATCTTGTTGATCGCGACGATCATCGGCACCTTCGCCGCCTTGGCGTGGTTGATGGCCTCGATCGTCTGCGGCATGACGCCGTCATCGGCCGCGACCACCAGCACCACGATGTCGGTGACCTTGGCGCCGCGGGCGCGCATCGCGGTGAACGCGGCGTGGCCGGGCGTGTCGATGAAGGTGATCTTCTTGCCGGAATCCGGCGCGGTCACCTGATAGGCGCCGATGTGCTGGGTGATGCCGCCGGCTTCGCCCGAGACCACGTTGGCGTGACGCAGCGCGTCGAGCAGCGAGGTCTTGCCGTGGTCGACGTGGCCCATCACGGTCACGACCGGCGAGCGCGGCTCGGTGTCGGTCGAATCGTCGACGACGTCGAACAAACCCTCTTCGACGTCGGACGCCGCGACGCGCTTGACGCTGTGGCCGAGCTCCTCGGCGATCAGCTGCGCGGTGTCGGCATCGATCACGTCGGTGATCTTGTGCATCGCGCCCTGGCGCATCAGCAGACGGATCACGTCGACCGCGCGCTCCGACATGCGGTTCGCCAGCTCCTGGATGGTGATGGCTTCCGGAATCGTCACCTCGCGGACGAGCTTCTCCTTCTGCTCGTTGGCGGCATGGCCCTTCAGGCGCTGCGTGCGGCGGCGGAACGATGCGATCGAGCGCTCGCGCACATCGTCGGCCGTCAGTGCCGTGACCACCGTCAGGCGGCCGCGCTGCTTCTGCGGACCCGGCTTGTGCGTGGTCTTCGGCGGCGGTGCAGGACGTGCGGCTCCGCCGGGACCCCTGCGGATCTGGCGCGGACCCTCATCCTCGTCCGGACCGGCGGCAACTGCCGCCGGCGCGCGGCCGAGCGGACCGCCGGCGGCAGGACGGGCGCCGGCCGGGCGTGCGCCCGCCGGCTGAGCGCCGCCGGGCCGCGAGCTCGGACCACCAATCTGCTGCGGCCGGCTGCCCGGTGCGCCGACGGGCCTGCCGGGGGCGGGCGTCGAGCGGGCCGGTGCGGTCGCCGCGGGCTGCGGCGCGGATGTCGCCGGACGGGGCGCCTCGCCTTCGCCGAACCGCTTCTTGGCCTCGAGCTCGGCCTTGCGTTTGGCTTCCTCTTCGTGGCGGTGCCGCTCTTCCTCGGCCTTGCGGCGCGCCTCGGCAGCCTCGCGCTCGGCGCGTTCGGCGGCTTCGCGCTCGGCACGGCGGCGCGCTTCCTCTTCGGCCTGGCGGCGTTCCTCGATGTCGCGCACGCGGGCATCGGCCAACGCGCTGGCGCGCGCCGACCGCTCGTCCTCCGTCAGGGTGCGCAACACGACCCCGGATCCGCCGCGCTGCGACGAGCCGGATGGGCGCGGTCCGGATGAGCGCGGCGATGGCGGGGGCGGCGGCGCCTTGGCGACGGTCGGCTCCGGCGCATGCGGAGCATCGGGCCCCCCATCGCCGACGCGGCGCTTGCCGCGCTTCTCGACCACCACCTGCTTGCTCCGGCCATGTGGGAAGCTCTGGCGTACCGTGCCGGTCTCGACGCGCGGCTTCAGCGTCAAGGTCTTGCTCGGGACACTCAGTTTCTTGTCGCCCGGAGTGTTGTTGTCGGCCATTCAGTCGTCCTAATCTCGTTACCAGCGTGCGGGCTACCGCACCGTCTCATTCGTGCAATCGTCGCGATGTCTTCGTAGCTATGGCTTCAAAGTGCTATGTCTTCGAAGTCGAAGCAGATTTCGTGGCCGCGGTTCCGGCAATCTTGTCAGCGTCGGCCGACCGGTATCGGACCAGTGTCTGGCTGCGCGACAGGAATGTCCTGCTCGCCGGGCCTGCGAGCACGGCAGCATGTATCACATTTGAGCGCCCAAGTGCCAAATCCAATTCTGCCGAAGTGAGACAGCAGATGATCGGAATTGTCGGGGCTTGGCCCTGGTCCCCGTCGTTCGGCCGCACCAGCGCGTCGAGCTTGCGGATCCCGTCGGCTGCGCCATCCGCGGCATGGACGAGGGCAGCCAATGTCGACCGCGATTGCCGCTGCGACAGCGCCGCTTCCACCTTGGAGAAACCGGAGACGGCCTGGCCGGCCTTGGCGGCAATCCCCAGCGCTTCGATCGCGCTGCGGGCCAGCAAGGCTTCCAGGTCTTCGGCAAGGGTCGGCGGGACGCGGACGTTGGTCTTGAAGCCTCGGCTGAAATGGTGACGCCGCACCGCCTCCGCAACCGCCTGGCGCGAGGCGGTGATCCACAATCCCCGACCGGGCAGCTTGCGCTTGATGTCGGGCACGACCTCGCCCGACGGGCCGACGACGAAGCGGATCAGCTCGCCGATCGGCCGCACGTCGCGGCTGACCGCGCACATGCGCATGGTCGCGGACTTCTCGGTCCGCGGTCCATTGTCGAGCTCGGGGTCGGCCAAAGCGAGCATGCGGTGATGCGGCTCCTCATCTCAAGCGAGCTGGGTCAGGGTGGGGGTCATCGTGCCGTCCATGGGGCGAGCCAAACGGGTCAGGCGGGCTGTCCTTCGGTCGCTTCGTCCTCATTCTCGGCTTCCGCTTCGGTCTTGGCGAGGTCGGCCTCACTGATCCAGCCGGCCTTGACGCGAGCCTGCATCACCATGGCTTCGGCGTCGTCGCGGGAGACATCGAGACCGTCGAGAATGCCGGCGAATTTGGTGGCTTCGCCGCCCTCCTTGCGCTCGGTCCAGCCGACCAGATCGTCGGTGGCGCAGCCCGCGAGATCCTCGACCGTCTTGATGTCGTTCTCGCCGAACTTGACCAGCATCTTGGTGGTCACGCCGGGCACATCCTTCACCGCGTCCTCGACGCCGAGCTCCTTGCGCTTGGCCTCGAGCTCGGCTTCCTGCTGCTCGAGGAATTCGCGGGCGCGGGTCTGCAGCTCGGTCGCGGTCTCCTCGTCGAAGCCCTCGATGCCGGCGAGATCCTTGAGGTCGACCAAAGCGAGCTCCTCGACCGAGGTGAAGCCTTCGGACGCCAGCAGCTGGCCGACGACCTCGTCGACGTTCAGCGATTCCATGAATACGCGGGTGGAATTCTCGAAGTCGGCCTGACGGCGCTCCGATTCCTCCTGCTCGGTCAGAATGTCGATGTCCCAGCCGGTCAGCTGCGAGGCGAGGCGGACGTTCTGGCCGCGGCGGCCGATGGCGAGCGAGAGCTGGTTGTTGGTGTCGGGCACCACGACCTCGATGCGCTCGCGGTCCTCGTCGATGACGACCTTGGCGACTTCAGCCGGCGCCAGCGCGTTGACCACGAAGGTCGCGATGTCGGGCGACCACGGGATGATGTCGATCTTCTCGCCCTGCAGCTCGTTCACCACGGCCTGCACGCGCGAGCCGCGCATGCCGACGCAGGCGCCGACCGGATCGACCGAGGAATCGCGCGACACGACGCCGATCTTGGCGCGCGAGCCGGGGTCGCGGGCGACCGCCTTGATCTCGACGATGCCGTCATAGATTTCCGGCACTTCCTGCGCGAACAGCTTGGCCATGAACTGCGGATGGGTGCGCGACAGGAAGATCTGCGGGCCGCGGGTCTCGCGGCGGACGTCGAACACGTAGGCGCGGACGCGGTCGCCGTTGCGGAACACCTCGCGCGGCAGCATCTCGTCGCGGCGGATGATCGCCTCGCCGCGGCCGAGGTCGAGGATCACGCTGCCATATTCGACGCGCTTGACGACGCCGTTGACGATGTCGCCGATGCGGTCCTTGAACTCCTGATACTGCCGGTCGCGCTCGGCTTCGCGCACCTTCTGCACGATGACCTGCTTGGCCGACTGTGCGGCGATGCGGCCATATTCCAGCGGCGGCAGGGTGTCGGCGATGGTGTCGCCGATCTGCGCGCCCGGATTGGCGCGGCGGGCATCATCCAGCGAGATCTGGTTGGAGGGGTTCTCGACCTTCTCGACCACCAGCATGTGGCGCGACAGCCGCAGCTCACCCTTCTTCGGATCGATCTCGGCGTGAACGTCGGTCTCGCTGCCATAACGAGCGCGGGCGGCCTTGGCGATCGCGTCTTCCATGGCAGCGATCACGATGCCGCGATCGATCGACTTCTCGCGCGCGACGGCGTCGGCGATCTGCAGCAGTTCCAACCGGTTGGCGCTGACGGCCATGGCTCAAATCTCCTCTAATCAGGATCGATCTCGCCTCTGCGCGCGCGGTCGGCGGCGAGGCGATGTTTCTTGGTGTTGGTCGGCAGCGGCTTCTTGACCGGCTGCTTGTCCTTCGATTTCGGTTTTGGCTTGGCCTGGGCCGCCGGCTTGGCGTGCGGCGCCAACGGTGGCGCCAGCCCGAGGTCGCGCTTCTTCTCGCGCTCGGCGGCCTTGCCGCGGCGCATGGATTCGGCGATCAGCTCGTCGGTCAGCACCAGCTTGGCGTCGCCGATGTCGGCCATCGGCAGCACGACGTCCGCCTCCTGGTCCTTGGCCACGTCGTCGCGGGTGATGCGCACGCCGTCGCCTTCGACGCCGGCGATGATGCCGCGGAAGCGTTTGCGGTTCTGATGTGCCACCGCCATCTCGATCTTGACCAGATGACCGGCGTGGCGGGCGAAATCGGAACGGCGGACCAGCGGCCGGTCGATGCCCGGCGAGGAGATCTCGAGCCGGTAGGCGCGGTCGATCGGGTCGGCGATGTCGAGCACCGGCGACAGCGCCCGCGACACCGCCTCGCAATCCTCGATCTGCATCGTGCCGTCGGGACGCTCGGCCATCACCTGGACCGTGCAACCACCTTCGCCCGAAATGCGGATCCGCACCAGGCGGTACCCCATTCCCTGCAGCACCGGGTCGGCCACCGCCGCCACGCGCGCCGCAACGCCCGGCTCGACGACGAGACGGGGCTCGGTCAGGAGGTCGGTGTCAGCGGCTGCGAACGTAGGTTCCGTCATCGAGGCGTCGATCGCGTGTCTTGCTTGGATGGGCCGTGGGGCCTGTTCGATCGCGCTCACCGGACCGATCCCGCCCACGGCGGAGCGATCCAGGTAACAAAAAAGAGCGGGTCCGGAAGGGCCCACCCTCACTACGCGATCGTATATGAGATGATGTTTGATGGCGCTCATATAGCCGCTTTGCCGCCTGACGGCAAGGGTCGTGTCGGCTCAAACGGGGCCTGGAACTGGGAATTCATTCCGCGCCGAGACCGCGGATCGGATCGTTTTCCCCGACCGGCAACGGCTGAATGCCGCAGGGTCTAACCCTTCATTCACCAAGATCGCTTAAAAATAAGCTGAGTTCGCGCTTTTCGCCCCGTCGTCATGCCGCAAGGAGCGGAGCGCACGGAAACGTGTCGTGTTGCGTATCGAGTAGACGTCATGACCCCCGCTACCGCGCTGATCCCCGGCCTCGGCGGGATCGTCAGGCATGGCAATGCTGAACGCGGCCTTGAGGCCACGCGCCGCATCGCCGACCTGTTCTTCGAGGATGCGACGAAGCTGCGTCCCGAGCACATCAATCTGTTCGACGGTCTCCTGATCGATCTGGTCCCGTTCGCGGATCTGCCGACGCGGATCGATCTGGCGGAGCGGTTGTCGCGGCTCCTCAGGGCGCCACGTGCCGTCGTCGGCCGGCTCGCGCGCGACGACGAGGTTGCGGTGGCGGGTCCGCTGTTGCGCCGCTCGCTCGTGCTCGACGATCCCGCGCTCATCACTATTGCGCGCGACAAGAGCCAGGGTCATCTGCTCGCGATGGCGGAGCGGCCGCGCCTGTCGGCTGATATGACGGACGTGCTGGTGCGCCGTGGTGATCGCGACGTGGTGCGGCGGACCGCTGCCAATGATGGCGCAGCGTTTTCCCCGCGCGGCTACGCCGCGCTGATCCACCGCGCGAGTTCCGACGGCGTGCTGACCCTCACGGTCGGTCGGCGCGACGATGTTTCCGACGATCATCTGAAACAACTGCTGGCCGGCTCGCTCGATGTCGTCAGGCGGCGGCTGTTCGATGTCGTGCGGCCGGACAAGCAGGCGAGGATCAAGCAGGCTCTCGCCGAGCTTGCCGATGCGGCGCGCGCAACGAACAGCACGCGCAATTTCGTGCCCGCGCAGCGGACCATCCTGTCGCTGTATGAAGCCGACGCCTTGGACCAGTCGGCGCTGTTCCGCTTCGCATCCGAGCACAAATACGAAGAGGTCATCGCGGCGCTCGCCGCAATGACCGGACTTAAGATCGCGACGCTCGACCGGCTGGTGTCGGGCGATCGTCACGATCCGCTTCTGATCCTGGGGCGCACGATCGGGCTCGACTGGCGCACCGTGCATGCACTGATCCTGCTGCGCCTCGGACCGAAACGCGTGCCGGCGCAGCGCGACATCGATGCGATCAGGGTCAACTACGCGCGCCTGCTGCCATCGACCGCCGAGCGTATCGTCGCGTTCTGGAAGACACGACATTGAACGACGTCGCCGGCATAGCGGTCAGCGCCGGCGGAAGATCAGATAGTTGGCGACGCGGCCTTCGCGCGTCGCCTTCCGTCCGTAGCGCGTCATGGTGTAGCCCGGCCAGGGCAGGCGCCAGTCGTCGGCGCGCTCGGCCGTCCAGGCGAAGTCGGGCGAACGCAGCAGATGCCACAGCGTCCAGGCGCAATAGTCGGCGATGTCGCTGACGAAGCGGAACTCGCCGCCGGGCTTCAGGACGCGCGCCATCGCGGCGACCGTTGCATCCTGCACGAAACGCCGCTTCCAGTGCCGCCGCTTCGGCCAGGGATCGGGATGGATCAGGTCGATCCGCTGCAGCGACTGCGGCGGCAGCCAGGCCAGCAGCTCGGCGGCATCGCCCGCCAGCAGCCTGATATTGCCGATGTTGTCGGCCTCGATGGCCGACAGGATCTTGGCCATGCCGTTGACATAGGGCTCGCAGCCGATGAAGCCGGTGGTCGGAAACGCCTTTGCTTCGGCGGCAAGATGCTCGCCGCCGCCAAACCCGATCTCCAGCCGCAGCGCGTCGACCGGCGGATGGTACAGCGTGGGCAGCACGGCTTCCGCGGGCGCGGCGAGATCGAGCGCGAGGTGCGGCAGCAGGTTGTCGACCAGGCCGGCCTGATGCGCCCGCAGCTTGTGGCCCTTGCGCCGGCCGAAGAACGAGCCCTGACCATGCAAGGCCTCGGTGCTGGCGTGATCGTCGTCGACAGGCATGTTGATCGTGGTGCTCATCGCAGGGTTTGATAGAGACGGTAGAGCAGCCTTGTCCGCGGCTCGATCGAGGAGATGTACATCTGCTCGTAATGCGTATGCGCGCCCTTGCCGTCGACGCCGAGCCCATCGAGCGTCGCCGTGAACGGTGCGGTGAAATTGCCGTCGGAACCGCCGCCCGTATAGGTGTCGATCAGCTCGAATCCTATCTCTTCGGCCAGTGATTTCGCATGCTCGAACAAGGCCGCGCCGGCGTTGCCCTTGACGTAAGGCGGCCGGTTCACCTCGCCGCTGACTTCAACCGTGACGCCATCGCTGCGCGAGGTCAGCCCCAGGATCTTGGGCAGGATTTCCTCTGCATCGGCTGGCGTCGGTAGCCGCGCATCCACCTCCGCATGGGCTTCCTCTGCGATGACGTTGGGACGTGTGCCGCCGCGCACCACGCCGACATTCACGGTAATGCCGCGCGCGGGGTCGTTGAGCGCTTCGAGCGCATGGATGACGTTGGCGAGTTCGCGGATCGCACTGCGTCCATCCTGTGGACGCGCGCCGGCATGCGCGGGCACGCCGCGGATGGCCACGTCGAACCGCGCCACGCCCTTGCGTCCGGTCACGATCTTGCCGCCGTCACGCGCCGGCTCGGTGACGAGGACGTATTTGGCCTTGCGGCCCTCATCCTCGATCAGCGCGCGCGAGGTCGGGCTGCCGATCTCTTCATCCGAGACGAACAAATGAGTAATGCCGAGCGGCGATTTTTCACCGCCTGCGCAGAGCTGACGAAAGGCGTGAAAGGCGAGATACGCGCCGCCCTTCATGTCGTAGATCCCCGGACCGTACGCGACGTCACCGTCGACCGAAAACGGCAGCCGCGCGATGAACCCGATCGGGTGCACCGTATCGAGATGGCTGAGGACCAGAATTCCGGGCTCGGCCTGTCCCCATGACGACCGCGCGATGAGATGGTCGCCGCAGCCGTCGCGTCCGGCGATCCGTTCGATCGTGGCATCAAGCCCGCGATAGCCATCCGCGACAAGGGAAGCCAGCTTGTTGACCTGATCAGGCGCCTCGGTTGGGGTCTCGATCTCGACCCATTGGCGGATGCCTTCGAGAATTGTGCGACTATCGAACGGGCTGATGCTGGTGGTCATAGCTTTGTAAATCGTTCTCGATGGTTACGAAGTGGTAGCAGGCGGTGGACGCGTTGGCGCGTCGCGGGGCGGGTTGGCGGCTGGGACGCCGGAGTTCCAGGCCACATGTGCATAAAACGATTTAGAGCGCGATAGCGTTTCCCGAAGGGGAGCCATCGCGCTCTATTGGTCGCAATCGAAGTTGTCTATCGGCCCATTCGTCCTGCGAAGCGTTGCATGCCCAGCGCGACGCTCGCAAAACGCGTTCTGCTAATGGCCCCCCGAGGCGCTGACATTCATATGAGAGGAAATCGCGATAGGAATGTCAGCGCCGGCGCATCAGCTAGCCTTCTTCCGGAGCTTCGCGATCAGCGATCTGCTCGACCAGGTCGACGATGCTGCGACGAAGCTTTGAATCGTGGATCCGCGTGAATGCGCGGGTCAACGCCAGTCCTTCTGAGGTTGCCAGGAAATCAGACACATAGGCGGGCGAAGCGCCTTCGCCGAAAGCTTCACCGTTGGTCCCGCCACTCGGGACCCCTTCGAACAGGAAGGAGACCGGGACCTGCAGAACCTCCGAGATCTGCTGAATCCGGCTGGCGCCGACTCGATTGGTGCCTTTTTCGTACTTCTGTATCTGCTGGAACGTGAGTCCGAGAGCCTCACCAAGTTTTTCCTGGCTCATGCCCAACATGATACGGCGCATCCGCACCCGGCTGCCGACATGCTTGTCAACAGGGTTGGGCGCTTTCGTCGACATCTCTCAACTCCTTAGAATGGGCCTCGGAACGAGGCGGTCGCAGTATGCCTCAGGCGCTCACACCGTCAATTTCTGTTCGCATGCGTACTAACGAAGACGGCCGAGCAACGATCTGGACGGCTCATGCTGCCGCGCGAGAATGCGAATTGCAGCAGCTATCTGTCAACACTTGGGGTTTTGCTTGTCAAAAAAAATCTTACGGACCCGGAAAGAATCGAGATCTTGCTGTCGTCAGGGAAGCTTTTGAGCAACACGTCTGCGAACGACGGTGCTCAGGGCGATCACTAACAGAATCGCAACCGGAATGTCGCCGAGCTTTGCATAGACTGTCGGCTGCAACGCAACAGGCAGCGCGGAATCCAGCACGCCCTCTGCACCGAGTGGCAATTGCTTAACGATACGGCCGACGGGATCGATCACTGCAGAGATGCCGGTGTTCGCAGATCGAACTAATGGAAGTCCTTGCTCGATCGCGCGCCACTGCGCCTGCTGCAGATGCTGATGAGGACCGGTCGAAATGCCGAACCATCCGTCGTTGGTCAAGTTGACGATCCAGCCCGGGCGTTCTTCGCTCGGCACGCTGTCACTCGGAAATATCGCCTCGTAGCAGATCAAAGGAAGAACACGCGGGGCGTGTGGCACGTCCAGGTTGCGTCGCGCCGTGCCCGGGATGAAACCGCCCTGCACCCGCGTCAGCTGCTCGAGCCCGATCCGCTCCAGCAGAGTCTGGAACGGCAGGAACTCGCCGAACGGGACCAGATGGAGCTTGTCGTAGACCGACAGCACGGTGCCGTCGTGGTCGATCACGTAGATCGAATTGTAGGCCCGGGTGATGGGAACGTTCCGAGGCTCGTCGGGGGCGCGGACCGAACCGGTGATCAGCACCGCGCCCGGCGACAGCAGGTCGGCGATCTGGCCCATCGCGTCCGCCTCGCGGGTCAGGAAGAACGGGAACGCCGATTCCGGCCAGATCAGGACATTGGTGTCGCGGACACCGGTGGCTGTCGGACCGGAGGCGCGATCCGACAGCGCCAGATAGCGGCGCATGACGTCGGCCTTGGCGCCATAGTTGAATTTGACGTCCTGCTGCAGGTTCGGCTGCATGATCCGCAGCTTGAGACCGGCGACGAAGGCGGTCGGATGCAGGCCGATCCGGATGACGCCGAACACGCCCATCACCACCAGCAAGGCGGCCGCTGCGGCCGGCACCCGCCAGCGCTCGCGCCAGGTCTTGCCGTCGATCAGCACCGCAGGGCTGGCAAAGATCGCGATCGCCAGGAACGTCATGCCCCAGATCCCGATCAGCGACGTCGCCTGCGCCAGCGCGAGCGGCTGCGACAGGGCATAGCCGAACGTGTTCCAGGGGAAGCCGGTCAGCGCGTGGCCGCGGAGCCATTCGCTCGCGGTCAGGCAGACGGCGAGCGCCAGGATACGGGTTGCACCACGCGTCCAGATCAACCGCGCCAATGCGAAGCCCAGGGCTGGAAACAGCGCGAGATACGCCGGCAGGCCCAGCACGGCGAACGGCATCAGCCAGGCGAAGGTGTCGGCATCGACCAGGAACGCGTTGCCGATCCAGTACAGGCCGGGCACGAAATAGCCCATGCCGAAGCAGAAGCCGCTGAAGGCGGCAGCCGGGATGCCGCGCCGCCGTCCCGCCGCCGCACCATCGATCAGCCAGACCAGCACCGGGAAGGTGATCGCAAGCACCGGCCAGGCGTTGAACGGAGCCATCGCAAGCGAGGAGAGCGCGCCGGCGGCGAGCGCGATCCCCGCGCGCTTCCAGCCCCAGGCCAGGACAACGCCGATGGCGAGGCCGCGAATCGTCGATGGGCGGATCACTGTGAGCTGGCTCCGTCGCCGCGTGGCGGGCTGCTATCGTCATGGCCCGGCGCCGGGCCGGCCTCTGCCGGCGGCGGCTCGGCCGGGACGTCCGTGTCCGGCGGGGTCGCTTCCGGCGCCATTTCGCGGCGCCGGCTCTCGCGCGGCGGGCGGGGTGTGGGACGCTCCTTGCGCGGCGCGATGCGCAGCCGCTTGACCCGGCGCGGATCGGCATCGAGCACCTCGACCTCGAAATTGCCGGGGCCGGAGATCAACTCGCCGCGCACCGGCAGCCGGCCGACATGATTGACGAGATATCCGCCGAGCGTCTCCACCCCTTCGCCTGCCTCTCCGGTCACGAACTCCTCGCCGATCACCCGGCGCACGTCGTCGAGGCTGGCGCGGGCGTCCGCGATGAAGGCGTTGTCGGCCTGCCGCACGATCGCCGGCGGCTCGTCGCTGTCGTGCTCGTCGTCGATCTCGCCGACGATCTGCTCGACGATGTCCTCGATCGAGACCAGCCCGTCGGTGCCGCCATATTCGTCGACGACCAGCGCCAGATGGATGCGCGAGGCCTGCATCTGCGCGAGCAGGTCGATCGCGCGCATCGACGGCGGCACATAGAGCAGCTTGCGGATGATGTTGGCCTCGAACAGCGGCATCGACAGGTCGACGGCCTTCAGGTCGAGACCGGCCGGCAGCGGCTTCTTGCGCCGCGCCTTCACCTCGTCCGAGACGCGCGCCTGCGCGGTGGTGAAGGCGAGCAGGTCGCGGATATGCACCATGCCCTCGGGATCATCGAGCGTGTCGTTGTAGACCACGAGCCGTGAATGCGAGGCGCTCTCGAACAGGCTCATCAGCTCGCCGAGCGTGATGTCGCGCCTGACCGCGACGATGTCGGCGCGATGCACCATGACGTCGGCGATCCGCCGCTCGTGCAGATCGAGGATGTTGCGCAGGAGCGTGCGCTCGACCGCGGAGAAGCCGATGTCGTCGGGTGTCGAGGCGTCGAGCACGACCTGCAGATCGTCGCGCACCGATCCGCCGCCCTTCCATCCGAACAGATTACGCAGCGCGCGCAGGAGCCAATTCTCGCTCGGCGAGCGGCCGAGCTCGGATGCCGGCACCACGGCCGGAAGATTGCGCGTGTTGCGCGGATTGTCGTGAATGGGTTCGGAGTCGGCCATGATCAATTCGTCCGCTCCCGGTCGGCATAGGGATCGGGGATGCCGAGATGGGCGAGGATCTCGCGCTCGAGCGCTTCCATCTCCTCGGCCTCGTCATCGGTCTCGTGATCGTAGCCGACGAGATGCAGGAATCCGTGTACGGTCAGATGGCTCAAATGGTGCGCGAACGGCTTCTGCTCCTCGTCGGCCTCGCGCCGCATCGTCTCGTAGGCGATGGCGATGTCGCCGAGCATGCGCGGTGCGTCGTCCTCGCCGCGCGGCCCGGTCGGCTGCAGCGCCGGAAACGACAGCACGTTGGTCGGCTTGTCGATGCCGCGCCAATTGCTGTTCAGGGTGCGGATGCCGTCGTCGTCCGTCAGCATCACCGCGATCTCGGCGTCTCCGACGTCCGCGTCGACCGTCTCAGCGGCGGCGACGATGGCGCGATGTATGACCTCCTCGGCGTCGGGCTGGTCCTGCCAGCAGTCGGCTGCGACGATCACCTCGGTGGTTGGAATGGGACTTTGTGGCATCCTGGTCGTTCTGTGCGGATGGCGCTCGGATCATGCGCCGATCGGCGAGCTTGCTCCGGGGGTCAGCGCGCCTTTGGGCTCTCATAGGCGGCGACGATACGCGCCACCAATTCGTGGCGAATGACGTCCTCGCCGGTGAACCTGACCTGTGCGATCCCTTCGACGCCGTCGAGCAGCCGCGCGGCCTCGGCAAGGCCCGACGTCTGGCCGTTCGGCAGATCGATCTGGGACGGATCGCCGGTGATGATCATGCGGCTGTTCTCGCCCAGACGCGTGAGGAACATCTTCATCTGCATCGACGTCGTGTTCTGCGCCTCGTCGAGAATGATCGCGGCATTGGTCAAGGTGCGCCCGCGCATGAAGGCGAGCGGCGCGATCTCGATCTCGCCGGCCTGCAGCGCGCGTTCGACGATGCGCGCATCCATCAGATCGTACAGCGCGTCGTAGATCGGACGCAGATAGGGATCGACCTTCTCGCGGAGGTCACCAGGCAGGAAGCCGAGCCGCTCGCCAGCTTCGACCGCCGGGCGCGAGAGGATGATGCGGTCGACTTCCTTGCGCTCGAACAGCTGCGCCGCATGCGCGACCGCAAGCCAGGTCTTGCCGGTGCCGGCCGGGCCGATGCCGAACACGAGCTCGTGGCGCTTCAGCGCGCGGATGTAGGAATCCTGCGCGGCGGTGCGGGCGCGCACCGGGCGCTTGCGCAGGTTGATGCTCTCGAACGCGTTCTTGGCGTTCTTGGCGTCGAACTCGAACAGCGAGCCTTGCGCCACCACGGCGCGGATCGCGCCCTCGACGTCGCCCTGCGCCAGATCCTGGCCCTTGACGGCCTGCGCATAGAGCGATTCGAGCACGCGCCGCGCGGCATCGCAGCCGTCGCGGCTGCCGCCGATGGTGATGTGGTTGCCGCGGGAATCGACGACGACGCCGAGCCTACGCTCCACCAGGGCCAGATTCTGGCCGTAGGGGCCGACCAGGGCGGAAGCGGCGCGGTTGTCGTCGAAATCGATGACGACCTGGGTCTCGGGAGGCATGGACATGTCGCGGTCGAACTTGCGGCTGGGAGCGAGGGAAGACGAATCCGATGCGCTCTTGGGCAAGTGCTCAGCCTCCGATGGATACAAGGGGCGTGGGGGAGATCGCTGCCGGCGCGGCCGTGACGAGCTCGCCGAGCAGGCTGTAGCGTTCGAGGCTGTCGATCCGCACCGGCAGAACCTGACCGATGATGTCGTCGGAGGCCATGACGTGGGCCGGCTGCAGATACGCGGTCCGTCCGACCAGCTGTCCGGGCTTGCGCGCCGCGCGCTCGAACAGCACGTCGACGACCTGGCCGATCGCGGCCTTGTTGAAGGCTGCTTGCTGGCTGTCGATCAAGCTCTGGAGGCGCTCCAATCGCTCGTCCATCTCGGTCGCTGACACCATCTCCTGCATGTCCGCTGCCGGGGTTCCCGGACGCGGCGAATACTTGAACGAATAGGCTGCAGCGTATCCGATTTGATCGATCAGCGCGAGGGTGGCGCGAAAATCTTCCTCGGTCTCGCCCGGGAACCCGACGATGAAATCCGAAGAGAATGCAATGTCGTGACGGGCGGCGCGAAAACGGTCGACGACATCCCGGTAATCGGACGCAGTGTGTTTGCGGTTCATGGCATTCAGGATTCGGTCGGATCCCGACTGAACCGGAAGATGCACGAACGGCATCACCGCTCCGAGATCGCGATGCGCCGCGATCAGGCTGTCGTCGACGTCGTTGGGATGGCTGGTCGAGTAGCGAAGCCGCGCCACGCCCGGAATCTCGGCGATCCTGTAGAGCAGCCGCCCCAGCGTCCAGGGCCGGCCGTCAGGGCCTTCGCCGTGATAGGCGTTGACGTTCTGGCCGATCAGGGTGATCTCGCGAACGCCGTTCTCGGCGAGCTGCGTCACGTCGTCGACAATGCGCGCCACTGCGCGCGACATCTCGCTGCCGCGTGTATACGGCACCACGCAGAAGGTGCAGAACTTGTCGCAGCCCTCCTGCACGGTGACGAAGGCCGAGACGCCGCGGGCGCGGATCGCCTCGCGGCTGGGCTTCGCCAGGAAGCCAAACTTGTCCTGGGCCGGGAATTCGGTCTCGATGGCGCGCTCGCCGCGGCGGGCCTGGGCCAGGAGCTGCGGCAGATGGTGGTAGCTCTGTGGGCCGACCACGACGTCGACGGTGGGGGCGCGGGCGATGATCTCCTCGCCTTCCGCCTGAGCCACGCAGCCGGCCACGGCGATCTGCATCGTCCGGCCGGCCCTTGCGGCGTCCTCCTTCGCGACCCGCAGCCGCCCGAGTTCCGAATAGACCTTCTCGGAGGCCTTCTCGCGGATGTGGCAGGTGTTGAGGATCACGAGATCGGCGTCGCCGGCCTCGGCGGTCTCGACGAAGCCCTCGGATCCCAGCGTGTCCACCATGCGCTGGGCATCGTAGACATTCATCTGGCAGCCATAGGACTTGATGTGCAGCTTGCGCGGCGGCGTCATGAACCCTTGCATGCAGTCGGAGGCGCGCCAACGCGGCGCCGCGCTCAAATATAGGCTAGGGGGCCGAAAATCCAGCGACCGCTGGCTTTTTCTCGGACAGCCGGCCCAGAATCGCCGGCAGCTGCCGCATGTCGTCGAAAACCAGGGTGGCGCCGGCCGCGCGCAGATTGTCGGCGTGCCCAGGCCGGCAGTGGCTTCCGCCATGGAACCCGAGCACCGTCATGCCGGCGGCGACACCGCCCCGGATGCCGGCCAAGCTATCCTCGACCACCACGCAGGCCCCGGGACGTGCCCTCATCTGCGCTGCGGCGAACAGGAACAGATCGGGCGCGGGCTTGCCGTTCTCGACCTGGGAGGACGAGAAGATGTGCGGGGCGAGGCGATCGTAGAGCCGGGTGGCGCCAAGGCTGACGCGCATGCGTTGGTGCGATCCGGAGGAGGCGACGCAGACCGGCACGTCGATGGTGTCGAGCGCCTCCGTGATCCCGTCGATCGCCGTGAGGTCCTGCTCGAAGGCGCGGAACAGGCGGTCCTGCAGTTTCGGGTTGAAATCGTCGGGCAGGCTGTGGCCGAGCTCGGCCTCGACCTCAAGCTTCGCCTGTTTCAGGGAGCGGCCCAGGAACCGCGCGAACACCTGCTCGGTCGTGATCGGATAGCCGCACAGGCTGAGCACGTCGGCGTGGGTCTGACAGGAGATCACCTCGCTGTCGACCAGCACGCCATCGCAATCGAAAATGACGAGATCGAAGCTGGAAGCCGGCGCTGCGTCAGCCATTCGTCTCTTCGTCGAGGGGCACGCAATACAGCTCCAGCCGGTGGTCGACCAGCTTGTAGCCGAGCTTGCGGGCGATCTCGGCCTGCAGCTTCTCGATTTCCTCGGAGGTGAACTCGATCACCTTGCCGTCGCGCAGATTGATCAGATGATCATGATGGCTGTCGCGCATCTGCTCGTAGCGGGCGCGGCCCTCGCGGAAATCGTGGCGCTCGATGATGCCGGCATCCTCGAACAGCTTCACGGTGCGATAGACCGTGGAGATCGAGATCTTGTCGTCGACGGCGACGCAGCGCCGGTACAACTCCTCGACGTCGGGATGGTCGCAGGCTTCCGCGAGCACGCGGGCAATGACGCGGCGCTGCTCGGTCATGCGCATGCCGGTGGCGGCACAGCGGGCCTCGATTCCCGTGGAATTGAGCGCTGGCGTGGTTTTCAAGGAGGTCATCGTGTCTCGCCTCAAGGATGCGCTTTCTGCCACCAAGCGCAGGTTACGACAAGTCCCGGCGCATCAGAAGCGCATTCAACTGTTCCCCGCCGGGCTGAAGGTAATAGCGTTCCCGACGGCCCACGGTCGCAAATCCGGCGCGTTCATAGAGTCGGCGGGCCGGCTGGTTGTTTTCCTCCACTTCGAGAAAGACCGTCCGGACCCCGCGCCCCGCGAGGTGCCCGAGATGCTGCAGCAGCAGATCACGAGAAAATCCGCGGCCGCGCTGATTTGGGTCAAGTGCAACCGACAATATTTCCGCTTCGTCCGCGCCGATTCGCGAGACGATGAGGCCGACGAGTTTCCGCCCGAGCCGCAGCCGATGGATCATGGTGTTGCGCTCGGCCAGCATGGCCTCGAACTCGCCTTCGCCCCAGCCGCGGTGAAACGAGGCGGCGTGGATCTGGGCGAGCCTGGCGGCGTCGCGCGGCGCGGCCGCTTCGATCAACGGTTTGGGGCTGCCGAGCCAGCGGAAGAACATGTTCATGACGAGACGGCCGTCTGCGCCGGCGCGCGCGCCGCGCCGGCAGGCGGCTTGACGTCGGGCGCGCGCAGATAGAACGGCCGCGCCGGCGCGTGCGCCGGGTCCGCGGCCGCGCCGAGCCAGGCAACCCAGGATATGTCGGGTCCGTTTTGCGAGTCGACCGCAACTGGCGCGGCGGCTTCCGGAGGCCACCGTTCGGCCAGCAGCGCTGCGGCGTTGCCGACGAGGTGCGGGGCGCCGAGCCGCGCGACCGCCAAGATGTCGTCGATCGCAGCGACCTGAGGCGCGACCAGCTCTTCGCCGCTGCCGCTCACGACTTGGTAGTAGACATGGTCGTGCCGGGCATCGATCGCCGAGATCACCGGGTTGGTACGGTCTTCGCTGACGATGGGTGCGGCGTAGGCCGAGAGCGTGGTGACGCCGACGACCGGCTTGTGCGCCGCCAATGCAATGCCGCGCGCGGCGGAGAGGCCGACGCGCAGCCCGGTGAAACTACCAGGACCCGTCGTTACCGCGATGCGGTCGAGCTCGTGGAAGCCGACGCCCGACTGGCGCATCACGCGCGCGATCAGCGGCATCAGCGCCTCGGCGTGGCCGCGCTTCATCGGCAGCGTTTCCTCGGCGCGCATCGCGGCCGAATCAGTGTCCAGAACGGCAGCCGCGCAATGGTCGAGGGCAGTATCGATGGCGAGGATCAACATCCGGTCAGATTCGCATTGAAGGGAGCGCCGAATACCTTTTTGGGGCTTTGATAAAGTCGGTTGCCGCTTTCTTACATCCTGATCGGGAAAAACGCATCAAGACGCACGACCGAGAACGCAAACTACTGAATTGGCGCTCATTTAAGCAAATCTTTCCGGGCTATCGGAATGATCGTTCCGTTCGACGTTCAGCCCGCCGCGCCATCCGGTCGCAAAGGCCATGCCCGACGGTCCAGGTCGAGGCGATCAATCGCTCGCAAGCCCGTGCTCAGGATCGGCACCGACGGCATGGCGCGCAGAGCGCGGTAACCAGCGAGGTATCGTGGAGCATTCGGCGGGCGGCGGCCGTGGCCGCCACCGTCGGCAACGCAGCGTGAGCAGAGGCAGATGGCGATTAGCGCGCAGATCTATTCGCCAACCCCGTTCGCCATTGGCTTGCTACATCGGCCGGACTTCGACCACCTCGGGCACGAAGTGCTTCAGCAGGTTCTGGATGCCGTGCTGCAGGGTCGCGGTCGATGACGGGCAGCCGGAGCAGGCGCCCTTCATGTTGAGATAGACGATGCCGTCCTTGAAGCCGCGGAAGGTGATGTCGCCGCCGTCATTGGCCACCGCCGGACGCACCCGGCTCTCGATCAGGTCCTTGATCATGCCGACCGTCTCGGTGTCGGCCTCGTCGTAGAACTCGTCGTCCTCGTCGGCGGATTCGTCATTGGCGGCGCTGCCATCGGCGAGCAGCGGCGCGCCCGACATGTAGTGCTCCATGATCGCGCCGAGGATCGCCGGCTTGAGGTGTTGCCATTCACCGTCGCTCTTGGTGACGGTGATGAAATCGGCGCCGTAGAACACGCCGGTGACGCCGTCGACGGCGAACAGGCGCTCGGCCAGCGGGGAGCGCGCGGCGGCGTCGCGGCTGCCGAACTCCATCGTGCCCGTGGGCAGTACGACGCGGCCCGGGATGAACTTCAAGGTGGCGGGATTGGGGGTGGCTTCGGTCTGGATGAACATGGTTTTCTCCGGCAGCGCCGGTTCAAGGCCGGCCTGTGGTGTCCTCATAGCAGATGGCGCGAACGCGCGCACGATCAAGGGGGCATGGCCGGCGTTTCCGATCTAAGCCTATGAAAGAGCGTCGAGATCGGCGTCACCGAGATCGCCCGGCACGATCACCAGCGGGATCGGGAAGGCGCCGCTCGTCTTGGTGACATGGGTGACCAGCGGGCCGGGGCCCTCGGGGCCGGAATGGGCGGCGAGCACCAGCAGCGCGATGTCGCTGTCGTGCTCGATCGTCTCCAGGATCTGCGCCGTCGGCTCACCCTCGCGGATCACCCGTTCCGGCGCGGTCACGCCGATCGCCGACAGCAGCGCCGCGGCCTGGTCGAGCTCGGCATGCGCCTGCTCCTGCGCCTCGGCCCGCATCAGGTCGGCGACCCCCAGCCATTGCTGGTTCTGGTCCTCCGTTTCGATGACGTGGAGCATGACGATGCGGCCGCCGGAACGGACCGCCCAGCGGCCGGCATAGCGGACCGCGCGGTCCCACTCCTCGCTGTCGTCGACCACGACCAGGCATTTCGGCGCATGGCCGGTCTGGTAGCTCTGCCGCTGCGCCGCCATCGCGTTCCCGCCTGCTGCTGCAAGTCGATCCGGCCGCGATGCTGCCACAGCCCGCCTCCGTTGGGGAGAGGGCTGCGGGTTCCATTGCGCCCGCAATGACAGCGGTGGTGCGGCTCCTAGTAGCCCGGATGTCGCTTCGCTCATCCTGGCTACGGCCGCAAGGCCGACTCCGGAGCGCGCGCCGTGCTGCTCAGGGCTTGCGGATGAAGCCGACGATGTCCTTGGCCGTCTTCATGGTCTCCGCGGCGATGGCCTGGGCGCGGTCGGCGCCGTCGACCAGGACGGACTCGACGTAGCCGGGATCGGCGGTCAGGCGCTTCATCTCGGCGGCGATCGGCCCGAGCTTGGTGACGCACAGCTCGACCAGCGCGTTCTTGAAGCTGGAGAACTGGCCGCCGCCGAAATCCCTGAGCACGTCGGCCTTGCTGCGGTCCGATAGCGCGGCGTAGATGCCGACGAGGTTGTCGGCCTCGGGACGTGCGTCCAGCCCCTTTTCCTCGGTCGGCAGCGGCTCCGGATCGGTCTTGGCCTTGCGGACCTTCTGCGCGATCGTATCGGCATCGTCCGTCAGGTTGATGCGCGAATAGTCCGAGGCATCGGACTTCGACATCTTCTTGGTCCCATCGCGCAGCGACATCACGCGCGTCGCGGGACCGGTGATGAAGGGTTCCGGAAGCGGGAAGAACAGGCCGTCGCCGAAGCCGTGGCTGCGGATCGAGTCGCCGTAGTCATTGTTGAACTTCTGCGCGATGTCGCGCGAGAGCTCGAGATGCTGCTTCTGGTCCTCGCCGACCGGAACATGGGTGGCGCGGTAGAGCAGGATGTCGGCGGCCATCAGCACCGGATAGTCGTAGAGGCCGACCGATGCGTTCTCGCGATCCTTGCCGGCCTTCTCCTTGAACTGCGTCATGCGGTTCAGCCAGCCGATGCGCGCGACGCAGTTGAAGATCCAGGCGAGCTCGGCATGCCCGGAGACCTGGCTCTGGTTGAACACGATGTGCTTCTTCGGATCGATGCCGGCCGCGATGAACGCCGCGGTGACCTCGCGGGTGTTGCGCGCCAGCTCGGCCGGGCCGCCCCAGACATCGATCGGCATGGTGATCGCGTGCATGTCGACGACGCAATAGATGCAGTTGTGCGTCTCCTGCATCTTCACGAAGTTGACGATCGCGCCGAGGTAGTTGCCGAGATGCAGGTTGCCGGTCGGCTGGACGCCCGAGAAAACCCGTTCCACGAAAGCCATGGTCACTGTTCCGGATGATGATTTTGGGGGGTCGTTTGGCACGTGCGCCTCAAAGGTGCAAGTCGCCGGCGGGCTTTTGCCGGATCGCCCGGACGGTTTCGCGCCAGCTCACGGCGCCCAGGGACAATAGAAGCACTCCGTAGAGGATGATGGCGCCGCTGATCAGGGCGGCGAGCAGCACGGCCGCGCCGAGATGGCTGCTGCTCCACGTGCCGGCGAAGCGTCCGGCGACGGTCCAGAGGACGGTGCCCATGATCGCGGCGGCCAGGGTGATGCGCGGCAGCCGGCGCCGCGAGACGGGAGGAAGCGCGAAGCCGAAGCTGGTGGCGCCACGCCGGATCAGGACCGCCGCATTGGCCCAGGCACCGAGCGCGAGCCCTGCCGCGATGCCACTTGCCGCAAACAATTGTGCGAGCAGGAACGCCAGCGCGATCGCGACACCGCATCCGATCAGCGTCGCGCGCAGCGGTGTCTGCGTGTCCTCGCGCGCGAAGAAGGCAGGCTGCAGCGCCTTGGTCAGTACTTGCGCCGGCAATGCCGCCGCGAGCCATGTCAGCACCTGCGCCGTCGCGGCGGCATCGTCCGAGCTGAACGCGCCATGTTCGAACAGCAAACGAATGATCGGCTCGTTCAGGATCATCAGTCCGAGCGCCGCAGGCAGCGCGAGCCCGATCGTCAGCTCGAGGCCGCGCGATTGCACCTCCGCCAGCGCCTGCTTGTTGCCTTCGTGCAGCGCACGCGTCAGCTCCGGCACCAGCACCGTGCCCATGGCAACGCCGACGAGCCCGAGTGGTAGCTCGATGAGGCGGTTGGCGAAATACAGCCACGAGACCGCGGAAGGCGAGGCGGAGGCGATGATCGCGCCGCCGACCGCGATCAGTTGCGGGCCGGCGCTGGCGACCATGCCGGGCAGCGCTTTGGCGAAGAAGCCGCGCATTTCCGCACGGAAGGTGACGCGCACCGGCGAGGCGAGGGGGCCATCGCGGCCTCGCCGCGCGAGGACGGCGAGCTGCAGCAGCCCGGCGACGCCGATCGTTGCGGCGAGCAGCAGCGCGGCGTTCGCAGGATCCGGATGTTGCATCAGCAGCACGATGGTCACGACGATCAGCGCGACGTTGAAGAGCAGCGGCGCAAACGCGGCCAGCGCGAAGCGGCCTCGTGCACTGGAGAGTGCGAGCAGCACGGTCGCGGGGCCGGCGAAGGCGAGATAGGGCAGCATCAGCCTGGCATCATTGACGGCCAGGGTGAGCGTCTCTTCACCGGCGAAGCCTGGTGCGAGCACCGTCATCGCGAACGGCATCAGCAGCGCCAGCACGAGCGTTGCCGCGAGCAGGCCGGCGCTGACCGTGCCGAGCACGCGCCCGGCAAAGGCTGCCGCCTGCATTGTGCCACCGTGCTGGTATATTCGCAGCCAGGCCGGCACCAAAGCTGCATTGAGCGCGCCCTCCGTCAGCAATCGCCTGATGACGTTGACGAGCTGAAACGCCGCGAGAAATGCGTCCGCGACCGGACCGGCGCCGAGCAGCGCGGCCATCAGCGCATCCCGGATGAAGCCGAGCAGGCGCGAGGCCAGTGTTCCTGACAACACAGTCACGAATGAGCGGATCATCAGGCTTCTATAGCAGCGCTGCTTGTGATAGGCCGCAGCGTTTGCAAAACGCCGTAAACGGGGCCAGTGGATGACTGACGCGAAATACGATGTTCTCGGGATCGGCAACGCGATCTTCGACGTGCTGGTGCATGCCGATGAAGCCTTTCTCGCCCGGCACGGCATGACCAAGGGCAGCATGGCGCTGATCGACGAGGCCCGTGCGGCCGCGATCTATGCCGATATGGGCCCGGCCACCGAGATGTCCGGCGGTTCGGGGGCCAACACCATCGCTGGCCTCGCCAGCCTGGGCGCGCGTGCCGCTTACGTGGGCAAGGTCAAGGACGACCAGATCGGCCGGATGTACAGGCATGATATCCGCGCCGCTGGCGTGACCTTCGATACCGCGCCCGCTGCCGACGGCCCGGCGACCGGCTGCTGCTACATCCTGGTGACCCCCGACGGCGAGCGCACCATGAACACCTATCTGGGCGCCGCGCAAAATCTCACCGCCGCGGACATCGATCCCGCGCAGATTGCGGCGGCGCGCTTCATCTATCTCGAAGGATATCTGTGGGACCCGAAGGACGCCAAGGATGCGTTCGTGAAGGCGGCGGCGATCGCGCATGACGCCGGACGCGAGGTCGCGCTGACCTTGTCGGATTCGTTCTGCGTCGATCGCTATCGCGAGGAGTTTCTCGACCTGATGCGCGGCGGCACCGTCGATCTCGTCTTCGCCAACGAGGCCGAGCTGCATTCGCTGTACCAGACCTCGGATTTCGACGGCGCCCTGAAGCAGTTGCGTGAGGACGCCACGCTCGGCATCGTCACCCGCAGCGAAAAGGGCTGCGTCGTGGTGTCGAACGACGGCGTGATCTCGGTGCCGGCGCATCCGATCGAGAGCCTGGTCGATACCACCGGCGCGGGCGATCTGTTCGCCGCCGGCTTCCTGTTCGGGCTGGTGCGCAAGACCGGTTACGAGATGGCCGGCCGCCTCGGCGGCCTTGCCGCGGCCGAGGTGATCCAGCACATCGGTGCAAGGCCGCAGGTGTCGCTGAAGGAATTGGCGGCCCAGAACGGACTGAAGGTGTAGGTCGAAGCTGTGGTCACGCGTTCTTTTTCACCGGAGACACAACTCTCTCCACCGTCATGGCCGGGCTTGACCCGGCCATCCACGTTCTATTGAGCTGCGGGACCGAAGACGTGGATGCCCGGGCCAAGCCCGGGCATGACGCCAACTAACTCATTCCGAGCTCACTCCGGTCAGTTGGCAGTCTGCTCACGCCGCCTTCTGTCCGCCCGCGGCATCGAGTCCGGCATAGACCCCGCGCTCGAAGCCTGCAAACGTCTCCAGGCACAGCCGGTCTGCGAACGGCAGGAGCTGCATCAGGATCACGCCGGTGACGTCGCGCGCCGGATCGATCCAGTAGTAGGTGTTGGCGAGGCCGGCCCAGGCGAGGCTGCCGGCACTGCGGCCTTCCGGCGTCTGCGCCGTCGTGATCATGAAGCTCAAGCCCCATTTCTTGACGATGTCGGGATAGAGATCGACGTCGTTGGTCACGCCGGGCACCGCCGCGGCCATCTTCGTCATCTCCAGCTCGCCGATATGGTTGTCGCGCATCGCCGCGACCGTCTCAGGCTTGAGTACCTGGTTGCCGTTGCCGCGGCCGTTGTTGAGGATCATCCGGGTGAAGCGGACGTAGTCGCCGGCGGTGCCGTAGAGCCCGCCGCCGCCCATGTGGAATTCCGGCTCCTGCTCGAGCTCGAACGGGATCGGCGCCAGGGTGCCGTCGTCGCCGCGGGCATGCATGCCGACCAGGCGGGCGCGCTGCGATGGACCGAGCTTGAAGCCGGTGTCGTCCATGCCGAGCGGCGCGAACAGATTGTCGCGCAGATAGGCGTCGAGCGTCTGGCCGCTCGCGGCCTCGACCGCCTTGCCGACGAAATCGATGTTGATGCCGTATTCCCAGCGCGTGCCGGGATCGGAGGCGAGCGGCAATTTGAGAGCGTCGTTCTTGCAGGTGATGATGCCCGGCGTGCCGGCCTTCTGTACATAGGTGGCCATGTCGCCGTTCCACATGTCGTAGCAGAAGCCGGCGGTGTGGGTCATCAGATGGCGCAGCGTGATCGCGGTCTTCGCCGGCCGCAGGATCGGCTCGCCATTGGCGTCGAAACCGTCGAGCACCTTGGGCGCGGCGAGGTCGGGCAGCACCGCGCCGATCGGGGCATCCAGCGACAACCGGCCCTGCTCGACCAGCTGCATCCCGGCCGCGCAGGTGATGGCCTTGGTCATCGAGGCGATCCAGAACACGCTGTCGGCGGTCATCGGATCGTCGCGGCCGAGGTCGCGCTTGCCGAAGGCGCCTTCATAGATGATGCCGTTGCTGTCAGCGGCGACGGCGACGACGCCGGGAATCTCTCCCGCCTCCGCCTTCTGCCGCAGCACGCCGTCGATGTCGGTCTTGTTCTGCATGGTCTCCTCCGTTCCGTTCTTGATGACGGTAGGCGATTGTTCCTCGGGCCGGCCCGGCCAGCAAGGACAGTCGGTCGAACGGCCGGTCGCGATCTCGTGATGATGCGGCGCGGACGAAGCAGGCGGGGACAACAGCGCCGCGGCAAGGCCACAGCGCTTCAATTTTTCGCCAGAATCATGATTAGTTCCACCCAGCCGCGAGGCCGACACATGGGGGCCATGTTCCCACCATGGGCTTGCGACTGTTGTGAGTTGCAACCATTTTTGCATTAAAGGGTTGAAGGACCGGCCTTTTCGAGCCGATGACGTGTTTTTGGCGGCAATGTCCGCCGTTGGGGGCGATATGATTTCGACGTGGAGCGAGTGGAGGCGGTATCCCCGCCCGGGGCGCGGTGACAATATCGAGGCACCGATCACGCCCGGCATCTATGAGGTGCGCATCGCTGCGACCGGTGCGCTGTATTCGTTCGGTGCGGTCGACAATGTGGCGCAGGCGCTGGCGCTCTTGCCCGTTGGCCACAAATCGTGGTTCGGGCGCCGCGATCCCGCCTCCTTGCCCGATCTCGAATACCGCACCTGCGCGACCTCGACCAAGGCCGACGCCAAGGCGGCGGCGGAGCGCATGATCGGCCGCCGCGAGACTTATTTGAGCGGCGCGGCCTGATCCTGGTCGACTCCTCATCATTCAGCATTTGGTGCCGTACAGGCACGGATCGCCGGATCGAATGTACCGTTGAGGAGGGGCACGAGCCGTGCGCCTCGGCCGGCGCGTGGCTATATTCGGGGGAAAGATCGCTCGTTTTCGAGGAGGAACCCGATGACACCGCCCGCCGCCCGCGCCTCCACTGCCGCTCCGAGCCTGCGTGACCGCCTGAAGGATCCGTCGCTGCTGCGCGAGCAGTGCTACATCGATGGTGCCTGGGTCGGCTCGCCGGTGTTCCCCGTCGTCAACCCAGCCACCGGCGCCGAGCTCGCCAAGGTGGCGCAGCTTGGTGCTGAAGAGACGACGCGGGCCGTCGATGCTGCCGCGCGCGCGTTCCCGGCCTGGGCCAGGCTGACCGCCAAGCAGCGCTCCAATACCTTGCGCAAATGGTTCGAGCTGATCACGGCCAACCGCGAGGACCTCGCGCTGATCCTCACCTCCGAGCAGGGCAAGCCGCTGACGGAGGCGCTCGGTGAGGTCGATATCGGCGCCGCCTATATCGAGTTCTTCGCCGAGGAGGCGCGCCGCGTCTATGGTGAGACCATCCCAACCCAGAAGCCGGATGCGCGCCTGTTGGCGTTGAAGCAGCCGATCGGCGTCTGCGGCGCCATCACGCCGTGGAATTTCCCGAACTCGATGATCACCCGCAAGGTGTCTCCCGCGCTCGCCGCCGGCTGCACCGTGGTGCTGAAGCCGGCCAACGAGACACCGCTATCAGCGCTGGCGCTCGCCGTGCTGGCCGAACGCGCCGGCTTGCCGAAGGGCGCGCTCAACATCATCACCGGCGATGCACCTGCGATCGGCAAGGTGCTGTGCGAGCATCCGTCCGTGCGCTTCGTCGGCTTCACCGGCTCGACCGAGGTCGGCAAGATCCTGTATCGCCAGTCCGCCGGCACGGTGAAGAAGCTCGGTCTCGAGCTCGGCGGCAACGCGCCGTTCGTGGTGTTCGACGATGCCGACGTCGATGCGGCTGTCGAAGGCGCCATGGTCTCGAAATATCGCAACATGGGCCAGACCTGCGTCTGCGCCAACCGCCTCTATGCGCAGGACGGCATCTACGACCAGTTCGTCGAGAGGCTCGCCGCCAAGGTCGCGGCGATGAAGATCGGCGACGGCACCGAGGCCGGCGTGACGCAGGGCCCGCTGATCAACGAGGAAGCGGTCGAGAAGGTCGAGCGCCACATCGCCGATGCGGTCAAAGGCGGGGCGAAGGTCGTCACCGGCGGCAAACGCCATGCGCTCGGCCGCACCTTCTTCGAGCCGACCGTGTTGTCGGACGTGAAGTCGGACGCGCTGGTCGCGCAGGAGGAGACGTTCGGCCCGCTCGCGCCGGTGATCCGGTTCAAGGACGAGGCCGACGTCATCGCGATGTGCAACGCCTCGCCGTTCGGTCTCGCCTCCTACTTCTACGCCCGCGATCTCGGCCGGGTCTGGCGGGTCGCGGAGGCGCTGGAGTCCGGCATGGTCGGCGTCAACACCGGCCTGATCACGACAGAGGTGGCGCCGTTCGGCGGCGTCAAGGAGAGCGGCCTCGGACGCGAGGGCTCGCACCACGGCATCGAGGAATATCTCGAGATCAAGTATGTGATGATGGCGGGGGTGTGAACTTTGGACGCCTGCGCTCAGGCCGTCTTGGGCAGCTTGTCCACCGGCACCATGTAGGACTTGTTGCCGACCTGGTAGATGACCTTGCCGGTCTTGCCGTCGTCGGTCGAGATCTGCGTCTGGCCGAACATGATGACGTTCTTGTAGACGATGCCGGTGCCCTGGCGCGTCACGCCATTGGCGGTGACGCTGACCTGCGCCTCCTTGCCGTTGACGGACAGCACGCGAAAGCTCGCGCTCATGCCGTTCTCGCCGGAATAGCCGGCCCAGCTCCCGGTCAAGTTGCTCTGTTCGGCGGGAGGCGCCTGCTTTTCCAGCATCGCCGTGGCCTTGCCGCCGCCGGCCGAGAACAGCAGCACCGCGTTCTTGCCGTTCTTGGTGCCGAGCGTGACGGACCCGAAGTCGATGGTCGAGCCGTTGACCTGGCCGATGCCGCGCTCGGTCCGTCCATTGTGGGTGTATTCCACCGTCGCCGCGGCGCCGCGAATGTTGACGACCTTGAAGCTCACCGCCTGGCCACTGGCAGTCCAGCTGCCTTTCCATTCGCCGAGCAGGTTGCTCTGGTGATAGACCCGCTCCATCGCGGGAGAGATCTGGCTGGTGCTTTGGACGATCGCCATGTGCTCTTCCGAAAAGTCTGAACGCTCTCTTCTCTATGTTTCTGATCGTTGCCGTCTGTTGCAAGAAGACGTAGGTCGATGAGGTTAACGGGTGATTAATGGCGCCTTGCCGGGCCGATGCGCCGCGCGCGACCTATCGCCTCAGTGCGGGATCTCCTTCAGGCTCAGCCGTCGCGCCGTCATGTCACCGCCGTATCCGGATGAACGCAAGCGCGCGCCGCCACGCGCCGTGCCCATCCAGGACAGCCGCTTGCCGAGAGCCGTCTGATCACCGACCATGCCGAATGTTTCCACTGACCTCGAGATTGCGAGCTCAACCATGACCGCGGCACCCGCGCGCACCGGCGTCGGCCGGCTTTCTGAAGCCGATGCGCATCGGCTGGAGGAGGACGGTTATCTGCTGCTGCGCGGTGCGATCCCGGCGGACTGGATCGCGCCACTGCGCGATGCGTTCGAGTCCGGCACGCTGCCCTCGGAGCAATGGCCGGTGCCGCGCGGCCGCGACTGGCGGCACGCCATGGTCGATCTCGATGCGACGGTGCAACAGGTCTGCCGCCTGCCGGTGATGCTTGCCGCCGTGCATCATGTCCTGAAGGCGCCGTTCTTCCTCGGCCAGGTCGAAGGGCGCGAGCCGTGTGCCGATGGCGGCGCGCAGCCGCTGCATCGCGACAGCGTCGAGCGTTGGCGCACCGACTCCGTCTCTGCGCTGGCCTTTCTCGATTCCTTCGGCCCCGACAATGGCGCCACGCAAGTGGCGTCAGGCTCGCATCGCCCCGACACGGACGATGCGCAGGCCGCGTCCTCGGCGTTCGTCACGGCGGGCGAGGCCGGCGACGTCCTGCTGTTCGACGTCAACATGCTGCACGGCGCCACGCGCAACCGCAGCGGCGCGCGCCGCCGCTCGCTGCTGATCACCTACGCCACCTCGGTGCAACTGGACGAGTGGCAACGGACCCGCGCCTTGCGCGCGGTGCGCATGGACCAGAACGAAATCTTCGGCGCGGAGTAGCCGCGCCATCCGCCGCACCTGCCAACCTTCCAGCCAAAATCCCGCAGAGAGGACGCTCATGAGGCTCTACGATTCCGCCACCGCGCCAAGCCCGCGCCGCGTGCGCATCTTCCTTGCGGAGAAGGGCCTCACGATTCCCACCGTCCAGTTCGACCTGCGCGCCGGCGAGCAGTTTCGGCCGGAATTTCGCGCGCTGAACCCGCAATGCACGGTTCCGGTCCTGGAGCTCGACAGCGGCGCTGCGATCACCGACATCATCGCGATCTGCCGCTACGTCGAGGAGCTGCATCCCGAGCCGGCTCTGATGGGACGCAATGCGGAGGAGCGCGCCGTGATCGAATGCTGGGTCCGGCGGATCGAGTGGGACGGCATCTATGCCATTCAGGAAGCGTTCCGAAACAGTGCGCCGGGGCTGGAGAGCCGCGCACTGCCCGGCCCGCTGCCGCTCGAGCAGATCCCGGCGCTCGCCGAGCGGGGGCGTCTGCGCGTCGCGCACTACTTCGCCTGGCTCGACGCGCGGCTGGCCGATCACGCCTTCGTCTGCGACTCCGACTTCACCATTGCCGACATCAGCGCCATGGTGACGGCGGATTTCGCGGCCCGCGCCAAGCTCGACCCACCGGATCATCTCCGCCATCTCAAGCGATGGTACGGCGAGGTGTCGAGCCGTCCGAGCGCAAAGGCTTAGGCCGGCTGTGCGGCGCGCGAGACCGCAGCGGCAGGTTCGCGCGCCGGGCCTTGAGGTTCCACAGCGCGATGTCGAGCGCCGACAGCGCCAGCACGGTCGGTCCGCCGCGTCCGCCAAAATGCAGGCCCCACCACACCCGGTGCCAGATCGCCTCGGTGTCGTCGGCCTCGTGACGCGTGATCAGTTCGGGAATCTCTCGTCCGAGGATATCGGCGACGGCGCCGCATGGCGGCCGGCCGTATCGGTATAGCCCACGCCCTCCGCGCCGTCGGCATCGCGCACGCGGCAGGTGATCAGCTCGAAGGCCGTCATCTCGCCATGCGTGCTGTCGGACGGCGTCACGCTGAGCGGAATGCGGTAGAGCCCGGTTTCCATCGTCGCGATCTGCGCCATCGGCGCGGGTCCTTCCCTGGAGTTACCTGCCAGGGTAGGCCTGCGGCGGACCGCGGGCAGTTGTTCATGCCATCGGCCTGATGCATCCGTTCGAGCGGCGGAGCCGATGCCTGCGTGAGCGCGGGGCGGAGCGGTCGTTTACGCTGCTCGCGGCCGCCGCTATGATTGGACATGTCTTCGGTTCACTCTGTCCTGCTCGACCTCGACGGCACCCTCATCGACTCCCAGCCCGGCATCGCCGCGAGCACCCTGGCCGCGTTGCGCGCGCTCGGGCATGCGCCGGACGAGACGCTCGATATCCGCAGTGTCATCGGGCCGCCGCTGCAGGACATGTTGCGGACGCTGCTGCTGGCCTATGACGACAACCGGGTCGACGAAGCGGTGACCGCCTATCGCCAGCATTACGGCGAGAGCGGGCTGTTCGGCAGCGAACTCTATCCCGGCATTCGCGACGCGCTGCACGAGATGCATGGCGCGGGCTTGCGGCTCTATCTCGCGACATCCAAACGGGAGGTGTTTGCGCGCCGCATCCTCGAGCATCTCGATCTTGCGTCGCTGTTCGACGCCATCCACGGCTCGGTGCCGTCAGGCATGCTGGACCACAAGCCGGAGCTGCTCACGCATATTCTCACTGAGCGGAATATCGCGCCGTCCCAGGGGATCATGGTCGGCGACCGCCGCCATGACATTGCTGGCGCCCACGCTGTCAGGATGCGCAGCCTGGGTGTGCTCTGGGGCTATGGCAGTCGCGACGAGCTCGAGACGGCCGGCGCCGACCGCCTCGTGGAAAGTCCCGCCGATCTCGCGCGCGTGGTTCTGGCGATACTGAAGGGATAGTTCTTTGGCCAAGCTTCCCGTCATTCCGGGGCAAGGCCGCAGGCCTTGAACCCGCAATCCCGACACGCAGGAGGATGAGTTGGGGACCGGGTCGAGTCTGCGGGACTTGCAATGGCCTCGACGGCCCGATTGGTCAATCTTGCACTGGAACCGGAAAGCCGAGAATATTCCTGGCAGCACAGCAGTCATCATAGGACTACCACGCACATGCAGTTCGACGACGTCATCCTCGGCCGCCGTAGCATCCGCGGCTACAAGCCAGATCCGGTGCCGCGGGCGCTGATCGAGGAAATCATTGCTCTGGCGATGCGCGCGCCGTCGTCGATGAACACCCAGCCGTGGAATTTCTACGTCATCACCGGCGAGCCGCTCAACCGCATCCGCGCCGGCAACACCGAGCGGATGCTGGCCGGCGTGCCGCAGTCGCGCGAGTTTCGCATCGGCCAGCCGTTCGACGGCGCGCACCGCGAGCGCCAGATCGGCGTCGCCAAGCAATTGTTCTCCGCGATGGGGATCGCGCGGGACGACAAGGAGAAGCGCCAGGACTGGGTGCTGCGCGGCTTCCGCCAGTTCGATGCGCCGGTCTGCATCATCGTCACCTATGACCGCGTGCTCGACGGCAGCGACGACACGCCGTTCGATTGCGGCGCCGTGACCACGGCGCTCGTCAACGCCGCCTGGTCGCGCGGCCTCGGCGCCGTCATCAACAGCCAGGGCATCATGCAATCGCCCGTGGTCCGCGAGCACGCCGGCATCGCCGACGATCAGGTCATCATGAAGAGCGTCGCGCTCGGCTGGCCCGATCATGATTTCCCGGCCAATGCCGTCGTGTCGGAGCGGAAGTCGGTGAAGGACGCGACGGTGTTCGTCGGGTTCGAGGACTAGACGGACATTTCGGGGACCGCAGGGGACAACAGACGCCGTGGCTTCGACAGCTCGAAAAATCACAGATGCCTTATTGGATCAGACGGATACTTCTCAAGTCTGGAGAGCTCGTTACCGAGAAGGAGCTCCGCCGGGATGAAAATTATTGCGAAGGTATCGCGCCGATCGTCGGAGAGGTTCTGACCGTGCACTGTCGCGGGCGGACGTTCCGCGCGGAAGTCGTCTGGGGAAACTGGCCCGGACGAGGTCATTCGGCCGATATGGTCGTGCCGCTCCGCGTCAAAGAGATCTAGCAGAAGAAACTCCGGCCAAAAAAGAACCTAGTCAGGGCGTCATTCGGCGCTGCCGATCGAGGCGAGGAGCACACGTCTTGCGTCAGCTATCGAAAAATTTGACGTCGAATTCCTCTTGCAGGATTTTGTTGTTGCTATTTTTCCGAAGTCGTGCTCTTGTCCGCGCATCCCGCCTCATGCAGAGGGACGTACGCGTCGTCACGATGCGTAGAGGCGGGGAGCGGTGGCCGTGTGCCTGTCAGGCGCTCTTGCGCTGACGAATGGCAGCGCGCGGACGGTCAAGCCGTGTGGTCCTGGCGCCCCGATGCTGGCGCCAAGCTCGCGATGACGTTCGTACGTCGTGGCGGGCGACGGGGGCAAATAAGCCGGTCCCCGAGGAGAGTACGGAGCAGCCGTTAAACCCATCGCGCAGGGAGGGCCGGGATGTCTCGGCTGAACCTTGTGGTACCTGCCGCCTGCATTTTTTGAGCAGGCGGGCCATGGGAGCAGCCAGCTCCCGGCCTTCCCTGTGCCCTCGGCATTTTCGAGGGTCTTGATGCGATCAACTCGGGCGCGATGGCGCCGCGGGATGTGTTGATGCGTCTGGGCGCATCATGATGGCCTCGCCGTGTGGGCCCCCACCCCCGACCCCTCCCCGCAAGGGGGAGGGGAGAAGAGAGAGCGAACCTCTCGCCAAATTCACTCGCAGAAGAGCGGAGAAGTATCGTGTCAGCGAAGAACGCGGCCGCGGATTGGCCCCTCCCCCTTGCGGGGAGGGGTCGGGGGTCCCCGAAGCACTCTGTTAGTTCTGAGCTCCTACGAGATAGCTCAAACCCAAGCGCGAACGTCGACGCGTGAACCTGCGATCCTCAGATCTTCAGCTCGCTTCCCGTCACCCGACGGAACGCTTCGAGATAGCGCTGGCTGGTGGCATCCACCACGCTCTGCGGCAAAGGCGGCGGCGGAGCCTCGCCATTCCAGCGGCCGGCCTTGCGTTCGCCGTCGAGATAGTCGCGCAGCGGCTGCTTGTCGAAGCTCGGCTGCGGCCGGCCCGGCTGATAGGCATCGACCGCCCAGAAGCGCGAACTATCAGGCGTCATCACCTCGTCGATCAGGATGATGTGGCCGTCCTTGTCGCGGCCGAACTCGAATTTTGTGTCGGCGATGATGATGCCCTGTTCGCGGGCCAGCGCCTCGCCGAGCGTATAGACCGCGCGCGTCATGCTCTCCAGCGTGTAGGCCGTCTCGTCGCCGACCGCCTCGCGCATCCGCGCGATCGTGATGTTCTCGTCATGGCCGGTCTCGGCCTTGGTCGCCGGGCTGAAGATCGCGGGCTCCAGCTTCTGACTCTCGACCAGGCCCGCAGGCAGCTGCTCGCCGGCGAGCGTGCCGCTCGCCGCGTATTCCTTCCACGCCGAGCCGGAGAGATAGCCGCGGATCACGCATTCGATCGGGAACACATTGGTGCGCTTGCACAGCATCGCCCGCCCGAGAATCTCCTGCCGGTGCGGCTTGAGCTCAGGCACTTGGTCGATGATCTCATCGGTGTCGGCCGAGATCATGTGGTGATGCACCACGCCTTCGAGCGCGTTGAACCAGTAGGCCGAGATCTGCGTCAGCACCGCGCCCTTCATCGGGATGGTTTCGTTCATCACCACGTCGAAGGCGGAGATGCGGTCGGTGGTGAGCAGCAGCACGCGGTCGTCACCGACGGCATAGATGTCGCGGACCTTGCCGCGGCCGATTTTCGGGAGCGGCAGATTGCTGGTGAGGAGCGTGGTCATCGTGCGGGGCTTTCGAAACGGGAGCGTTGCGCTCTCAATAGCCTATTCCGGCAGCGGAATGAACTCGTGCTCCTGGGGAACGGCGGCGAAGCGGCCGGTTTTCCAGTCCTGCTTGGCCTGCTCGATGCGCTCCTTGCTGGAGGAGACGAAATTCCACCACACGTGGCGCGGCCCTTCCAGCGCGTCGCCGCCGAGGAACATCATCCGGGTCGGCTTGACCGTGCGCACGCTGATGGCGTCTCCAGGGCGGAAGACCAGCAGCCGCGGTCCTTCGTGGCGTTCGCGCGCGATCTCGACCTCACCGTCGACGATATAGATCGCGCGCTCCTCGTGGTCGGGATCGAGCGGCACGACCGTGCCGGCCTGCGCGGTGACCTCGACATAGAACCAGGGCGAGACCATCGTCACCGGCGAGACCGCGCCGAACGCGCGGCCGGCGATGATGCGCGCGGAGAAGCCGGTGTCGCTGACCGTCGGCAGCGCGTCGGCCGCATAATGCTGGAAGCTCGGCGCGATCTCTTCGGATTCGACCGGCAGCGCGATCCAGCTCTGCAGGCCCAGCATCTTCTGCCCGTTCTGCCGCTGCAGGTCGGGCGTGCGCTCGGAATGCGCGATGCCGCGGCCCGCCGTCATCAGGTTCATCGCGCCGGGCTGGATCTCCCGCACGTTGCCCTCGCTGTCGCGATGCATGATGGCGCCGTCGAACAGATAGGTGACGGTGGCAAGGCCGATATGCGGATGTGGCCGCACGTCCATGCCCTTGCCGGACATGAACTGCACCGGGCCGAAATGATCGAAGAAGATGAACGGCCCGACCATCTGCCGGCGGCCATGCGGCAGCGCGCGACGCACCGCAAAGCCGTCGCCGAGATCGCGGGTGCGCGGCACGATGACGTGCTCCAGCGCGTCGCAGGATGTGGGATCGCCGAACTCGGGATCGATCGATGGCTGCCAGCTCATGGGGCGCTCCTGCAATGCGGTCGCGCGAGCTTAGCAGCTTTGCTGAGGCGACGGCAGGGCAGGAGGTCGCGGTGGCGGCGCGATTTGAACGAAGCGAAGCTCCGGCCTAGAGTTCCGGCGCTGACAACGGACCCATGACGATGACGCTCGAAAGCCTCGATCTCGCGCTTCGCGCCGCCGCTATCGCGCTGCTGGCCGTGCTCGCCGTCGCGCTGGGACGCGATCTCGGCAGGCAATGGCGCGGCCGGCTCGCGATCGCGCTGGCGCTGGGCTCGGCCGCGCATGCGGCGACCTTCAACATCGGCGGCACGGCTGCGCCATCGCTCGCTTCCGCGCCGCTGATTGCGCTGGCGACCGCCGATATCGTCGTGCTCTGGCTGTTCTGCCGCGCGCTGTTCGACGACGGCTTTGCGTTGCGTTGGCTGCACGGCCTGATCTGGCTCGCGGTGTTCGGCTTCAGCCTGCTGAGCTGTCTCGTGCTGGGGCCTGCCGGACATGGACGGCTCGTGATCGTCGCCAATAATGTGCTGGCTCTCGGCTTCCTTGGCCTGACCTTGGCGCAGACCATCCGCTCCTGGGCGGCGGATCTCGTCGAGGGGCGGCGGCGCATCCGCGCCTTCGTCGTCATCGCGGCGATGGCCTACGGCGGCGTCAACGCGCTGCTGCAGATCGCGTCCGCCGGCAGCGGGCCGTCGGAGCTCGCCAATGTCATCAATGCGGCGATGTTCTTGGGCGTGGTCGGCGCCGTTGCGTTGATGCTGCTCAAGGTCGGTGCCGGCGACGTGCTCGCGCCGGAGACCCCGCAGGTCGAGACGCCGAGCGTGGCAGCGGCTACCGTGGTCGTCCCAGGGGCGGAGACGGCGGCCAACCGCAAGCTGGTCGACGCACTGATGCGGCTGATGGCGAACGAGCGGATCTACCGCCAGGAGAACGTCACCATCGGCATGCTGGCGACGAAGCTCTCCATTCCTGAATACCGGCTGCGGCGGCTGATCAATGGCGAGCTCGGCTACCGCAATTTCAATACCTTCCTCAACGCCCACCGCATCGAGGAGGCCAAGGCCGCGCTGGCCGATCCGGCCCAGGCCGAGGTGCCCGTGATCACCATCGCGATGGACGCCGGGTTCCAGTCGCTTGGGCCCTTCAACCGCGCCTTCAAGGCGGTGACCGGGGTGACGCCGACCGAATACCGGCGCATGAGGCTGTCGGCGGCGTGATCTGTTCGGCCTTGAAACTGCAGAGGAATTCCAAAATCGGCGAGATCCCGGCGATTCTCGGCTGGGATGATTTCCGAAATCGGCGAGCGCCTGGGCCGCAGCCGCAGTCTGGTCCGGCAGATCCAACTGCCGGAGCTCCTCATGACTCGCCGCCTGCTGCTCGCTCTCGTCGCCACCACCGCGCTGGCCGCCCTGGCTGTCGGCAGCGCCCGAGCCCGCGACGTGCCGAAAATCGCGACAGGCTTCATCGCCAGCGTGCTGTGCTCGGAGACCTTCGTCTCCGGTCTCGACCCGGACCGCACGCTCTCCGAGACGCGGGCCGCGATGCCCGGCGCCGGCCTGCTGAGCTGGGCGATGGATGTCCGCGTCGATCGCGCCGCCAAGGATGTCACCGTGACCCTGCTCGGGCTCGGCCGCAGCCATGCGGTGTTTCGCGACGGGCTCGGCTGCCATATGGATCATGGCGAGAGTCCGGACTGGCCGGCCATCCGGCCGTCCCAGCCGGCCTTGCTGCCCGGCACCGCTCTGCCGCACGGCGTGGCGCCGGTGACACCGGCGCTGACTGCGGCGCTCGATCGCGCCTTTGCCGAGCCGGAGGTGCCGCCGTTCCGGCGCACCCATGCCGTCGTGGTGATGAAGGACGGCAAGGTCATCGCCGAACGCTACGCGCCGGGCTTTGCGGTCGACACGCCGCTGCTCGGCTTCTCCGCAACCAAGTCGATGACCGCGACCTTGATCGGCATTCTCGTCCGCCAGGGCAAGCTCGCGCTGCATGCGCCCGCGCCGGTCGCGGCGTGGCAGAACGAGAGCGATCCGCGCCATGCCATCACCGTCGATCACCTCCTGCGCCACACCGCCGGGCTCGCGCTCGGCAGCTCGCTGCAGGCCTCGTTGGTGTCGGCGCTCGAGCCGGTCAACCGCATGAAGTTCGTCGAGCCCGATCGCGCCGCCTATGCCGAGTCCATCCAGCTCGAAACCACGCCGGGCGCGGCCTGGAACTATCACGATGGCAACACCATCATCCTTTCCCATCTCATCCGCGATGCCGCCGGCGGCAGCGCCGCGCACGTGCTGCGCTTTGCGTATCGCGAGCTGTTCGATCCGCTCGGCATGACCAGCGTCACGATCGAGTTCGACGCCGCCGGCACGCCGGACGGATCGAGCCAGATGCTGGCGTCGGCGCGCGACTGGGCGCGGCTCGGCCAGCTCTATCTCGACGACGGCGTCGTTGCCGGCCGCCGTGTTCTGCCTGCGGGCTGGGTCGACTATGTCGGCACGCCCACACCGAACGCCTTCGTCGGCATCGGCGCCGGCTTCTGGACCAACAGTGGCGACAGCTTTGGCGCCAACTACCGCAGCTCCCATGGCTGGCCGCGCGACGCGTTCTTCGCCAAGGGCACGCTCGGCCAATATGTCATCGTCGTCCCGTCGGAGCGTCTCGTCATTGCGCGTTTCGGGCGCACCGTGAACTGGCCGCCGGAGGCCGACGGCGTGGCACAGCTCGTGAGCGACGTGATCGCGGCGACCCATGGGGAATGACGCATGCGCTACGCTCTCCCCAGCGCGGTGGCCTGCGCGACGCGATCGAACCGCTCCAGCGACAGGATCGCATCGGCGAAGCTCTGCGCGCGGCTGCTCAGCACCGGCCGCGCAAGCGTCAGAAACTTGTCGCTCATCGCCTGCGCCGACGGAAACGAGGTCGGCTCGCCCGAGGGATCGTCGTGCAGCCGCTCGTGCACGCCGTCTTCCGTGGTGATGGTGACGCGCGCGCCGAACGGATGGCTGCGGCCGACCTCCAGCCTGTCGTCCTGCACGACATCGAACTTGTCGGCGAGCGCATTGATCGCGGTGTCACCCAGCCTGACGTAGTCGTCCCAGCCGAAGCGGCCCTGGTCGAGCGCCAGCGCGCCGGTGAAGAACATCGAGAACTGGCCGCCGACGATCGAGGTCGGATGACGTTTGGTCGCGGCATCGCCCGTCAGCGTGATGCCGTTGCGATGCAGGCCGATCTCGATGCGCTTGACCTGGTCCGGCGTCAGATTGTGCTCGCGGCGCAGCGCGATGATGGCGTCGATCGCTGCATGGGTATAGCGGCAGCTCGGATACGGCTTCACGCCGATCTTCATCGTCTCATAGGTGGAGCCGAGCCCGGCGACGGCCTTGTCGTGATGCGGCGCGTCGGTGTAGCCGACCAGAAGACCGTGCTTGCCCTCGACGGATTCGATCGCGCCGACGAAGTCGTTCTTGGCGAGCGTCGCCGCGATCACGCCGTTCATCGCCGACGCGCCGACCTGATAGCGCTTGTTCCAGGCGCCGTTGACGAGAAACTGCAGCGAGCCCGCGGCCTGGCTGCCGGACACGCCGAAGGCGTAGATCAACTGCTGCTCCGACAGCCCGAACAGCTTGCCGGCGGCGGCGGCCGCACCATAGGTGCCGGCGGTCGCGGTCGGATGGAAGCCGCGGGCATAATGCGAGGTCGGGTCGAGCGCATTGCCGAGCCGGCAGCACACCTCATAGCCGGCGACGATGGCGGTCAGCACCTCGCGGCCGGACGCGCCGACCATCTCGCCGACGGCGAACGCGGCCGGCACCACCGGCGCGCTCGGATGCAGCGAGGAATCGGCGTGGGTGTCGTCGAAATCGAGCGAATGGCCCATCGTTCCGTTGAGCAGCGCCGCCACCGCCGGCGTCCAGGTTCTGTTGTCGCCGAATACGGTCGCCTCGCCCGCCGCATCGAGCTTCAGCGCCGCCAGCATCTTGACGATGGACGGCGTCGATTCCGCCTCGCGCCGGGCCCGGATGGCGCTGCCGAGGAAGTCGAGCGTCAGCACCTTGGCGCGGTCGAGCACCTCGGGCGGGATATCGTCATATTTCAGCTCCGCGACATAGGCGGCGAGCGTTGCGGTTTCCTGGGCCATCGTGTTTCCTCGCATCGTTGCAATGACCGTAGGCAAGCCGATTCCGCCTTTCAAGCCGGTTCGGCCGGGTGGGGAGCTGCCATGCCGGGATCGCGCTGGTGCTGTTCGAGGTGAGCGACTGAATGATGTCCTTGAAGCGGCTGTTTGGCCGGTTGCGCGCCCGCAAGGCGCCGATGTCGCTGGCGGTTCGCGGCACGGTGGCGGCGACGCTTGCCTTCGCCATCGCCACGGCTTTTCAATTGAAGCTGCCGCTGTGGGCGGTGCTGACGTCGCTGATCGTGACGCAAGGCAGCGTCGGGCGCTCGCTGAAGGCAACGCGCGACTACATGTTCGGTACCATCGGCGGTGCCATCTATGGCGGCGCCATCACGGTCTTCATCCCGCATTCGGGCGAGCTGCAACTGCTCGGCATGCTGATCCTGGCGGTGACGCCGCTCGCTTTCGTCGCCGCGATCAATCCCAGCCTCAACGCCGCCACCGTGACGGCGGTCATCGTGCTGCTGGTGCCGACGATGGGCCATCTCGATCCGCTCGGCTCCGCGATCGACCGCGTGTTCGAGGTCGCGGTCGGCGCGCTGACCGGCCTCGCCGTATCGTTCATCGTGTTGCCGTCGCGCGCGCATGTGCAGATGCGTGCCGCGGCGGGGCGTCTGCTCGAACTGATTGCAGCCGCCTTCACCGAGCTGCTGGCCGGCCTGTCGCGCGGCCGCGACAACGACGCGCTGCATCAGATTCAGGACGGCATCGGCACCGCCCTGACCGAGTTGAACGCGACCGGCGCCGAGGCCGAGCGCGAGCGCTCGGCGCGGCTGTCCTCCGGCGCCGATACCGGCCCGCTGCTGCGGACGATCCTGCGCCTGCGCCACGACGTCGTGATGATCGGCCGTGCCAGCGTGGTGCCGCTGCCATCCGAGCTGCAGGCGCGCTTGTCGGGACCGGTGGCGCGCGTCAGCGATGCCATCGCGAGCTATCTGCGCGGCTGTGCCGCGGCCATCCGCAACGGCTCCGGTCCGCCGCCGATCTGGCCGATCCACGTCGCGGTGAAGGCCTATGCGGAAGAGGTCGCCGCCGTCCGCAGCGACGGTCTCACGCGGGGCCTGCCGGGTGACGCCGCCGAGCGCTTCTTCGCACTCGGCTTCTCGCTGGAGCAGATGCGTCAGAACCTGATCGACCTCGAGCGCGTCGTTGCCGAATGGGCGGGCGCGTCGACCGGGAAGCCGCATCGACCGGAGCGCGACGAGACGCCGGATACAGCGGGGGCCTGATCTCCTCATCGCGACAACCGCAGGAAGCGCAGCACCAGCAGGGCCGCATAGATGGCGGTGCCGATCGACAGCCCGATCCAGATTCCAATCGCGCCGAGCTTGGTGTGCAGGCCAAGCACGTAGGATGCGGGAAAGCCGATCAGCCAATAGCCGAGCACGGCGAGCAGCAGCGGCACGCGCGTGTCCTTGATGCCGCGCAGCGCGCCGACCGCGATGGTTTGCAGCGCATCGGTGATGAAGAAGGTCGTGCCGACCAGGAGCAGCGTGGCGGCGAGTGCCGCAGTCGCCGCGGCATCGGCGAGGCCGGCGCCAAGAAACAGCTGCACGATCTCGAACCGCGCAAGGATGATGCCGAGCGTGAACAGCATGGCAAGGACGAGGCCGAGCAGCATCGCCATCAGGCCGGCGCGGCGCACACCGTGCGCATCGTTGCGGCCGGCCGCATGACCGACGCGCACCGTCGCGGCCATGCTGATGCCGAACGGCACCATGAACAGGATCGCCGTGATCTGCAGTGCAATCTGATGCGCGGCGAGAGCGGCCGTGCTGATCAGTCCCATCAGGATCGCCGCCGCCGAGAACAAGCCATATTCGAGCAGGAACGACAGCGAGATCGGAGCGCCGATGATCAGGAGCTGCCGCATCAGCCGCCAGTCGATGCGCCCGAGCCGGGCCAGGACATGATAGTCGCGGAACGGCGGGCGCAACGCGGCGAACCACAGACCGGCAAGAAACGTTCCCAGGTTGACGGTCGAGGTGGCGAGGCCGACGCCGGTCAGGCCGAGCTGCGGAAAACCCCAGTGGCCATAGAGCAGCGGATAGACCAGCAGCGCGTTGAGCGGGATCGCGGCCAAGGTGATCCAAAGCACCGGCTCGGGGCGGTTGACGGCGCCCATGAAGCTGCGCAGCGCCAGGAACCACAGCATCGGCGCAATGCCCCAGGCGAGGCCGGCCAGATAGTCCTGCGCGAGATGCGCCACGCCCGGCGCCTGTCCGAGTGCGAGCAGGATGACCTCGCCGTTCAGCGCGATCAGCATGATCGGCAACGCGATGAACAGCCCGGCCCACAGCCCGACGCGCAGCGCGCGCCGGACCAGCCCGGCATCGGCCGCGCCGAACGCCTGCGCGGCGAGCGGCGCCACCGCGGACATCAGACCCATGCCGAAGGTGGAGCCGACGAAGTAGACGGTGCCCGCTAACGCGGCCGCTGCAACGGCATCGCCGCCGAGACGGCCGATGAAGGCGAGATCGGTCGACATCATCGCGATCTGCGACAGCTGCGTCAGCGCCATCGGCGCGGCGAGGCGGACCGTCTCCCAGAGTTCGAGCGCGAGAGAAGGTGTCGGCGCCGCCGGCGGCGGCGCGTGGTCGGTTCCGGCTGTGGAGGTCATGATCGAGGCTATAGCAGTCCCCGCAGTGTCGTGCACATCACGCCGTCGTCGTCATGGGCGGTGCGAGATGCGAGCGTCGCGGCAACATCATCGTTGGAGCTTGGGTTCGCGACGTCGGCCATCGCGGACTGCTCTCGTGCCGAACCAGATCGGATCGGACGGCCACACACGTTCCCGCGGCACGGCGTGCCCGGGTGATGCTCGATTTGCTCCCCTCGAACAGGAAGAGGGGCAGGGAAGGCCGGGTGCTTGACCACACCCATGGCCCGCCTGCAAAAGAAGTAGCAGGCGGCAGTCACCACAGGTGGGCCGCACATCCGGCCTTCCCTGCGCCATGGTTGGAACGGCTTATACGTACTCTCCCCGGGGACCGAGCTTGTTTGCCCCCGTCACCTTGCGGATCGCCCGCCGGCTTGACCTCAGCATCGGGAGGCCAGGACCATACGATTTCGCCGTACGCGGCCGCTCCTTCGTCCACGCGCCAGCCTCGAGGAAACCTCAAGTGCGCGCTGTGAGCTGCCGCATCCATCGCATCCCACCCTCAACGTCCGTGACGATCGCGAAGCGCCCCTCTCATGAGGACGGGATGGGTGCAGTATTTCTGACTTTCGGAATAAAAGCAAGCGTAAAATTCGGAAAAGCGTGAATAATGAAATCGCGGCTTGGCTGATAGCTCCGCAGTTCGATGTGTTCACCGTCATTGCGAGCGCAGCGAGGCCAGTCAGATTGCCTCCGCGGAGCTCCGGATTGCTTCGCTGTGCCCTCGCAATGGCGGCGGGGAGTGAGTGAAACGCTTGCGCGAGATCAGGCGGGCGGCGCGACCTGCCGGAGCATCGCTTTCACGACGAGGCGGTGAAACGGCTTGATGACGGTGAGATAGACGCGGCCGAGAACGTTGTGGGTCTGCACCAAAGTGGTCGCTGTCACCTGCGACGTTGCGCGATGAGAGGAGACGTCGACCAGGACGCGAAAGTCCAGATGCTTGTCGTCGAAGCCGAGCACGAGCCGTGCCGGCGTTTCGTCGACGACCGGAAACATCCCGATCAGAGGACGTGGGTTGTCTGGGTCCGCGCCCGAGGTCTTCAGACCGAAGGGCCTGACCAGCAGGTTGCGGAGCTTCAGGAGCGCCGCCATCCACCGAGGCGCGTGGCCGAGCATGCGCTCGGCCGCCGTGCGGGCATCGATGTCCGGCTCGTCAATCGTGATGCGAAAGGCATCGGCGAACTCTGCGCCCGCGAGCCATCTGGTACGGTCGATGTTGGGAGTGATCTCGCTGATGGCCATGTGCAGTGAGCCTCACATGTCACGGTTGTGCCCGCGCTGTGCGCGATGCGGAGCATCATCGCACGCTCATGTTCGCGAAGCCAGCGCGCGAATGGCATAGCGCTACGGCCGGTCATTCGTCATTGCTTCGCTTCGCGCCTCACTCGCAACGACGTCGGAGAAATGCTGCGTGAATGGCGCTACCGCCCGCGTTCCGGCACGCGCGTGATCTTGGCGCCGAGCGCGTTCAGCCGCTCGTCGATGCGCTCGTAGCCGCGCTCGATCTGGTCGGCATTGTCGATATACGAGGTCCCCTCGGCGCACAGCGCGGCCAGCAGCATGGCCATGCCGGCGCGGATGTCGGGGGAGACGACGCGGGCGCCGCGCAGGCGGCTCGGGCCGGCGACGATGGCGCGGTGCGGGTCGCACAGCACGATGCGCGCGCCCATCGAGATCAGCTTGTCGACGAAGAACATCCGCGACTCGAACATCTTCTCGAACATCAGGATCACGCCCTCGCATTGCGTGGCGGTGACGAGTGCGATCGACATCAGGTCGGCGGGAAAGGCCGGCCAGGGCTGGTCCTCCAGCTTCGGCACGTGGCCGCCGAAATCGTCCTTGATCCGCAGCGTCTGCTCCGAGGGCACGATGAGGTCGTCGCCGGCAACCTCGCAGACGATGCCGAGCCGCTCGAAGCCCATGCGGATCGAGCGCAGATGCTCGGTGCCGGCGCGCACGATGCGTAAGGGAGAGCGCGTCACGGCGGCAAGGCCGATCAGCGAGCCGACCTCGATGTGATCGGGCTGGATCGAGTAGCTCGCCTGGCCCAGCGTGCTGGCGCCATGGATCACCATCGTGTTGGTGCCGATGCCCTCGATGTTGGCCCCGAGCGCGACCAGGAAATGCGCAAGGTCCTGAACGTGCGGCTCGGAGGCGGCGTTGCGCAAGTAAGTCGTGCCGTGGGCGGCCACCGCGGCCACCAGCGCGTTCTCGGTCGCGGTGACACTGGGCTCGTCGAGGAAGACGTCGGCGCCCTTGAGGCCGGAGGCGCGCAGCTCGATCTTGTCGGTCGCGGTGACGGTGGCGCCGAGCTGCTCGAAGGCGAGGAAATGCGTGTCGAGGCGGCGGCGGCCGATGACGTCGCCGCCTGGCGGCGGCAGCGCCACTTCGCCGCAGCGGGCGAGCAGGGGCCCTGCCAGCAGGATCGACGCGCGGATGCGCGCGCAGAGGTCCGGATCGAGGTCCGCGGCGCGGATCTCCTTGGCATGGATCGTGAGCCTGTTCCGGCCGCGCCATTCGGCGGAGGCGCCGACCGAGCGCACCAGCTCGACCAGCGTCTCGGTGTCGCGGATGCGAGGCACGTTGTCGAGCGTGACCGGATGCTCGGTCAGCAGCGCGGCGGCGATGATCGGCAGGGCGGCGTTCTTGTTGCCGGACGGCTCGATCGCGCCCTTGAGCCGGTGACCCCCCTCGACGATGTACTGAATGGGCGCCATGCGCGAAAAGTCCGTTCTGAGATGGTGATTCGCCCGGGGACCGGCGAAAGCGGAACATCGATCTTCAACGGAATTAACACGGAAGGGACGGGCAGGCCACTGCTCCGCAGACTCAGGGTACGCCTGGTCGTCTATCGCGCCAGTGCGCGGTATCCTCGGGCTGGACGTCGCGACTACACGTCCACGTTCGCCGAAAGCGAGTTGTCCTGGATGAACTCGCGGCGCGGCTCGACCACGTCGCCCATCAGCTTGGTGAAGATGTCGTCGGCCTCGTCGACCTCCTTGACCTTCACCTGCAGCAGGGTGCGCGCGTCGGTGTCGAGCGTGGTCTCCCAGAGCTGTTGCGGGTTCATCTCGCCGAGGCCCTTGTAACGCTGCATGTTGATGCCCTTGCGGCCGGCATCGGTGACCGCCTCGAACAAATCGACCGGGCCATGGATCACGGTCTGGACGTCGCCACGGCGCAAGGCGCCGGGCTTCGCATAGGCCTCCTGCAGGCGGGCCGCATATTCGTCCAGCTTGCGGGCATCGACGGACGCGAGCAATGCGTCGTCGATGACTGCGACGTCCTTGACGCCCCGCACGGTGCGCTCGAAGGTGAAGCCCTGGCCCTCGACGAAGTGGCCGATCCAGCCGCGCTCGACCTCGTCGGCCAGCACGTCGAGCCGTTTTGCGATGTAGGCGGCCGCGGCGTCCGCCGTCGGGATATCGCGGGTGATGTCGGGGCGCAGCACGCCGGCGATCGCGGCCTGCTCGACGACCTTGCGGTCGTAGCGCGTGTGCAGGTTGCGCAGGATGTTGCGGACGAGACGCGCTTCCTCGACCAGCGCCAGGAGGTCGCGGCCCTTGCGCTCCTCGCCTTCCGCCGTCTTGAACACGCAATCGTCAAGGCCGGTACCGATCAAATAGTCCTCGAGCGCGCGCTCGTCCTTCAGGTACTGCTCGGACTTGCCGCGCGTCACTTTGTAGAGCGGCGGCTGGGCGATGTAGAGGTGGCCGCGATCGATGATCTCGCGCATCTGGCGGTAGAAGAAGGTCAGCAGCAGCGTGCGGATGTGGGCGCCGTCGACGTCGGCGTCCGTCATCACGATGATCTTGTGATAGCGCAGCTTATCGATCGAGAACTCGTCGCTGATTCCGGTGCCGAGCGCGGTGATCAGGGTGCCGATCTGCTCGCTCGACAGCATCTTGTCCGGGCGCACGCGCTCGACATTGAGGATCTTGCCGCGCAGCGGCAGCACCGCCTGGAACTCGCGGTTGCGGCCCTGCTTGGCGCTGCCGCCGGCCGAGTCGCCCTCGACGATGAACAGCTCCGACTTGGCCGGATCCTTCTCCTGGCAGTCGGCGAGCTTGCCGGGCAGCGAGGAGACGCTGAGCGGGCTCTTGCGGGTCAGCTCGCGCGCCTTGCGCGCGGCCTCGCGTGCCGCCGCGGCCTGGATCACCTTGCCGACGATGGTCTTGGCCTCGCCCGGATGCTCCTCGAACCAGGCGGCGAGCGCCTCGTTCAACACGTTCTCGACCACGGGCCGCACCTCCGAGGACACCAGCTTGTCCTTGGTCTGCGACGAGAATTTCGGATCCGGCACCTTCACGGAAAGAACGGCGGTGAGACCCTCGCGACAGTCGTCGCCGGTCAGCGCGATCTTTTCCTTCTTCGCATTGGCCTCGGCGTAGCCGTTGACCTGGCGCGTCAGCGCGCCGCGGAAACCGGCGAGATGCGTGCCGCCGTCACGCTGCGGAATGTTGTTGGTGAAGCACAGCACGTTCTCATGATAGCTGTCGTTCCACCACAGCGCCGCTTCCACGGTGATGCCGTTGACCTCCGAGCGCACCATGATCGGTGCCGGGACGATCGCCTTCTTGTTGCGGTCGAGATATTTGACGAACTCCTCCACGCCGCCGTCGTAGCGCATCTCTTCGCGCTTCTCGACCGCGTGGCGCATGTCGGAGAGCACGATGTTGACGCCGGAATTCAGGAAGGCGAGCTCGCGCAGGCGATGCTCGAGCGTGGCGTAGTCGTATTCGACGTTCTTGAACGTCTCCGTCGAGGCGAGGAACGTCACCTCGGTGCCGCGCTTGCCCTTGGCCTCGCCGACCACCTTCAGCGGCGCAATCGCGTCGCCATGGGCGAACTCGATGAGATGCTCCTTGTTGTCGCGCCAGACCCGCAGCTGCAGCTTGCTCGACAGCGCGTTGACCACGGAGACGCCGACGCCGTGCAGACCGCCGGACACCTTGTAGGAGTTCTGGTCGAACTTTCCGCCGGCATGCAGCTGGGTCATGATGACCTCGGCGGCGGACACGCCTTCGCCCTTGTGGATGTCGACCGGAATGCCGCGGCCGTCGTCGCGCACGGTGACCGAATTGTCCGGATTGAGCACCACCTCGACCGCAGTGGCGTGACCAGCCAGCGCCTCGTCGATCGCGTTGTCGACGACCTCGTAGACCATGTGATGCAGGCCGGAGCCGTCATCGGTGTCGCCGATATACATGCCCGGGCGCTTGCGCACGGCATCCAGGCCCTTCAACACCCGGATCGATTCTGCGCCGTACTCGTTCGCGGTTGCAGGCTCGTTGTCGGCGATGGTTTGCCGGGCGGGTTCGGTCATGTGGGGCCTTCGGAAGGGGTGGTCGAATCGGCATTGCAGATCGCATGCCGAGAGCGCTCTTTCTCTCACGAAAGAAGCCACGCGCCTAGCGCAAAGTGGCCCGTCGTAAGACATTGAAGAGATAGCGCTTTTTAACGGTTTTTCAAGGCCTGGCGAGGGTCGTTTTCGTCCCCTCCGAAAGCCGGATTCTGGCCCTTCTCGCGGCTGGTTTTGAGGCGTGCAGCGGGGCGCTTTCGCGTGCGATTCAAGGCACGAGTCACGCGTGACGCGGCAGGCGCCTCCTCAGTAGAGCGGGAGCGGCAGGGCGGTGCCACCCGGGCCAACCATCAGGCCCGAGGCACGCCGGCGGCGAGCTCCAGCGTGTCGCTCACGGCGGGCCGCCGGGCGATCTTCAGTCGCCGACCTTGCCGAGCACGGGCATCGCTCTGGCTCTCGGCAGGGATGTGGGGCTCGTCGCCGAGCGCTTGGGCGCCGGCAGGTGCCTGCCGTCCAACGACAGCTCCTTGAACCGGCGAACTGACAGGTTCAGCGGCGGAGCGAGTTACCGCCGCGCGCTGATCCGCCCCGCCTCGACGTCGAAGATCTCGCCGAGCTCGCGTAGTTCGGCAAACGCCGCGGGATCGGCGCCGGTCAGCCATACCTGGGCACCGAGCGTGCCCAGCTCGGCGAACAAAGCGGTGCGGCGGCCGGGATCGAGATGGGCGACGATCTCGTCGAGCAGCAGCATCGGCACGATGCCGGTGGTCTCGGCCACCAGCGTCGCATGCGCAAGGATGAGGCCGATCAGCAGCGCCTTCTGCTCGCCGGTCGACGCGTCGCGCGCCGGCATGTTCTTCGGCGCATAGACGACATGGAGATCGGTCAGATGCGGGCCGTCGAGCGTGCGGCCGGCGGCGGCATCGCGCGCGCGATTGTCGCGCAGGACAGCGCGATAGCGGTCCTCCACCGCGAGCGCGGGTTCGGTCAGCAGCGCATTCTCCATCCAGCCGTCGAGCGCAATCTCGGCGGACGGGAACGCGGAGGCAGCACCGCGCTGACGCAGCATCGCAGCGAGCTTCACCGCGGTCTGGCCGCGGCTGGCAGCGACGGCGACCGCGAGCTCCGCAGTCTCGCGCTCGATGGCGTCACACCAATGGTCGTCGAAATTGCGCACCTCGAGCAGCCGGTTGCGCGAGCGCAACGAGCGCTCCAGCGCCGACACCCGGCTCGAATGCGCGCTGTCGATCGCCAGCACCAGGCGGTCGAAGAAGCGCCGTCGCTCCGATGCCGCGCCCATGAACAGGCCGTCCATCGCCGGCGTCAGCCACACCATGCGGATGTGGTCGCCGAAGGCGGCCGCCGAGCCGACCGGCTCGCGGTCGATGCGGCAGCGGCGCGTGGTGTTCGCATCGCTGCGCGGCGGCTCGATGCCAGTGCCGAAGGTCGTCAGCCCCAGCGCGCCCTCGACCTCCGCCGAGACCGCCCACGACCCGTCGCCCTGGTTGTCGGCGACGTCCTCCAGGGTGGCGCGGCGCAGGCCGCGGCCCGGCGCGAAGAACGAGATCGCCTCCAGGCAATTGGTCTTGCCGGCGCCGTTGGCCCCGACCAGCGCGACCATGTCCGCCTGCACGCTGACGCTGGCAGCGCGATAGCTGCGAAAATGCGTCAGCGCGAGGCGGTTGATGCGGGAGGGGGTCATCGGGAGGAGCTGGGACCTTGATTCGTCATTGCCGGGCTTGACCCGGCAATCCATCGTCCGCGTCAGCGGACTATTTCATCATATAGATCGCGCCAGTCAGGATTGCTCGCGACGATCAGGTCGATCTTCCATTCACGCGACCAGTGCTTGATATTCTTCTCACGCTGCCGCGCCGCCGCGATTGTTTCATGCGTCTCGAAGTAGACGAGGCGCTTGATGCCATAGCGGCGCGTAAAGCTCTCGGCGAGACCTTCGCGGTGCTCATAGACGCGCCGGACGAGATCATTGGTCACGCCGACATACAGCGTGCCGCCCGGCTTGCTCGCGAGAGTGTAAACCCAGTAGGCCATTTGTAAGGATGGATGGCCGGGTCAAGCCCGGCCATGACGGGTTAAACTCGATCTCGCAGCAGTCTCGCCTCACACCCGCATCGGCATCAGCACATACAGCGCGTTGCGGTTGTCGCGGTCCTGGATCAGCGTCGGCGAGCCCGGATCGGCGAGCCGGAGCACGGCGACCTCGCCCTCGATCTGCGCGGCGATGTCGAGCAGATAGCGCGAGTTGAAGCCGATATCGAGCGCGTCCGAGGCGTACTCGACCTCGAGCTCTTCGGTCGCGCTGCCGGAATCCGGGTTGGTGACGGAGAGCACCAGCTTGCCGGGGGAGAGGGCGAGCTTCACGGCGCGGCCGCGCTCGGAGGAAATGGTGGAGACGCGGTCGACGGCGGCGGCGAAATCGGCCTTGTCGACGACCAGCTCCTTGTCGTTGTTCTGCGGAATGACCCGGCCATAGTCCGGGAAGGTGCCGTCGATCAGCTTCGAGGTCAGCACCACCTGTCCCAGCGTGAAGCGGATCTTGCCTTGCGACAGCTCGATCCTGATCTCGCTGTCATTGTCCTCGATCAGCCGCTGCACTTCGCCGACGGTCTTGCGCGGCACGATCACGCCCGGCATCTCGGCGGCGCCGGCAGGCTGGGGCAGGTCGACCTGGGCGAGGCGGTGGCCGTCGGTTGCAACCGCGCGCAGGGTCGGCTGCTTGGCGGTGCCGCCGGCGTGCAGATAGATGCCGTTCAGGTAATAGCGCGTCTCCTCGGTGGAGATCGCGAACTGCGTGCGGTCGATCAGGCTCTTGACGTCCTTGGCGGGAACCCCGAACGCATGCGTCATGTCGCCCGCGGCGAGATCCGGGAAGTCGCTCTCCGGCAGGGTCTGCAAGGTGAACTTGGAGCGGCCGGCGCGGATCGCGAGCACTGCGCGCTCGCCGTCGCTCTCCAGCACGATCTGCGAGCCGTCCGGCAGCTTGCGGACGATGTCGTAGAACATGTGCGCCGGAACGGTGGTTGAGCCCGCGGTGGCAGTCTCGGCGGCCAGGGTTTCCGTCACTTCGAGATCGAGATCGGTCGCGCGCAGCGACAGCCGGGCATTCTCGGCGCGGACCAGCACGTTACCCAGGATCGGGATGGTGTTGCGCCGCTCGACCACACGATGGACGTGGCCCAGCGACTTCAGGAGCTGTGCGCGTTCGACGGTCACCTTCATTGCACTATACCCGCCCGTTCCAACTGAGCTTGTCCTGGAATGCCGGCGGGCTGAGCAGCGCCGCGGCCGATGGCACCTCGCGCCCGAACGGCGCTTGGCCAGCGTCCAGGAGCGTGAGGGGGAGGCGTAAAGTGGCGCGGATGAGGCCCGAGCGCAAGGGATGGCGGGCCGATTTCCCACGTTTCGGCAGGTGCTTCCGCGATCCGCAGGCCGGGTCCGAGAACGACGTCCGAGCATGACGTCCGAGGACAGCGTCGAAGGGCCGGGACAACGGCCCGGCTGGGGGCGAACCTTCTGTCCGCTCCCCTGGCCGTGCGTGCCGTCTAGTCCTGCAACTGGCGCTTGAGCGACTCGACCTCGTCGTTCAGCGCGATGTCCTTGCCGACCAGCGCTTCGATCTTGCGCACCGCATGCAGCACGGTGGTGTGATCGCGTCCACCGAAGCGGCGGCCGATCTCGGGCAGCGAGCGCAGGGTCAGCGTCTTGGCGAGGTACATCGCGACCTGGCGCGGACGCACCACGTTGGCGGTGCGGCGCGACGACAACAGGTCGGAGCGGCTGACGTTGTACTGCCGCGCCACGACGCGCTGGATGTCCTCGATCTTGATGCGCTTCGGTTCCTGCGGCCGCACCAGGTCGCGCACCTCGCGCTCGGCCATGTCGAGCGTGACCGGCTGGTTGTTGAGCTTGGAATGCGCCAGCAGGCGGTTGATCGCGCCTTCGAGATCGCGGCCGTTATGGGTGATGGAGCGGGCGAGATAGTCGAGCACCGGCTCCGGCACGTCGAAGCTCGCATGATGCGCGCGGGCCGCGGCGACGCGCGATTTGAGAATGCCGAGGCGCAGATCCTCGCCGAGCGAGCCCATCTCCACGACGAGGCCGCCGGCAAGCCGCGAGCGGACGCGATCATCGAGGCTTTCGAGGTCGGACGGCGGCCGGTCGGCGGCGATCACCACCTGACGCCCCGCGTCGATCAGCGCGTTCAGCGTGTGGCAGAACTCGGCCTGGGTCGATTTTCCCTGCAGGAACTGCAGGTCGTCGATCACGAGCACGTCGATGCCGCGCAGCGCTTCCTTGAAGGCCAGCGCGGTCTGCGATTTCAGCGCCGCGACGAAGCCGTACATGAATTTCTCGGCGGTGAGGTACAGCACCTTGCGCTCGCCGCCGGCATTGCCGGCCCAGGTGACGGCCTGCAGCAGATGCGTCTTGCCCAGCCCGACGCCGGCATGAATGTAGAGTGGGTTGAACATCACGGGGTCGCCGCGGCGGCCGTCCGCGACCTGGCGCGCTGCGGCATGGGCCAGCGTGTTGGCGCGGCCGACGACGAAGCTCGCGAAGGTCAGCCGCGGATCGAGCGGCGAGCCGCCGAGCGCGTCATGGCTCGTGGCGAGCGAAGCCGCAGCCGACGCAGTTCGCGTGTCGGCGCTCGTCGCCGGCCTGTTGTCGTTGCGCTCGGCCCGGCGGGCTTCGACGGCGACGGGGGCTTCCTTGACCGGCGTCGCGCAGCGCATTGCGGTGCGAACAGACAGATCGATGCGATGCACCTCCGGCATCTCGGCCTGCCAGCACGACAGCACGCGCTCGGCATAATGCGCCTGGATCCAGCTCTTCAGGAAACGCGTCGGCACCGACAGATGGACGCTTTCGTTCTGAACGGCCTCGAGGTCCATGCGGGCAAACCAGCTCGTATAGACGTCCTCGCCGACGGTCGAGCGCAGCCGCCCCTTCACGCGAGACCAGCGATCCTGTTCCGAATTTGTCATGGCAGTCGCAACTTTTCGAATTGAGTGGTGGTGTCGTGTGATCGCCGGGCAGACGTCCCGTGAAAGGACACGTGTGCCGCAGCGAGACCTCGAGCGGTGGCTCAACTCCAGACATGGCTCGCCGTTCGGCGCGGACGCCGTCGGGCCATCAATGCTGGTGGAAGAAGCTTCTCCGCGAGGTCAGCGCATACTCAGATGCGCGATGGACGCGGGAGGGCCGATTGCCGTGCTGGCAATGGCCGGGCTGGAGATGTCGATCACTTCAGTGTTGACCGCCAAGGGTGCGTTATCCGGAACCAGCCTATGGTGTGTGCCCGCAATGTGTCCGTAAAACATGCAACCTCCCCGCCCTGCCGTGATTGCTCACGGCAAGTTGTCATCCCAATGCCGCCGCGCCTGAACCCCAAGATTCAGCCGCACCGCCGTACATCCCGTCCAACTTGTCCACTCGGTGAGCGAAGCCGCCACGAGCTTCAGCCGGGTCGACCGATGTCGTATTTCTCTTGTTCAAAGCGGCGCAACGATGATGCTGCGCCCGAGAAATTTCGACAAAGTTCAGTCGCTCCCCATATTGCTATGGGTACAGATCCGGCCATCGCTTTGGAAAGCGTCGCCAACGCGCACACCGCCGCCGATTTGCACGTCCGCCCCGTTTCTAAAACCGCGCTGGTCTCAAGATCGTGGGCGCCGCGAGTGATTAAAGAAATACACGATGCGTCGGGACTCGCAATCCATAAGATCGGAGCACGCGTTACGAGTCTTCGCGGCGGTTGCGACGCGGTGTTGCGCGTTAAGAAAGCAACGTTTTGAATCATCGCGAGGAATCTCGGATGTGACAAACAACATCGTCTGCCCAAAATTTCTTCATAATTTTTTTATGTTTCGACCGGCCTCACCCGCTTTTCCAATCACTTGGTCGCGCTATGCACTTAAGTCATTTTCGAAACGATGTTTTTCGCGATTGCTCGAAGCGGGTAACTCCCGCGATGCGCGGTGCGCAAAGTGAGCGGCGCATCGCGCGCTCTTGACAGCGATGCGCAAGCGCGGCGCGCAGATTCGCAGCTGTTTCAGATGAGACAATATTGTCACTGCGTAAAAATACGGAACTTCACGTAGTTCCGACGGAACCTGTGTCAGGCGCGCACGATATCGCGCGGGTTCCACCACGCGCGAAGATCGTATTCGCGATGCGATATCACCATCAAGATGTGACCATCAAATGGAGAAGGCGCGGCGAGCGATGGAGGAATGCGCGACAGCGGAACGCGCAATTGAAGACGGCACAAAAGAAAAGCCCGGCGCGAGCCGGGCTGTTTGCATCTTGATAGTTCGTCAGCCGCGCGATCGCGTCACTTCGCGAGCTTGGCGATCTGATGCGTGAGCCGCGACACTTTGCGGCTCGCGTTGTTCTTGTGAATGATGTTGCGCTGCGCGGCGCGCATCAGCTGCGGCTCGGCGTTGGCCATCGCCTTCAGCGCAGCCTCGCGGTCGCCCTTCTTGATCGCGTCCTCGACGGAGCGAACCGCGCCGCGCATCTGGGTGCGGCGCGACTTGTTGATGATGGTGCGGCGGGCAATCTTGCGCGTCGCTTTCTTCGCGGAAGTCGTGTTGGCCATGCTCTCAAATATCCTTCGGCGGCGAGCAGTCGCCGCTCTTGCGGGTACGCGCGCGGCCCGCTTGACGCGGCCCCATCGACGCGGTGGGTTGTTCGGACGCCTCTCTGAGAATGCCATGACCGGAGCAGTTGCTCGGCGGATCGGCGCTGCTCAAAGAACAGCGGCGGCGGGATTGCGCCCACCGCCATTGGCGACCTTATAGGGGCAGGCCTGGCGAGCGTCAACGGTCTCGGAGCGCCCCGCCGCGGCTGGAATCGGCCAAAACCCGGTTCTAAGCCCCTGACGAGGTTGAATTTCTGCGGGGCCCCCGCTATGGCCTTGCTGCCCGAGAGGGCGTGCGAGAGAGGGCAGGTGAGGCATGATCCGCGGTTTTTTCCGTCTGGTGGGGCTGTTGCTGCTGGCCGGAAGCTTCATCTTCCTGGTCTATGACGGCGCGCGCTGGGTGGCCGACCAGACCCTGCAGTTCACCCGGTTCGGCCAGCTCTGGAACGACGTCCACCAGGCGAGCCAAGCCGCCTTCAAGGCCTGGATCGAGGCCAAGGCCCCGTTCTTGTGGGAGTGGATCGTCAAGGTGTTTTTGGACCAGCCGGTGTTTGCGGTGCTTGGCCTGCTCGGAATCCTGCTGATGCTGCTGTTCCGGCCGCGCAAGCCGCTGATCGGCTATGGACGCGACTGAGCGCGGCGGTTCGTCTCGCCGCGCCGGCAGCAGTACTGGATTCCGCTCGGAGCGTGACGCGGGAACCGCTGGCGCGGCGTAACGGCGCTACTGCTCGTCCCGTAGAGCCCTATATATTCCCCTGACAAGAGGTCATCGCGCCGTGGGCCGTCCCGCGGGCGCTGGCCATGAGCGGAGACATCCCATGTTCTTCATGCGCAAAGCCCCTGCCATGCCGTCTGCCGCCGAGGCGCTGCCCGGCCGCGCCCTGCCGATCCCGACCGCCGCGACGCATTTCGTCAACGGTCGCCGCCTGTTGCCGCCCTATCCGGACGGCCTCGAGCAGGCCGTGTTCGGGCTCGGCTGCTTCTGGGGCGCGGAGCGCAAGTTCTGGCAGCTCGGTGACGGCATCCACGTCACCGCCGTCGGCTATGCCGGAGGCCATACGCCGAACCCGACCTACGAGGAGGTGTGCTCGGGGCAGACGGCGCATACGGAGGTCGTGCTGGTGGTGTTCGATCCCAAGATCATGTCCTACGAGCGCCTCTTGAAGACGTTTTGGGAGAGCCACGACCCGACCCAGGGCATGCGTCAGGGCAACGACGTCGGCACGCAATATCGCTCAGCGATCTACACGTTCAGCGATGCGCAGCGCGAGGCGGCCGAGGCGTCGAAGGCGGCCTACGAGTCGGCGCTGCGCGCCAAGGGGCTCGGAGCGATTACGACCGAGATCGTCCCGGCGGGGCCGTTCTATTTCGCCGAGGATTATCACCAGCAGTACCTGGCCAAGAATCCGGCCGGATATTGCGGCCTCGGCGGCACTGGCGTCGCGTGCCCGATCGGTGTCGGCGTGAGCGCATAGGCCGGGCCGAGCGCGCCCGATCACCGTGAACATCGGATCCCTCTCCCACGCCGTGGGAGGTGGATTTTTTTCCGGGCCGCTTTCACCGCGGCCCGTTTGCGACGGGGGGACTACACGCGCCAACGGTTTGTTAACCTTAACCGCGCATGACTAGCGCACATCCTCATTCAAGGATTGTTCGAGTGCGCGCGTTGTTTGTTCCGGTCATTACCGTCCTGTCCGCGATCCTGTTGTCGGGCTGCATGCAGACGATCTCCCCCGTCGCTGCCGTCCAGCCGCAGAGCGATCTCGACGCGATGGCCTATGGAACGCCTTCCACTGGCCCGGTTGCCGCCACCGGGCAGGGTGGAGCGATCCCTACATTGCGCAACTCGTTCGCTGCCGCCACCCGCGCAGACGCCTATGTCGTTCCCGCCGGCTATGCGCCGACGCGCCGCGACTCCGCCTATCATCTCGATGCCGGCGACAAGCTGCGCGTCGTCGTCTACGGCCAGGAGGGTCTGACCAACACCTATGCGATTGATGCGTCCGGATCGATCACGATGCCGCTGATCGGCAGCGTGCCGGCGCGCGGCCGCACCACCGCCGGCCTCGCCGCCGAGATCACCGCCAAGCTGCGCAACGGCTACATCCGCGAGCCCTCGGTGGCGGTCGAGATCGAAGCCTATCGCCCGTTCTTCATCCTCGGCGAGGTGCAGGCGCCCGGCCAGTATCCTTACGTTCCCAACATGACGGTCGAGAGCGCGATCGCGATTGCCGGCGGCTTCTCGCCGCGGGCGCGGCGCGACGTCGTCACCCTGACCCACACCGATGCCTCCGGCGCCGCGCGCTACGAGGTGCCGCTCGGGACCTCGCTCAAGCCGGGCGACACCATCCAGGTCGGCGAGCGCTGGTTCTGACCTCCATAGGAATCGCTGCACGCTCGCGATGACGCGTGGCGCAGAACGATGCGCCCCCCTCTTCTTTCATCGTTGCGAGCGAGGCGAAGCAATCCAGAGTCGCACGCGACGCTCTGGATTGCTTCGTCGCTTCGCTCCTCGCAATGACGGTGGTGCGGTGATCAGCGCAGATGCTGGGCAAAGAACGCCAGGCTGCGCGTCCAGGCGAGGTCAGCGCTCGGCTGGTCGTAGCTGGCGCGCTCGTCACAGCCGAAGCCGTGCTGGGCGCCGGGGTAGATGAAGATCTCGACGTCCGGCCGCTTGGCCTTGATGGTCTCGACGTCGCTTAAGGGAATGCCCGCGTCCTTCTCGCCGAAATGCAGCTGAGTCGGCACCGTCGGCTTGTCGTCGGCGAACCGCGCGACAGCGCCGCCATAATAGCCGACGGCGGCGCGGAGGCCCGACAGCTTGGTCGCAGCCGCATAGGCGATGCTGCCGCCGAGGCAGAAGCCGATGATGCCGACCGGCCCGACATTCTTCACGACGTCGATTGCGGCCTGGGTGTCGCGCAAAAAGGCCGCCCAATCCGGATTGGCGACGAACTTGCGCGCGACCGCGATCTCGTCGGGCGAATAGCCTGAGGTGAAGCCGGGCTCGACGCGGTCGAAGATCGCCGGCGCGATCGCAACGTAACCCTCGGCGGCGAGGCGGTCGCAGACGTTGCGGATGTGATGGTTGACACCGAAGATCTCCTGGATGACGACCAGCGCGCCCTTTGCAGTTCCGGTCGGATCGGCGCGGTAGGCGCCGAGCTGGAAGCCATCAGATGCCGTCAGCTTGATGTCTTGTCCCACGTTCTGTCCTCTTTGCGGTCGTCAGGCGCGTGTCAGCGCCACATCCAGTTGGTGCCGTAGTCCTCTTTCCAGCCGGTCAGCCGTCCCCTGCGGAACTTCAGGTAGAGGCGGTGATGGTGCGAGACCAGTCCGCTGCCGCCGAGATTGCGCAGTGCCAGAAAGGCCTCGTTGCCGGGCGTGCCGTTCAGATAGATCAACGGCTGCTCCAGCACGCGCGATGTCTCACCGACATCCATGCCGAAGGCAAGCGGCGTGACGTTGGATGACGTCGCCGTGAAAGGCGCGTCGGCGACGCCCAGCGTCTGCCCTGCCGCGGCAGGGGGAACGGCCGACAGGCTCGGCAGCATGGCCGCAGCCAGGCACAGCGTCATACGTGCGGATGGTCTCATGGGCTGAAATCTCCTTTCGCTGTCGGCGTTGGCTGCACCTCTTCCTAGCGTGCCCGGCGCCATCAGCCCAGCATCGTTCGCGCTGCACAACGTAAAATGCCAATTCAATTCGCAAGCCGGCGGTCAAATCCCGTTGCGTCGTCGTGGCAACGCGATCATTCTTATGATGGCTGGCATCTATCCGGTGGGTCCCAGCGAATCGATAAAACCGAACTTCGCCCTAAGCGAAGTCGCACGCCGGGCGGGGAAGAAACCAAATGCCCAATCTCACCATCAACGGGCGGACCATGTCCGTCGACGCGGCGCATGACACGCCGCTGCTATGGGTCATCCGCGAGCAGTTGCAGATGACCGGCACCAAGTTCGGCTGCGGCGCCGGGCTGTGCGGAGCCTGCACCGTTCATGTCAACGGCGAGGCCGTGCGCTCGTGCCAGACCATGGTCGGCGACGTCGCGAACAAGAAGATCACCACCATCGAGGGGCTGTCGCAGAAGGGCGATCATCCGTTGCAGAAGGCGTGGATCGCCGAGCAGGTGCCGCAATGCGGCTACTGCCAGTCCGGCCAGATCATGCAGGCGGCCTCGCTGCTCGCCAAGACCACGAGCCCGACCAAGGAGGAGATCGTCGCGCATATGGACGGCAATCTCTGCCGCTGCATGACCTATTCGCGGATCCAGAAGGCGATCCAGCGCGCCGCGTCCGAGATGCGCACCGCGTCCAACACGAGCGACCGGAGGGCGACATGAACCAGCATGTGAAAGCATCGCCGACGATGGCCACCGATCTCAGCCGCCGCTCCTTCCTGGTCGGCACCGCCGCCACCGGCCTCGTGCTCGGCTATGCCGGGCTGCCTGATCACGCGCTCGCAGCAGCGGCACCTGCGAACTTCGAGCCCAGCGTGTGGTACGCGATTGCGCCGGATGGCATCGTGACCGTGACCTGCGGCAAGGCCGACATGGGCCAGCACATTGCGTCGACCATGGCGCAGATCGTCTGCGAGGAGCTCGGCGCCGCCTGGAAGGACATGCGGGTCCAACTCGCCTCCAACGATCCGAAGTTCAACGATCCCGTGCTCGGCGCCCAGATCACCGGCGGCAGCTGGAGCACGATGATGAACTTCGACGCGATGAGCCGGGCGGGCGCCGCGGGCCGCATCGCGCTCACGGAAGCAGCGGCAGCAGCGATGGGCGTGCCGGCAACGGAGCTCGTCGTGCGCGACTCGGTCGTGATGCATCCGAAGACCAAGAAGCAGATGACCTATGCCGAGATCGTCAAGAGCGGCAAGATCACCAAGAGCTTCACGCCGGACGAATTGAAGGCGCTGACTCTCAAGACGCCCGATCAGTACACGATGATCGGCGTCTCGGTGCCACAGCTCGACATCCCCTCCAAGACCAACGGCACGGCGAAATATGGCATCGATACGATGCTGCCGGGCATGGTCTACGGCAAGGTCGTCACCCCGCCGGTGCGCTTCGGCGCCACTGTCACAGCGGTCGACGACTCCGAAGCCAAGAAGGTGCCGGGCTTCATCAAGGCAGTGACGCTCGACGACAAGACCGGCTCGACCTCGGGCTGGGTGGTCGCGGTCGCCAATACCTATGCCAACGCCAGAAAGGCGGCGGACGCGCTCAAGATCAGCTACGACAAGGGCCCGTATGCCAATGTCAGCACCGACACCATCATCACCGAGGCGATGCGGCTGCAGGCGCAGGATGACGCCGGGCAGTTCTTCGTCAAGGACGGCGATGCCACGGCGGCTTTGTCGGGCGCGGCCAAGGTGCTGGAGGCGGAGTACACCACCAGCATCAACATCCATGCTCCGCTGGAGCCGATGAACGCGACCGCCGAGTTCAAGGGCGACATCCTGCACATCTACTCCGGCAATCAGTTCGCGACCCGCTCCGGCGCGATCGCGGCAGGTGCCGCCGGGATCGATCCGAAGTTCGTCGTGATGCACCAGGCCTGGCTCGGCGGCGGCTTCGGCCGCAGGCTCGATGCCGACATGATGGTGCCGGCGGTGCAGGCGGCCAAGGCCGTGGGCAAGCCGGTCAAGGTGATCTATTCTCGCGAAAACGACATGACGATGGACTACTCGCGGCCGCTCACCTACCAGAAGGTCAAGGTGGGCCTCGACAGCAATGGCAAGCTCATCGCCCTGAGCCATGACGTCGTCTCGGCGTGGCCGACGGCGCGCTGGGGCATCCCCGACTTCCTGTCGCCCTCGGTCGACAAGAAGGGGCCGCTCGACTCCTTCACGGTCAACGGCGCCGACTTCTTCTACACGGTGCCCAACCACCATGTGCGCGCGATCAAGAACGAGCTCGCCCACAATGCGACGCCGTCCGGGCAATTGCGCTCGGTGGCGCCGGGTTGGACGTTCTGGGCGGTCGAGAGCATGATCGACGAGATCGCGGTGGCCTCGGGGCAGGACCCGGCGCAGTTCCGCATCGCGCTGCTCGACGGCAAGGGCAAGAACGACGGCGGCGCGCAGCGGCTGCGCAACACGCTGCTGGCGGCGATGGGCCTGTCCGGCTACGGCGCCAAGAAGCTGCCGCCGGGCGAAGGCATGGGCGTGTCCTGCGTGTCGTCGCAGGAGCGCGCCACCGCGAGCTGGACGGCGTGCGTCGCCCATGTCGCGGTTGCCCCTTCGGGGGCGGTCACGGTGAAGAAGCTCACGGTGGCGACCGACGTCGGCACGCAGGTCCATCCCGACAACATCCGCGCCCAGGTCGAGGGCGCGGCGCTGTGGGGCTTGTCGCTCGCGATGTACGAGAAGGCGACCTTGAAGGACGGCGGCATCGAGCAGACCAACTTCGACAGCTACACGCCGCTGAGGATGAGCCAGGTGCCGGAGGTCGCGATCGCCGTGATCGCCAATGGGGAGAAGGCGACCGGCGTCGGCGAGCCCGCGGTGACCGTGGTCGCGCCGGCGCTCGGCAACGCCATCTACAACGCCTGCGGCGCGCGGCTGCGCTCGCTGCCGATCACCGCCGCAGCGGTCAAGGCGGCGATGAAGGCGTAGCGTCGTCGCGAGACCATCGCTGTATCTGGGAACCGCCGGAGCTCGTCTCCGGCGGTTGCTTTTTGCGCCGCAGTCACATCCCCGCGCCGCACGATTTGAACGATTCCCTTAACGTCTCGCTCACCTGAAACGATACAGCTTGAATGATCGGCTTAAGCCGCGACGAACCCGTATGCCGGTAACTTGCATGGGCAGCAAACCGCAGGGGGCGAGCACGTATGAGCGCGACAGCCAAGCAGACCGTGACCCAGACCGCGACCAGGCGCCATCTCCTGCTCGCGTCGGATCGCGGTGACCAGAGCAGCGAGCTGGCGCGCATCCTGCGCTCGGTCGGCGATGTCGACATGATGCCGACCACCGAGATCCCCGAGAACCCCGGCAACCGCTTCTCCGGCGTCATCGTCGACATCAACCTGCGCTCGCCGGAGAGCGTGCAGCGGGTGCGCAAGAAGCTCTCGTCGCGCGCCTATAGCGAGGTGCCCCGCCTGTTCGTGCTCGCCGAGGCGCTGCACCATGCCACCATGCAGGCATGGGCGCTGGGCGCCACCGACACCATTGCGCGTCCGTTCAGCCCCGCCGACGTGCTGCAGCGCATTCGCTCGGCGCTTCCCGCCGACGACGGCTATGACGAGACCGATCGCGGCAAGCTGCTCAATCGCGGCGTCGAGGCGGCGCAGGCCGTCATGGTCAAGATCTTCGAGAAGCTGCCCGCCGGCGTCCAGTTGACGATGGAGGACATCGTCGCGGCCGAGAACAAGATCCTGAAGGCGATCAAGCACTCCTCGCTGCGCGAGTGGATGACCGTGGTCGGCTGCCATCACAACGACACCTATCGGCATTGCCTGTTCGTGACCGGCCTCGCGGTCGGCTTCTCGATTCATCTGGGCATGCGCGACGACGATCAGCGCCGGCTGGTCCGCGCGGCGCTGCTGCACGACGTCGGCAAGGCGTTCATTCCGGTCGCCGTCCTCGACAAGCAGGGCAAGCTGACGGCGGAGGAGATCGCGCTGCTGCGCCAGCATCCGCGCCGCGGCTACGAGGCGCTGTGGCGGCAGGGCGGCTTCCCGCCGGAGATGCTCGACGTGATCCTGCATCACCACGAGTTCCTCGACGGCTCCGGCTATCCCGACGCGCTGCACAACGAGCAGATCAGCGACATCGTGCGCCTCACCACGATCGTCGACATCTACGCCGCGCTGATCGAGCACCGCGCCTATCGACCGGCCTTCACGCATGCGCGCGCGTTTCAGATCATGGAGAACATGGGCCCGAAGCTCGACCAGCAGCTGCTGCAGGCGTTTCGCCCGGTCGCGATGGGCGCGCATTAGGACCGCGTGTCGCAACCTCGGTTCAATCCAGCAACTTGCGCAGCTCGGCCTTTGCGACCTTCTCCAGGGTCGAGCGCGGCATCTCGTCGACCAGCTTCACCTCGCGCGGCACCTTGAAGTCGGCGAGGCCGGCGCGGCAGGCGGCCAGCACCTTCTCGGCTAGCTCCTCGCGCGCGACCCCGGCTTGCGGGATGACGAACGCAACCGGCACCTCGTCCAGCATCGGATGCTTCTTGGCGACGACGGCGGTCTCGCGCACGCCGGGCACGGTGATGATCACCTGCTCGATCTCGGACGCCGCGACGTTCTCGCCACCGACCTTGAGCATGTCCTTGGTGCGGTCGCCGAACTTGATGACGCCGTTTTCCAGCCGCGTGACGCGGTCGCCGGTGAGGAAGAAGCCGTCGGCATCGTAGCTCGTCCGCGTCGCCTCCTCATTGTAGAGATACTCCGCAAACAGCGACAGGCCGGGCACGCCCTTGATGGCGAGATTGCCGGTGGCGCCGACTTCGGTCGGCCGGCCGTCATCGTCGGTGATGCGGATGGTGTATTCCGGCGCGGCGCGGCCGATCGACATCGGCGTGTTCGGCTGGTCGACCTCGCCGACGATGCCGTGGGTGATGGTCTCGGTCATGCCCCACCAGCCGATGATCTTGATGCCAAACTTGGCGAAGGCGGGCGGCTCGGACATCGCCGTACCCCACAGCCGGAATTTGTGATGCTTCGGCACCTCCTGGTCGAGCAGCGCCTTCATGCAGAACGGAATGGTCGAGGTCCAGGTGCAGCCATGCTCGAGCGCCACGCTCCAGAACCGGCTCGCCGAGAAGCGCGGCTGAATCACGCAGGTCGCGCCGACCCAGAGCGTTGCCAGCATCGAGTAGGCCAGCGCGTTGGTGTGGAACAGCGGCAAATAGGTCTGGTGCACGTCGCCCTGATGCAGGTCCTCATGGACGGCGTTGACCTTGGCGCCCCACAGCGCGTTGGCATGCGTCCACAGCACCGCCTTCGGCCGAGACGTCGTGCCCGAGGTATATTGCACGCTGCATGGCGCCAGCGGATCGGCCGGACGGCGCGGTCGGTCGGCGCTGTCGGCAAACAGGGATTCGAAGCGCTCGCCTCGCCCGACGTCCGACGCCTCCGCCTGACCCGGATCGTGCGAGATCACGGCCATCCACTTGAGATCGCGGCAATGCGCCGAGATCATCTCGGCATAGGCCGGCTGGGTGATCGCGGCCACCGCACGGCAATGGTCGGCGAAGTAGCTCATCTCGGCGGCCGCCGAGCGCGTGTTGGTGGTGACGGCGAGCGCGCCCAGCTCGACGCAGGCAAACCAGGCAAGCATCGCCTCGATGCAATTGTCGAGATGGATCAGCACGGCATCGCCAGGCTTGACGCCGCGCTTGACCAGACCGGCCGCCAAGGCGCCGACACGTTCGTGAAACGCGCCGTAGGTCCAGCGGCGCGCCGGTGCATCGAACGGCGCGGAGATCAGGAACGGATGGTCGCGCCGGGTCTCGCTGCGCAGCTTCAACAGCCAGGGCACGTCCATGCCGTCGAACGGCGTCACGGTGCCCGCTGCCATCGTCGTTCCCTTCATCTTCGCTCCCGTCGTTCTTGAGTACGGCCTGTCTCCGGCCGCTTCGTTCTCGTCGTCATCTTCTGCCACCTTGCGTCGCTGCGATCAAATCGGGATTGAACCCGTCTCCGTTCGCGGGCGACCAATGGCGCGGCAAGACACGCCCGGAGGTTTGCATGCAGGCCGAGCCACGATCATGGCGGCTGCCCGATGCCCGCTATTTCCAGATCGCGGCATTGGCGACGTTGCTCGCGATCAATTTCGCCGTGATCGATTTCGGCACGCGTCCCGCAGCGAGCGTGATCGCGGTCGCGGCGGCGCTGCTCACGCAGGCGGCCTGCTGCCGCATCTCCGGCGCCCCGCTCGATCTCAAGTCACCATTGATCACCGGCCTGTCGCTCAGCCTGCTGTTGCGCGCCGATGCACTGTGGCTGCATGCGGCAGCGGCAATGATCGCGATCGGCTCGAAATTCGTGCTGCGCATCGACGGCAAGCACGTGTTCAACCCGGCGGGGCTGGCGATCGTGGTGCTGCTGTTCAACTCCAAGGGCGTGTGGATCTCGCCCGGCCAATGGGGCACGGAGATCTGGTTCGCGAGCCTCGCCGGCTTCTTCGCGATCCTGGTGCTCAGCGCCTCCCGGCGCGCCGACATCGCAGTCTATTTCTTCGCCAGCCATGCCGCGCTGCTGCTGCTGCGCGCCGCCTGGCTCGGCGATCCCCTCGCGATTCCGCTGCACCAGCTGCAGAGCGGCTCGCTGCTGATCTTCACTTTCTTCATGATCTCCGACCCGCGCACCTCGCCGGACTCGCGCGTCGGCCGGCTGCTGTTCGCGCTGAGCGTTGCGGTCGCTGCGCACTACCTCACCTTCGCCCTGCAGATGCGGCCGGCGCTCTACGTGTCGCTGATCGCGCTGTCGCCGCTCACGCTGCTGCTCGACCGCCTCGTCCCTGAGACCCGCTTTTCCTGGCGTTCGTCCGTTCCCGAAGGAGGTTCGACATGATCCTGCGTTACAGCAAGCTCTTCCGCACCGGCGTCGCGGCCATCGCGATCCTGGCGAACGCGGCGATGGCGCCGGCGAATGCGTTTTGCGGCTTCTATGTCGCCCAGGCCGACGCGAAGCTGTTCAACCAGTCATCGAAGGTCGTGCTCGCCCGCGATGGCGAGCAGACTGCGATCACGATGGCCAGCGACTTCGAGGGCGACGTGAAGGAGTTCGCGGTCGTCGTCCCCGTGCCGACCTTCATCGAGCGCAAGCAGATCGGCGTGGTCGAGCCGAAGACCATCGACCATCTCGACAAATACACCGCGCCGCGGCTGGTCGAATATCATGACGCCGATCCATGTGCGCCGGTCGTCGTTGCGGCGCGGGCGATGCCGGCGGCGCCGATGATGGCAGGCGCTGTCTATGAGATGGCCCGGCGGAACTATGGCGTCACCGTCGAGGCCAGCTACGACATCGCCGAATACGACGTGCTGATCCTGTCGGCGCAGGAGAGCGACGGGCTGACGCGCTGGCTGACCGACAACAATTATCGCATTCCGCAGGGCGCGGACGCGGTGCTCGGCAGCTATATCAGGCAGGGCATGCGGTTCTTCGTGGCCAAGGTCAATGTCGAGCGGATGAAGAACATCGGCAACGGCACCCTGCGGCCGTTGCAGGTGCGGTACCAGAGTCCCAAGTTCATGGTGCCGCTGCGGCTCGGCACGGTCAACGCCAGGGGACCGCAGGACCTGATCATCTATGCACTCACCAGGAGTGGCCGCATCGAGGCGGCCAATTATCGCACGGTGAAGATCCCATCCGATATCGATGTCCCGCTCTATGTGAAGGACGAGTTCGGGCCGTTCTACAAGGCCCTGTTCGAGCGGGCCGTCGCGCGCGAGAACATGCAGGCGGTGTTCGTCGAATATGCCTGGGACATGGCGTGGTGCGATCCCTGCGCCGCCGATCCGATGAGCAACAAGGAGCTGGTCGAGCTCGGCGCGCGCTGGATCGGCAGCGACGATGACACCGCCTTCAGCCTCCGCCGGGGCACGGCCGGAGCCAACGCCTTCGTGACCCGGCTGCACGTGCGCTACGATGCGAAGTCCTTCCCCGAGGACATCGTCTTCGCCGAGACCAAGGACCGCAGCAATTTTCAGGGCCGCTATGTCCAGCACCATCCCTGGCGCGGCGAGGCGTCCTGTGCCGCGGCGAAGACCTACCGGGACAGTCTCGCCGCACGTTTCGCCACGCAGGCGACGGATCTCGCGCAACTGACCGGATGGTCGCGCAGCGAGATCGTCGCGAAAATGGACAAGAGCGGCGAGACCGTGACGAAATGACCTCAGGGCGGCCTCGGCTCAATCCTGATACGAGGAGATCTCGATCAGGCTGCCGTCGGGGTCGCGGCAATATATCGAGCGCAGGGTGCCGCGTGCGCCCTGCTTGGCGACCGGACCTTCCTCGACAGCGATGCCGAGCGCCGTGAGATGCGCCACCACCTCGTCTGGGGTGCTGGTGGTGAGGAAACAGAGGTCGTCGCTGCCGGCCGCCACATGGTCGGCCGTGAACCAGTCGACCTTGTCCGCGTCCTTCGGTCGCACGTTGATCTTCTGGTTCCCGAACAGCAACGACGTGCGCCTCACCTTGCCTTGTCCGGGATCGAACACCTGGACCGTCATGCCCAGCACCTGTTGGTACCACGCCGTCGTGCGGTCGACGTCGGCGACATTGATGACCAGATGATCGAGCGCATCGACCTTGATCGGCATGGGCTCTTCCCTCCTGATTGGATATCGATCTCGCCGCCATCGCGGCACTCTGTTACAGTCGATCCCGGCGGCTCGTTAGCCGCCGCTCAACGATAATGCCTGAGGAAACGCATGATTTCACGTCGTACCGCGCTTGGTCTGATCGCCTCCGCCGTTCCGTCCATCGCTGCCGTTGGCAAAGCGTCCGCGGCCGACTATCCCACCCGTCCGGTCCGCTTCGTGGTGGGTTATCCTCCGGGTGGCGCGACCGACATCCTGGCGCGGCTGATCGGCCAGCGGCTGTCCGAGGCGCTCGGTCAGCAGTTCATCGTCGAGAACAAGCCGGGCGCCGGCAATAATATCGGCACCGATGCCGTCGTGAACGCGGCGGCCGACGGCCACACCGTGCTGCTGGTCAATCCGGCCAACTACATCAATGCGAGCCTCTACACCAACCTGAAGTTCAATTTCGTTCGCGATATCGCGCCGGTGGCCTCGCTCAACCGAGTCCCCAACGTGATGACCGTCAACAAGGACATCGGGGCCAAGAACGTCGCCGAGTTCATCGCCTACCTGAAGGAGAACCCCGGCAAGGTGAACATGGCCTCGTCCGGCAACGGCACCTCGGTGCATCTGTCGGGCGAGATGTTCATGGCGATGACCGGCACCAAGATGCAGCACGTGCCCTATCGCGGCGCGGCGCCCGCAATCACCGACATGCTCGGCGGCCAGGTGCAGGTCATCTTCGACAACATGCCCTCCATCATCCAGCACATCCGCTCTGGCTCGTTGCGGGCGCTCGGCGTCACCACCCAGCAGCGTTCGCCGCAATTGCCGGACGTCCAGGCCGTCGCCGAGACCGTGCCCGGCTACGAGGCGAGCGCGCTGTTCGGCATCGGCGCGCCGAAGAACACGCCCAAGGAGATCATCGAGAAGCTCAACAAGCAGGTCAACGTCATCCTGGCCGAGCCAGAGATCAAGGCGCGTCTGGTCGACCTCGGCGGCGAGCCGCTGATCCAGTCGCCGGAGCAGTTTGGCGCCCAGATCGTCGCCGAGACCGAGAAGTGGAAGAAGGTCGTCGAGTTCGCCGGCCTGAAGGTCGAATAGGACGACGAAGCGACGCAATCGCTGGTCGGCCGCCGCAACATGTTCTCGATGCGGCGCCGGCTCGCCAGACGGGAGTCGAGGGCTGAAGGTGACGCGCCGCGCATGCGACACGTCACTGCCTTGGTTGGTGATCCGTTCCGCCGATTTGTCGTTTTTTGACCATGCCGGTGTGGTGCAACCCTCCGGCCAGAAGAGGAACAGATCATGCGCAAGGTGATGATGATGGCAGCCGGCCTCGTCGGCGTTGCACTTGGTGGCGGTATCGCGCCGGCCTCCGCAGGCGGTTACGACTATCCCTGGTGTGTGCAGGGCCGGGGCGTCGGCTATCCCGGCGACTGCTCCTATCACACCTTCGAGCAGTGCCGGGCGAGCGCCTCCGGGCGCAATGCAGGCTGTGGCATCAATCCGCGCGTCGCGTTCGATCCTGCCCGCCGCGGCCCCTCGGTCTATGTCGACATGCCGCCGCCGCGCCGCGTGCACCGCTATTCGTATTACTGACACCCTCGACCGAACTCGGCACGCGCGGCCGATCGGCTGACGCAGGCGCGCTCCGGGTTCGCGCGGGCTTGCATCGACTTTGCGTTCGTATATACTTTGTATTGCAAAGTTGAATGAGCCGGTCCCGGCTTCAGGTGAGACATGCGCGACCTCGACAAGGCGCTGGCGGACATCATTGCGATCCGCAGCCAGCTTGCGGCGGGCACGGCATTTCGCGGCTACGGGCCGGCGACGATGGCCGCGACCTCGGCCGTTGCGCTGGTCACGGCACTGCTTCAGCAGCTGTTTCTGCGCGACCCGACGGCGGACGCGTGGACGTTCCTGCTCGGATGGGCGGCGGCAGCCTGTGTCTCGCTGACGATGATCTGGTTCGAGATGCGGGCGCGGTCGCGCCGGCATCATTCCGGCCTTGCGGACGCGATGATCCACCAGGCGGTCGAGCAGTTCCTACCGGCGGGCATCGCTGGCGTGCTGCTCGCGGTGCTCTTGTGGAAGTTCGCGCCGGAGGCGCTGTGGATGCTGCCGGGCCTGTGGCAGATCCTGATGTCGCTCGGCGTGTTCGCGTCGGTGCGCTCGCTGCCGCGCACGGTGGCGCTGGCCGGGGCGTTCTATTTCCTGGCCGGCTTCGCGGTGCTGCTGGTGGGCAGCGCCACGCATGCGCTGTCGCCATGGACGATGGGGCTTCCGTTCGCGATCGGACAGGGGCTGATGGCGGGCATTCTGTATTTTGCGACCGGAGAGTCCGATGTCGAAGACTGACGGCAGCGCGCCGTTCTCCTATGACGGCCTCGATCGCGTCATCCACGAGAAGGCCCGGCTCGGCCTGCTCACCTCGCTGATGGCGCACCCGAAGGGTCTCGCTTTTGCCGACCTCAAGCAGCTCTGCGGGCTGACCGACGGCAATCTGTCGCGGCACCTGCAGGTGCTGCAGGAGGCCGGCCTCGTCGAGGTCACCAAGGGCTATGAGGGCAATCGCCCTCACACCACTTGTCGGCTGACCAAGGCGGGACGCCGCCGCTTCCTCGATTATCTCGCCGTGCTCGAGCGCCTCGTCCGCGACGCCGCGGCCGCTGCCGGCAAGGAGCATACGCCATCGTCGGTCGGCCTGATCCCCGGCCGCGTCTGAATCGCGCATCGCATTTTTTTTGACCTGGAGCTTTGCAATGCAAAGTAGTCTGCAACCGAAATCGCCTGCTGTGTCGGATGGCCTGCATGTCGGCATCATCATGGACGGCAACGGCCGCTGGGCGACGCGCAAGGGCTTGTCGCGGCTGCGCGGGCACGAGGCGGGCGTCGACGCGATCCGTCGCGTCGTCGAAGCCGCGCCCGACCAGGGCATCGGGACGCTGACGCTGTATGCGTTCTCCAGCGACAATTGGCGACGCCCGCGTGCCGAGGTCGCCGCCTTGATGGCGCTGTTGCGGGTCTATCTCGCCAGCGAGGTGGAGTCGCTGGTGCGCAACGGCGTCCGCCTCACGGTGATCGGCCGCCGCGACCGGCTGCCCGGCGGCATCGCCGACGCCATCGGCCGGGCCGAAGCGGCAACCCGCAATGGCAGCACCCTGCACCTGCGCATCGCCGTCGACTACTCAGCGCGCGACGCGATCCTCGAGGCCGCAGCGAAGGCCCGCGAGATCGACGGCCTGACGCGTGCGGCGTTCTCCGACCTCGTGACGGGCGAAGCCGGCTTGCGCGACGTCGACCTGATCATCCGCACCTCCGGCGAGCAGCGCCTATCCGATTTCCTGCTCTGGGAAGGCGCCTATGCCGAGCTGCATTTCACCCAACGGATGTGGCCCGATTTCGATGCCGCAGATCTGGCGCAGGCGCTCGCCTCGTTCCGCAGCCGCGAGCGTCGCTTCGGCGGCCTCGAGGCGGTGCCGCTGGCGCCGGCACCGGTCTCCTGACGCCGACGCAATCTTTCCGCGCATCGGGGAATCATCTACCGCTTGCAGCACGAGCGCAGAGATCCCCTGATGAAGCACAAGCCGCGCCGGCCCGCCGGCAAGCCCCCGGTCAAATCCGGATCGATGGGCCACAGCGATACGCCTGATGCGCTGTGTGCCGCCGCCCTGCGGCTGCTGCGCGCCGGCCAGCTCGCGCAGGCCGAGGATGCGTGCCGCCGCGCGCTGACGCTGGACGCGGCCTCGCTCGACGCGCTGCGTGCGATGGGACAGGTCTGCCTGGCGCTCAAGCGCGCCGATGATGCGATCGAGTGGTTTGCCCGCGCCGTTCGGCAGGACGTTTCCGCAGCGGAGTCCTTCGTCGGCTTGGCGCAGGCGCTGCGGGACTCCGGCCGCGTCGATGAAGCGATCAAGGCCTATGATCGCGCGCTGCAGCTGCAGCCGGATGCGGTGGAGAGCTGGGATGCGCTTGGCGAACTGCTGCAACTGAGGGAGCGGCACGCCGAGGCGGCGCTGGCCTGCGATCGGCTGCTGCAGCTCGCGCCCGATCGTGCCGCGACGTGGTTTCGTCTCGGCGAGGTGCTCGAAGCCCAGGGCCGGCGTGACGAGGCGGCGCTGGCCTTCGATCAGGTGGCACAGCTCAAGCCAGATCATGTCGAGGCGGCCAACAAGGCCGGAGCGCTTCATTTCGATGCTGGCCACTACGAGCAGGCCATCTCGCGCTTCGGGCAGTCGCTGGCGGTGATGCCGGATCAGGCGGGCGTGCTGTACCTGAAGGGCATCGCGCTGCGGCGGCTGCGCCGCTACCAGGAAGCCGAGACTCTCGGCCATCGCGCGCAGGTGCTGGCGCCTGACAATCCCGACTTCGCCAATGGCTATGGATGCATCCTGCAGAACCTCGGCCGTCATGATGACGCCGTCGCCATGTTCGACAAGGCGATCGCGCTGCGGCCGCAGACCGCGGATTTCCACAATCATCGCGGCACGTCGCTGGCCGAGCTGCATCGCTTCGCAGAGGCGTTCGAAAGCTTCGATCGCGCCGTCGCGCTGCGGCCTGATCTGGCCGATGCGCATTGGAACGCGGCGCTGTTCCGGCTGTTGACCGGCGACTTCGCCCGTGGCTGGGCGGCGCGCGAATGGGGACGAAAATGTCGCGCCGTCGGCTTCGTCGAGCGCAGCTTCGAGGCGCCGCTGTGGCTTGCCGACGCGCCCCTCGCCGGCAAGACGATCCTGCTCCATAGCGACGAGGGGCTCGGCGACACGATCCAGTTTTCGCGCTACGCCACAATGGTGGCCGCGCAGGGCGCGCGCGTCGTGCTCGAGGTCGACGCGCCGCTGCAGCCGCTTCTGTCCGGCCTGGATGGCGTGGCGCAGTGTCTTGCCCGCGGCATCGATGCGCTGCCTGCCATCGACTATCACTGTCCGCTGTCGAGCCTGCCGCTCGCGTTTGACACCCGGCTCGATACGATCCCTGCCGCGCCGTGCTATCTGCCGCGCCCTCCCGAGGCGCGCCGGGCGATCTGGGAACAGCGACTCGGTCCGCATGACCGCTTGCGGGTGGGCCTGGTCTGGTCGGGCAACCCCGCGCATCTCAACGATCACAACCGTTCGATGCCGTTGCCGACGCTCGCGCCGCTGTTCGAGATTGGCGCGCGGTTCGTCAGTCTGCAGAAGGAGCCTCGGTCGTCCGACAAGGCCGCGCTCGCCGCGCGCGACGACATTCTCGATCTCACCGCCGACATCGGTGACTTCGTCGATACCGCGGCGCTGATCGATAATCTCGACCTCGTCATCACCGTCGATACCAGCGTGGCGCATCTGGCCGGCGCGCTGGGCAAGCCGACCTGGATCATGCTGCCCTTCACGCCGGACTATCGCTGGCTGCTCGGCCGTGACGACAGTCCGTGGTATCCGAGCGTGCGGCTGTTCCGCCAGGATGCGCGACGTGACTATGCCGACGTCGTCGCGCGCGTTCGCGAGGCGCTCGCCGCACCGCTCGCGACGTTCAGCCCCTGATGAACGCTTGAGCATCGACCAACGCCATAACTGAAATGTGATTGGCTGGCTGAGCCGCCGGCGCGTGCCGCCTGATGGCGATTGAGCTGCGTCAACGGATTTCTGCGTGCGTATGGCAAACGGAACGCCTGCTTCAGCGACGAAGGCGTTTTTGGAATGAATCAGCAGGAATCCGAGCTCGTCAGCGACATCCGGCCCGTTCAGGACGTGCGTGCTGAGCCCGGCGCTGTCGTTCCCGCGTCGGCGGTGCCTGTTCCCGTGTCCCATCAGCCGCGGCGCAGGTGGGCGTTGTGGCCGCTTCTGCTGCTCGTGCTCGCCGGCGGAGTCGCCGGCGGTGGCGGTTATGTCTGGTGGCAGCGGCTGCATCCGCCGCTGCCGCTCGGCATCAGCGTCAGCAACGGTCGCATCGAGGCTGACCAGATCGACATCGCGACCAAATTTGCCGGGCGCGTCGCCGAGCTGCGCGCCGATATCGGTGATCGCGTCGAGGCCGGGCAGATCGTGGCGCGGATGGACACGAAGGAGCTGCAGCAGTCGCTGTCGAAGGCGCAGGCCCAGGCCGAGCAGGCGCAGCACGTCGTCGATCAGGCCCGCGCCAATCTCGCGCAATTGCAGGCGCACAAGACGCTCGCCGAGCAGGAGATGGAGCGCACGCGCAGCCTGCTGCAGAACGGCTGGACCACACGCGAGCTGGCCGATCAGCGTCAGCAGGCGCTCGACAATGCCACCGCCGGCCTCGCCGGCGCGCAGGCGCGAATTTTCGAAGCCGAACGCGGGCTCGAAGCGGTTCGTCACGACGTCGCGCTCTACACCGTCCAGATCGCCGACAACTCCCTGATCGCGCCGAAGCCCGGCCGCATTCAATATCGTCTCGCCAATGTCGGCGAAGTCCTCGCCGTCGGAGGCAAGATCTTCACCATGCTCGACATCGGTTATGTCTACATGGACGTGTTCCTGCCGACCGAGGAGGTCGGCAAGGTCAAGATCGGCACCGAGGCGCGCATCGTGCTCGACGCCTATCCGGATCGTCCGATCCCGGCGAAAGTGTCGTTCGTGGCGAGCCAGGCGCAGTTCACGCCGAAGACGGTCGAGACCCGGAGCGAGCGCGACAAGCTGATGTTTCGCATCCGTGTGCGCGTCGATCAGGATAGATTGGCCGCGCACGCCGATGCCGTGAGGAGCGGGTTGCCGGGCGTGGCGTATGTCCGGTGGAATCCGGACGTCGCATGGCCGGCGCGTCTGCACGTGTCGCCATGACGGCTGACACGATCGGCGATGCGCCTCCGGTCGCGATCGTCAGGAACGTCTCGCAGCGCTATCGAGACGTCGTCGCGCTCGACGATGTCTCGATCGATATTCCCACCGGCCGCGTTGTCGGGCTCATCGGTCCCGATGGCGTCGGCAAGTCGTCGCTGCTGTCGATCCTGGCCGGCGCGCGCGCGATCCAGGACGGCCAAGCGCGCGTGCTCGGCGTCGACATGGCGGACCGGCGCGCCCGCACCCAGGTGTGTCCGCGGATCGCCTACATGCCGCAGGGCCTCGGCAAGAATCTCTATCCCGATCTCAGCGTGCGCGAGAACATCGCGTTCTTTGCCCGGCTGTTCGGCCAGTCGAGGTCCGAGCGCGAGTGGCGCATCGCCGAGCTGATGGAAGCGACGGCGCTGTCCGATTTCGCCGACCGGCCGGCGAAAAAGCTGTCCGGCGGCATGAAGCAGAAGCTCGGCCTGTGCTGCTCGCTGATCCATGATCCCGATCTTCTCATCCTTGACGAGCCGACCACCGGCGTCGATCCGCTGTCGCGCCGGCAATTCTGGGACCTGATCGACCGCCTGCGCGCGCGCAGCACGGCGGGCATGAGCGTCATCGTCGCGACCGCCTATATGGAGGAGGCCGAGCGTTTCGACTGGCTGATCGCGATGAACGACGGGCGCATCCTCGCGACCGGCACGCCAGCGGAGCTCAAGGCGCAGACCAAGGCGGCGTCGATCGAGGACGCGTTCGTCGCGCTGCTGCCCGACCGCCCGGCGCGCGACCGGGCCGAGATGCCGGCGAAGTCCGAGCTCGACGGCAGCCAAGAGACCGTGATCGTCGCGCGCGACCTGACCTGCCGCTTCGGCGATTTCACCGCGGTCGACCGCGTGAATTTCCAGATCCGCAAGGGCGAGATCTTCGGCTTCGTCGGCTCGAACGGCTGCGGCAAGACCACGACGATGAAGATGCTGACGGGGCTGCTGCCGCCCACCGAAGGCGAGGCGCTGATCTTCGGCCGCTCCATGGAGGCCGGCAATCATGAATCGCGCAGCCGCGTCGGCTACATGTCACAGGCCTTCTCGCTCTATGGCGAGCTCACGGTGCGGCAGAACCTGGTGCTGCATGCGCGGCTGTTCCATCTGCCGCTGGCCGCTGCCGGGAAGCGGATTGCCGAACTGGTCGAGCGCTGCGACCTCACCGACCATATCGACAGCCTCGCGGCCGATCTTCCGCTCGGCATCCGCCAGCGCCTGTCGCTCGCGGTGGCGATCGTCCACGGACCCGATCTGCTGATCCTGGACGAGCCGACGTCGGGCGTCGATCCGGTCGCGCGCAATCAGTTCTGGCGCCTGCTGATCGAACTTTCGCGTCAGGATGAGATGACGATCTTCGTCTCCACGCATTTCATGAACGAGGCGGCGCGCTGCGACCGGCTGTCGCTGATGCATGAGGGGCGGGTGCTGGCGACCGATACGCCGGACGGGCTGATCCGCGCCAAGGGCGTGCAGACGCTGGAGCAGGCGTTCATCGCCTTCCTCGAGCAGGATGCCGGCGTCGCCGATCCGCCGGTCACGCTGACCCAGGCGAAGCCCGATCCGCGTCCCGTCGATCGGCCGCAGGACGACCGGGGGCAGGCCGCCTTCAGTCTGCGGCGGCTGCTCGCCTATACGATCCGCGAAGGTCTCGAGCTGATCCGGGACCCGATCCGGCTGATGTTCGCGCTGTTCGGAACGGCGTTCCTGATGATCGTGATCGGCTTCGGCATCTCCACGGACGTCAACAACCTGACCTTCGCCGCGCTCGATCGCGATCAGTCGCCGGAGAGCCGTGCCTATCTGTCGGAGCTCAGAGGCTCGCGCTATTTCGTCGAAAGGCCACCGCTCGCGGACTATGCCGAGCTCGAACGGCGGATGAAGAGCGGCGACATCAAGGCCTCGATCGAAATCCCGCCGAACTTCGGTGTCGACATCAAGCGCGGCCGGCCGGCCTTCGTGTCGGCCTGGATCGACGGCGCGATGCCGTTCCGCGCCGAAACCATTCGCGGATATCTCGAGGGTACGCATCAGCTCTATCTCTCCGATCCCGCCGTCAAGACGACGCAGCCGTTGCCGGCCTCGTCGGTCAATGTCGAGATCAGGTTCAAGTACAACCAATCCTTCGACAGCATCTACGCGATGGCCCCAAGCACGATCGCGCTGCTGCTCGCGCTGTTTCCGGCCATCCTGATGGCGCTCGCGGTCGTGCGCGAAAAGGAGCTGGGGTCGATCACCAACCTCTATGTCACGCCGGTGACGCGGCTCGAATTCCTGCTCGGCAAGCAGCTGCCTTACATCGCCGTCGCGCTGGTGAACTTCGTGCTGATGTATGTGATGGCGACGGTCCTGTTCCGCGTGCCCCTCAAGGGGGCCCTTCTGCCGCTGATGGTCGGTACGTTCGTCTATGTCGTCACCACCACCGGCTTCGGCATGCTGATCTCGACCTTCTGCCGCACCCAGATTGCGGCTCTGTTCGGGACCGCCATCCTCACCGTGCTGCCCGCCACGCAGTTCTCGGGCATGCTGGTCCCGGTGTCGTCGCTGTCCGGTGTGGCCAAGCTGATCGGCATGGTTTTCCCGATGACGTACTACCGCCCGATCGCGGTCGGCACCTTCACCAAGGGGCTGGGCTTTGCCGATGTCGGCGCCGACATCCTGATCCTTTTGATCTTCATTCCCGTCCTGACGGGGTTCAGCCTGGCGATGCTGCCGAAGCAGGAGGCGTGAGCCATGATGCACTCGCTCTCCAACGTGTTCTGGCTCGGAACCAAGGAGCTGCGCAGCCTGTTCGGCGACGTCGTGCTGATCGGGCTCGTGATCTATTCGTTCACGGTGGCGGTGATCAGCCAGGCGCAGAGCAGCTCGCAGGAGCTGCATCGCGCCTCGATCGCCGTCGTCGATGAGGACAGCTCCGAGCTGTCGCGTCGGATCGCCAGCGTATTCCAGCTGCCTTACTTCCAGCCGCCTGTCTACATCAGCCAGGGCGAGGTGGAGCGGCTCATGAACAGCGGCCGCTTCACGTTCGTGCTCGACATCCCGCCGAACTTCCAGCGCGACGTCCTTGCCGGGCGGAGGCCGTCGGTGCAGCTGAACGTCGATGCGACCGCGATGATCCAGGCGGGAATCGGATCCGGCTATGCGCTGCAGATCATCAACACCGAGGTCGCCTGGTTCGTGGCCCGATCCGAGACATCCTCGCCCTCCCCGGTCAATCTGGTGACGCGGATCGCGTTCAATCCCAATGTCACGACCGCCTGGTTCGAAGGCGTGATGGGCATCATCAACAGTGTCACCATGCTTGCGATCATCCTGGCCGGCGCGGCGCTGGTGCGCGAGCGCGAGCATGGCACCATGGATCATCTGCTGGTCATGCCGCTGTCGCCATTCGAGATCGCGATGTCGAAGATCTGGGCCAACGCGCTGGTGATCGCGGTCGCCGTCGCCATCGCGCTCTATGCCGTCGTGCGGTGGTACCTGCACGTGCCCATCATGGGCTCGATCCCGCTGTTCATGGTGGGCACCGTGCTCTATCTGTTCTTCGCGACCGCCGTCGGGTTGTTTCTCGGCACCATCGCGCGATCGATGCCCCAGCTGGGCCTGCTCTATATCCTCGTCGCCGTGCCGATGAACCTGTTGTCGGGCGGGATGACGCCAGTGGAAAGCCAGCCGGTGTGGCTCGCCACGATCATGAAGGCGTCGCCGTCGACGCATTTCGTGTCGTTCGCCCAGTCGATCCTCTATCGCGGCGCCGGCATCGATGTGGTGTGGCCGCAATTCGCTGCGGTCGCCGCCATCGGCGCCGTGGTCCTGGCGCTGACCTTGCGGCGCTTCCGGGCGGCGATCGCGGCGGCCTGACCCGCCCTAGACCCCAACAAAAAAGCCTCGGCACTGGGCCGAGGCTTTTCCTTGAATGGCGTCGCTATGGATGACGGCGATCAGTAGCGCGCGGCCACCGGGCCACCAAACTTGTAGTTCACGCCGACCCGGACCGTGTGGAATGAGAAGTCCTGGGACAGGCGCTCGACGTAGTTCGAGCCGGGCGGGGCGAAGGTGCTGCCCGGGACGTAGGCCGAAGTGTAGTTGATGCTGCCGAGGTCGGTGTAGAGATATTCAGCCTTGACGGTCCAGTTCGGCGCAAACGCATGCTCGACACCGGCGCCGACCGTCCAGCCGACCCGCGTCTCGTTGGCCGAGGCGGTCTTGGTGTAGCCGTTCGCCGAAGTCAGATCCCAGCTGCCCTTGACGTTGCCGACGGCGAGACCGCCGGTGACGTAGAACAGCGTTGTATCGACCGCGTAGCCGGCGCGGCCGCGCAGGGTCATGAACCAGTCGTTCCGGATGCTCTCGTTGAAGGTGCGGGTCGTGGGCGGGTTGGCCGCCGTGTAGACCGTCCGTTTGTTGAGGTCCGATCCGTTGATGTCGGCCTCGATGCCGAAGACGCCGGCACCGCTCTGCCAGTTGTAGCCGGCCTGCAGACCGCCGAGCACGCCGGCTGGATTGAGCCGGTTGTTGCTGATGTTGACGAACTGATTCTGGAAGGCGGCGCCTTCGACCGCCCAGCTGCTGGTCTGGTCCAGCGTCGTGTTCAAGTTCGACCGGCCCCAGCCGTAGCCTACGCTGCCGCCGAAGTAGAAGCCGGTCCAATTGTAGATCACGGCCGGGGGAGGAGCCTTGGTGTAGCGGGCCGGCAGATCCGCGGCGAATGCGCCGAGCGAGCTGGCGAGGAGCAAAGAGACGGCTGAGGCAAGGGTCTTCATCGGTCACAATCCTCAATTAAAATGTGCAACATTGAGACAAGCTTTTCTCACAATTTGGCCTGTTAGGCTGTAGTCCAACTACAACACTCGTGATCGTAGGTGTCTGTGACGGCGTCACTTTCTGCGCGTATGGTCTTAACCTTAAGTCATTGTAAATCCGGATGGGCGGTCAACTGATACCGACCTCTTTCCACGAACCGGACAATCCGCCGCAGTGCGTTAGGCAACGATTCGCCAACCATCCGGACACGCTGTCCCGCCCGCTAACGATTTCGCAAAGCGCGCACGTGCACCTTCGGCGCGTCCTGGAGGACGGAGAGGGGAGTGCATCATGAACGGGGAAGCGGTTCTCGAGAACGTAAGGCGCTATCGGACCATCGCCTCCTTGTACCGCCAGACCGCGGCATTTCGCCCGCATCAGCGCGACTCGCTGCTGATGCAGGCCGCCGAATGGGAAAGCCGTGCGGTCGCCGAGCTCGAGGATTATTTCGTCGCTCGCCAGGCGCCGTCGCAACCGCCGGCGAACATCAACTACAATATGAGCCATCACGGAGCCTCCTCCCGGCCGTCGCACCTGCAGATGGCGGCCGCGTAGTTCTTCGGACACAGCGCGTCATTCCCGCGGCGCGATCGGCGCCCGAGCTACAGCGAGGGAGTTGTCACAGCGCGCCTCCATTTCATCTGCAGGCCGGGGTCTGGCGCAGGACTTGCTGGGTCTGATTTCAGCCTCCGCCATGGATGGACCTGAATGAGATCGCTCGGGCGCGACCGCGGCATGTGTGCCTGGGATGATTTCGCCCGGTCGTCGACCGATGTCCGGCTGTCGCTGGCGCAGGCGCGATCGGGGCAGATTCCGCCGTTCCTGCTGCTCTCGGTGCCCGGCATGAGCGCCGGCGAGCATCGCCTTTGCTCCGAGTTGTGGACTCGCGACCGGATCGCCGCCAGCGGCGCCGAGCGGGCGCGGCTGGATTTTCGCTTCGATCTGACATTCCGCGACAAGCTTCGTGTCGGATACCTTTCAAACGACTTCCACGACCACGCCACGGCGCATCTGCTGATCGAAGCGCTCGAGGCGCATGACCGCGATCGCTGCGAGCTGCACGCCTTCTCATTCGGCGCCGACGATCGCGGCGCCATGCGGGGCCGGCTGCACGCCGTCTTCGACGGCTTTCATGACGTGACCGCGCTGAGCGACAGCGCCGCCGCAGCCGCGGTGCATGCCGCGCAGATCGATATTCTGGTCGACCTCAAGGGCTATACGCGCGGTGCCCGAACCGGAATCCTGATGTTGCATCCGGCGCCGGTCCAAGTGAATTTCCTCGGCTATCCCGGGACGCTGGGCGGCGGCATCTGCGACTACATGATCACCGATCCGTTCATGACACCGCTGGCCGTTGCGGCCGATTATTCGGAGAGTTTTGCCTACATGCCGCATTCGTACCAGCCGCACGGCCGGGCAGCGCTGGGCCCGGCGCCGACCCGTGCGGAGGTCGGCCTGCCGGACGCCGGCATCGTGTTCTGCTGCTTCAACCAGGCCTACAAGTTCACGCCCGCGGTGTTCGACCTGTGGTGCCGCCTGCTCGACGCGACGCCGGACAGCGTGCTGTGGCTGCTGGCGTCCGATCGGGCCGAGGGCAATCTGCGCGGCGAGGCGCTTCGGCGCGGCGTGGCGCCCGGTCGCCTGGTGTTCGCGCCGGAAACGACGCAAGGCGAGCATCTGCGCCGGCTCCAGCTCGCCGATCTCGTGCTCGACACCGCGCCCTATGGCGCCCACACCACGGCGAGCGACGCGCTGTGGGCTGGCGTGCCGATCGTGAGCTGCGCCGGGGACACGTTTGCCTCGCGGGTCGCCGGCAGCCTGTTACATGCGGTCGGATGTCCCGAGCTCATTGCATCGGACGAGGCCGACTATCTGGCGGTGGCGCTGACGCTCGCCGCCGAGCCGGATCTGCTGCAGGCGGCCAAGGCCAGGCTCTGGCGCAACCGGCTGGCCGCGCCGCTGTTCGACGCTGCCGCCTATGCCCGGTCGCTGCAGGATCTCTACGACCAGATGTGGCACCGCCGCCGCAGCGGCGGCGCGCCAGGGCCGATCTGGGCGTCGAAGTCTTGAGCAGGGACGAGGTGGGCTTGCTGCGCCTTACTGCGCCGCCATGCGTGCGGCAGCGAGGATCCCGATCAGGGCCGTCAGCGCGCCGACGCTGGTCGCGTTGATCGCGACGAGCGACGCGAAATTGGAGTCGGCGACCTTCATCAGCGGCTCGCCAAGGCGGGGATCGATCAGCAGATAGGACACGAATGGCAGTCCCAACAAAGGCAACGACATCAGGCGCTCCGCTGGCCGAAACAGCACCGCGCCGAGCAGGGCGCAAGGCAGCAAGAACAGCTCGACGCCGCTCTGCGCGCCGAGCAGCTTGACGGAGAACACCGTGTTGACCGTGCCGGTCAGGACCATCAGGGCGCGGCCGGCGAACGGATTGCGCCGCGCGAGCATAGGCGCGCTGGCGAACAATGGCGCCGTGAGCAGCGTCAGCCAGGCCGGCCACGCCGCCGTACCCACGATGGCATGGAGATAGAGCGGATAGAACGGCTGGTTGGAGACGATGACCAGCGCGACCTTGGCGGCGATGTCGGACTGCGGGTCATCGGCCGACGCATAGGCCTGCACGGCGGCCAGCCAGCGTGAAAACATCTCGGCCATTCAAGTCCCTCAGCTCCGCAAGAAGGTGCGCATCACCGCCCGGAAACGCGCGTGCCCGCAAGCCGGATCATGCGTCGCGCATCGCACGGTCAAGAGTTCAGTGCGGTCCGCAGCATGCGTGCGAGATCGGCGCTCTGATACGGCTTGGTGAGCAGCAGCAGGCCGGCATCGAGGCGGCCGTGGTGAACGATCGCGTTCTCCGTATAGCCGGACGTGTACAGCACCTTGAGGCTGGGACGCCGCTTCAGCGCCTCGATCGCGAGCTGGCGGCCGTTCATGCCGCCGGGCATGATGATGTCGGTGAACAAAAGGTCGATGCGGACCGGACTATCGATCAGGGCGAGCGCCTCGTCGGCCTTGCTGGCCGCGAGCGTGGTGTAGCCGAGCCGCTTGATCTGGGCGATGACATATTCGCGCACCAGCGAATCGTCCTCGACGATCAGGATCGTCTCGTCGCCGCGCTCCATGCCCTCGGCGCTGACGGTTGATAGTGCCGCATCCGCATCGGTATTGGCCTGCGGCAGGTACAGCTTGACCGAGGTGCCGTGCCCCGGCTCGCTGTAGATCTTGATGTGTCCGTTGGACTGCTTGACGAAGCCGTAGACCATGCTCAGCCCGAGGCCGACGCCCTTGCCGACATCCTTGGTGGTGAAGAACGGCTCGAACACCTTGTCGAGCAGGTTGGCGGGGATGCCCTCCCCGGTGTCGCTGACCGCGATCATGACGTAGTTGCCGGGGATCACCTCCGGGTTCATGCGCGCATAGGCGGCGTCGAGCAGGACGTTCTTGGTTTCCAGGGTCAGCTTGCCGCCGTCCGGCATGGCATCGCGCGCGTTGAGCGCGAGGTTCAGGATCGCGGTCGACAGCTGGCTGGGGTCGATCATGGCCGGCGCCGAATCGTGCGCCAGCATGGATTCGATCTCGATCTGCTCGCCGAGCGTCCGGCGCAGCAGGCGGGCGGTGTCGACCACCATGCCGTTGATGTCGACGCTGCGCGGCTGCAGCGGCTGGCGCCGGGCGAAGGCGAGCAGATGGCGGGTGAGATCGGCGCCGCGGGCGGCCGCCGAGTTGATCAGGCTGGTGATCTGCACCAGCTGCGGACGGTCCTTCACCGCGTCGGCCAGGATCTCGATGGTGCCGGTGATCACGGTCAGGATGTTGTTGAAGTCGTGGGCGACGCCGCCGGTGAGCTGACCGATCGCTTCCATCTTCTGTGCCTGCCGCACCTGCGCCTCGGTGGCCTCGATCTCCTGGAAGCGCTTGACCATGGCTTCGGCGGTGCGCCGCTGCCGCGTCTCCTCCTCGAGCTGCGCATAGGCGTTACGCAGCTCGGCGCGGGACGGCATCGTCAGCACCCGCGGCAGCATCAGCAGCAGCGCCGAGGCGATGCCGATCGACATGAAGGCCAGGAAGCCCTTGGTGGCCGCCTCCAGGCTGTAGGCCGGAACCCAGATCGTGAGCACCTCGATCAGTCGTGTCATCCCGCACACGGACACCCACAGCGCGAAGGCCCAGAAGATGTAGCTGAACTGAAAGTCGCGGCGGCGATAGACGATGAAGGCGAGCACGAACGCGATGGTGAAGAAGGCGAAGGAGATGAGGATGTCGGACACCGTGTTCACCCAGATCAGCTCAGGTGTCCACAGCAGGCACTCGCCATGCGGCGTGAGCATCGACATGTCCGATATCCTCAAAAATGTAGCCGGCGGACCGTGTCGCCCCCGCGGCGCGGTCGGTTCCCTTAGCAGAACATCGAATTTCCGCTGAGCACACAAGGGTTCTGACTGTCGCGGCGCGCGCATTCGGTAGAGGGGCACCGCCGGCATAGGCCTTCGCACGTCCACCGGATTGCATGCGGCCGAGCTTGTGCCGGGAGCTCCGCTCGACATAAGTGGCTTGACGATCTGTACCAATCAGTACAGAGTATGCGAGATGGTACACAAGGAGATGTCCCGTGAGCACTCTCGCCCCGCCGTTTACGCTGCAGACTGCCACCCAGAAGGTGCGCATGGCCGAAGATGGCTGGAACAGCCGCGACCCCGAGCGCGTGTCGCTGGTCTACACGCCCGACAGCCGGTGGCGGAATCGCGCCGAGTTCATCACCGGCCGTGCCGAGATCGTCGCCTTCCTCACCCGCAAATGGGCCAAGGAGCTCGACTACCGCCTGATCAAGGAGATCTGGGCCCACAGCGACGACCGGATCGCGGTGCGCTTCGCCTATGAGTGGCACGACGACAGCGGCAACTGGTTTCGCTCCTATGGCAATGAGAACTGGGAGTTCGATGGGCAGGGGCTGATGCAGCGCCGCTACGCCTGCATCAATGACCTGCCGATCAAGGCGGACGATCGCAAATTCCACTGGCCTCTCGGGCGCCGGCCGGACGATCATCCCGGCCTGACCGAATTGGGACTTTGAAGCAGGCAGAGCCATGCGGACGCTCAACGAGCGCGCCGACGTCATCCCGCTGATCGCCGAGGTGTTCCGCGAGTTCGGCTTCGAGGGCACCTCGCTCAGCCGGATCACCGAGACGACGGGACTGGGCAAAGGCAGCCTCTATCACTTCTTTCCAGGCGGGAAGGACGAGATGGGGCGCGCGGTGCTGGCGCATGTCGACGCCTGGTTCGAGCGCGAGATCTATGCGCCGCTGCGCAATGATCCGCCGGAGCAGTCGATCCCGCGGATGTGGCGCGGCGTCGACGACTACTTCCGCTCCGGCCGCCGCGTCTGCCTGGTCGGGGCGTTTGCGCTCGACGAGACGCGGGATCGTTTCGCGGCCGCCATCGCCAGCTACTTCACGCGCTGGATCGAGGCCTTGCGCGAGGCGCTGGTCCGCGGCGGCTGGCCGGCGGCGCGGGCCGCCGATAGCGCCGAGGAGGTGGTGCTCGGCATCCAGGGCGCACTGGTGCTGGCGCGCGCGACCGGTGATGCGGCCGTTTTCGGCCGCGCGCTGACGCGGTTCCAAGCGCGCCTGCAACGATCATCTGTCATCTGACTCCCGAAACGCCGGCGGCGTCTGCCTCCGCAAGCGGCAAATGGCGGGCTGAAATATCGGCGCGCGACTCTCGTGAAATCGTGGTTGTCTTGGGCAACGTCTCGCGCAGCGGCGACATTCTGGGAGGTCCGGCATGAACGGCTTAGGCGGTCTCAACAAATCCGACAACGGCGTGGTCATCGGGCTGGTGCAGCTTCAGCTTCCCGTGGTCGCGACAAAAGAGGACCTCGCGCGGCAGACCGAGAAGATCGTCTGGATGGTCGGCAAGGCCCGGCGCAATCTCGGCACCATGGATCTCGTCGTCTTCCCCGAGTACTCGCTGCACGGCCTGTCGATGGACACCAATCCGGAGATCATGTGCCGGCGCGACGGGCCTGAGGTCGCAGCCTTCAGGCAGGCCTGCATCGACAACAGGATCTGGGGCTGCTTCTCCATCATGGAGCACAACCCCGACGGCAACCCCTACAATTCGGGTCTGATCATCGACGACCACGGCGACATCAAGCTGTATTACCGCAAGCTCCATCCGTGGATTCCGGTCGAGCCATGGGAGCCCGGCGATCTCGGCATCCCCGTGATCGAGGGACCGCGTGGCGCCAAGATCGCACTCATCATCTGCCATGACGGCATGTTCCCGGAGATGGCGCGGGAATGCGCCTACAAGGGCGCCGAGATCATGATCCGCACCGCCGGCTACACCGCGCCGATCCGCGACAGCTGGCGCTTCACCAACCAGGCCAACGCGTTCCAGAACCTGATGGTCACCGCCAATGTCTGCATGTGCGGCTCCGATGGCTCGTTCGATTCCATGGGCGAGGGCATGATCGTCAATTTCGACGGCAGCATTCTCGCGCACGGCACGACGGGGCGGCCCGACGAGATCATCACCGCCGAGGTGCGCCCCGATCTCGTGCGCGAGGCCCGCATCAATTGGGGCGTCGAGAACAACATCTACCAGCTCTGGCACCGCGGCTATGTCGCGGTGAAAGGCGGCGCGATGGACTGCCCTTACACCTTCATGCACGACATGGTCGCCGGCACCTATCGATTGCCGTGGGAGGATCAGGTCAAGATCACCGACGGCACGTCCTGCGGCTTCCCGGCGCCGACGCGCGTGTTCGGCAAGCTCGGCAAGGCGGCGGAGTGAAGCGCACCGGACGCGGCGGGTCGCGGATGACGCTGCCGGAACCTTGACAAGCCGATCGATCGCCAATTATTTTATACTTAAAATAATCTGGCGGACAGGTCCATCATGAGTGCATCGGCCAAGGTGATCCCCCGCGACTGGCTCGACTGGCCGTTCTTCGAGCCGCGGCATCATCGGCTGTGCGAGGCGCTCGATCACTTCGTCGGCTCGGGCAGCCTCAACGATGTCGATCACAGTGACGTCGATGCCGCCTGCCGCAAGATCGTGCGTGCGCTCGGCCTAGCCGGGCTGCTCGACAGCGCGGTCGTCGCGCCGGACGCGGACGCTACCGCGATCGACTCGCGCGCAATCTGCCTGTCGCGCGAAACCCTCGCTTATGCCGACGGCCTCGCCGATTTCGCCTTCGCCATGCAGGGCCTCGGCTCCGGCGCGATCGCGCTCGGCGGCTCGCCGGAGCTGCGTGCCAGCGTGCTGCCCAAGGTGCGCTCCGGCGAGTGGCTCGCGGCCTTCGCGCTGTCCGAGAAGGAGGCGGGCTCCGACGTCGCCGCGATGGCCTGCGCGGCGCGGCTGGACGGCGATACTTACGTGCTCGATGGCGAGAAAACCTGGATCTCCAATGGCGGCATCGCCGACGTCTACACGCTGTTCGCCCGCACCGGCGAGGCGCCCGGCGCACGCGGCATCTCCGCCTTCGTCGTTTTCCCGGACGACCCCGGCTTCTCCGTAGCCGAGCGCATCGAGGTGATCGCACCGCATCCCCTGGCGACGCTCCGCCTGCAGAATTGCCGCATCCCGGCCAGCCGCCGGCTCGGCGCGCCCGGCGGCGGCTTCAAGCTGGCGATGCAGACGCTCGACATCTTCCGTGCCTCGGTGGCGGCTGCGGCCCTCGGCTTCGGTCGCCGCGCCCTCGACGAGGCGCAGGCGCATGCCTCGAGCCGGCAGATCTTCGGCGGCGCGCTGGCCGACCTGCAGATGACGCAGGCCGCCTTCGGCGACATGGCGACCGAGACCGATGCCGCAGCGCTGCTGACCTACCGCGCGGCCTGGCGCCGCGACGTGCAGAAGCTGCCGACCACGCGCGAGGCGGCGATGGCCAAGCTCGCCGCCACCGAGACCGCCCAGCGCGTCATCGACCGCGCCTTGCAGATGTTCGGCGGCCGCGGCGTCCGCAAGGGCGAGATCGTGGAGAGCCTCTACCGCGAGATCCGCGCGCTGCGCATCTACGAAGGCGCGACCGAAGTGCAGAAGCTGATCGTTGCGCGCGAGTTTCTGAAGGCGCGGGCCGGCGTGGTGCGTGGCTGAGGCGCGCTGCGCGTCAGGCCCGCAGACGCAAGGGCGCCTGCCAGCCGGGATCCCTGTCGCACGCAGCCTCGCCCATGGTCACGCGGCGGCCTCGGTCGTCACGCAGCCGTTGGATTTCGATCTCGTCGAAGGCGAACCGAGCGATCACCTGCAATGGGTCGACCACCCGTTTTCCGAACGTCCACGGACCGGAGTTTCCGCGCGGCATGGGAAACGCGAAAGGACGCGAGGGGATGCGGAAGAGAAGGCGGCCATCCCAGGACTCGCGATCGCGCAGCTCAGGTTGCCGCATCAAGCCGACATGACTCAGATAGGCTTGGTAGGCCTGCTCTCGTAGCGAGACGGTCACCCTGAAGCCCGTGAAGTCGATGTCGCCGCGCATGTACTGATCGTAGACCAGTGCCTCCTTCACCTCGACGCTGCCCAGTGAGCTGCCGCTCTCGTCCGGCCGAAAAGAGAAGAAGCGGTCCGAACACATGTGATCGTAAGGGACGATGTCCTGGCGCGGCGGTCGCTGCGTCAAATCCCGATCCAGGCCGCTGCAAAAGCCGATGTCATCTATGTAGCCGCGGACAGGCTCGAAAAAGAGTCCTTTGGGGGGGGCGACGTTCCATCGAGACGACCGACCACGACCAGGAGCCAGCGTCCCTCGGCAGCGTCCGGCAGGATCAAGGGCGAGGTCGTCATCGTGTCGCTTTCTTGCAGGACTGCGGCGCGCCGGTCAACCTCTCGCCGCGCGTACTGGAGTCTGCACTACGGTTCTGAGCGCAACTTTGCGCTATCGCCGCTGCTCCAGGCCGTGAAGATCGAGATGGTTCGACGCGGCACATCTTCATGCCGCCCTAGGGCTGCTGCGATGGTGGCACGCGACGATCAGAATGCTCGCGCCAGCGAAAAGATACTTCCTGCACATACGTGTTCCCGGGGCAAGGCGATGACAATGCGTTCGGCAGCTTCCCAATCAATGGAAGCACATCTTTGAACACTCCCCGCTATGGGACATCACCCCGCACGTTCTACGTCATAGCTTCGCGAGTATCGCCAACGACCTCGGCTCTACCGAGGTAGCCATTGCTGCGCTCGTGGGCATGCCAAAGGTTCGGTGACCAGCAAGTACATCCATACGCTTGATACGGCGCTCACCATGGCGGCAGACACAATCTCTGGCTACATTCAAGGCCTCCTTGACGGAACGGATTTTAACTAAACGGCGCATGCTTTGGACCGAAGTTCTCGAAAAGCCGCTCTCGTCCGCTTCCTACAGAGGCTTCTTCGTGCAGTGAACTCGAAGAGACCGAGGGAGAGAGCGACTTAGCCGCGTAATCCAACACGTACAACTTGGCAGCTGAGCCAGCGCGCCGTGACGCTGCGACGTCGAGATCCGCTGTCTCGAACCCGACCGCGTCTTCACGTGGAAGTCGGAGGCGTACCTCCTCTGGATACTTCGCCCCCGACCTCTTTCGCAGGAAAATATTTGAGCTCTCCGAGGGCTTGCGATCAAGAAATCTGCGGATCAACGGCACCATCGCCTCCGCTTTATCCTTAAGCAACGTGCGACGCTGAGGTCTCTCCAGGTCGGAATGGCGACGGCTGAGCTCTCCGGTTTGAACAATCATTGCGCGGGATGAGCCGTGGTCTGCGGGTGGTCCTCGCCGGTTGGTTCGGCACGGGTTGGTTGCTCCCCGCGCAAATTCGCGACCGCGCGGGTGGCCGGTTCCCCTTCCGCGCGGCTGCGTCCTTTTCCGGCTTGAAGATCCTCCGGATCCGCAACCATGCCGCCAAGGGCCGCAGCCGTGCTGCAGCCGAGGGCCGGATCGGCAGTATTGTCGGCGAAGATGCCGCGATTGAAGCCATCCGACAGATGGCAGCGAACGGAGCTGATGAGCAGGCGATCGATGTGAACACGCGTCGCGTGGTGCATTGCCGAGGCAACGTCGTGCCTGACGTGGGAGCGATCCACGCCGGCTCGGATGATGGAATGCTCGATCGCCGCCGTGCATGGCCCCGGCGGTCCTTCGATCCAGGCACGGACGCTTTCAGGGCGGCCATTCGCCGTCGCGGCCACGAAGTGTTCGACGCCGGAACTCGCCGCAGAACAGCGTCCTGCAGGTACATCGTAGACGTAATGAACGGTTTCACCTGCGAGCTGCGGTGGCGGTGCCGTCCGGTCCACAGCGCAGCCTGCAGCCAGCACCGCGAGGGCGATGGCGAGGCCGCTTCTGATCGGTGCCATGTTTATCGCTCCTTGGAGGACCGTCATTCGATCAGGAAGCCGGCATCGCCACGCAATCTCCGGCCCGGCACCGGCACCTCGATCGGGCCTGCCCCGGGGCGTGTCGTTCCAAGACGGCCGAATATGATGCGCTCCAGCTCGGAAGGTGGTCCGACGAAGTCGGTCGGGACAGGTATGCGCGCCGACTCGCTGATCGGCCGAACGATCGTCGGCGTGACGATGATGATCAGTTCGGATTCGTTCTTCCGGAACTGTGTCGACCTGAACAGAGCCCCCAGTACCGGCAGGTCGCCCAGCCCCGGCAACATGTCCAGGCCGGTGTTGAACTTGTTCTGCAGCAGTCCGGCGATTACGAAGCTCTCCCCGCTGCCGAGCTCGACTGTGGTCTCCGCCCGCCGGGTAATCAGGCTCGGGACGCGGGCGCCGTTCATGATCAGGGCGCCTTCGTTCGAGAGCTCGCTGACCTCGGGCTTGACCTGCAGGTTGACCAGACGATCGGAAAGCACCGTCGGTGTGAACTCCAGTCCCACGCCGTAGCGACGAAAGTCGATCGAGATGCGGTCCAGCCCTTGGGCGACGGGGATCGGAAATTCGCCGCCTGCCAGGAAGTTCGCCTTCTGACCCGAAACAGCGGTGAGCGTCGGTTCTGCCAGGATTGAAACCAGTCCCTCCTGAGCGAGCGCATCCACGATGGCAGTCACGCTGTAGCTGCCATTTGCCGGCGTATTGATCCTCCCTGAGGCCGCCGACGAGAGCCCAAAGCTGAAGCCACCGGCCGAGCCTGCGGCCTCCCAGTTGACGCCGAGTTGCTTCACCGCGTTGCGCGAGACTTCGGCAATACGGACCCGCAGGTTCACCTGCGTGCTCCCGCCGATCTTCAACTGATTGAGCAGCACCTCGTCCTCGCCGAGGAACTGCGCGCAGGTGGAGCGGACCTTCTCGGCGATGTCGGCGTTGGGCACCAGCCCGCTCAGCACCGCGCCGCGCGGCGTCCGCGACAGCCTGACGTCGAGGTCTGCGAATTGAGCTCGCAGCAGCTGCCGTAGATCACTCTCGTCATAGGCAATCGCAATCCGGAACGTCGCGACGGTCGCGCCGGAATCGTCGAGCGCGAAGAGCGTCGTACGGCCGGGCTTTTTGCCGAAAACGAAGACGCGGTTGGCGGCCGCGACCTGGACGTCCGCAACAGCCGGCTCGGCGACGAAGACCTTGGAAGCCGGACGGGGCAAGGTCAGCATCTCGCCCTGAGACGCGTAGATCCGCACCTGTTGCCGCGCGTTGGATGACGCCGGCGCGCAATGAACCAGCATCATAAGGATCACCACGATCGAGGTCAGCCAGGCGGATGGCGAAATTCGAAACGGTCCCATCGTCAGCGCCGCATCGCCGTGAGCATCTCGAGATTGAGCCTCACGTCCTCTTCCCGAAGGTCGACCCGCGCAAGCTTGGCGGCGCCATCGCGATCTCCGCTCAGCGCCATAGCGATCACGAGGTTCTGGCGTGCACGAGGCGAGGCGCTCTCACCGAGCGCGATCGGCCGCAGAACCGTCATCGCGTCGGCGTACCGGCCCGTCAAGGTAAGCGATAGTCCCAGATTGTTGCTTGCGATCATGTCGGCGGGAGCGATTGCGAGCACCTGACGATAGGCTGTCTGAGCTTCGTCGTGGCGGCCGAGCATGTCGAGAGCCACTCCGAGACCGTTGAGCGCCGGAATGTTCTCGGGGTCCGAGGTGAGCACGCTGGTGAAGATTGCCAGGGCGGGCTCGGCTTGATGTCTGGCGAGCTCGCTTCGCGCTTTTCTGATTCGATCGTCCTTGTCTTCCATCCCGGCGACTTGGTTGGCGGGAGCTGCTGCGGCTGCCGTGGAGGCCGGGAGATTGCGACCCTCGACCGAGGCGCGTGCGGTCGTGGGCGTCGGCACCGGTCCGCCAATGTCTGGGCTCAGCGACGAACAGGCGCAGAGCAGACCGGCGATGCCGCCAGCCAGCGCCATTCGCCTGCAAACACCGGCACTTGGTTTCAGATGGTTGTTGAACGCGGTTTCCCGGCCTTCAGAGCTACGCATGTACTTCCTACGGATATTGCACTGTCTTATAGTTCAGGTCTCGAAACCTCGCAGGTGTCGTCGCGGGTTGACTGGTTCATTGCATCGCCGAGATCGGGGAAGGTTCAGTCTGCTCGCGTGATTCATCCAATCCAAGGACGGCGATCGGCTCGACCCGAAAGTCCTTTGAGATTTCCTGATAGGAGAGCACGACCACATTGAGACCGGACGGCGCAAGCAGCGTCCAGACCACCCGGCGCAGGTCGGCGGAGGCCAGTACAATACTCGGCGATGCGGCAAGATGATCGACGTCGGCAAGCTGCCGGGTCAACGCATCAAGCAGGCGCGTGCTGACGGCAGGATCGAGAGACGTCTGAGCGTTTTCATCGAGGGCGTGCACGGCCGTTCGGATCGCTTCCTCTGTCTGTCGATCAAGCACGAAGCAGCGCAAGGTCCGATCAAAGCCTGAGCTTTCGAAGCAGATCTGCCGGCGCAGCGCCAGCCGCACGTGCTCGACCAGCATGACGCTGCTCTGCTCCCGCATTCCCCACTCGGCCAGCGTCTCAAGAATCAGCCGCAGATTGCGGATGGAGACCCGCTCGTCGAGCAGCCGGCGAAGGACATCGGTGATGCGCTGTGTAGGGACCACACGCAAGGCCTCGCGCACCAAGTCGGCGTAGTCAGCCTCTAACTGGTTGAGCAGGCGCTTGGTCTCCTGTATGCCGAGGAACTCTGGCGCATAGCGGACAAGAACGCGCCGCAGCTCGGCATCGACTGCGGAGATGGCCGGTCCCCCCGCCGTTCGGGCTGCCGGCTGATCCAGTTCACCGGACGAGAGCAGAAGAGGCACGCCATGCAGCTCGATCCTGAAATGACCGGGCGCCAGGGCGCTGCTTTCATCGACTGCCGCTCCTGGACAGGCGCATCCGAGCCAGTCTGCCACGTCCTGTCGTGTCCGCCTGATCCGATCATGAATACCGGCTCTCCGCAGTTCATCGCACAAGGCGGCTTCCGCGAGGATCATGATCGGTGCAGACTTGGCCACCGGGATAGCGATCCGCGAACTTCTCGCGGGCTCTGACGGGTCGGACCGTTGCGCCGTGCCGGAGGTTCGTTGTGCGCGCCGCCGAGCCAAGAGCATCGCAACGCCGGAGCCGCCGAACACGGTGGCCATAAAAAGGAAAATCGGCGCCGGAAAACCCGGTACGAACGCCAGCCCGAGCATCATGAGACCGGCCAGTTGCAGGGATTGCGGCTGCGACGTGATCTGCTCCATGATCTCGGAACCAAGATTGCTCGGCGCTTCTGTCGCAACCCGGGTCACGACCGTTCCCGCCGCCATCGACACGAACAGCGCCGGGACTTGGGAGACCAGGCCGTCGCCGATCGTCAACAACGAGTAGAGCTGGATCGCTTCGCTGATACGCAGCCTGTGCTGCACGGTGCCGACAACGATGCCGCCAACGAGGTTGACGGCGATGATAATGAGACCGGCGATCGCATCACCTTTGACGAACTTCATGGCGCCGTCCATCGCTCCGTAGAGCTGGCTCTCGCGCTCCAGCCGGCGTCGGCGGCGCCGGGCCTCGGCCTGGTTGATGTCGCCGTTGCGAAGGTCGGCATCGATGCTCATCTGCTTACCTGGCAGCGCATCGAGCGTGAATCGGGCAGCAACTTCGGCGACCCGTTCAGATCCTTTGGTGATAACGACGAACTGGACGATCGTGATGATCAGGAACACCACGAGCCCAACCACGACATTGCTGGAAACGACGAACTCGCCAAAGGTCTGAACGATGGATCCGGCATCGGCCTGGCTGAGCACTAGGCGCGTAATGGTGATGGAAATCGAGAGCCGGAACACCGTGGATATGAGAATGATTGCCGGAAGTGCGGAGAACTCGACCGCGGCGTTCAAGTAGAACGCCACCATCAGCAACAGAATCGACGCGCCGATGTTGACGGACACCATGACGTCGACGAGCGCCGTCGGAATCGGCAGGATCATCGCCATGATCGTGGTGACGATCAGGATGACGACGAGAAGCTCGCGCTTGTCGTTCGACCAGCGGGTCAAGCTCTCGACAATGGCCGTCATAGTCTGCGGTTCCATCCAAGCGGGATCGAAACCTTCGTCACATTGATCGAAACGCAGAGCGGCATGGTCTTACAAGCTCACGGCGAGCAGGTCTGCGCCGCGACGCAATACGACCCGGTCTTGTTCGATTCGATCGACGATCCACCCTTCGCTGATAACGGCGCCTGCGAACAGTTTCTGACCGCGTCCATCAATGACATACGGCCCATTTCCGGCCCAAATCGCCTGAACGGTCAAAGGGGCGCTACGCTTTACAGATTTCGCCTCAACCTGGCTCGTCAACACGATGGCAATGCCGAACGTGCCGTCGAACCATCGCTCAATGTCGCGCCACCTGCCTAACGCCGCGGGTTCAATGTTTCCTCTCGCCGTGATGGCGTTTGAGTCGCTGACAATCTCGACGGTCGTGAGGCCTGCAGTCAGCAATCGCTGGCGCAGCGCGTCCGCCGCGCCGTTCAAATCCGCCACCGGCGCGCCGGGCTCCGCGCCGGCCCGTCCCGTTCTGTCTTGGCCGGGCAGTAATGCGGGGGTAAGGGTGGGGGCGGGCGAATTGGGCGCGTGCCTGCTCGGATATTTCGTCGAACAGTCGGAGTCGCAGCGCGGGGATCTCAGCCGCTCAGCTGTGGCATAGCCGCCATCGCCGGGCACCTTGTCCGCACCAGCGGGAAATCCCTGCAGAAGCAGGGCTAGACAGACCAGGATCGCGGCGGTGCCGAGTCCATACCTCAAGAAGGTATAGCGGGTCGTTCTGCGCTTGCGGGTGCAGCGGAGCTGAATTCCATTCAGAACGACATCGGCCGGATAACGACTGATCCGTGCTTCTCCGGCACCGAGCAGGGTGCCGTTCAGCAGAACATTATCTGCGGTGCCTTCGATTTCGCAACAGTCCGCCTCTAGCGCGAACCGCGCGTGCAAAGGAGCCAGACAGTCATCCATGAGAACGACATCGGCGTCCATCGAGTGACCCACCAGATAGGTCCCGGCGTCGAGTTCTTGCCGGACGCCGGCATGAAGGCCCGATCGGATCGTGAGTTCGAATGAGGACGGTGATGCCGGCATTCTCTGCCTCTCCATCAGGACCTAGCAGCCATGTTGGCAGCGGAGCGCTCGGTACGAACGCCCCGTGCCGTAAGCGGTTGGTAGCTGTCCGAGGGCGATCGCTGGATCAGCCGACGTTCGGGCGCTGCTGCGCGACCGTCTCGATCGATCCCCAGTGCGTCTTCTTGGTCGTGATCTCGGCATTCGTCTTGATCGCTTCGTCGAAGGCACTCTTCATCTTCGCGATCGCGCTATCGATGCTCGAGTTCGATGACGTCGTCGAAGAAACGGAGCCTGTTGAATGGGACATCGCATTATCTCTCTATGTTTGTGTTACGTTGAGGATTGGGCTGTCGGGGAATGCCCTCCAGCCGGGAAGTGATCGTTCGCGTTGTCCACGCTGATCACCTCTCGGCTGAAGCGGCGGCTTGGATCCCGTCCCGAGGCGCACCTTGCGAGGTGCGCCTCTCGCGCTTCCTTCAACGTCCTGGTCTCATCGCTCTCGTCGCGTTGCGAGAATGAGGCCGCGTTGCTTTACTCAGCTCTGTCGGTGATATGGTTGTCGGCCGAGAGGTGTCCCGCGGAGCGGTCGCATGGCGATCCCGAGCTTGAATCCGCGAGTTGCAGAATGATCGAGGAAAGCTTGTCGAGGATGTTGTTCTTCGTCGCCTGGTCAAGGCCCTTTGCCTCTGAGACTTGGCTGACGAGCTGATTCAGCGTCTTGAGTATCGAGCTGTTCGCGCCGGGTTGATGGGATGGGCCGGACACGAGTTGCTTCAGGATCTTCGCGATCCCGTCGAGCAGCTGACCTTTGGCGGGATCGCTGGGCCCAGTGGAATTCGTGATCTGATGGGTCAGGTCACCAAGGATCTTGGCAACGCGGCCGCTGTTCCGCGCGTCGCACTGGCCCGGTCCGCCCCTCAGGATGCTGATGGCCGCCGAGATCAGAGCCGCCTTGTCTGCAGGTGTCTTTGCGTCCGCGACCAATCCAAGAACGTCCGATGCTATGGAAGACGTCCGCGGATCTTGCTGCTGCGAAGCGGGCGGCATCGACGACTGCCACCAATCCCCCGCATCACAGCGATGAGCCGGATGAGCTGACGCCCCGCCGGACGTGGGCTGAAATCCTGCAAAGCCGGGCCAGCACGACGCGTGTCCGTGCGGACCCATCATGTGACCGGTGTGAGCTTCACGTGAGGACGATGCGTGGGAGCTGACCCTAGACATGCAACTCTCTCCTTGTTTGCGATCCGATGTCTTATCTGTCTTGTTCTGAGCAAAGGGTCTAACGAGGCGTCGGTCGGCATGCTCCGTCACGGATCCGGGGTTGCACTATTCTCGTCGCCGACGGATGCCATCTCCTGAATACCGTCCTGAGCAACAGTCATGAGCATGAACGCGGCCGCCTGCGGCATTGCGCTGAGAAACGCCTCCTCGAACTTTGCTTGATCCTCAGCCGAGACTGCCTCGCTGCTGCTCGGGGCGCTTGCCGTCGCGGTCGTCATGCTCGATGCTTCTACGGCCATTCTGACACTCCTTTGATCCGTCCGGTCGATCTGGCAGGACTTGCGAACCCGTTGATTTGCGTCATGGCACGTCGCCTGGGGCGTTGAGCTTGACCACTTGGACGTGCTCTCCGCGATAGACGGTGACGGACGATGGCTGGTCAGCTCGAGGCTTCAGTGCTGCGAGCGTACGCTCCACCGCTTGGATGTATTGCGGGGGACCCGAGACCAGGGCCATGTCGGCCTGCTTGATGGATCTGAGCGAGAATCGCGCGTCGGAGAGCGCGAGATCGCGAAGTGCGGCTTCGAGACGCTGGAGCGGCACGGCACCGAGTTGAACGAGCCTGCTCGAAGCTTCCTTGTTGCTGGTGACATAAATCCGGAAGCCGTCGAAATACCAGTCGAGTCCGTAGTTTCGGGATAGATGCTCGATGAATTCTCTGGCCTTGAGTTCAGGCAGAGGCCCGCGCACACGTCCCCGTACGTCCGGGCTCACCTCTAACCGCAGGCCGGTATTCCGTCCGAATTCCTGAAGAACGTTGCCAAGGTCTTGGTCTACGATGGTGTACCTGTAGGACTCGGTCGGCCAAGCAGGTTCACCCGCGTCTGCGGACGTGGTGTGGATTGCAGCCGCCGAGAGCGTCAGGCAGACAGTCGCGATCGCAGCCACGCTGCGCAATGGGACCAGAACCAGAGATGCCAAATGGTCGCATGGGAAAACGTGGCCTTCGTGCGACCTTGTCGCGGAACAATCGTGGCAATCGTGTAGTTGATCGCGCGTACCCACGAGCAGACTCACATGTACTTGTTGCTATCAGCTCGTCTCATTCAATCACAGCGGTCGCGGGTGCGTCGGAGAATATTTTAGGAAAATATTATGCTCTGCCCGGCTGGGTGCCGTGCAAAGCTCTGTCTGATCTGCTGTGCAAGCCATGGCCCGGCTGTCCTTGTGAGTCATTATTTGTCTGGAGTGAGCAATGGCGAAAGCACGAGGAGTCCTGAGACGGCATGGAGCGGCGACATGACGACGGTTGCGCCGTTGGGTGGCGTCACAGCTTCCGGAACAGTTGGTGTCAGTTTCGGAGCCGTTGAGCCCGGAGCAGCCGCCCAGCAGTCGTTTCAGGACGCTCTGCATAGATCGGTCACTAAACTGCCTATGGAGCCTGAGCACGCCGTCGACCAACTCGGCGGCAAGGTGATGGAGTGGATGGAGAGCTCGTACGAGCGGGTCCAGCGCAATGCCGCGCCCGAGCTCAATCTCATGCCGGAGCCGGCAGCATCCGGTCCAGCATCTTCCAACATTGGCGGAGCGGCCCTGGGAGCGGACAAGCCAGACGCGGGCCGTCAGGCCCTGCAAATGCTGGAGCACGCATTCTCGTTTGCCATTGAGGCGACGCTGATGTCGAAAATCTCGACCGAGTCGACCCGAATCTTCAACACGTTCTTGAAGGGACAATGAGAATGGTCGGTTGCGGCAAACAATGGCTGGCCGCTCGAGGGCGCGGATTGAATTTGGCGCTGGTGCTGGGCTTGGCGTTCATGCTGAGCGGTTGCAAGGGTGAGCTCTATAGCCGCTTGAGCGAGAAGGAGGCTAATCTGATGATGGCCCTTCTGCTGCGCAACGGAATCGCCGCCGACCGACTCCAGGCAAAGGACGGTAGCAATACTATCAGGGTCGAGCAGGAGCGATTTGCCGACGCTGTGACGCTGCTGAATGCGTCCGGGTTGCCGCATGCGAAGTTCGAAGACATGGGCAGCATATTCTCAAGCAATGGTCTGGTGTCGTCACCCACAGAGGAGCGAGTCAGGTTGATTCACGCGCTCAATCAAGAGTTGGCAAGGACGATCATGGAGATCGACGGAGTCATCTCTGCCCGAGTCCACGTGGTGCTGCCTAAGATAGACCCGTTGCGTCACGATCAGGTTCCGTCGTCGGCGGCATCGGTGTTCATCAAGCATGACGCGCGCGCCGAAATCGCCGTGCTCCTACCGCAGATCAAGACCCTCATTGCCAACAGTGTCGAAGGACTGACGTACGACAGGGTGGCCGTGGTTTTCGTGCGTGGCAGTTCGGATCCCGTCGAAGTCAGCCCTTCCACGTCGATCGAGACGACGGCATCCGTTCTATCTCACGACGGATCTGCCCTGCGTGACGGTCCGCTCATCCTGCAGGTGTCAGCCGCGGTAGGGGTGGGGCTGCTGGGATCGATCGGAATCTTCCAGCTCTGGCGCCGGGCACGCGTGGGATATGCGCAACGCAACGCGCCGCGTCGGGAGGCGCGAAGGCCGGCGCGCGATCCGCTGCGTGTCGTATCCTAGTGCGATTGAAGTGGGCGTGGCCGGCAAATGAGTAGGCTTGTGCAACCTGGAGCATCCCTTGGTTTGCGTGATCCGAAGGTCGGCGGCGGCTGCGAACCCGGCGCGCCGGTGGGGCATCGGCCGGTGATCGATATGGACACGTTTTGCCGATTGCCGGCACGCTACATCCACGTTGAACGATTTCTCGCGTGCGTACCGGGCGTTTCGCCCGGGCTTGCCGCACGGATACTCGCCTGCGACCGACTCCACCGAGATATCTCAGAGCGGATCGTTGTGCATTATGAGCTTGATTGCTGCACAGCAGCCGACGTCGCTGACACGCGCAGTCGCATTGCGCTTCTCGACTGCGAGCAGCTATGCCGCGTCGGTGAGCTGGCCGGCGGTGTTTGGCATGCCCACGCAATTCGTTCCACGGTCCTCAAGACTACGCTCCGGGAGCATCTCGGAGAATTCGATTCCCGACTCCACAAGGTCGCGCTCGCCAATATCGATCTGTCGCCTAAACCCGATCGCCCCCCGAATCCATCTGCGCTTGCGGACGTCATCCGAGGTGATGGGATGCAATGTCTCAATGCCGCAATCTGGCGACTCCCCGCCACCCTGCGCAGCCGCATCCTTCTTCGATTTCCGATTAACTCGCCGCTGGGCTCCTCGGTCTCGCGGCGACACCAACAGCTTGGTCCGGAGATTGTTGATCGCGTTCTAGCCGATGGGATGGTGCCGTGAAAGCCCCCGAGAGTGACAAGCCTGCCGGCACGTTCCATCCGCTCGGACCCGTGGTTCGAGCCGAGGAGGCGGAGACCTGGTTTTCCGCGGCTGCCTCTCTTGCCGACGCCCGGCGGCAATGCGAGCAGATCGCCGCGCAGGCCCGGCTCGCGTTCGAAGAACAGCGCATGAGAGGCTTCGAGGATGGTCGTCTCGCGGGAGTTGAGGAGGCGGCCCGCCTGATTGCGGAAACGAAGGTCACGGTTGATGATTTCGTCGCCGATCTGCAAGACGAACTTATCTCGCTCGTCGTCGAGATCATCAGGGAGATCCTCGGAAGTTTTGAGCCGGACGATCTCGCCGCGCGCGCCATCACCAGAGCACTCGAAGAGATGCGTTCCGGTTCGGGCCTCGTGCTGATGACTGCGCCGCAGGAGATGGAGTCCATCCGTGTACGAGTGGCCACGCTGCTGGAGGATGGTGCCGACCAGCTCACCATCGTGTCGGACCCGCAGTTTGCGCCGGGGCGCTGTATGCTTTGGAGCGAGTTCGGGCAGATCGATGTTTCCGTTGACGCTCAACTGGAGCAGCTCGCCTTGGCGCTGCGTGCCGGTTTCGAGGGGGTGGAGCCATGATGCCAGCAGGCTCTGCCACGCACCGACTCGCGCGAATCCTGCCGCAGTTGCGTGAAGCTGCAGGCCGTTCGCAACTGCGCCCGATCCGCGGGCGCGTGATTCAGGTGTCGGGGACCCTCATCAGGGCGATCGTTCCCGATGCGCGTGTTGGCGATATCTGTTTGCTCCGTTCTGCCCACGCCTCGGCTGATCTGCGGGCCGAGATCGTGGGCATCGAAGGCGGTGTCGCGTTGCTGACGCCTCTCGGAGACGTGGCGGGTCTCTCAACAAGAACGGAAGTCGTCTCGACAAGGCAGGCCTTCGGCATCATGGTTGGGCCAGCGCTGCTCGGCCGCGTCGTCGACGGGCTCGGGCGCCCTCTCGACGTTCAGGAACGAGGATGGCCCGAGTTCGACCAGATTCGACGAGTCCGCGGAGCTGCGCCGGCGCCCTTGGCACGGCGGCTCGTTGACGGCCCTTTGTCACTTGGCATCCGGGCGATCGATGGTCTGCTCAGCTGCGGCGAGGGGCAGCGGATCGGCATCTATGGCGAACCCGGCGCGGGCAAATCGTCGCTTGTCGCCCAGATCGTCCAGAACGCGGACGTCGACGTCTGCGTTGTCGCACTGATTGGCGAGCGTGGGCGCGAAGTTCGAGAAATGGTCGAGCGCTGCCTGGCCGGAGCGGCTCGGGCGCGATCAGTCGTGATTGTCGCAACCTCCGACCGGCCGCCGACGGAGCGCGTCACGGCTGCCTATGTCGCCGTGACGATCGCGGAGTACTTCCGGGATTGCAACGCACGCGTGCTCCTGGTGCAGGACAGTGTCACTCGCTTTGCGAGGGCATTGCGTGAGATCGGACTGGCCGCGGGCGAGCCGCCGACGCGCCGGGGCTTTCCGCCGTCGGTGTTTGCGGCATTGCCCGAGTTGCTCGAGCGGTCCGGTCCCGGAGTCGCCGGCTCAATCACTGCATTTTACACCGTGCTGGTTGAGGGGGATGGTACCGCGGATCCGATCGCGGAGGAGACGCGCAGCATTCTGGACGGGCACATCGCGTTGTCACCTAAGCTCGCACAGTCGGCGCATTTCCCTGCGATTGACATCGTGTCCAGCCTCAGCCGCGTCATGGATCAGGTCGTGACGAGCCGTCATCGCTCTGCAGCCAGGAGGGTGCGTGAACTCATAGCTCGCTATGCAGAGCTTGAGTTCCTGCTGCAGGTTGGGGAGTACAAGGCCGGATCCGATCCGATCGCCGATGAGGCGATCGCCAAGCAGGATGCTATCAAGTCCTTTCTGCGGCAGGGCCTCGGCGAGGCCGTTCCGTGGGATCGCACGATCCATCAACTCGAGCAGCTTGCGTCATGAGGTACGATCCACTGCTCACGCGCATACGCAGGATGCGGATCGTTCTCGGAGAGAGGGAGCGGCGGGCGAATTCCGCGCTTCAGCGCGGCGTGGAGGCACAGGTCGAAGCGGCTGCAGAACTGACGCAGATCAATCATGCGGTTGCGTTGCAAGCAGCGGCGCGTGGCGCACGCGAACGTCAGATCTACCAGCAGATGGTAGGGCGTCCAATTTCCGCGCGGGAGATCACCCAACTTGACGCGCAACTCAGGCGCCTCGAGTCGCTGGCAATGGCGCTTGCCGAGCAGCGCCTTGCGAGCATCCGTACGCTCGACCAGGCGCGTAACGAAGTTCAGGGTCTACGCCTCGAATTCGTGAAGGCTCATCGGAGGCGTCGCAAGTGGGATGAGTTATCGCAGCAATCACGTCGCCGTCACGAGAGCCGTGAGACGTTGCTAGAGGAGATGGCTAATTCGGACGGCAGGGCGGCGGGGCGGCAAGCATGAACGCGCCATTCCCCGCTCGCGGGCGCGGAGCGCCTGACGGTGAGATCACCGAATTTCATCCGGACGTGCTATCCATTGCTGATGTTCTACGTGCCCGTCGTTGGTGTCGGCGACTGGCTGAACTCACCTGCGAGTTGGCGGGTCTGCCGCTGCGGATTTCCTTCTCGGGCGCCTCCTCGGGCGTTTCGAGTCGGCCGGCGTGTCGTCTGCATTTTACGATCGGCGGTGATCCATGCGCCGTAAGTCTGCCTGTCGAGGTGATCGATGCAACGCTGCAGGCGATTGATGGTCCGCCTCGAACTACGCTCGCCGAGCCAGATCTGCTGCTTCTGATCGAGTTCGCCTGCGCCGCCATACTTGATGCAATCGAGGAGGCGCTCGGCCTCCCCGTCATCCTCACGCATGCTTCCTTCGATGGCGGCGTTCCGGACTCGATCGGAATCCTGTGTCGCGGCAGGTTTGGCGAACGATCGTTCAGTGCTTACCTGTCTTTACCAGAGCCATACGAATCCCGTTTGGCAAATCAAGTTCAAGCATTGGGTCCGGCTGCTGCCGCCGGAGTTCCGATCCGCGCGGCCTTCCGGCTTGGTGCTACGCGCGTCAGCGCCCGCTTGCTTGCGAGCTTACGGCCGGGAGACGTCGTGATCATCGAACACGCGATGCCGGATGGACGCGTCGCCGCCGTCTTCGGCGAGCGTCGTCTCACCTCATGCCGCTTCGAGGGAAGCGATGCGACAGTGGTGGACACGTTGCACCAGATCAGAGGCGATCTTCATCATCATTGGACGGCTGTGGACATGACGGCACATGAAAGCGTCGATACAGGCGCAGACGATGCGAGCCTGGACGACCTCCAGATCAAGCTCCTATTTGAGATCGGCCAGCTCGAGATACCTCTCGGCGAGTTGCGCATGATCGCGCCCGGCTATGTCTTCAATCTCGGTCGGGATCCGCGACATGCAATTGAGATTCACGCGGGGAATCGGCGGATCGGGCAGGGCGAGATCGTCAGGATCGGCGAGGCAATCGGCGTGCGGATCAACAGATTGTTCAATCACGAATGAGCTGAAGCCGTGACCCAGTTCAATTTGTTTGCTGTTCTCGCGGTCATCGCCGGACTTGGCCTTGTCATCTTTGTCGTCGTGACGATGACATCGTTCGTCAAGATCGCCGTGGTCCTGTTCCTGATCCGGAACGCGCTGGGAGTGCAGCAGACGCCTCCAAACCTCGTGCTCTATGCCATTGCGCTGGTTCTGACGGCCTATGTCAGCGCGCCGCTAGTGCAGACCGTGTATGAGCGCGTCAATGATCGTCCCAGCGAGTTTCAAACCTTTACCGACTGGAAAGATGCTGCTGAGCGGGCAGGCCAGCCAATTCGCGAACATCTGAGCCGGTTGACGACGGTCGCGGAACGAGAGTTCTTCGTCACTGCCACTGGCAGCTTATGGCCCGATAGCAGCAGGGCCAAGCTATCGAGCGAAGATCTCGTTATTCTCGTTCCCTCCTTCATGAGCTCGGAGCTCAAGCGCGCCTTCGAGATCGGCTTCCTGCTCTATCTGCCCTTCATCGCGATTGATCTCGTGGTGTCCGCGGTTTTGATGTCCCTTGGCATGTCGATGGTGCCGCCATCGACGATCTCCGTCCCATTCAAGTTGTTCTTGTTCGTGATGGTCGAGGGCTGGTCCAAGCTGATGCATGGCCTGGTGTTGAGTTACGGATAGCCTGCGAGATGGGTAGGGGAAGCAATGGGCCAAGCGACAATCGTCGATCATCTGGTCAGGGGTCTGACGGTCGTTCTCATATTTGCCATGCCTCCCCTGGGTGTGGCGATGGTTGTTGGCCTCTTCGTCTCAATTCTTCAGGCCGCAACCCAGATTCAGGATCAGGTGCTGCCGCAGACGATCAAACTGATTGCCGTCGTGGCCACGCTGGCGGTGTTCGGCGCAGTGTTGGCGGCACCGCTGATCCAATATGCCGATCAGATCCTTGCGGATTTTCCTGCACTGACTCGTTGACGGGCCTTCCCCCCTTCATCGTGCTCGGAGGGACATGGGCGACGCGGAGTGGCGATGGGGCTTGACCTCATGCCGTTGGACAGCATCGAGGCGGGGGCCAATCTCGTCTTCCGTCATCTTCTTTCGTTGGCGCTCGCCATCGCGCGTCCCAGCGCCTTCGTCATGACCTTTCCTGTGTTTGTTCGCCTCGGGCTGACCGGCTTGATTCGTGGTGCCTTCGTGGTCGCGATCTCGCTACCGGTCATGACCGGACTTGTTGAGGTGCTTCCTCCGATCGGCACGCAAACATTGCGATTGGTCGCGGTCGGGTTCAAGGAAGCGATCATCGGAGGGCTCCTTGGTCTGCTGCTTGGGATCCCGTTCTGGGCCGCCGAGGTCGCGGGCGACCTGCTCGACTACGAACGTCAGGCGCCCGATGCCCAGCTTCAGGATCCCAACGCCATGACCGAGTCCACCGCGTCTGGTACGCTTTTTATGCTCGCTGCGGTGGTTCTGTTCGTCGCAGCCGACGGCTTTCATAGCGTCGTCGAAGCCCTTTATGGCAGCTACAGGCTCTGGCCGGTCATTGAGCTCGCGCCTCTGCTGCGCGCGGAGAGCGGCCTATTGGCGCTGGAAATGCTCGTCCGCGTGCTGCAGTTGGCATTGATCCTGGCATTTCCAGTGCTGGCGGCCATGTTCGTTGCGATGTTCGCGCTGATGGTGATTGCCCGTTTCGCACCGCAGTTGAATGTGTTCGATCTTTCGATGGCGGCGCGCAACCTGGTCTATTTCCTGGTTCTGCCGCTCTATGCGGCCTTTCTGCTCGATCACTTCGGTACTCAGCTTGGAGAGTTGACCGGAATCTTGGACCAACTAGGGCAGTTCCTGCGATGAGTGAGGATGGCGGCACTGAGGAGCGGACGCTGCCTCCGAGCGAGCGGAAGTTACGTAAGGCGCGCGAAAAGGGACAGGTCTTTCGCAGCACCGATATGGTCGCCGGTGCATGCCTGTCGTCCATGCTGCTCTATCTCTGGCTGATCTTGCCGGAGCTTTTCGCGCGGTTACGGGGAGCCATGATGCTCGTGGGCGATGCGGGCGGGCAACCGTTTCGGGAAGCTGCGGGCACGATCGGAACGATGATGTACGAAGCCGCCGTGCCATACCTTGCAAGGGGGGCGGCCATCGTCGTCCTAATGTCCCTCGTCGTTAACGTCGCCGTCACCAAGGGGATCGTCTTCAGCCTTGACCCTATCAAGCCCCGCGCGGAGCGCTTGCATCCCGCAAAGGGTTTGAAGCGGATTTTCGCGCTCAAGAGCCTGATCGAGCTGGTGAAGAGTCTGGTCAAGACGACCCTCCTCGTCACGATCTCGGTTTTCGTCCTCGAGATGTCGCTCAACTCCTTGGTTCACACGCCAGGATGCGGTCTTTCGTGCCTCGTGCCAGTGACCGGGGCGGTCATGGCACCGCTCCTCGTCGCGGCAATAGTCATGCTGATGGTGGGCGGCCTTATCGACGTTCTGGTGCAGCGCGGACTGTTCATGCGCGAGATGCGGATGACACGAAGCGAGGCGAAGCGCGAGCGGAGAGACCAGGAAGGCCTGCCGGAGGTGCGCTCTGCGCAACGCCGTCAGCGGCAATCGCTGGCGCACGGTGGAGGGCGGGGAGGAATCGAAAGCGCAACAGTGGTCATCGAGGGCGACGATGTGATGGTCGGGCTGCGTTATGTTCCGGGCGAGACACAGGTCCCAAGGCTCGTGTGCAAAGGACGTTCCGTCCGTGCGCACAATCTCACCGAAGCTGCGGCTGAGCTTGGCATTCCTCGTTTCCGCAATCCAGACCTCGCAGAGGAACTCGATCGCCGTATCGCTCAGGACCATTACATCACCGAGGAGTTTTTCCAGCCGGTGGTGTCGGCCTTGCGCGCGTGCGGCATGTCCTGAGTGTAGCCGTGCTGCCCCACAGTATTTTCACAATATATTTCGGATCGGCCGCCGGCTGATGCCCTAAACTGTCGTTCGGACATGATCGCCGAGCGGGCTGCATGGCTGACGAACTGCGTCTGCCAGAGCAGAGCCGCCGCCGCTAACGGGGAGACGCACGAATGCGGATAGATGACGCAGGTGGCTCGGTTGTCGCCAGTCCGCCTCCTCCGCCTCCTCCGCCGCCGCCGCCGCCGCCGCCTCCACCCCCGCCACCGCCGCGGCCGAAGTCCGCGGCATCGTCGTCGGGCATGCTCGATCGCAATTCGGCGCTCTTTCAGCCCCCTCGGCCTTTCATAGGTCCGGTTCTGCAGCCGACGCCTGTGTTGCTTGGCCCGCCTGCTCCGCCGAAAGCGGCGGCGACATGTCCGGGAGTTCCCGCCCCGGCGCCGGCGGCGCCGGTCCCGGACGCCGTTTCGCAGGCAAAATCTGTTCAGACAAAAGCGCAGACCACTCTCGACGGTGATGCTGGAAAGCTGCATAAACTGCAGACCGAACTGAATGATGCACAGGGAACGAAGGCTCCGATCGGGTACGGTCGCGGCGCGGGCGCCGCGGTGGCTGCGCATCAAGCCCATATCAGCGATCTGAAGAAGCAGGTTGCGGCCGCTCAGCAGCAAGTCACCGCCGACCAGGCGGTGTTGAGTTCGGCCAAGAGCAATCTGAGTGCCGCACAACGCATCGACGCCGCCGCAGCGAACTACAAGCCGGCACCGCCGCCGGTCACCGTGAAAGATCCGGTCGCGCGGAAAGTTGTCCCGCTCGTCGACGCGGCCTCGGCCCAGGTTTCCGCGGGAAAGGCCAAGGTCACCGCCGATACGGCTGCTCTCGAACAGACCAAATCGCAGCTCGGCCGTCTGGACACCGAGATGGACCGGGGGATCAGCGCCGGAACATTGCACCGTCTGTCGTTGCTGAATCAGCAGCAGGATGCGCAGCAACACAAGCTGGCGACGGACCAGCGCAAGCTTGATGCCGCGAGCGCCGACCTTGCGGCAGGGAAAAGCGTCGTCTACGGGCAGCAGGCCGCGGCGGACAAGAAAGAGCTCGAGAGCGCTTCCACAGCGCTGAAGAAAGCCGGTGTCACGATCGACCAGAACGACAATCCGACCCAGGCGAATTTGACGCCATCGCAGCTGCGCGCCTATGACGACTTCACCGTCGCGCGGAGCAAGCTCAACGCCGATGTCGGCATGGTCGCGCAGGGCAAGGCCCAGCTCCAGTATTATGCTTCGAATTCCGAGAAATACGGGACGGTTGCGAAGGATGCCCAGGATCGGGTGAACGACGCTCTGCATCCATTGGGGTACACCATACGTGCAACGCGCGGCAGCGATCCGCAGCAGGCATCGCTCGATCTCAAGCTCGCGAACGGGAACGCTGATTACCAGAATGCAGGCTGGGCCGCAGCTCAGCACCGGGTGGCATTTGCGGCGGCAGCGCAGACCGATCTTGAGGCAGCGCAGGACTCCGATCTTGCCAAATTGTCCCCGCAAGCCCGGCAGACCGCTACCACGGCGAAGATCGAATACGATCAGGCAAGCGCCTATCAGAACAAAGTCGGGACCGACCTCGCCCTGATCAAGGGCCACCAGGCCGTCTCGGATGCGCAGGCCGCCTATATCAAGAATCCGACGGCCGCCACGGAGCTCAAGCTGAACCAAGCGCAGCATCAGTTGCGCGAGCTCTCGACAATGTCCGACATTGCGACGGCGGGCTTCAAGTCGGCAACCGGGCTTGCCTACGCCGACCAGCGCAATACGACATTGGCTAATCTGGAGCAGACCTATAGCCATGTTCCCTTGCCCTCAAACTCGCCGGTGTTGCAGCAGATTGCGCAGGCAAGAACTGATGCGGCATCGGCAGGCCTGATCACGAAAGAGCTGGCTGCAACGACCAACAGGCTGGTTCAGGATTATCGTGTCACACAGAGCGAGGCGGCGGTCGCAACCGCGCGGCAGTCCGCCAACACTGATTCGGTACAAGCTGGCAATGTACAGGCTGTGGGTTTCACCAAAGCGAGCAGCGCCCTGACGACGGCTCAGCAATCGCTTCAATATGCAAAGCTTCAACAGAAGCTGGCTCAATATCAGCTGCTGGACTCCCAGTTTCGGCTGACATTGCCGCAAAATCTACTTGATCCGCAAACGGCCTCTGACCAGAGCGCGCTCTCGCATGCGTACAATACATTCTTTGCGCAGCATCCGGGTGCCTTGAGCGATGGCGCGGTCGCTGAGCAGCTTGCGAGCCTCAAAGACGCGAACGCGCGAGTGGATATCGGTCAAGGGCTACATGAGCTGCAGGATGCCATCGACAGGGAAGACAAAGCGCTCGGCAACCGCAGCCTTCTGCAGAAGGGCGGCGATTGGGTCGGGGGACTGTTCGGTGCCAACCGGTCTGAGCTCGAGTCGGATTTGCAGGACAAGAAAGAGGCGCTCACGGCCCTGCAGAAAAATCAGGGAGGGATGACTGCCCAGGAGGTCAACGGCGAGTATCTGAACATCATGGGTAATCTGGCCACCCAGAATGACCGGATGTTCGAGAACGAGCGCAAGACCGACGCCAATTGGTCGAGTGCACAGGAAGTCGTGCGCGACGTCGCGATCGCCGCGGCTGCGACCGCGGTTACGATGGCCACGGCCGGAGCCGGCGCGCCAGTATTGGCCGCCCTTGCGGCGGGCACATTGGTGGGAACGGGAACGGCCGAAGCCATCGACACGGCCCAGAATGCAGCAACTGTGTTCGGTGGCGGCGACATTCACAGCGATCCTCACATCTCACTCGACGCAGCGCTGACCAACAACTTCTTCAAGGGTGGCGGCAGCTGGGATGAGGTGAAGCAGGCGGGCGTTGATGCGACCGTATCGGGCGTGCAATCCCTCGGCGCAGCAGGGGGGGCGTTGACGGGCGGAGCCACGGAGGCCTTCCTTACGCGCGGCCTCGACCAGGCTGCAAGCTCGGTCGTCTCGAAGCTCGCAACCGGATCAACGGTCATGGTTGCCAATCAGGGGGTGATGGGTCTCGGCAACGTGGCGGGGACGTATGTCGAGTCCCAATATCAGCTCTCGGAGGGACGGCTCACGCAGGACGAAGCCCAGGCGCAGATGAAGGATGCGTTCTCCGGATACTTCAAGAATCTCGCGGTGGCCGGCGTGACGGGAGGTCTGACGAAGTTTGTCGATGGCAAGGTCGCCGTGCGGACCGCAAGCGCGGCACGGCCGAATGGACTCGTGTCGAACCCGCTCTATCAGACGGCCTCCCAATTGGGCGCGAACACCATGTTGACTGCCGGCCCCGGGCTCCTTTCCGGCAAGGCGCCGACCGCCCAAGACTATCTGTCCATCGGTCTCAATACGGTTTCCGGTGTGGCTTCTCATCACTATCAGCAGAGCAGATCCCGCACCGTGGCCGAAACGGGCCTTGCCGGTCAGCCCGCCGCGTTCGACGCGGGAAGGAAGGTGTTTGACGCCTATCAAGGTCAGGCGAGCGGGACATCGCCGAATGGCATCCGGCTGCAGGCCATGGATCCCGCCGCTTTCGCCCGTGCATATCAAAAAGCCGGCGGCCAGCATGATCCGGTGGCGGTCGATGCTTTCAGCATCTCATCGGATCAGGGGCATCGCGTCTATGTACGGACCGATAGATTGAGCCCGGACGTGGTCGCACACGAGGCGGTGCATGCACTGACCTCGGAATCGTTCAAGAAGCTCGCAAGCACGTTGGTCATTGATTCAAGCCGGCCGCATTCGAACTTGAATGAAGGTGTGACCGAGCTTCTCGCCTCGCAGGTCGTGCCGCGCCGCGGCACATCGGCCTATGCGACGGAGGCAAAGATCGCGGAGGCCATTCGCGACCGGATGGGGGAGACCGACTTCCATAAGGCGGTTTTCGGAGGCGATCCAGCGGCACTCGCATCGTTCCGGCAGACCGCTTTGGCGTTGCACGAAAGACCTGTCAGCGAAGACTCGGCTGCAAATTGGGCCCTAGCCGCCTCGACGGCAGCCCAGCCCGCGGGTGGTGGCGGCGGCAAGCCGCCCGCGAGCGGCGGTGGTGCGGTCTCTCCGGCCTCGCCCCCGCCGGCCTCGAGCGGCTTGACTCTTGTGCTCAGCCCGAAGGCATTCGAACGATTTCAGGACCGGGTCGCTCTCCAACCCTCCAAATACGGCAGTAGCGCCGACAGGTATATCTACGTTGTGGAGACACGAGGAAACAAGCCAAGCCGACCGTTCGCCATGAACGACGCAAACATCAAACGGCGAGGAGTGATCGGAGCAACAGACCGCTTTGTTGACTGGGGCGGAAGTCCGCCGCAATCAGCCAAGACATACAGCCGACGCTACGATCTACCGAAAAAGGATTTTCGTGTCGTGGTCACGGATCAGCCCTACACGGGAGTGGGCGATCGACAAGTGGCACCGCGCAGGTCAGGCCTCCGACAGGCTCTGCCCGTTGCTGCAGGAGTGGCCTCCGATGCGGTTGCCCTTGCAGCAGCCGCGCGGTTCGGATCTCTAGGCATGCTGGCGGCCTGGAACGCCACAGTTCGTGGACCGCTGAACATCGTTCAGCTCAAGCCGAAATTGGCTGCCAAGTTGAGAATACCCGAAAAAGCAGCCCCGTATTTGCGAACCGCAACAGGTGTGAGCTTCATTGCCAACGGCATGGCAAACGACATCGTCAGTGTGACGAGCGGCCACCTGCTGAGCTTCCAATATGGTGGAGCAGCTGTCATCGGCTCCGCGCAAATCGTCTTGGGAGCGCGGAGCTATTTCAGTGGCTATGGCGCGCTTAGATCGCGTGGAGCTACCGATACGGTCCGGTCAACCGACACCAGTCTGAGCGAAATCGCGGACAGGAATAACGTACCGGACGAGGTGATCGGACGCGTCAATGCGAGAGATCCCGCGCATCCGCTTAAACTAATTAATCCAGATAAGTCGATCTCCATCAAGAGCAACGATGAGCAGCTCACTTTCCGCCAGATCGCCAGAAAGGAAAATAAGTCCGTCAGGAAGGTGCTCGAGGATGTCGGGCGTCGCGAGAAACTGGCAATTCCCGGGCGATTCACGTCTAAGGGGAGGCAGATCACCGCTCGGATCAAATCAGGCGAGGACCTGGATGCCTTTGCAGCGAGAAATGGCTCCTCCGCGCGGGCGATCATCAAGGCGCACCGGGATCGGATTCCAAGCACGTATACAAGCAATCCCGATTCGCATGCAGTTTGGACCGGCGCGGGGTTGAGGATTCCCGGGTCGTTTGACAACTCGCGAGGCCTATCTTGGACAGGAATTGCCTGGCGAACCGGCCGTTCTGCGCAGCAGTTGAAGTCCCTTAATGGGGCGGCCAGCGGAACCAACGTCAGAGAGACGGCTCCCGAAATCGTACATATCCCTCCAGCATCTTCCTGGGACACGACTCGACTGTCTCGCCGCATGCAGATAACCGGAAGTGCCGGTTTGATTGCTGGCAATGTTACTGAGCTTGTCTACGATATTCACGGTAATATCGGGGCTATCCCAGGCGCGGTCGGCGTCGCGGTTGGATCCGGCTTATCGATCTACGCGATGCTGCGCCGCAGAGCTCCGGCGAACTATCAAGTAGTAACGTCTGTTTCCTTCTCGCTGAAGGGGCTCAATCGCGCTTGGCCCGCTTTCGGGCACGTCAGCGATGTCGTTGTGACCTTCGTCAAGGATAAAGGGCTGGAAGGACTGAGTTGGTTACAGAGGTGACGGATCCCATGCGTCTCCTCTCTGCAGGGGGCGCCGAGTGGCGGGACGTCGTGGCGACAACGCGCCCTCGGCAACATTGACATACGTCGAGCACCCTCGGCCTAAGTAACCTCAAGCCGGCGACCCCGACGTCGGTGCAGACGCACGAGCAATTCGTCTGGCGCGCTCGAAGCGCCGCGATTCGCGTATATGGTTCTGTAGTGGGAGAGATGCGCAGTCCGCCCGGAGCGCCCAGCCCCGGCGGCTGGCAGGTTTCGATCGACCACACCTTGCCGGCGACCGCAGTACGTCGACGTGTGCCGCGCAGGGGAGCGACGCCCTCGTAAGATTGCTTTAGCCGACTCTCACCAAGCGTCGCAGTCGTATCCTCCCGGCAACCTTTCGGAACTTCACTTTGACAACAACAGCCATGATCGCATCTGCAGGCGAGGGCGCTAAATCTCGCCATAAACGCGAGACGCGAAGCAGGCATCGTCAAGAAAACAACTCGATGATGGTTCGAACCTCAGTTGAGTCGATTTATTGAAAATCGTAATGGTTGTGGACCTTCGGAGCAGGCAATCATTGGCTGAAGTTGACATGGAGATCGTCATCGATCTCGGTCCTTCGACTCTCGCTGGTCGCCATTGCGCGACAGTCTTCGCGAGATGAGCCCAATGTGCGCAGCGCAACATTGATTTGCCGCTTGGTATTATCGTGCCGAGCTGATATTTTCTCAACGCAATCTTAAGTTTCGTGGGCGGTTGAATCGCACAGGCGGCAGTGCGTCTTGCCGCAGCCATGAAAGAGTATCGTGTAGGTTGGCTATTGGTTAGCGCATGAGGGATAGCGGTGTTCCGCTTATAGGAAGGGACCAGGAGTCGATCCGGCTTCGCGGGCTTCTCCCGGACAAGAATGGACGCGCTGTTGGTGCGGTCCTGGTAGGAGAGGCTGGAATTGGCAAGAGCCGTCTGGTCGAGGCACTGGCCCAAACTGCGAAGCAGCGCGGCTTCTGTGTGGCGAGGGGGGCCGCCTACGAGATGGCCGAACCTCTGCCATATGGATTGTTTGCCGACACGTTCTCCCAATGGGCTCGCGAGCAGCCGACACTCCTCAACCATGCTCGCAATGACATGATTCGGCCGCTGTCTCGCGTGGTGCCGGCGTTCGCGGCCGCTGCGGATCTTCCTGCTCTCAAAGGACTCTCCGGACCGGACGAGCGGTTTCGACTGTTCGAATCCGCGGTTCATCTGCTTCATGCGGTTGCAGTCGAGTCTCCACTACTGCTCGTGCTCGAGGACCTGCACTGGGCCGATCGCGAATCCTGGTCGATGTTGCTGCATTGCTTACGCTCGACGCGATCTCTGCCGCTGCTGACCGTCATCACTCTCCGTCCCGACGAGACCGGCGGCGAGCCTCTGGAACTCAATGCGCTGATGCGCGAGAGCGAGCTTCATCGGATCGCGGTTCGCTCGCTCGAGCCGGCGGACACGATGCGCATGCTGGAGTCATTGGCAGACGAGCGGCTGCCTGCATCGCTTGCCACGGCAATTCACCGTGAGACTGGCGGCAATCCGTTCTATGTGCGCCAGCTCTTCAACCACCTTGTCGAAGAGGGAAAGCTTGCTGGGCGCCAGGGCCAATGGCCCGCCGATCTCGTGAACAACGGTATCGGCATCCCGGCCGGACTGCGTCCGTTGCTGTCGCGACGGTTCGCGCGGCTCTCGGGGCCGACCTTGGGAATGCTGCGGATCGCTGCGATATTTCCCGAAGGGTTCGATCTCGGCCGATTGCAGCTTCTGATATCGGATTCCGAAGAGACGATCCTGGACCATATCGACGAGGCGATGAGGGCTGGGGTCCTCGTCGTTCGCGGTGATGGCTACGTCTTTGCGCATGCGTTGTTGCGGCGCGCCTTGTACGACGAGCTGAACCCCGATCGGAGAGCGATTTTGCATCGACGCGCGGCGACGCGTCTCGCTGAGCTCGATGCCGATCCTGGAGAGATTGCGCATCAGTATCACGCTTCGCAGCGCATCCCGGGTGCTGAAATCGGCGAGGTCTTCGCATTGAACGCAGCCGAGCGCGCGAGAGCGAACTATATCAGCGAGCACGAAGCTGTATTCCTTCGGATCGCTTGCGATCTCGCAGGCGATGCTGTCTCGGACGAGATGCTCCGGGATCTCGCGCTTGCGCAGGCTGCATCACTCGACGTCGAAGCCGCCGATGCGACAACGCGCTTTCTGTTCAGCCGATGCTGGGAGCGGCGGCCATCATGGACCATGAGTTTCCTGGTGGCGATTGTCCGCAGGCTGCGGGACGCCGGCGCTCCCGCTGAGATGTGGCAGCCTCTGGTGGAGCGCGGACTGGAAGCCTGCGATGATCGCCGAGATTTGCACTGGGCCCGATTGGAGGTGCTCCGACAGGACTGGCGGTGCCGATGGAATGACGGGACGTTTGAGGCGATCTACCACGCGCCGGATCCGCGTGCGCTCGATCTCGTTCGTCAGCTTGGAGACGAAGAGGATCGTGCCTCGGCGCTCGACCTGTATGCTCCGCGATCCATCGAACAGACAGAGCAGGTGCAACGTTGGGCCGCCGAATGGCAGAATCCGGCGGCCATCATCCGGGCTCGAGAGGTCGTGACCCATGATTGGATCTATCGGCATGGGCAACTCGCCCTGGGGGTCGAAACTGCGCACGACCTGTTGCGGGATGCCAAGTGTTTCGGGTCGCTTCCCGGTCGGATCGAGGCGTTAACCTCTCTCGCGATTGCCGAGGCGAGCCTGGGTCATTTGGCAAGCTCAGACGCGGCGCTGCGCGACGCGCGTGCGCTGGCTGTCCGATTGGGACCGTGGCACCGGTTGCATCTTGCCCTGGAGCTTTCCGCGGTCGCATGGCGTGCCTATTTGTATGGTGGCGACTGGCCGGCGATTGGCCGAGTCGCTTCGCGTGCGCTACAGATCGTCAAGGATCATCCGGTGCGCCTTGGGCAAATCGTGCTCGGCTTCGCCGCTCTCACCGAAGCATTCCTGCCTGGCGAAAACGAATACGACGTTCGCATTGAGGCGTTGCTCCGATCCCTGGAGAACACAAATTCCGACAGACAGCTGTCGGATGATGCGCTTGGGCTCGGTGTCTGTGCCGCCTGGCAGCGTGAGGACGTCAAACGTGCCCGCCGGTTCGAAGCGTTGGTCCGCGCTCCAAAGCACGGGAGCACGATCGGTGCAGCCGGTGAATGCCGTGAATTCATCCTCGGACGCCTCGCGGCCCTTCAGGATCACACGGTTGCGGCACGCACACACTTCGCAAAGGCCCGCGGCGACCTTGACCGGGCAGGCCAAGTCTGCCTCCGAGCGCTCGTCGATCTTGATGAGGCGACCGTTGCGGGAACCTCAGGGGACAAGCCGTCATCGCGTGCGCTGCTGCAGCGGGGACGCGAGCAGTTCGTGGCACTCGGCATGCGAAGCTGGCAGGAGCGCGTTGATCGAGCACGGATAGAGGGAGTCGAGGCCGAGTCGCGCAACTTATACGCGCGAGGCCCTGATGATCTTTCACCACGAGAAATGGAGATCCTCAGCAAGCTCGCTGCCGGCAGCCGCTCCAAGGCCATTGCTGCGGAACTACGCCTCAGTGTGCCGACCGTCAATCGGCACATTGCGAACATATATATGAAGATCGGCGTGAGCTCGCGCGCCGCAGCAACCGCTTACGCGATGAGACACCGTCTCAGCATGCTCCAGTGAAGCAGTACACATCGATTGCATAGTTTTTATGATGGTGACGGCTGCAATGAGTGCGTAAGCTTACGGTGTGTAAAAAAATGAAAGTCATGGGCGGACAACGAGTAGCAGGGCAAGGAGTCGACGTCGGGCGTCGTCGAATCCCTTCGTGCGTGCTCGTCGGCGCTGTCGGAGCATTCCGGGAACAAGTTATACGCCTCTCGGGAGCTACGTCTGCGGCCGGCAAGTTGCGTCCGCCTAGGGTGGTTCAAGGGGACGTGGCATGCGTGATACAGACGGGGATATCAGCAAGGTAGACACCGCTTACACTAAGCTCAAGGACCTCGTCATCCACTATGATCTGGTCCCTGACGGCAAAGTCCGGGTGCTTCCGGGAGAGCATCTGCATATTGACGATCTGGCGGATCGCGTCAATGCGAGCGCCACGCCTGTGCGCCAAGCGCTGGAGCGCCTACAAGGCGAGGGGCTGATCGACAGCATCGCGAAGCGAGGCTTCTTCTCCAAGGTTCCGAACGCGTCCGAGCTGCAGGATCTGTATGAATTTGCCCGGCTGGTTCTTGAGCACAATATTACGAGGCCACTCGATCCGTCCTCGGTTGCGCGTCTCGGCCGGGGTTTGATGAAAGTGGAAGCCGTTGCAGTGGGCCACTCGGCAACGAAGTGCGTCAAGCATCATGCGATGACCATCGAGAGCGTCTTCGAGCAGATCACGCAGCTGTCGCGAAACGGGCAGATGCTGAGAATGATGCGGAACTTCAATGATCGCAGCCGGTATGTCCGATGCCTCTCGATCTTGCAAAGCCCGGATCACGGCGCGCAGGTACGAGAATGTCTCGAGCTGATCGAATTGCTCCGCGATCAAGATCCGAAAGGTGCAAGCGCTAAATTGGAAACGCACATGTGTCGGATGATCGTCGATCTGCCCGAGCTCATCAGGGACGCTAGGTCACGCTGGACGATGGCCGCGGCCATATAGATCTCGTTTGACGTTTGATTGTAATGCCCATGGGTACATCGACCTTCGACCTGTGAGAGGGTCCAAGACCCCGGTTGCGAGTGAAGCTCTGGATCCGGCATGCGCGGGGAGAATTCGCGGGGCGACCGAAGCCAAAATCAGGCCCATCATTTGAGCCCTGGCGTGAGCGAGAGGGTGGCGATGTCGGCGTGGTTTTCGAGCCGACTAGGCTTGCCGGGTGGGCTCTCAAGGGCTTGGCCGGCTATCGCCGCAATTGCTGTCCTGGCGATCGTGGGAGTCGCGCTGCTGTCCTACCGATTGGCCCTGAGCGCTGGCCTCGTGCAGATGAGCCGCGACTCCGATGATCGGCTTACGTTGATCGCCAGTACGTTCGATGCAACCGTTGCCCGCTTCCGATATCTGCCCACGGTTCTTTCACTCGCCGATCCGGTGCGCCGGCTGTTCCGGACACCGGGCGATGGGGCAGTTGTCGAAGCCGCCAACCGTTATCTTAAGTCGCTAAATCAGGCCGCGGGATCGGCCGAGCTCTACGTGCTGGACACGGCCGGGGTGACGCTGGCAGCAAGCAATTATGATGGAGCAAAGAGCTTCGTCGGGCATGCGTACGACTTTCGCCCCTATTTCCAAAGCGCAATCCGTGACGGGGAAGGGCAGCTCTATGCCGTTGGGGTGACGACCGGCTTGCCTGGTTACTTCTTGTCGCAACGGATCACCGAAGGCGAGCTTACGATCGGGGTCGCCGTCGTGAAGATCGATTTGACGCCGCTGGAAGCCGACTGGGTCAGGGCCGGTGATCTGGTGGCCATGGAAGATGAAGGAGGCGTGCTCATCCTAGCCAGCCGCGCGCAGTGGAAATATCATCCGTTGCGAAGGCTACCCTCGACCGCGGTCGCGCGTCTGAACGCGTCCCGGCAGTTCGGCGACACGATCGAGAATGCTCCGATCCTCGGTTCGTCGGCCGAATCGGGCGAGGTATCGGTCGAACTGGGCGACGACGATGGCGTCCACGAATATGCGCTGCGTGCGCGGCCTCTGCCGGCGCATGGATGGCAGCTGCTCATTTTTTCGGACATCGGGGAGGCTCGTCGGCATGCAATGACCATCGCGGTCACGGCCGGTTTTGCCGTTCTCACGGTACAGCTGCTTGGGCTTGTCGCTCATCAATGGCGGCAATCGATGAAAGCCAAGGGCGAAGCTAACGAGCTGCTGGAACGAAGTGTTGCGGAGCGCACGATGGAGCTGCGCGAAGCCAATCGTCAACTGACAAGTGAAGTCCTGGAACGAACGCGCACCGAGCAGGAATTGCGACAAACCCACGAGAGCCTGGTGCAGAGTGCGAAGCTTGCCAGTCTTGGACAAGCCCTGGCAGGGGTGGCGCATGAAATCAACCAGCCACTCGCGGCGCTCACCACTTACATCGCAAGCAGCCGAGTCTTGTTGCAACGCAACGAGATCGAACGAACGGCCTTGAACCTCGACCTGATGTCATCCATAGCCGAGCGAATGATGGCATTGATCGGTCACTTGCGCATGTTTGCCCGCAAGGAGACCGGTGCAACCAGCAGAGTCGATGTCGGTGTGACACTCGGCAATGCGATGCGGCTCCTGCAGTACCGGATCAGAAATGAAGGTATCGAGGTTGTCTTGGACTTGCCCGCGGAGCCGGCTCACGTTGAGGCGAATCCGATCCGTCTCGAGCAGGTCTTCGTCAACCTGCTCTCGAACGCGGTCCAGTCGATGCGTGATCGCCCGCGCCGGGTTCTCACGGTTTCCATCCGTCGTGCGGGTAGCACCGTTACGACCGAGGTCGCAGACACCGGGAGCGGAATCTCCGCGGATCACATGAAATCGCTGTTCGATCCGTTCTTCACCACCAAGGAAATCGGCGAAGGGCTCGGCCTCGGCCTTTCAATCAGCTATGGGATCGTGAGGGAGCTCGGAGGCACGATTTCGGTTGAGAGCGAACTGCAAATCGGAAGCCGGTTTCGGGTGACCTTGCCGACGCCGCCCGAGCCGGCCTAGACTTATCGGGGTGTGTGGATGAGCAAATCGATTCTTGTCGTTGACGACGAGGAGATCGTTCGCAGCTCGATCAGACAATGGCTGGAGCTGGGCGGCTTCGAAGCGCGCACAGCCCGAAATGCTGACGAGGCGCTGTCGATGCTTCAGGCCGAGCTGCCTGACGTGGTACTGACCGACTTCCGGATGCCGCATCGATCCGGCATCGAACTCATGCGCGACGTGCAGCGAATCGATCCCGACATTCCGGTCGTCCTGCTCACTGCTCACGGCGACGTTGCACTCGCGGTAGCGGCCATGCGCGAGGGTGTCTACGACTTTTTGCAGAAACCTGCCAACCCGGATCATATGTCTGCCGTGCTGGCACGGGCGGCAGAACAATCAGGATTGAAGCGTCAACTCAGGCAACTCACCAGCCGGCTCGGCGCCGAAGGTGAGCTGGAGCGACGTCTCCTGGGGACATCGCCCGCGATGGCGGGGCTGCGAAAGTCCGTTGGCGAGCTCGCCGAGCACGACCGGGATGTGATCCTCTTCGGCGAGAGCGGCACGGGAAAGGAGGTCGTCGCTCGCGCACTGCATGACCTCGGTCCGCGGGCACGAGCTCCATTCGTTGCGGTGAATTGCGCGGCTATACCCGCCGAACTGTTCGAGAGCGAGCTGCTGGGGCACGAGGCGGGCGCGTTCACTGGTGCACGCGGGGCTCGCATCGGGAAGTTCGAACATGCCAGCGGCGGAACTCTCCTGCTCGATGAAATTGAAAGCATGCCACACGCGTTCCAGGTAAAGATCCTACGCGTTCTGCAGGAGCGCGTGGTCGAGCGGGTGGGATCGAACCGGCTGATCCCGGTCGACGTCCGTGTGATCGCGGCCGCGAAAGCCGATCTCGCCGCGGACAGCCGCAGCGGCCGCTTTCGGGCCGATCTCTACTTCCGCCTGGCAGCGGCTGAGATCCGTCTCCCGCCGTTGCGCGAACGGGGCAACGACGTGCTGCTGCTATTCCAGCATTTTGCCGGGGAAGCTGCCCGGCGCAGCGGCCGTGACCTGACGCCACTCGGAGCCGAGGACTTCGATGCACTGCTGACCCATGACTGGCCTGGCAATGTTCGAGAACTGAAGAACGTGGCTGAACGCTACGCGCTCGGCTTGGCCGCAACGGGTCGCCGCGTCGCGGAAATTCTGCGGCGAGCCGAGGGAGCGGGCGCAAGGCGCTCGCTCTCTGAGCGTGTCGCAGCTTATGAGCGCATGCTGATCGAGGCGTCTTTGCTGGAGCACAGCTGGTCAGTTGCAGCGGTTATGGAAAGTCTCGGCGTGCCACGGCGGACGCTCAACGAAAAAATGGCAAGATACGGCTTGCTGCGACCCAGCCGAACCTCCTGCTAGGCACGAGGCGGATTCCCGCTCACGCTCCGACGCGGATCGGCGGAATTCCGCTTAGCGCGGCGAGCCCGTTTCACGCGAGGCGCATGCAACCATCTGAAATGGCTTTCTTTGGCGGCGCGATCGGCGGCCGCCGCCGGCTGGCACGCGGGTTGCTCAGGCATGAGCACGATTGGCCTTAGAGCCTAAGAAGACGTGCACTCGGAGGACGCCATGAAGTTTGAGCGAGCTATCAGCCCCACCCTCGTTGCGGCCGCCGATGAAGCACGCCGTGACGGCCTTGGGATGGGTCGCCGCTTGCGCGCGATCTTCGTCGGCTCGATCGGAAATCTGGTGGAATGGTACGACTTCTACGCCTATGCCGCGTTTGCGTTGTATTTCGCCAAATCGTTCTTTCCTGAGGGCGACGAGGTCGTGCAGCAGTTGAACGCCGCGCTGCTGTTTGCCGCCGGCTTTCTTGTCCGCCCACTCGGAGGCTGGCTATTCGGCCATTTTGCAGATCATCATGGCCGCCGTAATGCCTTGACCTTGTCGGTCTTGATGATGTGCTTCGGCTCGCTGATCATCGCCGTGACGCCCACCTATGCGTCAATCGGCTTTGCGGCGCCGGTCCTGCTTGGTTTCGCGCGAATCGTGCAGGGAATCAGCCTTGGCGGTGAATATGGCGCCAGCGCAACTTACCTGAGCGAGGTCGCGGACGAAAAGAACCGCGGATTCTATTCCAGCTTCCAATATGTGACGTTGATTGGCGGCCAGCTCTGCGCGATCGTCGTTCTGCTGGTCCTGCAGAAGGTGCTTCTGACGGAGGAGCAGCTTCGTGGATGGGGCTGGCGTATTCCGTTCGTCATCGGCGCGCTGCTGGCCGTCGTGGCCGCCGTCATGCGCCGCAACCTGCACGAAACGGATGTATTCACCCGCGCGAAGTCGGCAAGACAGGGGAGTTCGCTGCGCGCGCTGGGTCAGTTCCGACGCGAAGTCTTGCTTGTTGTTGGACTAACAATGGGGGGGACTGCGGCCTTCTACACCTATACCACCTACATGCAGAAATACCTGAAGCTCTCCGTCAAGCTGACCGATGATCAAACGACCATGGTCACGGCCTGTAGCCTGATCTTCGCAATGGTGCTGCAGCCGCTCTATGGCGCCCTTTCCGATCGCATCGGACGCAAATGGCTGTTGATCGGGTTCGGACTGGGCGGAACTCTGTTCACAATTCCGCTTCTGAACACGCTGCAGGGAGTCCACGACCCGTTCACCGCATTCCTCCTGATCGCGGCGGCGTGGTTGATCGTATCCGGCTATACCTCGATCAATGCGGTGGTCAAGGCCGAACTGTTCCCAACTGCAATTCGAGCAACGGGCGTAGCGCTGCCATATGCATTGACCGTTTCGATCTTCGGCGGCACGGCAGAGTCGATCGCGCTTTGGTTCAAGTCGATCGGTCACGAAAGCTGGTTCTATTTCTACCTCACCGGCTGCATTGCGACCTCTCTTGTCGTCTATCTCACCATGCGCGACACCCGGCGGCACTCGGCGATCGATCGTGAGCAGAAAGCGCGATGAGCGACGCGTCGCATGAGCGCGCGACGCGCCGCGCAGCCTTCGGCTCAAGCCCGCCGGATCAGCAATCCTCGCGCAGCAGGTATCGATATGGACAGCGAATTCAATCGAGTCGATGTTGCCTACGCCCGAATCAAGGAATTGGTCACACATTACGAGTTGACGTCGGAGTCGAAGATCATTTTGCCAGGCGAGCACCTGCGCATCGAACAGCTTGCTGATTATGTCAGGGCGAGCGCGACACCGGTGAGACAAGCTCTCGAGCGTCTTCATGGCGAGGGGCTGATTGATATCGTTCCGAAGCGAGGCTTCTTCTCGAGGGTCCCGGACGCAGCGGAGCTGCAGGACCTCTATGAGTTTGCTCGGCTGGTGCTCGCGCATAATCTCAGGAAGGCTTTGGAGCCATCGTCGGCCGTACGCTTTGGCCGAAGCGCGATGAGAATGGCGGCGCTTCCGCCCGCGAATTCGGCAAGGAATCGCGCCAAGCATTATGCTGCCGCCATCGAGGGTGTGTTCGAGCAGATCGCGCAGATATCGAGGAACGAGGAGATGCTGCGAATGATAAAAAACTTCAACGACCGCAGCCGGTATATTCGATGCCTCGTCATCTCCCGAGACGCCGATCCGGACTCCGAGCTCCGTGACTGTCTTGATATCGCGGACGGCGTCCGCAGCCAGAACGCCGCGCGCGCGTGCGCACGCCTGGAAGCCCACATGCACCGAACGATTGCAAATTTGCCAGAATTGATACGGGAAGCCAGATCGCGCTGGGCCATTGCCGCCGCTGCAGGCTGAACCATCCCACCTAATGGTCTCGCACTCACGGCGCCCGCGAAGTTCGATGGTCAATCGTTGCCATCGATCGAGCTGGTGGGTCGTTTGCGTTCGTGTGGACTGGCAAACTAGTCTTTAGCTGCAGTCTCGTGCCGACCTAACTCGACGTTTGCGGATGTGTGCAGCCGACCGCAAGGAGCCACTCCTGATAGTTGCGCTCGAACCGTTCACGGTCGGCGAGCAGCGGCCGCGGTTTTCCGCGAGCAAGGTAAGCGCCCGGCGACGGCCGCCTTGCGTCGGAGCTGACGCTTGTTGAAGCCATAGGACTAGTCCTGGAGCCAGTCCTATGGCTAAAGCGGAAGTGGAAGTGATCACGTCGGAGCGGCGACGGCGGCATTGGTCGCGGGCCGATAAGGAGCGTGTCGTTGCTGCAGCGTTAGAACCGGGAGCGACGATCCTGGAGGTGGCGCGAGCGTTCGGGGTGCATTCCAGCCAGGTGTTTCGCTGGCGCCAGCAGCTATGCGGCAAGGAGGCTGCCGCGCCGGGTTTCGCCGCCTTGACGATCGCAGCCGATCCTCACGCGGCGGCAGCTCCAACGCAGGGGCTGATCGAAGTAGAGCTCGGGGCGGAGGCCAAGATCCGGATCAGCGGCGCGGCGGATGTCGCGACGGTGACCGCGGTGATCGCGGCGCTCCAGGCGGGTTCGCGATGACGATCCCGATCCCCTCCGGCACCCGGGTCTGGCTTGCGACAGGCCATACCGACATGCGCAAGGGCTTCGACGGTCTGGCGCTCAGTGGAAGGTGATCCAGCATGTACGGGAGAAGTTCTCCTGCCGCGCCTGCGAGGCGATCACGCAGCCGCCGGCGCCGTTCCATCCGATCTCGCGCGGACGCGCGGGACCGCGCCTGTTGGCGCACATCCTGTTCGCCAAATACGGGCTGCACGGCTGCGCGCAAGCCGGGCCCGATCATTGAGGTCGGCTGCTGGGCGCATGCACGGCGCAAGTTCTTTGAGATCGCACGGCTGAAGAAGGCGCCGATCGCGATCGAAGCGATCGCGAAGATCGACGCGCGGTTTGCGATCGAACGCGAGATCAACGGTCTACCGGCCCACGAACGCAAAGCCGTGCGCGACGCACGCAGCCGCCCACTCGTCGACGAGCTCCACGGCTTCCTGCGCGAACGCCGTACCAAGCTGTCCGGCAAGAGCGAGACCGCAAAAGCAATCGACTACAGCCTCAAGCGCTGGGAGGTGTTCACAATACGGCCGAGCGCGAGCTGCGCGCCGTGGCCCTCGGCCGCAAGAATTGGACCTTCGCCGGCTCCGACGAAGGCGGCCGCCGCGCTGCCGCCATCTACACGCTGATCCAGACCGCCAAGCTCAACAACGTCGACCCGCAGGCTTGGCTCGCCGACGTCCTCGCCAAGCTACCCGACCATCCGGCCAGCAAGCTCGCCGATCTGCTTCCCTGGAGCTGGCAGGCCGCCCAGACATCGGCCGCCGCCTGATCGAGCCGCTCCAGACCGTCCAGAGCAGTCGCTCGGCCCGTGGCCTTCACCGGACGCCTACGCAATTCAAGCACATCACTTGGCTTCTGACGGCCAAATCCAATCGGGCGAAGGCGCCTTTGGCGCTGAACGCAAAATACGGTCAGTAGCTGCGGGGGATGTGTCGCGGGCTCTTCCCGACTTCCGAGAGGGCTATTGATTGAGTGGCGCACCCGACACGATTCGAACGTGTGACCTTTGCCTTCGGAGGGCAACGCTCTATCCAGCTGAGCTACGGGTGCGTACGGCAAATCGTTTAGCCGATTGCCCCGGCGACGGCAACGGCCTTGGATGCTCCCGGACCGGGCGGACGGCCGCTCGCGCCGCGAGGCGCGCGGGCAGTTCGGCGGGGGTGCGCGGCCGGCCCGCTCCCGCCGACCGCCCTACGCCGGCACGATGGTCTTGCCGATCGGCCACAAGGCGAGCCCGGCGAGCTTCAGATGGGCCCAGGCGAAGGGCAGGCCGATGATGCTCACCGCGAGCACGATTGCGGTCAGGAGGTGGCCGAGCGCCAGCCACCAGCCGGCCAGCACGAACCAGATGATGTTGCCGAGCAGGCCGAGAACGCCGGTTCCGACGTCCTCCATGCCGGTGAGCTCGTCGCGGCGGACCGCGCGCGAGCCGAACGGCAGCAGCGTATAGGCGGCGATGTTGAAGGCGGCGCGGGACCAGGGCAGGCCGACGATCGTGATCGCCATCACGACCGCGGCGACCAGCCAGCCAAACGCCATGTAGGCGCCGCCGCACAGGATCCAGAGGATGTTCAGAAGCAAGGAAACCGGCTGCATGACGACCTGCCAACTCCGTTGTTGCCGCTCCGGATATAGGAACGCCGCGCCGAGGCCGGTAGCGGGCCGGTCGTCGAAATCTGCGTGGCCTCGCGCCGCAGCCACGGCCGGGGCGGCCGGGCGTGGACCGTGCCGTCGAGCCGGCTCAGCCGGCGACCTGCAGGCCCCCTGCCGCCGCCTCCAGGGCAAACAGCTTGCGCAACTCGGCCGCCGGCTTCGGGGCGCTGAACAGATAGCCCTGCATCTCGGTGCAGCCGAGCTGCCGCAGCGCCGTCTGTTGCGCCCCGGTCTCGACGCCTTCGGCCGTGGTCGTCATGTTGCTGGCGGCGGCGATGCTCACCACCGCCTGGACGATCGCCGACGAGCTGCCGGCGCCGATGTCGCTGACGAAGCAGCGGTCGATCTTGATCTTGTCGAACGGGAACCGCTTCAGATAGCTCAGCGACGAATAGCCGGTGCCGAAATCGTCGAGCGCGATGCGCACGCCCATGTCGTGCAACTGGTGCAGGATGCCGAGCGCGGCGTCATCGTCGCTGATCAGCACCGCCTCGGTGATCTCGACCTCGAGCCGTTCGGGCGCAAGGCCGGCCGCCGACAGCGCGCCTGCGATCCGCAGCGCCAGGGTCGGCGATTTGAGCTGCACGGGCGAGACGTTCACGGCGATGCGGATGTCGGCGGGCCAATGCGCGGCCTCGGCGCAGGCGGTGCGTAACACCCAGTCGCCGATCTCGTTGATCAGCCCGGTGTCCTCGGCGAGCGGAATGAAGTCGAGCGGCGGCACCATCCCTCGCTCCGGATGACGCCAGCGCAACAGCGCCTCGCAGCCGGTCATGACGTTCTCGCTGAAGCCGAGCAGCGGCTGGTAGTGCAGCTCGAACTGGCCTTCCGTGATCGCCCGGCGCAGGTCCTGCTGCAACTGCAGCCGCGCGCGCGCGTTTTCATCCATCGCCGGCTCGAAGAAACGGAAAGTGCGGCGGCCGCCGGCCTTGGCGGCATACATTGCGAGGTCGGCATTCTTGGTCAGCTGGTCGCGCTCGACGCCGTCCTGGGGCGCCAGCGCGATGCCGATGCTGGCGTCGGTCGACAATTGGTGGCCCAGGCATTTATAGGGCTCGCGGATCGCGTCGAGGATCTCCTTCACGGCCACGATGACCTCGTCCCGGTCCGCAACGGTGGTCAGCAGCACCGCGAATTCATCGCCGCCGAGCCGGGCCACCATATCCTCCGGCGCGAGGCAGCTTTCGATGCGGCGCGCGATCGTCTTCAACAGCTCGTCGCCGACATGATGGCCGAGCGAATCGTTGATGCCCTTGAACTCGTCGACATCGATGTAGAGCAGCGCGAAGAAGGTGCCGTGGCGCACGCGTTCCAGTTCCTCGTCGATGCGCTCCTGGAACAGCACACGGTTCGGCAGCTCGGTCAACGCATCGAAATGTGCGAGATGGGCGATCTTCTCGTCGGCCAGCCGCCGCTCCGTGGTGTCCTCGATCACGTTGATCAGATAGCGCGGCCGCTGCGCATCATCCGCGACGGCGATGCGCCGCGATGTGATGTAGCGCAAGCCCAGCCCCGGACTCTGCCAGGGATGTTCGGCGAGAAACAGCCCGTCCGACTGCTCCAGAGCCCGGTCGTCGTCCGCCGTCACCTTTTCCGCGACCGGTCGCGGCAGCAGGTCGAACGCCGTCTTGCCGACGATCTCGTCGCGCGGCACGCCGAAGCGCTGCTCGGTCGACTGGTTGACCAGCACGTAGCGGCGGTCGCGGACGTCCTTGACCATGATGTGTGACGGGATGTGGTCGATGATCTCGCGCAGGAATGCGTAATTGCGGTCGCGCTCCTGCTCGATCCTGCGATGCTCGCTGATGTCCTCGATTGTCGTGACCCATCCGCCCGACGCCAGCGGCTTGTCGATGATGTTGAAGAAGCGTCCGGCTCCGCCCTCCGCGATCATCTGCGACGTGCCGCCTGCCGCGGCTCTGTCGATGATGTCGGCGCAGAAGTCGGTCACGTCGCCGTTGAAGGATCCGTGCGCCTTGCAGTGCGCGATGACCTCGCTGAGGTGGGCACCGGGCCTGATCGCGTCTCTGGACAGGCCGAGCAGGTCGATGAAGCGCTGATTGAACATCACGACGCATGCGTTCGCGTCGAACGAGATCAGCCCCTGCGTCATGTTGTCCAGCGCAGTCTCGACCCGTTGCTTCTCGGTCTCCAGTTGACGCGTTGCCGCACGCCCCTGTCGCACGATCTGCCGGATCATCAGGCTGAACGTCAGGGCGATGACCGCGATCGCAAGCATCGCCGCACCCACGAGCAGCACCATCTGCGATCGCCAGTCCGCGAGCGCATCGTCGACCAGCCTATTGGCCGAGATGACGAGCGGGAAGCGCCCGATCCTGGAGGCCGACGCGATCTTCTCCAGGTTGTCGACGGAGCTCGTGAGCAGGGTCGTGCGCAGGTCATTCTCGGCGACCCCCTTCAGCAGCTCGTCGTTCCCGATCCTGGCGCCCATCAGGGATTCGGCGTGCGGGTAGCGCGCCAGCACGGCGCCGTCGGAATGGACCAGCATGATCGACGAGCCCTTCCCGAGAGCCATCGATTCCAGGAACGTCTCGTAGGTGTGCGGATCCACGCGGCGGGTCAGGAGGCCGAGGAATTCCCCGTTCGGGCCGTTCAGGCGATGCGCGACGATGGTCGCCCAGCCGCCGGTGACGCGGCTCATGACGGGCAGGATCACGAAGCTGTCCGGCCGCGATGCCGATTGCAGGTCCTTGAAGTAGGAGCGGTCCGCGACGTTGATGGCCGGCAGCGGGTCGTTGGACGACCAGTTCACGAAATTGCCGTCGACGTCGATGATCGTGAGGTCTCCCATATAGGACAGGCCACTGACCTGAGAGCGCAGCATCTCGCTGATCTCGGGTTTTGCCATCTCGGTCCGGAATGCCTCCGGCGAACCAATCGACGCGAGCTGCATGCGGCGGATCGCATGCGACACCGCGGTCTCGGCATCTTCGAACTGCTGCGCGAAATGCCGACTCAACAGCAGCACGGTATTTTCGAGCTCGCGCTCGTTGTTGGCGATCGCACGTGTCCGAAAGCCGCTGGCCATGACGATCGTCCCGATGACGATGGCTGCGATCAGAAGCGCGCCGCACGCGATCAGCCATGGCACCGGACCGCGCCAGAGGGACGTGCCAATCCGTTCCGGCTCGCTACCGCCGGTCCCTGACGTGTCTGCTGCGCCCTGCATGCCTTGATCGACCCGGGAGGAAATGACTTGTTGCAAGCAAGCTTGATAACAAGGCACTGGTGCCGGACCGGTTAGGAAATGCGGTTAGCCGTCGCTTAAGCGCGCGTCGAAACTTCGCGGCAAACGATAATTTCCGCATGCGAATACCGTGCGACCGAAGCTGCGGCGGCGCCGCAGCGCGGAATTTTAAGGGTACTTGCAGCTCAGCGCGCCGCGCCCGGCTTGTTGCGAAGGCGCCCGACGACGCCGGTCGGAAAGAAATAGACGCTGGCGATGAACAGGAGGCCGAGCCACAGCAGCCAGCGGTCGGGGTGCAGCAGGCCGGGCAGCAACGGCAGTCCGGCGTCCGCCGCCGCGGTCGAAGCGATCCCCATCAGGGCCTGCAGATAATTCTGCGCCAGGATGAAGATCGCAGCCCCAATGATGGCGCCGTAGATCGTGCCCATGCCGCCGATCACGACCATCAGGAGGATGTCGAGCATGATCGAGAAGCTGAGCGACGTGTCGGGGCCGGCATAGCGCAGCCAGAGCGCGTTCAGCATGCCGGCGCAGGCCGCGATCATGGCCGCGATGCAGTTGGCATAGGTGAGATGGAAGACGGTGCGATAGCCGAGCGCCTCGGCGCGGAAGCGGTTCTCGCGGATCGCCTGCAGCACGCGGCCGAACGGCGAGTTGACGACGCGCAGCAGCGCCAGGATCATCAGCGCGCAGGCTGACAGCACCAGGTAATAGGTCAGGATGCGGCCGTTGATCGGGAAGCCGAACCACTCCTTGCCGATGAACACCGTGCCCGGGCGCAGCAGATCCGGCAGCTGGAAGCTGCGGCCGTCCTCGCCGCCCGTCAGCCACGACAATTGCGACGCCAGCACCAGGAAGGCCGAGGCGACCGCGAGCGTGATCATGGCAAAGAAGATCGCCTCGACCCGCAGGGAGAACAGGCCGATCGCGAGCGCCAGCAGCAATGCGAGCGGCAGCCCGGCCGCGACGGCGACCGCGACCGCGGTCCAATTGGGGCCGAGGCCATAGAGCGCGATCGCGATCGCATAGGAGCCGATGCCGTAGAACATCGTGTGCGCGAACGACACCGAGCCGGTGTAGCCCAGCAGCAGGTCGTAGGACGCGACCAGCGCGGCGAAGATGCAGATCTTGGCGGCGACGTTGAGCGCCTTGGCGCCAGGAAAGATGAAGGGTGTCGCCAGCAGTGCCAGGATGATGACGGTGAGCAGGATGGACAGCGCGCGGCTGCGCGGTGGGTCGCCGGACAGGATCATCATCGGCTGGTCACCGCATAGAGGCCGCGCGGCCGCCACATCAGCACGGCGACCATCAGCAGGATGTTGGAGACGAGGGCGAGCTTCGGCACCAGGAAGCCGCCATAGTTGGCAACCATCGCGACCAGCATCGCGCCGATGAAGCAGCCGGTGATCGAGCCGAGCCCGCCAATGATCACGACGATGAATACCAGCACGGTGAGCTCGTCGCCGATCGAGGCATGCACCTGCTCGCGATACAGCCCCCACATCACGCCGCCGACGCCGGCCAGCGCCGAGCCGGTCATGAACACGCCGAGGAACAGCCGGCGGATGCGATAGCCGAGCGCCTCGACCATCTCGCGGTTCTCGACGCCGGCGCGGATCAACAGGCCGATCTTGGTCCGGTTCAGCACCAGCTCGATGGCGACGAAGATCGCGAAGCCGACGAGCATGGCCAGCAACCGGTATTTCGAGATCGCGACGTCGCCGATGATGAAGGATCCACGCAACGCCGTGGGCAGCGGCATGGGAATGATCTGCGGGCCGAACAACGCATACAGGGTCTGCTCGGCAACGATGAGGCCGCCGGTGGTCATCAGGATCTGCTTGAGGTGCTGGCCGTAGACCGGCAGCACCAGCACGCGCTCGACGACCAGGCCGAGCGCGCCGGTCACGCCCATCGACAGCAGCGCAGCCGGGACGAGGACGGCGAGATTGGTCAGCAGCGAGTCGGACTGGGCCCAGCCCGCCAATGGCAGCAGCACCAGGGTCGCAACGTAGGCGCCGACGGCGATGAAGGCACCGTGGCCGAAATTGAGCACGTCCATCAGGCCGAATACGAGCGTCAGGCCCGAGGCCATGATGAAGATCATCATGCCCATCGCGAGGCTCGCAACCGTCAGGGTAACCCAGGAGCTCGCTGACCCGACCAGCGGGATCATCAGGAGCGCCAGCACGACCGGCAGCAGCAGCGGCGCGATGTCGCGCTTCGGCTTGGGCAGCGCATCGGTTGCCGCGATCTCGCTCATTGATGCGCCTCCAGGCTGAGGCCGAGCAGGCGCTCCTGCAGCGGCACGTCGGCCGCGAGCGCGGCCATCTCGCCGCGATGGACGATGGTGCCGTTGTCCATCACCAGCACCTGGTCGCCGAGCTCGCGCGCGGCGTGAAAATTCTGCTCGACCAGCAGGATCGTGGCGCCACGGCGCTTGATCTCCTTGAGGCATTCGATCAGCGATACCACGATCGCCGGCGCCAGGCCCTTGGTCGGCTCGTCGATCAGCAGCAGCTTGCGCGGCTCGACGATCGCGCGCGCGATCGACAGCATCTGCTTCTGGCCGCCGGACAGGCTGCCGGCGCGCGACAGCCAGAACTTCTTCAGGGCTGGAAAGAAGCCGAAGATCCAGGCGAGCTGGGCATCGTCGAGCGGACCGTTGCGCGCCGCCAGCACCAGGTTCTCCTTGACCGTCAGGTCGGAGAACACCGCCATGCTCTCTGGCACGTAGCCGACGCCGCGCCGCGCGATGTCGGGCGTCGCGAGCTTTTCGATCGCTTCGCCCGCGAGCGTGATGGTGCCGGTCTTCGCCTGCCACAGCCCCATGATGGTGCGCAAGGTCGTGGTCTTGCCGGCGCCGTTGCGGCCAAGCAGCATCGTGGTCTGGCCCTCGGGCACCTCGAAGTCGACGCCCTGCAGGATGTGATAGCGTCCGATATAGGTCTCGACGCCCGCAAGCTTCAGTAGCGTGCTCATGCCGCGCTCCGCGGCGCGACGCCGAGATAGGCTTCCTGCACGATGGGCGAGGCGATGACCTCCGCCGGCTCGCCGTCGGCGACCAGCTGGCCGTTATGCAGCACGATGATGCGGTCGGCGAGCGAGCGCACGACGTCCATCTTGTGCTCGACCAGCAGGATGATCCTGCTCTTGTCCTGCTTGAGCCTGCCGATCAGGTCGAGCACGACAGGGACCTCGTCGATGCTCATGCCGGCGGTGGGCTCGTCGAACATGAAAACCTTCGGCTCGAGCGCCATCATCAGCGCGACCTCGAGCTTGCGCTGGTCGCCATGCGACAGCGTCGTCGCGGTGACGCTGCGGCGGCCGCCGAGCGCGACCTGGTCGAGGATCGCATCAGCGCGCGCAATCAGGTCGCGCCGCGCCATCCAGGGGCGGAGCAGGTCATAGTGCACGCCGCTCTGCGCCTGGACGGCGAGCCGCACGTTCTCCTCAACGCTGAGATTGGGAAACAGGTTGGTGAGCTGGAACGCACGTCCCAGCCCGGCGCGGGTGCGCAGCGGAGCCGAGAGAGTGGTGATGTCTTTGCCATCGAACAGGATGGAGCCGGAGGACGCACGCAGCTGCCCGGAGATCAGGTTGAAATAGGTCGTCTTGCCGGCGCCATTGGGCCCGACGATCGCGGTCAGCTCGCCCGGCCGGAAGCTGCAGCTGACACTGTTGACCGCGACATGACCGCCGAAACGGATGGTGAGGTCACGGGTTTCGAGGGTGAGGGCCATGTCGCCAGCTGTCTCAATACCAACGCCAACGTGCCCGGCGCGAGGGCCGGGCACGGATGTCAGCGTCTAGCGCTTGTTGCGGATCGGGACGGTCATCTCGTCGATCTTGATCTCGCGCACCGGCTCGTTGACAGCCCAGGCGAGGTTCGGGTCGACCTTGACGCGGAAGTGATACATGCTTTGCAGCGCCTGGTGATCCTCTTTCCGGAAGATCATCTTGCCCTTCGGCGTATCGAACTCCATGCCTTCCATCGCCGCAATCAGCTTCTCGGTATCGGTCGACTTGGCCTTGGTCACAGCGGTGACGACCGCCATCGCCGCGGAGAAGCCGCCCGCGGTGAAGAAGTCCGGCGGTGCGTTGAAGCGCTTCTGGTGCTCTGCCACCAGCCAGTCGTTCACGGGGTTCTTGGGAATGTCATAATAATAGTAGGTGGCGCCTTCCATGCCGGGCAGCCGCTTGTAGGCGGCGAGCGCCGGCAGGATGTTGCCGCCGGTCGACAGCTCGATGCCGTAGCGCTTGGGATCCATGTCCTGCAGCTTGGTGAGCGGATCGCCGGCGCCGGCCCAGATCACCCAGATGATCTTCTTGCCCGGCTTGTCCTTCAGCGCATCGAACAGGCGCTGGCCGACGGCGGTGAAGTCGGTTGTGCTGGTCGGCACATATTCCTCGGCGCCCAGCGTCGCGCCGGTCTTGGCCAGCGCCTCCTTGAAGGCGGCGACGCCGTCGCGGCCGAAGGCGTAGTCCTGCGCAAGGGTGGCGACCGTGACGCCGGGCTTGCCGATCGCGACCGCGTTGGAGATCGCGTCCTGCGAGGAGTTGCGGCCGGTGCGGAAGATGTAGCGGTTCCACTTCTCGCCGGTGATCTGGTCGGCCACCGCCGGCTCGACGATCAGGATCTTCTTGTTCTCCTCGGCGACCGGCAGGTCGGCCAGCGCTGCGGCCGAGGAGGTCGTGCCGATCGCGATGTCGGCGCCGTCGTCCTGATAGGCTTCGGAGAGCGCGGCCTTCGACAGATCGGGCTTGCCCTGGTCGTCCTTGGTGATGATGACGATCTTGCGACCGTCGATCATGTTGGTGCCCTTGGTGGCATATTCGAAGCCGAGGCGAAGACCGGCCTCGGTCTGCTTGGCATAGGCCTCGAGCGGGCCGGTCTTGCCGTAGATGAGAGCGATTTTCAGATCGTCGGCCTGGGCGGCGGTGGCCAGCAGGGCTGCAGTCAGCGATGAAACAATGCCTTTGAGAATATGTGACGTCTTCACGAGCCTTCCTCCCAGCTACCGGCGGCTGTTGTCTGCAACTGATAGTGTGCAGGCTCGGCCTGGGTCAAGGCGCTTTCGGCGGCACCCCGTGACGGCTCATTCCTCGGGCCGGAGGGCTTTTCCTTCTAAAACTCAGCGCCGATAGCGGCTGCTGCGCGCATAGGCCTGGCGATTTTCCTGCACAGGGCGACTGGCGAGACTGATGCGCGCTTCGCTTGCAAGCGGGGCCGCAGGCTTGAGCTCCTCGAGGAAGATCGGACGCGAGAAGTAGTAGCCCTGCGCATAGCGGATCTTGGTCGCGGCCTGCAGATAGGCGAGCTCCTCGAACGACTCGATGCCCTCCGCGATCACCGTCATGCCCAGAGCCTCGCTCAGGGATTCGATCGCACGCAGGATGCCCTGGCTGCGCGGCCGCTTATGAATGTCGGTGATGAAGGAACGGTCGATCTTGATCTCGTCCGCCGTGATGTCGGCGAGCGCCGACAGCGACGAATAGCCGATGCCGAAATCGTCGATCGAGATGCCGACGCCGATCCCGCGCAGCAGCGGCACGATCTCGTCCTGGAAATGGCTGCGGGTCACGAACGCGTCCTCGGTGACCTCGATCATGAACCGCTTGGGAAAGCCGGTTGCTGCAATCGCCCGGGCGAAGGGCTGCATGAATTCCGGATTCGACGCCTGTTTTGCCGCGACGTTGATGCTGATCGTCGCCTCGGGTCCAAACGCGTCGTTGATCAGATCGATCGACTTGACGATCTCGGCCAGCACGAGATGGGCGAGCTCGTCGATCAGGCCGAGCTCGACGGCGAGATTGATGAAAGAGCCGGGAGCCTGGATCACGCCTTCATTGTCGCGCAGGCGCACCAGCGCCTCGATGCCCTTGATCTCCTCGGTGCGGATATCGACCTTGGCCTGGAACGCGCAGCAGAAGCGCTTTTCGAGGATCGCGAGCCGCAGCGACTGCTCGACCTTCATGCGCGCCAGCGCCTCGTGCTCCATTGCGCTCGAGAAGAAGGCCAGTGCGCCCTTGCCGCCGTTCTTGACGCGATACATCGCGAGATCGGCGTTCTGGCGCAGCACGTCGTAGCTCGCGCCGTGCTCGGGAAACAGGCTGACGCCAACGGACGCCGAGGCGAATACCTCGGCGCCGTCGATGAAGAAGGGCGCGTTCAGGCGGTTCACCATGTCCTGGAGGAATTCGGCGACCTCCTCGGCGCGCTCGATCGGATGCAGCAGCAGCAGGAACTCGTCGCCGCTGATACGCGACAGCAGGTCCGACTCGCGCAGGTCGCGGCTGATACGCTTGGCGAGCTCGACCAGCAGCGCATCGCCGGTGGCGTGGCCGTAATAGTCGTTGATGTATTTGAAATTATCGAGATCGAGAAAGGCGAGCGCGAAGCGTCCGTCGACCTGGCCGCGCCGGACCAGATGGTCGGCGCGATGCTCGACCACGCGGCGCATCGGCAGGCCGGTCAGCTCGTCGTAATAGGCGGCCCGAAACAGCTGGTCCTCGAACTCCTTCTGCTCGCTGATGTCGGCCGAGCTGGAGATGAGGACGACCTGGCCACCGATGCGGACCGGTCGATGCGCGGTCAGCAGGGTCTGCGCGCCGCGCTCGCCTGCCACTTTTTCCTCGCCGACCACCGTTCGCCCCCGGCCGAGGATCTCGCGGCAGGCGGTGCGCCGGTTATGGAGATGCGGCGCCGAGAGGCCGTCGATGCTGTTGGCGGCGGCGCCGAGCTGAACGGCGGCCGTATCGTTGACCAGCAGAAAGCGACCGTGCTCGTCCTGGACCGTGACGCCCGACGGCAGCTGGCTGAGGACGCTGCGCAGGAAGCGCAGCTCGGCCTCGGTCGAGCCCAGCCCCTCGTTCGGCCCGGGGGAAAAGTTGAATCGGTCGCTGCTGTACATGCGCCGATTGTGCAAAGTTCCCGCTTCATTTTAGTTAAGCGCTACGTAGAAACACGGAACGCGCGAGCCAAGTATTGGAAATGACGGAGCTTTGTGCCGCGGCGTCATTAACCGTTCGTGAATCGGAGTAGCGACGCGGCCGCACGCATGCGGCGAAAGTCGTAGGCAGGAATGGCCGCCCCGGCGGCCGGTTCAGTTCGGTGGCACGCGACACTGCAAGGTGCAGTGAAGGCCGGATTCGAGAAACCTGGTCTCGGTCCTGCCATCGAACGATGACAGCACGGACTTCAGCAATTTGCTCCCGAAACCGGGCTTGCCGATCGGACCGATCGGTGGACCCCCGGCCTCGTCCCAGGTCAGATCGAGGCGGTCCTCCTGCATCGTCCACGACACCTGAAGGAAGCCGCGCGGCGAAGCAAAGGCGCCGTACTTGCCGGCATTGGTCGCAAGCTCGTGAAAGATCAAAGCGAGGCTGACGGCGAGCTTGGCAGGCAGGAACAGCGGCGGGCCGTTGAGCTCGAAGCGGACATGGCCATATGGCCCGAGCTCCGAGACCAGCAGATCCTTCAGGTCGCAGCCCTGTCCGTCGGCGCGCGCGATCAGGTCGTCGGCGGTCGCGAGCGCGCGGATGCGCTGGTCGATGCGGCTCCACACCTGCGGCTGGTCGTACAGCACCTGATGCAGCACGGCGTGAATGGTCGAGGTCTTGTTCTTGAGCCGGTGATGCAGCTCGTCGACCAGGAGCTTGCGATACTGCTCCTCCTGGGCGAGGCGCCGGGCGATCTCGCGCTGTTTGCCGGCCAGGCGCCGGTAGTGATCGACGCCCCAGATCACCAGCATCGCCACGACCATATACATCGCCATCAGCGCGAGCCGGGCGCCATCGGCCGGACCGCCGCCAAAATCGAGCGTCAGGCCGAGCGCTGCGCCTGCGATCGCCGTTGCCAGGCCGACGCCCGATCCGCCCATCGCGGTGGCGAAGAAGACGGCCGCCATGTAGGGCGTGAAGAACACGTCGGGCCGCAGATGCGCCATGCCGTAGCGGATCGCCGTGGCTGCGAGCAGGCACATCGCTGCAAACATGCAGCTCCATGTCAGGGAAGGCTGCTGCTCGCCGCGCCAGATCCGCTTGATGTCGTCGATGAGTCGCGTCATGGACATCCATGAGCCTCAACTGCGCAACCAAATTAAGGCCGACGTGGCGGTAATTTGTCCGGTTGATGGAAGCCGCCTTGCGTGTGTTGCAGGTTGGCGCGCACGATGATGGTTCCGCGGCGGAACTCAGGCGCTTATTATTCCGTCGCCAAGAATGAGCACGCAGCAACAACGGAAGGAGCAGGGAATGGGACGGTTGGAGGGCAAGGTCGCCGTGATCACGGGCGCGACCAGCGGGATCGGGCTGCGGACGGCGGAGATCTTCGTGGCCGAGGGGGCGAAGGTCGTCGTTGCAGGCCGGCGCAGCGCCGAGGGCGAGGCGCTGGCGCGCCGGCTCGGAGCGGACTGCGTCTTCCGGCAGACCGACGTCACCGTCGACGAGCAGATGCGGGCATTGATCGATGGCGCGGCCGAGCGCTTCGGCCGGCTCGATTGCGTGTTCAACAATGCCGGCGGCCCGGCGCAGACCGGCGGCATCGAAGGGCTCGACGCCGATCGCTTCGACCAGGCCATGGCGGTGCTGGTGCGCAGCGTCATGCTCGGCATGAAATACGCCGCGCCCCACATGAAGCGGCAAGGCGCCGGCAGCATCATCAACAACGGCTCGATCGCCGGCCGGCTCGCGGGCTATTCGACCTCGGTGGTCTACAGCACGGCGAAGGCGGCCGTGATCCATCTGACGAAATGCGTGGCGATGGAGCTCGGCGAGTCCGGCGTGCGCGTCAACTCGATCTCGCCCGGACTGATCGCCACCGGGATCTTCGGCAAGGCGCTCGGTCTGTCGACCGAGGCCGCCGAGAAGACGCCGGAGACGATCCGCAACGCCTATGCCACGGCGCAGCCGATTCCGCGTGCCGGCCTGCCCGACGACATCGCCTACGCCGCGGTGTTTCTCGCCAGCGACGAAGCGAGTTTCATCAACGGCCATGATCTCGTCATCGACGGCGCCATCACCGGCGGCCGCAATTGGACCCAGCAGCAGCAGGGCTATCAGGCGATGCGCAAGCTGTTGGGGGATGCGGCGGAGTAGGGACGGCGAAGTATACATTTCGTCATGCCCGGACATCCACGTCTCTCATCCGCGAGTTGCAGCAGGATGGATGGCCGGGTCAAGCCCGGCCATGACGAGGAGGAAGACGAGGAGGAAAGCGTCCGCAACAAACCAAGATCCTTGGCGCCCTTGCTGTATCAATGCGCGCCGGTCACACCGCCTTCAGCATCACCTTCAGCCCGTCGCGCGGCTTCGGGATCGGCCAGACCTGCCAGCTCGGCTGATAGCCGGGGGCGAAGGAGACCTCGATGTTGGACAGGAAATGCCGCGCAAAGCATTTCACCTGCATGTAGGCGAAGTGCAGGCCGAGGCACATATGCGCGCCGCCGCCGAACGGCACCCAGGCGAAGCGGTGGCGGCCGCGCTGGGCCTCGTCGGTGAAGCGCATCGGATCGAAGCGCTCGGGCTCGGGCCAGATCTCCGGCATGTGATGCGTGAACATCGGATTGATGCCGACGCCGGTGCCGGCGGGAATCGCATAGCCCTTGAAGGTGAAGTCCCGGACCGGGCGGCGCGGCAATGACGGCACCGGCGGCATCAGCCGCAAGGTCTCCTGGAACGCCATCTCGGTGAGCTTCATCTTCTCCAGATGCTCCGAGCTCATCGGATCGCCCTCTGCAAGGCCGAGGCTCGCGACCTCGTCGCGCAGCTTCTGCTGCCACTCTGGATGCGCGGCGAGCTGGGCGACGAACGAGGTGATCGACGAGGTCAGCGTGTCGTGCGCGGCCATCATCAGGAAGCTCATGTGATCGACGATGTCCTGCGTCGACAGCAGCGCGCCGCGGTCGTCGGTGGCGCGGCACAGATGCGAGAACAGGTCCTCGCCGTCGCCGCGCGCGCGGCGCAGCGGGATCTGCTCGGAGAAATAGGCGACGATGCGCTGGCGGCCCTTGACGCCGCGCGCCATCTGCGTACCCGGCAGCGGCCGGCGGATCGGCGCCACCGCGGCCGCGACCATGTCGACGAAGGCGCGGTTGATCGCATCGACCTCGGGCCCGATCTCGCTCCCCAGGAAGGACGTCGCCGCGAGATCCAGCGTCAGCTGCTTGATCGCGGGATAGAACAGCATCTCGCCCGGATTTGCCTTCCACTGCGCGACGCGTGCGGCGATGCCGCGGTCGAGGCCGGCGAGATAGGACTTCATCGGCCCGGCCTTGAAGGCGACCGACAGCGCCTTGCGGTGCATGCGATGCTCCTCGAAATCGAGCAGCATCAGGCCGCGCGGAAACAGCAGATTGAGGATGTGGCCCCAGCCATGCGCCGACGAGAACAGCTTGGCCTGGTCGAACAGCACAAGCTCGTTGGCTTCGGGGCCGAGCAGCACGACGTTGACGTCGCCGAACATGTGGGTGCGGTAGACGGGGCCATACTTCCTGGCGTTGCGCTCGACGTGACCCTTGGGGTCGGCGAGCGTCTCGAATGTCTTGCCGATGATCGGCCAGCCTTCGTCGCCGGGGATATGGGTGAGTGAATTGCGCCGTGGCGGGGTCAGCCTGATCGCATCAGAGACCACATGCTGCATCGACATCGCGGGGCTTCCTCTCGTCTGATGGCCGGTGTCTCGGATCTGACTTCGTTTCGGTCAGTGGCACAGTGGCAGACACCGTGGCCTGCATTGTCGGGCGGTTGCGGCCCTGATGCAATACGCTCCGGTGTCTCATGATCCGCCAGTTGTGCTGCGTCGCACGCGGCTGCGATCTCGCGGCGCGTTGATGCGTCCGAGGGATGGAATATTCCGCCCTCCTGCAGACAGAGGGCACGGGGAATGCCGGGCGCTGGCCGCACCCATGGCCCGCCTGCAGAAAAAAATGCAGGCGGCAGGTACCACAGATCCTATGGGGCGGCGGGTGGTCAAGAAGGGTTAGGATTGGATTTCCGAACCATCCGGCCCTCGGAGGATCAAGATGATCAAGCTCGATCGCACTGACACACCCGCCGCGGCGGAGCATGCCACGGTTTACCTCGCGTTTGAACTGAGCAAAGCGAAATGGAAGCTCGGCGTGCTGCTTCCTGGCTCGCAGAAACTGAGCCGGTACACGATCGGCGGCGGTGACTTGGCCGCCTTGGCGGCCCGGCTTGCGGACATGCGCAAGAAGGCTGCGGCTGCCGGGGGCGGCCGGCCGGTGCGCATCCTGTCATGCTACGAAGCAGGCTTGGATGGCCACTGGCTGCACCGATGGCTGAGCGGACAAGGCATCGTCAATCATGAGGTCGACCCTTCCAGCATCGAGGTGAACCGTCGTGCCCGGCGCGCCAAGACCGACCGGATCGATCTGGAGAAGCTGATGCGGGCGTTCCTCGCCCATTTGCGGGGCGAGCCTCGGGTCTGCAGCATCGTCCACGTGCCAAGCGTCGAGGATGAGGATCGCAAGCGCCGTACCCGTGAACGTGATCGCCTGATCCAGGAGTGCACGGCTCACAGCAACCGCATCAAGGGACTGCTGCACGGCCAGGGCATTCGCGACGTCCACCCGCTCGATCGCTCGTTCCTGGAAAGCCTTGCCAGCCTGCGCACTGGCGACGGTCGTCCACTGCCGGTGCGGCTCAAGGAAGAGATCGTGCGCGAACACGAGCGACTGTGCCTGGTGGCACGGCAGCTCAAGGAGCTCGAGGCCAAAAGCAAAGCCGAGCTGTGCGCCGCTCGGCCCGGCTCGCCGGAAGCCAGGATCATGCAGCTCATGGATCTCAGGAGCATCGGCCCGGTCGGCGGCCAGAAGTTGGTCAACGAGGTGTTCTATCGCGACTTCGACAACCGTCGTCAGGTCGGCAGCTACTTTGGTCTCACCGGCACGCCCTATGACAGTGGCGAGCGCAGCCGTGAGCAGGGCATCAGCAAAGCCGGCAACCGGCGCGCCCGTGAGCTCGCGGTCGAGCTGGCGTGGCTATGGACCGTTCATCAGCCGGACAGCGCACTGACACGCTGGTTCCGCGAGCGGGTGCGCGACATCAAGGGACGCATCCGGCGAATTGCCATTGTCGCTCTGGCACGCAAGCTGATGGTGGCGCTGTGGCGCTATCTGGTGACCGGCGTTGTTCCCGAAGGCGCCGTGCTGCGTCCAACTTCGTAAACGGCTGCGCGCGCCATGACAGCCGACGTGAGCCAGGACCGACGCGTGACCGTGCTGAACCGGGGGCATAAACCTCCCGCTCTCACAGAGGGGTCCCGTCTTGACTGGGCCTTACCTTCCCCCGTGCATGAAAGATCAGGGTACCGGGCCTCGCGCCCGACCGGATACAAGGTGATGCGGTCGTTCCGCATTGTCGTTCACGGCCCAATCCTCGCATCACGTCCGGCCTGCCATCGCGACACCGCGCGTTGCGGGCGCGCCATGATGGCGCCAAGCTCGTCGCGCTCAAGGCCGCTGACGCGCCGCCTCCGGCGGTGGCCTTCGGCCAGCCTTGACCGCGCCTCTCCTTGGCGCCAAAGACCGCCCCCAACAAACGACGCCCCTCTTGACAACTTACTCCCCATACAAGGTTCAGCCGAGGCATCCCGGCATTCCCCGCGCGATGGTTTTGACGGCTGCTTCGCGATCTCCTCGGTGCGCCGGGCTTTCTGGCCACCGTGAGCGACAACGCGCTTGCGCGCACTGCGCAGGACACCAGCATCGGGGTGCCAGGACCACGCGACTTGACCGTGCGCATCGCCGTCGTTCGTCCGCGCGGCATCAACCACGCTGCGACATCGACACGCCCACCGCATCCCGCCTCAACGTTCGTGACGACCGCGAAGCGCCCCTCTTATCGAGACGGGACGGTGGGAGAGAAGCATGAATTCTGATAAAGAGAAACAGGAATATTTTTGCGCGCAGGACTGGACAGGGGTGATGTGATTGAGGTGGTTCGCGAAATGAGTTTTTCGGCGCGCACCGTCTCGCGGCGATCGACCTGTGATCGGCAGGCCGGCGCGGTGGTGTTTCTTTTCTCAAGACGTTTTGCTGGAAGTGATTTGCCCGTCGGGCCTGACGGTCGCCATCAGCCTTCTGCTGTCGTTGATGCGCGACGCCGCGATATCGGCGATCGATCGACGCAGGTTCAGCGGATCATCTTTCGAGGCGATAAAGCCTCGTCGCCGTCAGAAGCCGCCACGCGTTCTGACGCGGACGCCAAGGCTGTCAGCCGCCCGATTTGTTGATTTTCTTCACCTTGGCGTCGGTTGCCTCGATCGAGGCCGCCAGCTCCAGGATCGCCTTTGCCAGGAGGTCGGCGGCCTCCTTGGGGTCCTGCGACCGTTCGGCGCGCAGCGCGTAGTTCTTGGCTGAGGAGAGTGACATTGGCGACCTTTCCCACGGAAAAGCCCGCCGGGTCGAGACGACGGGCTGCCTGACGCGTCCTACGCGCGAGCGGTCCCCTTGCAGACCGTGCGCGATTAGCCGCGAGAATGGCAGAGCGGGGTTAAGAAAATCCTCGTGACGCTCGCTTCGCCTATGCGTCGTCTGCCGCGCGCGTGGCCGCGTCGCGCACGAACGTCGGTTCGCGTCGAGGCGCCGATTTCAAAGCACGACGCCTTGGCGATAGGCGAGCTTGGCCCGGCCCTTTATCCGCATGCCTCGCCGCGAGACCTCGAGAGCGATTTGGTCGCGGTCGATTCGGGTCATCAGGACGCCGCAGCAGTCATAATGCGCAATTCCAATGTCGCGGCCTGTTTCGATGTGCAATTCCGTGCGGGCCGGGTCTGGGCCGAAATTGCGCACGATCGCGTCGTCGCCATAAAAGCGCTTGATCGTGTCCTTGATGAAAATGACTTCATCAGCAGACAAGGGAGCGGGCGGCTGTGGAGGGCACTGGGGTTTGGCAGCGGGCATGGCGCTCAAAGTAGCGCCCGAGCAGTTTGGAGCCAAGCCTCGCCTGCCCCATGGTTTGACTGTTCTCACTGTCATCGACGAGCGCACGACCGCTCGCTTCAGGACTAGCCGCGCCTCAGAACTTGTAGCCGACGCCGACCGTCGCCGTATTCGTTCGCGTCGTCACATGCGCGGTGAAGCGGTCGTCGAAGCCGACACCGACGCCGCCGGCGACGAAGAATGTCCGCCTCGCCACCGTGCTCGGCCTCGTCGTCTACCCGCAACTCCAGAAGCCGGTCGACCTGCCGGCCCTGCGCGAGACGCTGAAGCAGATCGCGACCATCGCCGACTGCGGGAAGCTCGTCGCGGCGGTGAGGTAGTCACGCGCTCGACCGTTCGAGTTGCGCCTTGCCGCCATATTAGAGTCCAACCATTAGGGCCGTCATGGCCGGACTTGTCCCGGCGATCCACGTCGTTCGACATGGTGGATGGACGTGGATGCCCGGGTCAAGCCCGGGCATGACGAGTAACTAATTAGCAGCATTCAATGCCGCTATATTGCGCGTGCCGCGGAGCGGCTTCGCCCCACGCTCACCCTCGCTGTTTCGCCGCCGCCTCCTGCAGATCCGGGGCATTCACGGCCGGAATCGCGATCCGTCCTGGCCCCGTCTGCGACAGCGCGGCGGCGGCCTTGTCGTTGTCCATGATCTTGGCCATCACGGCCTGGCCGGCGCGGTCGAAGATGGCGCGGTTCTCGATGACGAATTTCTGCGAGCGGCGCAGGCCGTCGATGTAGCCGTTGATCTCCGGCACGACGTAGCGCGCGACCATGTCCCAGCTGCGCCGCGAAGCTTCCGGGTTGGCCCAGTCGTGCACGAAGCCGATGATGTGGCCGACGCCGCCCGACACCTGCATCAGGTTCTTGATCGTCTTGACGAGATCGTCCGGCGTGCCGATCGTCGACGCCGCGCCCTCGACGAAGGCGGTCTTGTCGACGGCCTCGTCCGGCGATGAGAAGGCCTTCAGGCCGGGCCGCATCAGGGTGCCGACGGTGTACTCGTTGTGCCAGCGCATCAATCCCGCGCCGGCCTCGCGCCGTGCCTGCTCGCGCGTCTCCGCGATGTGCCAGGACAGCAGCACGCGCCAGTTGGCGCGGCTCACTGTCGTGCCGTGCTTCTTCGCCGCGTCCTCGGCAAACTCCCATTGCTGCGGCAGCGCCATCAGCCCCTGCGTCGACATCGAGCCGAGCGAGATGATGCCGATGCCGTATTTGCCGGCCAACGTCATGCCGGACGGCGAGATCTGCGAGGCCACGACGAACGGCATCTCCTCCTGCAACGGCAGGATCTGCAAGGCCGCATCGTTCATCGTGAACCAGTCGCTCTTGGCGGTGACGCGCTCGCCGTTGAACAGGCGGCGGATGATGGCGATCGCCTCGTCCTGACGGTCGCGCTGCGTCATCGGATCGATGCCGAGTGTGTGGGCATCGGAGGCGAGCGCGCCGGGGCCCGAGCCGAAGATGGCGCGGCCGCCGGTCATGTGATCGAGCTGCACCATCCGCTGCGCGACGTTGTAGGGATGATGGTAGGGCAGCGAGATCACGCCGGTGCCGAGCCTGATGCGCTTGGTGCGCTCGCCGGCGGCGGCGAGAAACATCTCGGGGGAAGCGATCATCTCCCAGCCGCTGGAATGATGCTCGCCGCACCAGAACTCATCGTAGCCGAGCTCGTCGAGCTGCGCGACCAGATCGAGGTCGCGGCGGAATTGCAGCATCGGATGCTCGCCGATCGGATGATGCGGAGCGAGGAACGCTCCGAATTTGAGCCGCGCCATGCGTTTTCTCCCAAGCGGAATTCGTTGTTGCTTGCCGATCAGGCTAGTTGGCGCATCGGTGTCAGGCAATCACCTTGGCCCGTATGCCGATCGGTGCATGGCTGCCATTTGTTTGTTTACTGATCGCCGATCGGTACGGCACACTTCCCGCTGACATGGTCGATTCGCGATGTGGCTCGAATGATGATTTCCAAATCGCGGTCGTCGGCCTTTGCGGTTGCGGAGTCTGTCGCGTTCACGCCAGCGGCGATATTCGTGGTGCTCGGTTCGCATTTCGGTGATTGCTGCGTGAAGCGCCGCGTCGGCGTGGCATTTAGATCGCAGCAAGACCGAAATTCGCAATCAAATTGCTGACGTCCGGGATGGTGTGGGCTTTTTCTTTTGCACTGCAGCAACCATCTGGGTGATGGTGGATTGTCTACCCGCTGCCGTGAATACGCGAATGCCTAAGGAGCTGCCGTTGTCCCTCGCCGAAAATGTTGAGTATTTGCGACGGCTGCGCGAGCTGAACAGTATTACCGGATTTGCCGATTTTCATCGTCAGCCGCGTCGCGCTCCAGAGAATCCCTTGATCGAGATCGAGCATTTCGGCACCAACCCTGGGCGCCTGAAGATGTTCGCCTATGTGCCGGCGCAGCGTCAGCCGCTGGCGCCGCTGGTCGTCGTGCTGCATGGCTGCGGGCAGGGCGCCGCCGACTACGATCTCGGCGCCGGCTGGTCGACGCTCGCCAAGCATTTCGGCTTCGCGCTGCTGTTGCCGGAGCAGCAGCGGGTCAACAATCCGCAGCGCTGCTTCAACTGGTTTCAGTCCGAAGACATCACGCGTGATCAGGGCGAGGTCGCCTCGATCCGTCAGATGATTGCGCGCATGGTGGCGGATTGTGCCATCGATCCCAGGCGCATCTACGTCACCGGCCTGTCGGCGGGCGGCGCGATGACCATGGCGCTGCTCTCGGCGCATCCCGAATTGTTCGCTGCCGGCGCTGTCATCGCCGGGCTGCCGTTCGGCACCGCGCGCAGTATGCGCGACGCGATCCTGCAGATGCGGATGCCGCCGGCGCGCCCCGCAGGCGAGCTCGGCGATCTCGTTCGCCGTGCCTCGAACCACCGCGGCAAGTGGCCGAAGCTGTCGGTGTGGCACGGCACAGCGGACTACACCGTGCATCCGGACAATGCCGGCGAGATCGTCAAGCAGTGGCTGGACCTGCACCATCTGCCGCTGGCGCCGATGGCCGCGGCCGAGGTGAACGGCTATCCGCATGAGCAATGGTGGAATGCCGACGGCGAGACCGTGGTGGAATCGTTCACGATCTCCAACATGGCGCATGGCACGCCGATCGGGATCGCGGCCAACGACAAGCGCTATGGCAAGGCCGGGCCGTTCCTGCTCGAGGCCGGCATCTCCTCGTCCTATCACATCGCGAAATTCTTCGGCGTCACCGATTGGATTCGTCCGCTCAAGGCGGCCACGACGTCGCCGAGCACGAAGCTGATCCCGCAGGTGTCGCCGATCTCGGCGGTGCCGGCCTTCACCAAGATCTTGCGACGCGCGACGGACGCCCCATCGCCCACTGCGGAACCGGTCGACGTCAAGCCGGCCGAGATCAAGGTGGTCGAGCCCAGAATGTCGCCGACCGGCATGCTGCTCTCTGCACCGGCATCCGCTGCGGTCCCGCAGCCCGAGGTCGAGCCCCAGTCGCCGGCATCCGAGTCGCGGAAAGCGGCCAAGCCCAAGCCGGACCAGAGGCCGGAGTCCAAGCCCGTGGCCGTCTCCAAGCCCGCGGAGCCGAAACGGCTGGAGTCGGCGACCGGCGAATCTTCGATCAACGGCAGTGGCGCGAGCGCCAGGCCGCGGCGCCGGACCATCGACGTCGCTGCCGTGATCGACCGTGCCCTGCAAGCGGCCGGCCTGAAGTAGACGGCCACAACCGCAGCCGTTCAGAGCTCGCTCGCGAGGGACGCGCGGGTCAGACGTCGCCGGTCAGGAATGGGTTGGTCATGCGCTCCTGGCCGAAGCTCGATCCGGCGCCATGGCCGCAGATGAAGCCGACGTCGTCGCCGAGCGGCAGCAGCTTGTCCTTGATCGATCTGATCAGCGTCTCATGGCTGCCGCCGGGCAAATCGGTGCGGCCGACCGAGCCGTTGAACAGCACGTCGCCGACCTGGGCGAAGCGCATCTCCTTGTTGAAGAACACGACGCTGCCCGGCGAATGCCCCGGGCAATGCAGGATATCGAAGACGAGCTCGCCGATCTCGACGCGGTCGCCCTCCTCGAGCCAGCGATCCGGCGTGAAATCGCGCACGCCTGTGATGCCGAAGCGCGCGCCGCTGGTGACGACGTTGTCGAGCAGGAACTTGTCGGCGACATGCGGCCCCTCGATCGGCACCTTCAGCGCGTCGCGCAGATCGGCCGCGCCGCCGACGTGATCGATATGGCCATGCGTCAGCCAGATCTTCTCCACGGTGACCTTTGCCTGCGCGATCGCGGCCTGGATGTTGGGCACGTCGCCGCCGGGATCGATCACGATCGCCTTCCGGGTCGCCTCGCACCACAGGATGGTGCAGTTCTGCTCGAACGGCGTGACGGGCACGATCATCGCGCCGGCCTTCGCCTTGGTCTGGTCTCGCTCGCTCATGGCGCCAGCATGCCGATTTTTCGCAGTGCGCCAAGCAAAAAACACCGCGGTGCGGCGGCCTGACACTTCACCGGCATCGTCCATCGCCTACCACTCTCTTGACGCTCGATGTCGATGCGATCTGGCTGTCGCCGATCTTCACTTCGTCGGCCGCAAAGTACGGCTGACGGCCTGACGGCCGCCGCGACCACGATCAACACGCCGATGCCGGTCGGGATCGACGAGGCGACATTGTTGGCGTCTCTGAGGACGGAGATGTCCGACCCAAGGTGGCGCGTGCACGTGCAGGCGTTTTTCGCCGAGGTCGATGTCTCCGTGATCCATAGTCTTGTCGTCGGCCATGTCGTCACGTTCGCAGAGCTACGACGTCGACCTGGATTCGAGCGCCGCCCTGCGGGCGGCCGTCTGTTAAGCGGAAGGCTGGCGTCAGGTTCCGGTTCCCCGGTGATTAGCGTGCTTGGGCGACGCCCGGAATCGGCTATGCTGTGGCGCATGGAATCGTCAGCCGCCAGGATCAGCCTCGTTCCCATCGACCGCCGCCAATCCGAGACGGCGCTGGCGATCGCGCGCGGCACCTCGCGCTTGCTGCGCTCGCTCGGCTTTGCCACCATCAGCGAGCTGCCGCTGCCGTCGGGACGTCGCGCCGACCTGGTGGCGCTGAACGAGCGCGGCGAGATCTGGATCGTCGAGATCAAGTCGTCGGTCGAGGATCTGCGCGCGGATCACAAATGGGAGGACTACCGTGCCCATTGCGACCGGCTGTTCTTCGCCTTCACGCAGGATCTGCCGTGCGAGATCTTTCCGCAGGACACCGGCCTGATCGTGGCCGATGCCTATGGCGCCCACCTGCATTGCGAGGCGCCAGAGCACAGATTGCCGGCGCCGACGCGCAAGCTCATGACGGTGCGCTTCGGGCTCGCGGCGGCGCAGCGGATCAACCGGCTGATCGACCCGCAGGGCCACGCGGACCTCTAGAGAATCCTCAAATGCGGTCCACTGGACGGGGGTTCCCCGCCTAGGTAGGTGACAGAGGCTCCGTCAGGTCACGAGTCTCAAGATGAGAGACATCAGCATCGCTGAGAGCCGATCCGCATCACCACCAGCCTGGCCGATCGATCGCCAGGCATCGCCGTCAAAAATTGGCAGCGACGAGATCGTAGGATCCCCGGCTGCCGCGGACATAGACCCTGGCGGCGGCGGCGCAGATCCGCTCGCGGTTGGAATCGAACGCGGTCAGAAAGCCCGACTCGTCCGGACGGGTGTCGGGTTGAAGGCGTCTCAACGCGCCCTCGTCGACGAAGAACGACGCTTCCATCGCGCTGTCATAGCCCCAGAACCGTACGGCACGTCGCGTGCGGTCATAGGAGCGGCTGTGATTTGGAAACTCAATCATGTGTGTGTCCGATCAGGTTCGGAGGACGCCGCCGATAGGGCGGACGTCATCCAAGGGGCGTCGTTCGGCGGTGGTCGCCGGCGACAAAGGTTTGCGCGCATCTCAATCGAAAGCCGACGGCAACTCGCCGTGGCGGAAGAGGACCGTCGGCTCATCGTCATAGTCACCCATGTCGGGATCGCCCGAGGATGAGAAGGCGACGACGCCTGCCTTGCTCGACACCAGTCGTTCCGCAGTCCGGAGCGCGCTCGCTTCCGTCTTGCAGGCGATCGGCGTCTCGGCTTTCGCGCGTCCGCCCCGGCCGGCGCTGAACGCCTGAACGAAATAGATCGTTTCGCGCGCCATGTTCTGTCCTTTGGGCTGTCGAGTACGGTCGGCCGCGTCGCCGCATTGCGCGCGGCGTTGATTGCGCGCGGCCCTGCGGCCTTGCGGGAGAACCATCCAGACTGATGAGGACCGGAAATCTCCTAGCGCTTCTTCTTGTCGCTGGAAAAATCCGGCTGCCATGCTCCGGTCTTCTGGCTCGGCGCTGCGGCAATGCTCTTGGGCTTTTCCTTCTTGGGCTTCTTGGCTTCGCGATTGCCTTTTTGCTGACCTTTGGCCATGTCGATCTCCTCTCGGCTCGGGTTGGAGCTGGTTCAACGCATCGAAGGCGCCGCGTCGATCCTGCGTGCGCGGCGTCACTGCCTATCGGCCGGGTGGCCGTCGTCCACCGGCTGCCGACGGGGCGCACGGTGGTCTGATCTACGAATGCAGCGCGGCAGTTGCGAGCGCGAGAAGGATCAGCAGAAGCGGCACAATGATGGGTGGAACGATCCACTCGCTCAGACGAAACTGCGGCATTGGCTGTCCCTCGCGTGTTTGCGGCGGGAGCGCTCGTGACCCTCAGTCACCGATGAATGCCGTCGGAATGGCGGTGATCGCCATTGATACACCCTGGCTCCTGCAATAGCGAGCACCAAAGCGCAGCGACACGGTCCGATGACGCCCGGCCGCTCGTCACGTCGTGCTGATGAGAAAGCGGTGGCTATTGCCGGCCGTAAGGCGCATGCTCCGAAGAGCTCGAAGTTGCGACAAGCGACAGCGAGGCTGTCGCGAAAGGTAGGCGCAGATGAGCATCCGCTCGCGGCGCGAATTCGTCACCTTCAAACATCCGTTCCGGATCAGAAGCATCGAGCGTCTCTTGCCCGAGGGCACCTACGAGGTGGTCACGGACGAGGAGCTGATCGAAGGATTGTCCTTTGCTGCCTACCGTCGGGTTGCGACGATGATGATGCTGCCCGCCGCCGGCTCGCGCTCTGCGGCCGTCGAGATGGTGTCCGTCAGCTCGGTCGATCTTGCAGACGCGCAGCGTGTCGACGCGAGTGCGTCGGATGACTGACGAACCGCTCGATCTCGACAGACACCGCGGGATGAGCGCGCAGAAGGCCGTGGACCTGCGTCGCGCTCTGGCCGAGGCCGAAAGTCACGCGCGGGACCTGCGCGAGCGGCAGGCTGTTCTCGAGCAGCACTTGCTCGCCAACGCGGCTGCGTCGTGGCCGGAAGCCGCCGCGAAGGCGCGCTATCTCCTGAACATGTATGCCGCGAGCCTTGCGGAACAGGATACCAGGCACCGGGAGCTGATCGCCGCCGTCCTGGCCGACTTCTCCCGGCTGACGGGGGAGAGCTGACGCGAGCCGGGGCATCGGGGCGCCGCCCGGCCTTGGATCCCCCGCCCGATCCAAGACTGTTGCTGGCGCAACAACATTCGCTTGTCCCGCCCTCCCGGCAATTTCCCCTCTCTGCCCGATAAATGCCCCGCATGGGGCGCAACATCTCGGAACATTTTTAAGGCTCGAGCGGTATCCAGCCGAGGGGTGCGAACAGGGACGACAGATGCGACGGGTGCTCTTGGCGTTGACACTGCTCTACGCGACCGGAGTTCGCGCGGAGGAGATGGCGTTCTACGTCCTGGGCGTGGGCGCCGATTCCTGCGAGCGCTTCATCACCGCCGCCGAGGAGCAGCCGCCCGGCACCTACAAGGCGATCGGCAATGCCGACGGCCCCTACGTCAACGCCATCTCAAAGTATCAGCAGTGGATGATGGGCTACGTCTCCGCCATCAATGCGGACCGCGGCGACGAGGGCCGGCAGATCAAGCTCGATCTGACCGAGGTCGACAGCTGGATGCGCAATTGGTGCAGCCGCAATCCGCGGCGCACCGTCTTCCATGCGCTGCAGGCATTCGTGAAGTCGCACTGAGTGCGGACGAGCCGCAAAAGCCTACTTCGGCGCGCGCTTGGCGAGGATGCGCTGCAGGGTGCGGCGGTGCATGTTGAGCCGGCGGGCCGTTTCCGAGACGTTGCGGTTGCACATCTCATAGATGCGCTGGATGTGCTCCCAGCGGACACGGTCGGCCGACATCGGATTCTGCGGCAGCTCGGACTTTTCGCTGGTGGTCGACAGCAGCGCTGCAACGACGTCGTCGGCATCCGCCGGCTTGGCGAGATAGTCGACGGCGCCCATCTTCACCGCCGTCACGGCGGTGGCGATGTTGCCGTATCCGGTCAGCACGATGGCGCGGGCCTCGGGGCGCTTGCGCTTCAGCGCCGACACCACGTCGAGGCCGTTGCCGTCGCCCAGCCGGAGGTCGACCACGGCGAAGGCCGGCGCTGCCTTGCCGATCTGTGAAATACCTTCGGCGACGCTTTCGCAGGAGGTGACCGTGAAGCCGCGGGTCTCCATGGCGCGCGACAGGCGCTCCAGGAACGGCTTGTCGTCCTCCACGATGAGGAGAGAGCGGTCCGGGTGGTTCGTCAGTTCGGCGATGGCGCCCACGGTCATATCCTTGAGAAGAAGGCTCGATGGTTGCGAGACGTCTGGTCCATCCTCATATGGTCTGCCGACCGGCCGCTGCCAAGATCGCGGGTTGCCGCAGTCTGCGGCGTGACGCCGCGCGGGGCGGGTGTGCTGTATGCCAGGACCACGCCGGCGGCGGCTGCCGCCGAGGCTTCATTCCGGCTCCGCCTCGCCATCGTCGTCCTCGCTGGCCTCGAAGCGCCGTCGCGGCCACACGATCTGGACCACGGCGCCATGGTCGGGGAAGGTGCGATTGCTGAACGAGACCTTGGCCCCGGTCCGCTCCAGCAGGGTGCGGGCGATGAACACGCCGAGCCCGAGGCCGCCGCCCTGGTTACCTCCCGGGCCGTCCTCGGCGCTGGGCCGTCGCGACAGATAGGGCTCGCCGATCCGCTTCAGGATATCAGGTGCAAAGCCGGGGCCGTCGTCGGACACCACGATCTCGACCGTCTCATTGTTCCACCAGGCGTTCACCTCGACGGCGTTGCGCGCGAAGTCGACGGCATTCTCCAGGATGTTGCCGACGCCATAGAGGATCGCCGGGTTGCGCGAGCCGACCGGCTCCTTGGCCGCGGCCACGGCGACGCGCACCTTGATGTCGACGCCGAAGTCGCGATGCGGGGCCACCGTCTCCTCGATCAAGGTCGACAGCTTCATCCGGTCGTACATCGACCCGATCGAGGACAGCTGGGTGATCTTGCCGAGAATGTCGCGGCAGCGCTGCGCCTGCTCGCGCAGGGTCTTGATGTCGGAGGTGACCTGGCTGTTGTCCTGCAAGGCGCGCTCCAACTCGCGCGAGATCAGCACGATGGTCGCGAGCGGGGTGCCGAGCTCGTGCGCGGCGGCCGCCGCGAGACCGTCGAGCTGGGTGAGGTGCTGCTCGCGCGCCAGCACCAGCTCGGTCGCCGCCAGCGCGTCCGACAGCTTGCGCGCCTCCTCGGTCACCTGGAACGCATAGAGGCTGGTGACGCCGATCGCGAGCGCGATCGAGAGCCAGACGCCGAACAGATAGATCGGCGGGAAGATCAGCGGCTCCTCGCCTTCCCACGGCAGCGGCAGGTGCATGAAGAACAAGGCGGTTGCGCAGGCCACGGCGAGCAGGCCGAGCATGATCGTCAGGCGGACGGGGAGGGCGGTCGCCGAGATCAGCACCGGCGCCAGGAACATGTAGGAGAACGGATTCTCCAGCCCGCCCGTGAGATAGAGCAGCACCGTCAGCTCGACGATGTTGAGCGCGAGCAGGCCTCCGGCGTGGGCCGGCTCCAACAACTGCATCGGGTTGAAGGCGATCTGCAGGCCGAGATTGAGCAGCGCCGAGATGCTGATCACCGCGAGACAGGGCACCACCGGCAGGTCGAACTCCAGCCCCTGCACCACGATGAAGATCGCGCTCAACTGACCGAGCGCCGCCAGCCAGCGCAGCCGCAGGATGGTGTCGAGCCGGACGCGCTGTCGCGGATGGCGATAGTCGGTGTCGGGCGTGTCGATGATCAGGGCGTCGTCGGTCATGACGGGAACCTAATGCCGCGCAGGCGCGGCGACAAATCTGGCCGGCCGTTGGTGGCCTGTTGCGGTTTGCGGCACAATGCCTCAATGAACCCCTCCCATGACGCAAGATGACGCAGTGCCGACCCTCTCATCCGATTCCAGCTCGGTTTCGCCCGCGATTGCCGTGTCGCGGCTGACCAAGGTCTACAAGACGACGACCGCTGTCGACGGCATCTCCTTTGCGATCCGCCGCGGCAGCATCACCGGGCTGCTCGGCGGCAACGGCGCCGGCAAGACCACGACGATTGCGATGATCATGGGGCTGGTGCAGCCGACCTCGGGCGAGGTCGCCGTGCTCGGCCGCAGGATGCCGGACGAGGCTGCTGCCGTGCTGGGGCGGATGAATTTCGAGAGCCCCTATGTCGACATGCCGATGCGCCTCACGGTGCGGCAGAACCTCACCATCTTCGGCCGGCTCTATGCGGTGGACCACCTCAAGGAGCGGATCGCGGAGCTCGCCGCCCAGCTCGACCTGACCGACTTCATCGATCGTGCCAATGGCAAGCTCTCCGCCGGGCAGAAGACGCGCGTCGCGCTGGCCAAGGCGCTGATCAATGATCCCGAGCTGCTGCTCTTGGACGAGCCGACCGCCTCGCTCGATCCTGACACCGCCGATTGGGTGCGTGGCCATCTCGACAGCTACCGCAAGCGCCGTGGCGCCACCGTGCTGCTCGCCTCGCACAACATGCTGGAGGTCGAGCGTCTCTGCGACCGCGTCATCATCATGAAGCGCGGCCGCATCGAGGACGACGACAGCCCGGCGCAGATCATGGCGCGCTACAACCGCTCGACGCTCGAGGACGTATTCCTCGACGTCGCCCGCGGCCGCGACCGGGAGGCCGCGCAATGAACGATCTTTCGCTCCGCATCGCCCCGCACCGGATCGGCGCGATGATCCTGCGCTACTGGTATCTGCTGCTGTCGTCCTGGCCGCGGCTGCTGGAGCTGATGTACTGGCCGACCCTGCAGATCATCACCTGGGGGTTCCTGCAGACCTACATCACCGCCAATGCCGGCTTCTTCGCCCGCGCCGGCGGCACCCTGATCGGCGCGGTCATCCTGTGGGACATCCTGTTCCGCGGACAGCTCGGGTTCTCGATCTCCTTCCTCGAGGAGATGTGGGCGCGCAACATCGGCAACCTGATGATGAGCCCGCTGACGCCGATCGAATTCCTGCTGGCGCTGATGACGATGAGCCTGATCCGGTTGGCCATCGGCATCATCCCGATGACCCTGATCGCGGTCTGGTTCTTCGACTTCAACCTCTACAGCCTCGGCCTGCCGCTGGTCGCCTTCTTCTGCAACCTGATCTTCACCTCCTGGGCGGTCGGCATCTTCGTGTCGGGGCTGGTGCTGCGCAACGGGCTCGGCGCCGAGAGCATCGTCTGGACGCTGATGTTCGCGCTGATGCCGCTCGCCTGCGTGTACTATCCCGTGCAGGTGCTGCCGCATTGGCTGCAACTGGTCGCCTGGTCGCTGCCGCCGACCTACGTGTTCGAAGGCATGCGCGCGCTGCTGGCCGATCACGTCTTCCGATCGGACCTGATGCTGACCGCGCTCGGGCTCAATGCCGCCCTGCTGCTGGCGTCGTTTGCGGCATTCATTGCCCTTTTGCGTAGCGCGCGCCGCGCCGGCTCGTTGCTGGCGGCAGGGGAATAATTGCGCTTTTCCCGTGGATTTCCGGGCTCATTTCGTCGCTTTGCGGCGTTGACACGTACAACACCGCATTGACGCTTAATTGCGCATTCGGCAGTATGCTGCATTGCAGAGAGGTTGAACGAGAATGCCGATAGGTGAGTTTGGCGGTGCACCGCCCCTGGCGTCGGAAGGCAGTCCGGTCCTGACGACGCCGATGTACTGGATGTACGAAATGGCGCACGCCTCGCTCAATCCGGCGCGCGCTGTCACCGACGCCACCAAGATCCTGTTTCAGAACCCGCTCAATCCCTGGGCCCACACCCAGATGGGCAAATCGGTCGCGGCGGCCTGCGAGCTGTTCGAGCGCACCACGCGCCGCTACGGCAAGCCCGAATGGGGCCTCGACGAGACCGAGGTCAACGGCATCCGGACCCCCGTCGAGGTCCGCTCGATCTGGGAAAAGCCGTTCTGCCGGCTGCTCTATTTCGACCGCAAGCTGACCCGCCCGCTGCGCAGCCCCCAGCCCCGGCTGCTGATCGTGGCGCCGATGTCCGGCCATTACGCGACCCTGTTGCGCGGCACGGTGGAAGCGTTCCTGCCGACCCACGAGGTCTACATCACCGACTGGTCTGACGCGCGGATGGTCCCGCTGGCCGAAGGCCGCTTCGATCTCGACGACTACATCGACTATGTCATCGAGATGCTGCGCTTCCTCGGCACCAACATGCACGTCATGGCGGTGTGCCAGCCGGCGGTGCCGGTGCTGGCGGCGGTGTCTGTCATGGAGGCCGAGCGCGACCCGTTCGCACCGATCTCGATGACCCTGATGGGCGGCCCGATCGACACCAGGCGCAACCCGACCGGCGTGAACAATCTCGCCCAGGAGCGCGGCATCGACTGGTTCCGCAACCACGTCATCACCAAGGTGCCGTTCCCGCATCCAGGCGTCATGCGCGACGTCTATCCGGGCTTCCTGCAGTTGAACGGCTTCATCAGCATGAACCTCGACCGCCATGTCGACGCCCACAAGGCGCTGTTCGCCAACCTCGTGAAGGGTGACGGTGACCAGGTCGACAAGCACCGCGACTTCTACGACGAGTATCTCGCGGTCATGGACCTGGCTGCGGAATATTATTTGCAGACGGTGGAGACCGTGTTCGTCAAACATGCGCTGCCGAAGGGCGAGATGACCCATCGCGGCACGCTGGTCGATCCGTCGAAGGTCACGCGCGTGGCCTTGATGACAGTCGAAGGTGAGAAGGACGACATCTCCGGTCTCGGTCAGACCGAAGCGACGCACGGACTCTGCTCGTCGATCCCGGATCACCGCCGGGTTCACTACGTGCAACCGGGTGTCGGTCATTACGGCGTGTTCAACGGCTCGCGATTCAAGTCGGAGATCGTGCCGCGCATCAACGATTTCATGCTGTCGGCAGCCGATCCGAAGTCGCTGCTCGCCATTGCGGCTGAATGAGCGAAGACGATGGTCACCGCGCATCCGAATCCGGATGCGGGGTAACCCTTTGAAGGGACGCTAGAAACCGGAACTCAGGAGTGACTCAAGCAGTGAATGTGGCGTCGCTTCTTGAGCGATGCTTTTGAATCTGAATTCATGTTTTTGGGGGCGCGCGAGGCCCAACCGCTAGGGTGCGGAACCTTCCGAACCCCTGTATGTTGGGCAAATGATTTGTTTTTGCGCCGAGCGCTTTCCCTGGCGGTGGATATGGCAAAATCCGGGCGAGTTCTTCCCTCCCGGACTGACAGAAATGGCCACTCGCGCGCTACTTTATCGGCGGCCCGCCGAACCTTCGCGTCTTCTCGTCAAGCATGGCTCGCAAATCTACTCGATTAGATTGCGGCGTCACCGTCGTGCGCGACGTTATACCCTGAGAATTCATCCGTCGGATCGCGAAGCGATCCTCACGATGCCTCCGCGCGGCACGATCATCGAAGCGAAAGACTTCGCGCAGCGTCACGGCGCGTGGATCGCGGCGCGTCTTGGCCGTCTGCCGAAGGCGGCGCCGTTCCTGCCGGGCACGTTGGTGCCGCTGCGCGGCGTGCCGCACAAGATCGTGCATCGCGCCGGCGAGCGCGGCACGGTGTGGACCGAGACGCGAGACAGTGGCGAGAAGATCCTGTGCGTGGCCGGCGGGATCGAGCACACCGAACGCCGGGTGCTCGACTTCCTGAAGCGCGAGGCGCGCCGTGACCTGCAGAAGGCCGCCGACGCCTATGCCGAGCAGCTCGGCGTCAAGGTTAAGCGGCTGTCGATCCGCGACCAGTCGAGCCGCTGGGGCTCATGCACCTCGGCCGGCTCGCTGTCGTTCTCGTGGCGCCTGATCCTGGCGCCGCCCTTCGTGCTCGATTATCTCGCCGCGCACGAGGTCGCTCATCTGATCGAGATGAACCACTCGCCGCGGTTCTGGAAGGTGTGTGGCAGGATCTGCTCCTCGGTCGAGCGCGCCAAGAAGTGGCTCGACACCTGCGGCAACGATCTGCATCGCTATGGCATCGACGACTGAGGTCTCGACGATAGAGCATCTCGACGATGCGAGCCCCAATGGCCCGGCCTTCTGGTCCGGGCCATTTCTTTGTCGAGTTCCAATCTGCATCGATGAACTCAGAACCCGCGTGCGGACTATCGAATTCTTAAGCCTTCTCGCCTGCAGTCGGAGGATATTGCCCAATTCGGCGGCGCCTTAACGCGGCCGTAACGCTGCGCTCGCCAGATTTACCGCGATCAACCCCAAGGTGACGTCCCAGCGAGCTGCCGGGTCGTTCGCTGCAACCAAAGCGCCGATCGTTTCTCTCGAAACGTGCAGCGCGCCTCGAATCGAACGATGCCTGCAAGCGAGTTCCAACCGGCCGCATCCACACAATTGCTCTCGGCCGCGCTCGACGGTGCCTCCGAGGCGATCCTGTTTCTCGACGCGCTGGGCCATGTCCAGCACGCCAACCAGGCGGCGTCGGTGCTGCTGCGGCGTGAGCCGGCCGCTCTGATCGGCGCCGACCTCGAAAGCCTGGGTCTGCCCGCGGATCTGATCCCGGCGCCCCCCTGCGACGAGACGACGGACGCGCAGCAGGAGGCGGACCAGTCCGAAGCCCGCGAAATGACGATGCGCCATGCCGATGGCGGGCGGACCCGCCTCCGCCTGTCGCTGTGCGCTCTCCCGCCGGGCCGTGACGACGAGCCGGTCCGTTCGCTGCTGTTCATTCGTGACGTGACCACCGAAGTCGACATGCGCGAGCGCAATGCGCTGCTGACGTCGGTCGCCGACCGGACCAACCGGGCCGTCATCGTCACCGATCGCGAGCTCAACGTCCTCTATACCAACGCCGCCTTTGCCAGCCTGTTCGGCTACACGCCTGAACAGGCGATCGGGCGCCGCGCCGAGGAACTGCTGATCGGCCCCTGCACTGATCCCGCCATCGTCGACCGGCTGAGGCAATGCCTCGAGGACGATCGCGGCATCGAGGAGGACGTGCTGGTCTACGACAAGGACGGCCGCGAGATCTGGACGACCGCCTATGTCAAGGCGCACCGGACCAAGCGAGGCAAGGTCAGATATCTGTTCGGGCTGCTCACGGACATCCGGGAGACCAAGCAGTTGCGCTCACTGCAGCAGCTGATCATGGCGTCGCTGGCGTCCGACGTTTCGATCACGACCATCGCCGATCAGCTGTGCCGCCGGGTCGAAGAGCTCGCCCCGGACGTCGTCTGCTCGATCCTGCACGTCGATTCCGATGGCCGCATGCATCCGCTCGGCGGCCCCAGCCTTCCGCCCGCTTATTCGGCCAGCCTCGACGGCGTCGCGATCGGGCCGGACGTCGGCTCCTGCGGCACCGCCGCCCATCTCTGCGAGCCGGTGCTGTCGCACGACATCGACAATGATCCGCGCTGGCAACCCTACAAGGCCGGCCCGCTCGCCGCCGGCCTGCGCGCCTGCTGGTCGTCGCCCATCAAGGGCAAGGACGGCCGCGTCATCGGCACCTTTGCCTTCTACTTCCGTGAATGCCGCGGCCCCAGCCCCTGGCACGAGCAGATCGTGGCCGCCTGCGTCCAGCTCGGTGCGCTCGCCATCGAGCGCCAGGAGGTCCGCTCGACGATCTCACAGGTCGCCTATCATGACATGCTGACGGGCCTGCCCAACCGCGCCCGCATCCCGTCGCTGATCGCCGAAGCCATCAAGGCCTGTCCGGAAGGCGGACACGTCGCTGTCGCCTTCCTGGACGCCGACAATTTCAAGGACGTCAACGACACGCTGGGCCATGCCGCCGGCGACGAGTTCCTGGTCGGCTTCGCCAACCGCCTGCGAGCGCAGATCCGCAACGGCGACATGCTGGGCCGTCTCGGCGGCGACGAGTTCGTGATCGTGCTGCAGAACCGCGATGCCCTGGAAGCCTCGCTCGCGGCGGCGCGCATCACCGCCGCGCTGGCGATGCCGCTGACGATCGGCAAGCGCCAGGTGCCGATGTCGGCGAGCATGGGGCTCAGCCTCTATCCTGATAATGCCAAGGACATCGAGACCCTGATCAAGCAGGCCGACGCGGCGATGTACAAGGCCAAGCGCGGCGGCCGGGCGACCTACCGCTTCTTCAGCGCCGACATCGACAAGCTCGCCGAAGAACGGCTGATGCATTCGACAGCGCTGCGCGAGGCGATCGCCAGCGAGGCCCTGACGTTGCACTATCAGCCGCAGATCCGCACCCGCGACGGCGCGATCCACGGCGTGGAAGCGCTGGCGCGCTGGCACGATCCGGTGCTCGGCGAGGTCTCGCCCGCCAAGTTCATTCCGCTTGCCGAGGAATGCGGCCTGATCGAGCAGATCGGCGTGTGGTCGATCAAGCTGGCCTGCCAGCAGATGGCGTCGTGGCGGCGTGCCGGTCTCGACATCCCCTGCATCTCGGTGAACCTGTCGCCGATCAACTTCCAGAACGTCAATCTGGCGGCGATGGTGGCGCAGATCCTGGCCGCCAACGATCTGCCGGCGAAGATGCTGATGCTGGAGATCACCGAGGGCGTGATCCTCAACGAGCGCGCCACCGTGATCGCGACCATGAACGAGCTGCGCAACATGGGCGTCGGCCTGTCGCTGGACGATTTCGGCACCGGCTATTCGAGCCTCAGCAGGCTGGCGCAGCTACCGATCGACGAGTTGAAGATCGATCGCAGCTTCATGCGCGATTTCGAGAACGACAGCGGCACGCGGGCGATCGTGACCGCGGTCGTGCGCGTCGGCCAGAGCCTCGACGTGGCCGTGGTCGCCGAAGGTGTCGAGACGGAGCCGCAGCGCAAGCTACTGGCCGAGCTCGGCTGCGATGCGATGCAGGGCTTCCTGTTCGCGCGGCCGATGGCCGCCAGCGCCTTCAGCCGCTGGCTGCTGGACTACAGCGCCCATCGCGCGAGCCTGATGCTGCGGCTCGTCGGACGCGCGCTGGCGCAGGCCTCCGGTGATGCGAAAGGCGAGGGTGCTGCGAAAAGCGAGCCGTCATCGCGGCCCGTTGCGGCCGCCGCGGGCTGATCAGGCCGGACTCACTGTCTTCCCCTGACGAGCATCGCTCGTTGTGTCGCAACACGCAGCGCATTTGCGCTTCCGTCGTCATTCCGGGTTCAAGGCCTGCGGCCTTGCCCCGGAATGACGGTGGTCGTGGTGCAATCAGATCAGCGCCGGCCGCCGAACAACCGGTCCACCAGCCAGCCGTCGAGCCCGGCCGCGGGCTCCGGACGAACATTGCTGCGGCTCGGGCTCGGCGCCGCCGAGCGCGCCGAGTAGGCCGCATTGGGTGCGGGGGCCGACGGTGCTGAAATCTGCGAGGCGATCTGCGCCAGCGTCGGCACAAGGCCGGAGCCCTGCGCGTTCGGCAGCGCCGCCACCGGCACGCCCTGATGCGCCGCGCGCATGAAGCGGGTCCAGACCTCGACGGGTAGGCCGCCGCCGGTCGCCTTCCTGGTCGGCGAGTTGTCGTCATTGCCGAGCCAGACGCCGGTGACGAGGCGCGCGGTGTAGCCGATGAACCAGGCGTCGCGGAAATCCTGGCTGGTGCCGGTCTTGCCGGCGGCGATCCAGCCCGGGATCTCCGCCTTCTTCGCGGTGCCGGAGATCAGCGTCTCCTGCATCATCTGGTTCATCATCGCCGCGTTGCGCGGCTCGATCACCTGCACCGGCTGCTCGGCCTGGCGCATGTAGAGCAGCTTGCCGTCGAGCGTCCTGATCCGCGTCACCACATGCGGCGAGACGCTGACCCCGCCATTGGAGAACGGCGCGTAGGCGCCGACCAGCTCGATCATCGACACCTCGGAGGTGCCGAGCGCGATCGACGGGTTGGGATCGAGCTTGGAGGCGATGCCCAGGCGGTGTGCGGTCCGCACCACGTTCTTCGGTCCGACCTCGAGACCGACACGCACCGCGACCGTGTTGAGCGACATCGCCAGCGCCTGGGTCAGCGTCACCGGGCCGAAATATTCGCGGGTGTAGTTCTCCGGCTTCCAGCCCTTCAGGTCGAGCGGCGCGTCCTGGCGCACCGTGTCCGGCGTCAGGCCCTGCTCGATGGCGGTGAGATAGACGAACGGCTTGAACGCCGAGCCGGGCTGCCGTTTGGCGGTCACGGCACGGTTGAACTGGCTGTCGGAATAGTTGCGGCCGCCGACCATGGCGCGCACGGCGCCGTCCGGCGTCATCGCCACCAGCGCGCCCTGGCTGACGTTGAACTTCACGCTCTTGGCCGCGAGCTCGTCGATGATGGCGGCCTCGGCGACGGATTGCAGCTTCGGATCGATCGTGGTCTCCACGACGATCGACTCCTCGACCTGGCCGACGAGGTCGTCGAGCACCTCGCCGATCCAGTCGGCGACGTAGTTCACGGTGCCCGCGCCGGCCGGCTTCACCGCCACGGAAGGATGCGCGATCTGGGCCTGCGCCTGGGCGTCGGTGATGAACTTGGCCTCGGCCATCGCCGCAAGCACGGTCTGCGCGCGCTTGGCCGCGCCCTCCGGGTTGCGGTTCGGCGCCAGCCGCGACGGCGACTTGACGAGACCTGCGAGCATCGCGGCCTCGCCGATCGTCACCTGCCGCGCGGACTTGCCGAAATAGCGCTGCGCGGCCGCCTCGACGCCATAGGCGCCGGAGCCGAAATAGACCCGGTTCAGATACAGCTCGAGGATCTCGCGCTTGGAATATTTGCGCTCCAGCCACAGCGCCAGCTCGGCCTCCTGCAGCTTGCGCGCCAGCGTGCGCTCCTGGGTCAGGAACAGGTTCTTGGCGAGCTGCTGCGTCAGGGTCGAGCCGCCCTGCGATACGCCGCGATGCAGGATGTTGGCGACGACAGCGCGGGCGATGCCGATCGGGTCGATGCCGAAATGCTGGTAGAAGCGGCGGTCCTCGATGGCGATGAAGGCCTTCGGCAGATAGGGCGGCAGATCCTTCAGCGCGACATTGGCGCCGGCCATCTCGCCGCGCTGCGCCAGCATGGTGCCGTCATAGCCCACGATCTCGATCGTCGGCGGCCGCTTGGGGATCTCCAGCGACTGGATCGGCGGCAGATGCGCGCCGGCCCAGATCACGACGCCGACCAGCGCGATCACGCCCCACAGGCCGCAGACCAGCGCCCAGTAGAACATGCGCCCGATCGGCAATCCCCAGCGCGACCTGCCGCGGCTCGGCTTTGGTTTCGGTGTTGAGGTCTTCGGCTCGCGCGCCGGCACATCGTCCTCGTCGTCGGGCTCGACCGGCCTTTTCTTCGCAGCGGACTTCTTGGGCGCGTTGTTGCCGGAGGGGATGCGATCCTTGGGGTCGAGGCGCAGATCGGCCATCGCGGCCGCAAGACCGAATCGCGGCTCCTTGCGTCCGCCGCTCTGTTTCCGTCCCCGCGCCATACGCAACCCGAGCCCGCGACCCCGCCGTCCGACCACGGTAATGTCCGGAGTTTAAGGGGCAGTTAGGAAGAGCTTAACGCGCGATTAGGAGTTTCGCGCCGCTAACGCCGCGTTATGGTTAAGCGAAGGTCAACAACAATCAGGCGAGGGAATTCATGGGCCATATCGATCCCACCAAGGAGGTGTTCGCGCAGTTCCGGGAGAATGACCGCCCGGGTCCGATCCACATGCTGAACCTGGTGCGGCTGCGCAAGGAGGCGGCCTATCCCGATGGACGCAAGGTCAGCGGCGCGCAAGCCTATGCCGCCTATGGCCGCGAGAGCGGCCCGGTGTTCGAGCGCCTCGGCGGCCGCGTAGTCTGGCAGGGTCGTTTCGAACTGATGCTGATCGGTCCGCAGGAGGAATACTGGGATCACTGCTTCATCGCCGAATATCCGAGCGTGCAAGCCTTCGTCGAGATGATCCGCGATCCCGTCTATCGCGAGGCAGTGAAGCACCGCCAGGCTGCGGTCGAAGACTCGCGCCTGATCCGCCACGCTGTGCTGCCGGTGGGCAAGAACTTTGGCGAGGTGCCGGCGGGGTAAGTCTGACTACACCCGCAAGATTGGTAGTCCGCAGTCGCCAAGCAAAAGGTACGTTCCCTCCCTCCTTGTGGGGGAGGGAGCGCGGCAGTGGGCTGAGTGAGAGCGAGGCCTGATCGAGAAGCGCCCAGGCGCGTCGCTCTGCTCGAAGACATCCGCGCTCTCAGCCTCCGTTGCCGCTTGCACGACACATAAGTTTATGCTTATGTGTTGGCATGATCGAGAGTGACATCTTCAGGGCCCTGGCTGATCCGACGCGATACGCGATCTTCGAGAAGCTGGCGAACGGCAGCATGAATGCCAGCGCGCTTCGCGAGGGTCTGACGATCAGCCAGCCGGCGATGTCCCAGCACCTCGCGGTTCTCAGAAGCGCGGGATTGGTGAGGGAAGAACGGCAGGGTCGCTTCGTCAACTATGAGGTCGATCCGGAGGGCCTGGCGCAGATCGCGCGCTGGCTGGCGAAGTACCGCGCCTACTGGCCGTCGCGGGTCGATGCGTTGAAGGCCGTGCTGAAGGATATGGACCAATGACCGATATCAAGGCTGACCGGCAGAGCGATGATCTGGTGCTCGACTACGAACTCGACGCTCCGCCGGAGAAGGTGTGGCGGGCGATCAGCATTCCCGCGCTGCGCGAGAACTGGCTGCCTTCAGGAGAATTGGCCGATGCCGCCCCGGTCTCCTCGACGCCCGGCGAAGAAGTTCGCTACCGGATGCGCGACGACGAGCCGCCGTACCTCGAGAGCATCGTGACGTTCCAGGTCATGCCCAATGCCGCAGGCGGGACCAGGCTGAGAATCATTCACGGACTGGTCGTCACGAAGCTGATGCGGCGGACGCCGCCGGCGGCGAACAGCAACCGGCGCAGCCTGATGCGCGCGGCTTGACGCTCTAGTTCACTAACAACCCACTGAAACCGGGAGCTCGCGCATGCGCGACACGATGCAACTCGTCCCTATGGTCATCGAGCAGTCCAGTCGGGGCGAACGATCCTTCGACATCTATTCGCGGCTGCTCCGTGAGCGGATCGTCTTCCTGAACGGCGAGGTCAACGACACGGTGTCCGCCCTGGTCTGCGCGCAACTGCTGTTTCTCGAGGCGGAAAACCCAAAGCGGCCGATCCATCTCTACATCAATTCACCCGGCGGCGTGATCACCAGCGGCCTCGCGATGTATGACACGATGCAATTCGTCAAAGCACCGGTACACACGCTCTGCATGGGAACGGCGCGTTCGATGGGGTCGTTTCTTCTCATGGCGGGCGAGCCGGGCGAGCGTACGGCGCTGCCCAATGCAAGTCTTCACGTGCATCAGCCGCTCGGCGGCTTTCAGGGCCAGGCGTCCGACATCCTGATTCACGCCAAGGAGATGGAGCAGACCAAGCGCCGCATGATCAGGCTCTACGCCGAGCATTGCGGACGCAGCTATGAGGACGTCGAGCGCACCCTGGATCGCGATCACTTCATGACCGCGGACGAAGCCTTGCAGTGGGGCTTGATCGACCGGGTCGTCAAGCAACGAGACCAGGGTGAGGTCATCAACGACTGACACTTCCTCGACGCGACGGCGGATCCTACCGCAACAGTCGTTGTCACCCGCGATGCGGTCGAATGGCCGTCGGCGAGCGCACGCAGCGACGAACGGGCGCAACCCGTGCCGCAATGCAGAACGGGGCCGCGCTATCCCGCAGCCCCGTCCCATCGATGTTGACCGCGTCATTCCGGGGCGATGCGCAGCATCGAATCCGGAATCTCGAGGGTCCGGGCTCGTCGCTATCGCACGCCCTGGAACGACGTCGAGTGCAGCTAGCCCGCCGCGCCCTTGTCCTCCAGGATCGGGCCGAACAGCTCCCAGCGCTCACCGTTGAACTTCATCATCTGTAGTTGCTTGTTGACGCGATAGTCGGTCGGCGAGGTGTTGATCTTCATGCCCGGCAGCGACAGGTCGCCGACGACGTCCTTCAGCGACGCCGCCTGCTTCATGACGTTCTCGCGCGTCAGGTTGTCGCCGCACATCTGCAGCACCGTTACCAGGAGCTGTGCGTTCCCGTAGCCATAGACGTTGAAATTGGAGTTCTTGTCGCCGTCCGGATAATACTTGGCCATGAAATCCAGATAGCGCTTCATGCCCGGATCGTCCTTCCAGGTCGGATCGAGCGGGTCCTTGCCGTAATTGACCGAGATCACGCCCTTGGAGGCTTCGAGGCCGGCCGGTTGCATCACTGCGCCGACAGAGGTGGCATTGATATCGACGATGTGGACGGGGTGCCAGTCGAGCTCATGCAGCTTCTTGATGGCCTGAGCGGCTTGCTTCGGCGTCGCGGCGGAGAACAGCAGGTCGGCGCCGGCGGCCTTGATCTTGAGGATCTGCGAGTCGATGGTCGGATCGGACACCTCGTAGGAGGCATCGGCGACGATCATGGTCGATGCCTTGTCACCCAGGCCGGCCTTGATCCCGTTCAGATAGTCCTTGCCGAGATCATCGTTCTGATAGAGCACGCCGATCTTGGCGTTGGGATGCTCCTTCAGAATGTACTGGCCGTAGATGCGGCCCTCAGTGAAGTAGTTGGGATTGTACCCCATGGTCCAGGGGAAGTTCTTGGGGTCCGTGAACTTGGTGGCGCCGGTGGCGGCGAACAGCTGCGGCACCTTCTTGGCGTTGAGGTATTTCTGCACGGCGGCGTTCGACGGCGTGCCGATGATCTGGAAGGTCAGCAGCACCTCGTCGTCCTCGACCAGCTTGCGGACCTGCTCGACCGCCTTGGGCGGCGAATAGGCGTCGTCATACTGGATCAGCTTGATCTTGCGGCCATTGATGCCGCCCTGCTCGTTGATCATGTTGAAATAGGCAGCCTGGGTCTTGCCGATCGAGGCATAGGCCGAGGCGGGGCCCGAGAACGGCACGGTCTGACCGACCTTGATCTCGGTATCGGAGGCGCCGGGATCATACTTCTTCTGGGCCGAGGCTGACGTGACGGAGAGGGTGACGGCCAAAGCGGCCGCGCCTGCAAGACGGAAATATCCCTGTCGCATGGGGTCTGCATTCCTCCTGAATGTTGTTGTGCGGCTGGTCTGCCCGGACGGGCGCCATCGCTACAGGCAGTGTGGAGGAACGGCTTGGCGGACGCAAGGCGAGCCGCCACCGGGACTGCGGCGGTTCCGCGGGGCGAGGGCTTAGGATGCAAGCTCGATGATCGTGACTTCGCGCCATTGCGAGCCAAGCTGCCCCCTGACATTCAGTGTCGTCCCGGCCAAGCCCTGGCGTCGCGCAGCGACGTCAGGGCGCAGAGCCGGGATCCATAACTACAGGCCGCCCTGTGGCGAAGACTCGGAGTTGCGATCCTGCCTCGAACGTCGCCCGGGAGTATGGGTCCCGGGTCGGCGCACGCCGTCGCGTTGCGCCGCCGTGCTTGCCCGGGACGACATCTGTGGTCGCTGCTTCAAAACGGCTTCGCCATTTTGCGCGCGAATGTCCCGGAATGACGTCCTCATGGGCACCGACATCGTCCGCAGGTGTCTCGAAGGACGGCCGCGGACTCGGTGCTGATCAAGCCGCCAGCCAGACAAGCACCAGGCCGACTGCCGCCGGCACACTCTGGATGAACAGGATCTTCCGGCTCGCCGTGGCGGCGCCATAGAGGCCCGCGACGAGCACGCAGAGCAGAAAGAACACCTTGATCTGAAAAGCGAACACCGGCGCCGGCTGCGCGAGGCCCCAGAACAGGCCGGCGGCGAGGAAGCCGTTGTAGAGGCCCTGATTGGCGCCGAGCACCTTGGTCTGCTCCGCGCGCTCCGGCGTGTTGTTGAACGCCCTCAAGCCGGCCGGCTTGGTCCAGAGAAACATCTCGAGTACGAGAATGTAGACGTGAAGCAGGCCGATCAGCCCGACGACGATGTCTGCAATCAATGCCATGGTTCGGCTCCCCCAAGCCTGCCGGGACCGGCGGTGGTGCCGGCCCCCCTCGTTCAAATCGGCTCCGAGCGGCTCATGGCCGCGCGATGGTCTCTCATGCCGCCGGTTGGGCGGCCGCGTCGTCGTTCGCCAACAAATGCAGCAGCGCGCTCTTGATCGCGGCCTGCCGGGTCGGCGCGTTGATCTGCGCCCCCAGCAAATCGGTCACGTAGAACACGTCGCGCGCGCGCTCGCCGAAGGTCGCGACATGCGCCGAGGCGATGTTGAGGTTCAGCTTCGAGATCGCGGTCGTCAGCTCATAGAGCAGGCCGGGGCGGTCGAGGCCGGAGACCTCGATGACGGTGTAGAGCTCCGACCATTGATTGTTGATGGTGACCTCGGGCTCGACCGAGAATGCCTTGTGCTGCTTGCCGCGCGTGGTCCGCCGCGCCACCGCGTCGGGCAGCCGCAGCTTGCCCTCCAGCACCTGCTCGATGGTCTCGCCGATCCGCGTCGCGCGGCGGCCTTCGTCCTCGTCGCGCTCATATTCGCGGGAGATCGCGATGGTATCGAGCGCGCGGCCGTCGGTCGTGGTATAGATCTGGGCATCGACGATGTTCGCCCCGGCGGAGGCGCAGGCGCCGGCGATGATCGACAGCAGCCACGGATGGTCCATCGCGAAGATCGTCAGCTCGGTCACGCCGCGCGCCGGATCGAAGCCGACATTGATCGCGAGCTTGTGGCCGGCATCCTCGCTCGATCGCACGAAGCGGGCATGGCGGATCTTGCGCGGCAGCTCGACCTTGAGCCAGTAGGCCGGATAATGCCGGCCGATATAGGTGTTGAGCTCGTCCTCGGGCCAATCGGTGAAGGCGTTGCGGAATTCAGCCTGCGCCGCGGTGATGCGCTTGGCGCGGTTGACCTCGGAGAAGCCGCCGGTCAGCACCGGCTCGGTCTCGTAGTAGAGCGTGCGCAGCAGTTGCGCCTTCCAGCCGTTCCAGACGCCGGGGCCGACGCCGCGGATGTCGGCGGTGGTCAGGATCGTCAGCAGCTTCATCTGCTCGACGGACTGCACCACGGCGGCGAAATTCTCGATCGTCTTGCGGTCCGACAGGTCGCGCGACTGCGCCACCGTCGACATCGTCAGATGCTCCTCGATCAGCCAGGCGACCAGCTCCGTGTCGGCATTGTTGAAGCCCAGCCGCGGGCACAGCCGGCGCGCGATCTTGGCGCCGGCGATGGAATGGTCCTCGGGCCGTCCCTTGGCGACGTCGTGCAGCAGCACGGTGATGTAGATGACGGCGCGGTGCTCGGGCCGGATCTTGCGCATCAGGTCGGAGGCCAGGGTGAACTCGTCGATGCCGCCGCGCTCGATCTCCTGCAGAAAGCCGATGCAGCGGATCAGGTGCTCGTCGACCGTGTAATGATGATACATGTTGAACTGCATCATCGACACGATGCGGCCGAAGGCGCGGATGAAGTGGCCGAGCACGCCGGTCTCGTTCATCCGCCGCAGCACGACCTCGGCATCGTTGGAGGTCAGGATCTCCATGAACAGCCGGTTGGCCTCGGGCTCGTCGCGCAGCTCGGTGTTGATCAGGTTCAAGGAGCGCGTGACCGCGCGCATCGCGTCGGGATGGAAGGCGAGGTTGTTCTTCTGCGCCAGCCGGAAGATGCGGATCAGATTGACCGGATCGTGCTTGAAGACGTCGGGCGCGGCGAGGTTGATGCGGTTGTTGTCGACGATGAAGTCGTCACTCTCCGGCACGCGCCGCCAGGTCGAGCCGGTGGTCAGGCGCGAGATCATCCGGCTCAGCACCGGCGCCGGCTTGGCCTGTTGGTCCTCGAGCTTGGCGCACAGGATGGCGGTAAGATTGCCGACCTCCTTGGCGACCAGGAAGTAGTGCTTCATGAAGCGCTCGACATCCTGCATGCCGGGATGGCTGGTGTAGCCCAGCCGCACCGCGATCTCGCGCTGCAGGTCGAATGACAGCCGTTCTTCCGGACGCCCGCTGACGAAATGCAGGTTGCAGCGCACCGACCATAGGAAGTCCGCGCAGCGCCGGAAGGTGCGGTATTCATGCGCGTCGAACACGCCGCGCTCGACCAATTCGGCGGTCTCGCGCACGCGATAGACGTATTTGGCGATCCAGAACAGCGTATGCAGGTCGCGCAGGCCGCCCTTGCCGTCCTTGACGTTGGGCTCGACGAGATAGCGCGACTGGCCGCCGCGGCGGTGCCGCTCCTCGCGCTCGGCTAGCTTGGCGGCGACGAACTCGGCGGCGGTGCCCTGCACCACCTCGTTGTCGAAGCGCGCGACCAGCTCGTCATAGAGCGGCCGGTCGCCGGCGAGATAGCGCGTCTCCAGGATCGCGGTGCGGATGGTCATGTCGCCGCGCGCCTGGCGGATCGACTCGTCGACCGAGCGGGTCGCATGGCCGACCTTCAGCCCCATATCCCACAGCGAGTAGAGAATGGCTTCGGCGACCTGCTCGCCCCAGGCGGTCTGCTTGTAGGGCAGGATGAACAGGAGATCGATGTCGGACTCCGGCGCCATCAGGCCGCGGCCATAGCCGCCGGTGGCGACCACCGCCATGCGCTCGGCGCCGCTCGGCACCTGCGAGCGGTAGAGGTGTTGGGTGGCCGCGGCGTAGAGGATGCGGATGATCTCGTCCTGCACGAAGCAGAGCTGCTCGGCGCAGCGCCGGCCGTGGCGGTCCTTCAGCAGTTGCGCCTGGGCCGCTGCGCGCGCCTTGACCAGCTCGGCCTTGAGGAATTGCACCACCGCCGCGCGGAACATGTCCTCGCGGCCCGAATGCTGCGCGGCCAACGTGTCGACCGCAACCGCGATGCCGGCGCTGTCGAAATCGGAAAGGCTATCGGGGTGGGAATTGGGGGCGACGCTGTCCATGGATGCAACCGGATATCGAACAAGGCCTGTGCTGTCACGAAACTTCCAATGCAACAATCGATCCATGCTGTCATCGGTGGTCACGGGATGATGATCGTTCTGAATGGTGCCGTCGAAAGGAAAAGCAATTCTCGCGCGCCCCTGGCATAACTCATTGAAACCACAGCAATGTTTCTTGAGGCTTGGAGGGGTGACGATGGGTGGATTGTCGAGGCGCGGATTTGCTGCGGTTGCGGCCGTGGTTCTCCTGGGATGCGGCGCTGCACGCGCGGCCGAGCCGGTGAAGGAGATCCGCTTGGACTGGGCGACCTACAATCCGGTGTCGCTGGTGCTGAAGCAGAAAGGACTTCTGGAGAAGGAGTTCGCCAAGGACGGCATCAGCATCGTCTGGGTGCAGTCGGCCGGCTCCAACAAGGCGCTCGAATTCCTCAACGCCGGCTCGCTCGATTTCGGCTCGACCGCCGGCTCGGCGGCGCTGGTCGCCAGGATCAACGGCAATCCGATCAAGTCGGTCTACGTCTATTCGCGGCCCGAATGGACCGCGCTGGTCACGGCCAAGGATTCCAAGATTGCCTCCGTGGCTGACCTCAAGGGCAAGCGGGTCGCGGTGACCCGTGGTACCGATCCGCACATCTTCCTGGTGCGCGCGCTGTTGTCAGCCGGCCTCACCGACAAGGACATCACGCCGGTATTGCTGCAGCACGCCGACGGCAAGGCGGCGCTGATCCGCGGCGACGTCGACGCCTGGGCCGGGCTCGATCCGATGATGGCGCAGGCCGAGGTCGAGGAGGGCGCCAGGCTGTTCTACCGCAAGGCCGACGCCAACACCTGGGGCATCCTCAACGTCCGTGAGCAGTTCCTGAAGGACAATCCCGAGATCGTCCGCCGCGTGCTCGCCACCTACGAGGTCGCACGCAAGGACGCGCTGGCTAATTACGACGACCTGAAGAAGACCTTCATCGCCGTGACCAAGCTGCCGGAGGCCGTCGTCGACAAGCAGCTCAAGGAGCGCACCGAGCTCACCCATAGCCGCATCGGCGCACCCCAGCGCGAGTCGATTTTGGCTGCTGGCCTCGCTTTGCAGCAGGCCGGTGTCGTCGATGCCAAGGTGGATGTGAAGGTGACGCTGGATGCCCTGATCGACGACCAGGTCCCGCTGCCGACGAACTAGAACGCACGAAGCACTGTTGCAGATACAACCAATGCTGCAGACAAAATAACGGTGTCGTCCCGGACAAGCCCGCCAGCGCGGAAGCGCTGGCGGGCGCAGATCCGGGACCCATACTCCGTGAAGGTCGTTGGGAGGTAGGCTGGAGCGGCATCTCGTCTCACCACGGCGGCCGCGGAGTATGGGTCCCGGTTCAAGGCCGGGACGACAGCAAGTTAGGAGCGCCGTCCTCGGCCCCATTACCATCCACCACCATCACCACGCCTTGCATTCCCGCGCGGGACACTGTTCTCACTATGACCATGACCGTCGAATTGCAGGCGCCGGCTGCCGCCATACCCCAGACTGCTCGCCAGCCATGGCTCACGCGGCTGACGCGCCCGCTGCTCGGCTTGCTGCTGCCGCTGTCGCTCGCACTCGCCTGGGAGCTTGCCGTCCGGGCCGGCTGGTCCAACGGCCGGCTGGTGCCGCCGCCCTCGAAGGTCTTCACCACCATCGGCGAGCTCGCCCGCTCCGGCGAACTCTCCCGCCACATCACGATGACCTTGACCCGCGTCGGCGTCGGTTTTGGCCTCGGCGTCATTGCCGGAACTGTCCTCGGCGGCATCTGCGGCTATTGGGGCCTCGCCCGGCGGCTGGTCGATCCCACCATCCAGGCGTTGCGCGCGATTCCCTCGATCGCCTGGGTGCCGTTGTTCATCCTGTGGCTCGGCATCTTCGAGACCTCCAAGGTGGCGCTGATCGCGGTCGGCGTATTCTTCCCGGTCTATCTCGGCCTGACCGGCGCGATCCTCTCGGTCGACCGCAAGATCGTCGAGGTCGGCCGCATCTTCCGTCTCTCCGGGCCGGCGATGATCCGCCGCATCCTGCTGCCCGCGGTGCTGCCGGCGTACGTCGTGTCGCTGCGCGTCGGCCTCGGCTTGGGGTGGATGTTCGTCGTCGCCGCCGAGTTCATGGGGGCGTCGGAAGGGCTCGGCTACCTCCTGATCGACGGCCAGCAGCTCGGCAAGCCGGCGCAGATCGTGGCGGCCATCGTGATCTTCGCCATCATCGGCAAGGCGACCGACTGGCTCCTGGAGATCGCCACCGCGCCGCTGTTGCGCTGGCAGGACAGCTTCGCACGCCAGAGCGGGGCCGCCTGATGTTGTCGTTGCAAGCCGTCACCAAGGTCTATCCCAACGGCGTCCACGCGCTGGAGCGGTTCTCGGCCGAGATCCAGCTCGGCGAGATCATCGCCATCATCGGCGGCTCCGGCTGCGGCAAGTCGACCTTGCTGCGCGCCGTCGCCGGGCTCGACCGCGCCAGCGCCGGCGCCGTGACGCTCGACGGCGAGGCGATCACGGCGCCGCATCCCAAGGTCGGCATCATCTTCCAGGAGCCGCGGCTGCTGCCGTGGCTCACGGTCGCCGACAACATCGGCTTCGGCCTGTCCGAGCTGCCGGCGGCCGAGCGCCGCGATCGCGTCGCGCGCGCGCTCGAACGTGTCGGCCTCGCCGACAAAGCGAAGGTCTGGCCGCGCGAATTGTCCGGCGGCCAGGCGCAACGCGTCGCGATCGCCCGCGCATTGGTGGCGCAGCCGGAGGTGCTCCTGCTCGACGAGCCGTTCTCTGCGCTCGATGCCTTCACCCGCAAGGACCTGCAGGACCATCTGCTCGATCTCTGGGCCGATACGCGCCCGACGCTGGTGCTCGTGACCCACGACGTCGAGGAAGCCGTGGTGCTGGCCGACCGCGTGCTGGTGATGCGGCCGCATCCGGGCCGGCTGTTCGAGGAGATCACCATCAATCTGTCGCGGCCGCGCGACCGCAACGCGCCCTTGTTCGAGCAGTTCAGGCGCCATGTGCTCACTGCACTGGACCGCTCGCTCGACCGGACGATGCCGGACACGCAGGGCAGGCGTGACGCCGGCGGCGGCCTGTGGTGGTGACTTTGGCGGCCCGGCCCGGTACATCTCGTCCGAAAGGACTCCGGGAGAGAACGACAATGGATGCTGCCGAGCTGCGCGCCATGCAGGCGCCGATCAAGGAACGCTACAAGGCCGATCCGTCCGCCGCCGTCATCACGCTGAAGGCCAAGGGCGAGGTCGGGCAGGAGGGGCTGACCTGCAAGCTCGAGACCGGGCGCGCGATGGCGGTGGCCGGCCTGCATCCGGGGACCGGCGGCTCCGGGCTCGAGCTGTGCTCCGGCGACATGCTGCTGGAGGCGCTGGTCGCCTGCGCCGGCGTGACCTTGAAATCGGTCGCGACCGCGGTCGAGGTGCCGCTCAAGAGCGGCCACGTGTTCGCCGAAGGCGATCTCGATTTCCGCGGCACGCTCGGCGTCGACAAGGAGGCCCCGGTCGGCTTCCAGGAGATCCGCCTGCGCTTCGAGGTCGACACGGATGCTCCGCAGGACAAGCTCGACCTGCTGCTCAAGCTCACCGAGCGCTATTGCGTGGTGTATCAGACCATCAAGAACGGGCCGAAGGTGTCGGTCAGCCTGAAGCGGGTGTGAGGTCGCCCTCGCCTTGCCGCTGATGACGACAAGCCACCGAGGCTTGCCCGGTCTGCGCCTCCCCCGCGTACGGGGGAGGTCGCCGTGCATCGCAGATGCGCGGCGGGTGGGGGAATTCTCTCCACACAACGCACCCATCATCACCACCCGAGCCGCGCCCCCACCCCGGCCCTCCCCCGCAGGCGGGGGAGGGAGATCACTGTCCGCGCAGCATGAGCTGATGTCCCTCGATCCCTCCTTCCTGCTGCTGCTGACCTTGCGCATGGCGATCGCGGCGTCGTTCGTGGTGTCGGCGTCGATGATCGCCGAGCGCACCGGGCCCGTCATCGGCGCGCTGGTCGCGACGCTGCCGATCTCGGCGGGGCCGACCTACGTGTTCCTGGCGCTGGATCACGATGCCGCCTTCATCGCGCAGGGCGCGCTGACCAGCCTGCCGATCAATGCCGCCACGATCTTCCTCAGCCTTGCCTATGCCGTGCTGGCGCAGCGCCGCAGCGTGCTGGTGGCAAGCGCCACCGCGGTGGCGGTGTGGCTCGGCCTCGCGGTGCTGATCAAGAGCGTGCAGTGGACGTTGTTGATGGGCATCGCCGCCAACGTCGTGACGTTCGCCATCTGCCTGCCGCTGCTGCAGCGCTATCGCCATGCCAAGATGCCGCTACTCACGCGGCGCTGGTACGACGTGCCGCTGCGTGCCTCGCTGGTCGCAACGCTCGTCGCCACCGTCACCTCGGTCTCCGGCTGGGCCGGCCCCAGCGTCTCCGGCATCCTGGCGCTGTTTCCGATCGTCTTCACCTCCATGATGCTGATCCTGCAGCCGCGCATCGGCGGTCCCGCCACCGCCGCCGTGCTGGCCAATGGCGCCTGGGGCCTGATCGGCTTCTCGCTCGCAGTCGTCGTGCTGCATCTCGGCAGCCTGCATCTCGGCGCTACAGTCGGATTGAGCGGTGCGCTCGCGACCTGCGTCGGCTGGAATCTCGGCCTGTGGTGGCTGGGGCGACGGAAGGCAGCTCGTCAGCTTGCGTAGGGTGGGCAAAGCGAAGCGTGCCCACCGAGTTGCATGTCACGCTGCAAATGGTGAGCACGACGCCTCGCGTCTTTGCCCACCCTACGGCACCGTGAACTCATCTCTCTGTCATTCCGGGGCGACGCCGCAGGCGGCGAGCCCGGAATCCATCTGGCTGCATGCGCTGACGAAGGATGGATTGCAGGTTCGCGCTGCGCGCGCCCCGGAATGACGGCAACTACTTGTTCGGCAGTTTCGACTTCAGTTGATACAGCGCGTCCATCGCCTCGCGCGGGGTCATCTCGTCCGGATGCAGCGCCTTCACGGCGGCGATCAGCTCCTCTGCCTCCTTCGACATCGCGGGCTCCGCAGCCGCGCGCGAGGGCACCGCGAACAGCGGCAGGTCGTCGACCAAAACGCGCGCGCTCTGGCCGCGGTCCTGGGCCTCCAGCTTCGCCAACACCGATTTGGCGCGGCTGATCACGGCCGGCGGCAGGCCGGCGAGCTTCGCGACCTGGATGCCGTAGGAGCGGTCGGCCGAGCCCGGCAGCACCTCGTGCAGGAACACGACGTCGCCCTGCCATTCCTTGACGCGGACCGTGGCGTTGAACAGCCGTGGCAGCTTGGCAGCGAGGGCTGTCAGCTCATGGTAATGCGTCGCGAACAGCGTGCGGCAGCGGTTGCTCTCGTGCAGGTGCTCGATCGCCGCCCAGGCGATGGAGAGGCCGTCGAAGGTCGCGGTGCCGCGCCCGATCTCGTCGAGGATCACCAGCGCGCGCTCGCCGGCCTGGTTGAGGATCGCCGCGGTCTCGACCATCTCGACCATGAAGGTCGAGCGTCCGCGCGCCAGATCGTCGGCGGCGCCGACGCGCGAGAACAGCCGGTCGACGATGCCGATGCGGGCACGGCTCGCCGGCACGAATGAGCCGATCTGGGCGAGCAGGGCAATCAGCGCGTTCTGGCGCAGGAAAGTGGATTTACCCGCCATGTTGGGGCCGGTGAGCAGCCAGAGCTGACCGCTCTTGTGCCCCGGCGTCGGCGACAGGTCGCAGGAATTGGCGATGAACGGCTGGCCTTCGCGCTTGAGTGCCTGCTCCACCACGGGATGGCGGCCGCCCTCGATGGCGAAGCCGAGCGAGCCGTCGACCTCCGGGCGGACGTAGTTGTCGTCGACCGCGAGCTTGGCCAGCGCGGTGGCGACATCGAGCATCGCAAAGCCGTGCGCGGCAGCGCGCAGATCATCGCCGATCGCAAGCGCCTGTGCGCAGAGCCGGTCGAAGATCTCGAGCTCGAGATTGAGCGCGCGTTCGCCGGCATTGGCGATCTTGGCCTCGATCTCGCCGAGCTCCGACGTGGTGAAGCGCACCTGGCCGGCGAGGGTCTGGCGGTGGATGAAGGTCGCGTTCAACGGCGCCGACATCAGCTTGTCGCCGTGCTGCGCGGTGACCTCGACGAAATAGCCGAGCACGTTGTTGTGCCGGATCTTTAAGCCTTTGACGCCGGTCTGGTCGGCGTAGCGCGCCTGCATCGACGCCACGACGAGCCGCGACGCGTCGCGCAGATTGCGCGTCTCGTCGAGCGTCGCGTCGTACCCGGCGCGGACGAAACCGCCGTCGCGCTTGATCAGCGGCAGCTGCTCGTCGAGTGCGCGGGCGAATTCCTCGGCGAGCGCCCGCGTGGGCCGTGCCAGCGCCGCCATCACGGACGTGACGTCTTGCGGCGGCTGCTCCAGCGCGGATAACCGCGCGAGCGCCTGGTCGGCGGCAAGGATGCCGTCGCGCAAGGCGGCGAGATCGCGCGGGCCGCCGCGGCCGACCGAGAGCCGCGCCATCGCCCGGGTCATGTCGGGCGCACCGCGCAAGATGGAGCGGATGTCCTCGCGTGCGGCGCCATCGGCAACGAACGTGGCGACTGCATCGAGGCGGCGGCCGATCTGCGCCGGCTCCGTCAGCGGCGCGGCGAGCCGCTGCGCCAGCAGCCGCGAGCCGGCGGATGTGACCGTGCAGTCGATGGCGTCCAGCAGCGAGCCGCGCCGCTCGCCGGCGAGCGTGCGCGTCAGCTCGAGATTGGCGCGGGTCGCCGGATCGATTGCCATGGTGCTGCCGGTCGCCTCGCGGGCCGGCGGCGCCAGCGGCGGGCGCTGGCCCACTTGGGTGCGCTCGACATAGGTGACGCAGGCAGCGGCGGCCGTCGCCTCCAGCCGCGACAGCACTGCGAGGCCGTCCATGGTGGCGACCGCGAAATAGTCGCACAGCCGCCGTTCGGCGGTAGCGCCGTCGAACACGTCGCGCGTCAGCGGTGTGACCGCGGCGAGTTCGCGCAGCACCGGCTCGAAGATCGCATCCGAATACAGCGCATCCGAGATGATCACCTCGTTCGGATTGATGCGGGCGAGCGTCGCGGTCAGCTCGGCGAACGCGCATTCGGTGACGATGAAGTCCGAGGTCGAGATGTCGATCCAGGCGAGCCCGAGCCGGTCGCCGCCGGAGGAGCCGCGGCTGCGCGCGATCGATAACAGATAGTTGTTGGCGCGCGCATCGAGCAGATTGTCTTCCGTCAGCGTGCCCGGCGTCACCACGCGCACCACGCCGCGCTTGACCACGCTCTTGTTGCCGCGCGCCCGCGCCGCCGCCGGATCCTCCATCTGCTCGCAGACCGCGACGCGGATGCCCTGCGCGATCAGCCGGTGCAGATAGTCCTCGGAGCGCTCGACCGGCACGCCGCACATCGGGATGTCCTGGCCCTGGTGCTTGCCGCGCTTGGTCAGCACGATGCCGAGTGCCTTCGATGCGACCTCGGCGTCCTCGAAGAACAGCTCGTAGAAGTCGCCCATCCGGTAGAACAGCATCAGGCCCGGATGCGCCGCCTTGATCTCGAGATACTGCTCCATCATCGGCGTGAGCTTGGCCGGCGCCTCGGCGGGCGCGGCGTCGGGCGGAACCGGGGCGGAGATGGGCTGCTGGATCGTCATGGCGCGGAAACTAGCCAATTTGCCCGGACGGTCCTACCGCTTTGCGGGCGATGTCCCGGTTTTCCACGATGAGCGGTGCCTGCTGTTGCACCTCCCCCGCTTGCGGGGGAGGTCGTATCGCATCGAAGATGCGATACGGGTGGGGGAAGTCTCTCCTCACGGGGATTCTCGCTTGGGGCTGCCCCCACCCCAGCCCTCCCCCGCAAGCGGGAGAGGGCGCCCACCGTTCGTGAGGCGAGAGCGTCGCATCCAGCAGCTTGAGCGCATGCCACCCCGCGCTCCCGTCATTTGACCTGCTCCCATCGCACTCCTAAAACCGCCGTCAATTCTGACCAGAAACACGAAAGTTCGGGAGAGAGCGATGCGAGACGTGTTTATTTGTGATGCGGTGCGGACCCCGATCGGCCGCTTCGGCGGCTCGCTGGCGAAAGTGCGCACCGACGATCTCGCGGCGACACCGCTGAAGGCGCTCAAGGCCAAGCATCCAAATCTCGACTGGGCGGCGGTCGACGAGGTGTTCTTCGGCTGCGCCAACCAGGCCGGCGAGGACAACCGCAACGTCGCGCGTATGGCGCTGCTGCTCGCGGGCCTGCCGGATTCAATTCCCGGCCAGACCTTGAACCGTCTCTGCGCCTCAGGTCTCGACGCGGTCGGCGCGGCGGGACGTGCGATCCGCGCCGGCGAGGTCGATCTCGCGATCGCCGGCGGCGTCGAATCGATGACGCGGGCGCCGTTCGTGCAGGGCAAGGCGACCGAGGCGTTCTCGCGCTCGGCCGAGATCTTCGACACCACGATCGGTTGGCGCTTCATCAATCCCTTGATGAAGCAGCAGTACGGCGTCGATTCGATGCCGGAGACCGGCGAGAACGTCGCCGAGGAATTCCAGGTGTCGCGCGCCGACCAGGACGCGTTCGCGATCCGCTCCCAGCAGCGCGCCGGAAAGGCCATCGCCTCGGGCTATTTCGCCGCCGAGATCACGCCGGTGTCGGTGCCCGGCGGCAAGGCAGGGCCCGTGACCGTCGACAAGGACGAGCATCCGCGCCCCGAGACCACGCTCGAAGGCCTCGCCAAGCTGAAGCCGATCGTGCGCAATCCGGGCACGGTGACCGCCGGCAACGCCTCCGGTGTCAATGACGGCGCGGCTGCGATGATTCTCGCGTCGGAGGCCGCCGTGAAGAAGCACGGCCTCACGCCGCGCGCGCGCGTTCTCGGCCTCGCCTCGGCCGGCGTGCCGCCCCGCATCATGGGCATCGGCCCGGTGCCGGCAGTGCGCAAGCTGATGGAGCGGCTCGGCCTGAAGATCACCGATTTCGACCTGATCGAGTTGAACGAGGCGTTCGCGTCTCAAGGCATCGCCTGCCTGCGCCAGCTCGGCGTCGCCGACGATGCCGATTTCGTCAACCCGCATGGCGGCGCCATCGCGTTGGGACATCCGCTCGGCATGAGCGGCGCGCGCATCGCGATGACCGCGGTGCACGGGCTCGAGGTCCGCGGCGGCAAGCGTGCGCTCGCCACGATGTGCGTCGGCGTCGGCCAGGGCGTCGCGCTGGCGGTCGAGACGATCAAATGACGAAGCGCTAAGCGCTTCGTCATTCCGGGGCAGCCCGCAGGGCTGAACCCGGAATCTGGAGATGAGTCCCAACAATTTCGAGATTCCGGGTTCGATGCTTTCGCATCGCCCCGGAATGACGGAGAATTGACCATGACCATCTCCCGCGAACAGGACGTCACGCTGGCCGTGCTGGCGGTGATGGAGCAGACCACCAATCCGCGGCTGCGCGAGATCATGGTGTCGCTGATCAAGCACCTGCACGGCTTCGTCCGCGATGTCAGGCTGACCGAGGCCGAATTCCGCGAGGCCGCCGCCCTCGTCGCCGAGCTCGGTCAGCGCACGAACGACACCCACAACGAGGTGGTGCTGATGGCCGGCTCGCTCGGCGTCTCGCCGCTGGTCTGCCTGCTCAACAATGGCGATGGCGGCAACACCGAGACCGCGCAGTCGCTGCTCGGTCCGTTTTGGCGGCTGAACTCGCCTGTTACCGCGAACGGCGGCTCGATCGTGCGCTCGGCGACACCAGGGCCGGCGTTGTTCGTCAATGGGCGCGTCGTCGATCCCCATGGCGCGTCGGTCGCGGGCGCCGAGGTCGACGTCTGGCACGCCTCCCCGGTCGGCACCTACGAGAACCAGGACCCGGAGCAGGCCGACATGAACCTGCGCGGCAAGCTCGCGACCGATGCCGATGGCCGCTTCTGGTTTCGCTCGGTGATGATGGTCGGCTATCCCATCCCGACCGACGGGGTCGTCGGCCGCCTTCTGAAGGCGCAGGGCCGCCATCCTTATCGGCCGGCGCATCTGCATGCGCTGATCGTCAAGCCGGGATTCAAGGTCCTGATCTCGCAGGTCTACGACCCCAACGACCCGCACATCGACAGCGACGTCCAGTTCGGCGTCACCAACGCGCTGCTCGGCAACTTCATTCGCCACGACACGCCGCACCCGACCGAGCCCGACGTCACCACGCCCTGGTATTCGCTCGATCACGTCTACCGGATGGAGATCGGCGACACCGTGCTGCCGCGCGCGCCGATCAAGTAGCGCTTCGGAATATCCATGCTAGTGTGGGCAAGCTGCAACCCTGAAGGGACGGCGCCCACATGTCCTCCACCGACTTGCCGTCCGTTGCCAAGCCTGCCGCGTTGACGGCGACGATGCGTGAGGCGGGTGTGCTCGAGTCCGGCGCGGTCTCGGACGTCGCCGTGATCAGCGACCGGCCGATGCTGGTGTCGCGCATCATCCGCCTTGGTTTGTCCTATAGCGGCGCGGCCCCGGACGCGCCCAGGACGCTGATCCTGAAAATCCCGATGCCGGCCTTCGCCAAGACGCTGTGGCGGGGCGGGCGCCACGAGGTCGACTTTTATCGCGGACTGGCGCGGCTCATGCCGACGGGCCTGGTGCCCGGCTCTTACGGCGGCGCGTGGGACGAAGCCGCGCTCACCTGGCACTTGTTGCTCGAGGATCTCACCGACACGCACCAGACGGCGACGCCATGGCCGCTGCCGCCCGCGCTGCCCCAGGCCGAGGGGATCGTGCGGGCGCTTGCGCGGCTGCATGCGGCGTGGTGGGACGATCCGCGGCTTGGCGTGTCCATCGGCAGCTTAGCGACCGCGGACGAGCGCGCCGAGCGCGGCAGGACCTTTGCCGGCCACTATCAGCGCTTCGCCGATCAGTTGGGAGACCGCCTGAGCGCGGACCGGCGCGCGGTCTACGAACGCCTGATGGCGGCGACGCCGCGGCTCTCGGAACGCTATCTGTCGCGGCGAAACCTCAGCATTGCGCATGGCGACGCGCATGTCTGGAATTTTCTGGTGCCGAAGGCCGCCGACAGCGACGACGTGCGCGCGTTTGATTTCGACCAGTGGCGGATCGGCGTGCCCGCGAACGATCTCGTCTACATGATCGCGCTGCAGATCTATCCCGACCGTCGGGCGCGGATCGAGCGGCCGTTGCTCGACAGCTATCATCAGACATTGGTCGCAGGCGGTGTGACCGGCTACGACAGGGCGTCGCTGGATCAGGACTATCGTCTCGCCGTGCTCTGGCACATCGCCCAGCCGGTCTGGCAATGGGCGATCCAGCTCCCGCCGGTGATCTGGTGGAATAATCTCGAGCGCATCTTCCTTGCGTTCGACGATCTCGGCTGCCGCGAATTGCTGGACTGACGGCGCCTCCCTCGAGACAGGGCCGCACGCGCGCGGCGAGGTCTTTGTCGGTACACGTCACTGCGGTGCATTTGCCGTCGTCGCTACCAGCGCCCTCAACGATTACCAGGGATTGTTCGCCGGCCTTAAACCGCCGGCTAGCATCGGCGCGACATATCGGCATGGGCATGGCGTCGAGGCGAAGTTCGTCGACGGCCTGCGCTCGGTCGCGGCGACGATGGAGCTGCTGGACCTGCAGGAGAAGCGCTCGGAGTTCGTCAAGCACGTCCAGGCCGCGGTCGAGGCCGACGTGCAGTCCAACGGCCTGGAGCTGGAATCGGTCTCGCTGACCAAGCTCGACCAGACCGACATCTCGTTCTTCAACGCCGAGAACTTCTTCGACGAGCGCGACATCGCCAACAAGACCGCGAGCACCCGTGCCGAGGTGGCGAGCGCGACGCAGACGGCGTGGCAGACGGGTCGGCGCCCGCTGACGCTCTGCGTCATCGGGCTTGCCCGGGACGACAGCGGAGGTTCTCGGTTCGGGATTCTTGATACCGTCAGCCCGCGACGCGAGCGACCAATTCCCCCGGGGCTGGGGGCGGCGCTGGAGGAGCCACCGCCCCCGCCCGGCACATCACGAGTGGGGCGCTCATGAAGTGCAGTCCCTGCGCGCAACTCATACGCAGAGAACCGAGTGGGGTGAGCAGAAGATAGCCGGAAACGCGCCGGATTGAAGTTACAAATCCATCACGTCGCGGTCACCTTTTTGCTATCCCGGTCCCGCTGCGTCTCAACAGCGCACGCTTTTTCCGTCGCGGGGAACGGTCACTCCATCACCGCGTGATCGGCCGGTGCCGCCTGCGCGCGCAGTGCCGTCCGAGTCGAGCCGATCATGACCGCGAGCGGGATCGAGACCAGGATGAACATCATGACCAGCTGGTAGTCGTGCGAGAAGGCGAGGATCTGCGCCTGCACCATCACCATCGCATCGGCCATCGCGCGGCCGGCATCCGTGGACAGGTTCAGGAGGCCGGCAACATTGGGCATCTGCAGCGCGTGATTGAACGGGTTGATGTGCTCGACCAGGATCGCATGGTTCCGCCGCGTTCCCTCGGTGAGCTGCGCGATCGCAATGGAGATGCCGATCGAGCTTGCGACATTTCGCACCAGGGTCAGCATCGAGGTTCCATCAGTCCGTAGCTCGCCTGGCAGCGTCAGGAACGCAACCGTCGACAGCGGCACGAAGACGAGGCCGAAGCCAAACCCCTGCATGATGCTGATGGTGATGATCTCGGGCACGCCGGTCTGGTCGGTCCACGCCGTCATCTGGAACAGCGACAGCGCCGTGAGCGCAAGCCCGACGACGATCAAGGTGCGGGCCTCGATATAGCGCAGCATCCGCCCGACCAGCATCATCGCGACGAACGTACCGCAGCCGCGCGTCGCCAACAGCACGCCGGCGGTGATGATGGGATAGCCGATGACGTTCTGCAGATAGGGCGAGGACAGCGCCATGGTCGAGAACAGCACGAGGCCCATCACCGTCATGAACACGCAGCCGCCGACGAAATTGCGGTCCTTGAACAGCGCGAACTGGATGAACGGGCGCTGCGTCGTCAGCGAATGCGCCAGGAAATAGTAGAAGCCGACGCCGGCGACGATGAACTCGATGATGATCTCGTTGCTCTCCAGCCAGCCCTGATCCTCGCCGCGGTCGAGTGCGATCTGCAGCGAGCCGATGCCGATGGCGAGCGCAGCGAACCCGAACCAGTCGAAGGTCAGTTCCGCGTTCGGCTTGGTCTCCTCCATGAACGCCATCAGGCCGAGCACGGTCACGGCGCCGAACGGCAGGTTGACGAAGAACACCCAATGCCAGGAATAGGTCTCGGTCAGCCAGGCGCCCAGCGACGGCCCCATGATCGGACCGAGCATCACGCCCATGCCCCAGATCGCCATCGCCTTGGCGCGCTCATGCAGCGCGTAGGAATCGAGCATGACGGCCTGCGACAGCGGTACCAGGGAGGCGCCGAACACGCCCTGCAACAGGCGGAACAGCACCATCTGGGTGATGTCCTGGGCAAGCCCGCACATCACGGACGCGATGGTGAAGCCGGCCGAGCAGACGATGAAGGTGCGCTTGCGGCCGAAGCGGTTGGCGATCCATCCCACCGGCGCGGTCATGATCGCGGCCGCGACGATGTAGGACGTCAGCACCCAGTTGATCTGGTCCTGCGAGGCCGACAGCGTGCCCTGCATGTAGGGCAGGGCGACGTTGGCGATGGTGGTGTCGAGCGCCTGCATGATCGTCGCCGTCATGGCGCAGATCGTTACCATGTTGCGGCGGAATCCCGGAACCGCCGATGATGAGGCCGCCGGCGCAGTCATGGCGCGCTACTCCTCCTTCTCCGCCGCATGCGCCGCTCCGAACAGCCCGGCCAGCGTACGCTCGTGGCCGGTGTCGATCGATACGTTGACGCTCATGCCGGCCTTCAGCCTGGCGACGAACCTGTCGGTCTTGTCGAAATGGATCCTGACAGGCACGCGCTGCACGACCTTGACGAAGTTTCCGCTCGCGTTCTGCGGCGGCAGGATCGCGAACTGCGCGCCGGTGCCCGGCGACAGCGAGCCGACCGTGCCCTTGAAGCGATGGTTCGGGAAGGCGTCGACGTCGAGTTCGACCGGCTGGCCGACCGCGACATAGGTGAAGTCGCTCTCCTTCGGATTGGCGTCGACCCAGGGATTGCCGACATCGATCACCGAGAACACCGGCGTGCCCGCGGTGACGAAGCGGCCGAGCTGGATCTGGTCGACCTGCGTGGCGATGCCGGGCATCGGCGCGCGCAAGGTGGTGTGGTCGAGATCGCGCTGGGCGTCCTCGAGCTTGGCCTTGGCCTGGATGTAGGGCGGGAACTGTTCCAGCGGCAGCTCGGGATTGCCGAGCAGCTGCGTTTTCGCGTTCGATAGCTGCTGCTTGATGTACTGCGCCTGCGCGCTCGCCGTCACCAGCGCATTCGCGGCGTTGTCGAGGTCGAGCTGCGAGCCGAATTTGTTCTTGGCGAGCGTCTGCTTGCGTTCGACGTCCTTCTGCTTCAGCTCGATGCCCTGCTGGGCCAGGTCGAGCATCTGGCCGTAGATCTTGATGTTGGCGGTGAGGTTGTCGTAGGTGGTCCGCGCCTGCTCCAGCGCCGCCTTGGTCTGGTCGACCGCGAGGCGGTAGGGCACGGGATCGATCTCGAACAGCTCGTCGCCCTTTTGCACCTGCTGGCCTTCCTTGACGACGACCTTGATGATCTTGCCGGAGATGTCGGGGGTGATGAGCACCTTCTGGGCGCCGACATAGGCGTCGTCTGTCGTCACGTAGCGGCCGCCGTTGAGATAGAGCACGAGGCCGCCGACGGCGGCGACGAGCGGCAGCACGACCAGCAGCAGCGTGCGACGGTAGCGGCGGACGAATCCGGGGCGCGCCGGCTTTTCGGCGTCGGCCGCCGCATCCGAGCCGGCTTTCTGTTCGGGGGCGAGTTTCAGGGCGGGCTCAGCCATAGTGCTGCTCCTTTCGCTGCTCGTCGCACAACGACTGCAGGGCGTTTCTCACGTTTTCTTTGATGGCCTCGAGGTGGGTCATCAGCCGCTCGGCGTCGTCGGCGCTGATGCCCTGAAGGGCGGTGTCGGTCAGATCGCCGCGCAGCACCGCGAGCTTCGCGAGCAGCGGACGCGCGGCCTTCTTCAGATAGAGCCGGTTGACGCGGCGGTCGGTGTCGTCGCCGCGCCGCTCGATCAGCCCAGCGTCGGCGAGCTTGTCGATCAGCCGCGTCAGCGTGATCGGCTGCATCTCCATCTGCTCGGCGAGCTCGGACTGCTTCATCCCCTCGTTGCGCTCCACCTTGGCGAGCACGGCCCATTGCGCGCGGGTCATGCCGAAGCGCGCCGCCTCCTTGTCGGCATAGGCGCGCACCAGGCGCTGCAGCTCGCCGAGCGTAAACAGGAAATTCACGTCCGCGGACGTGCGGGTCATGGCGGATCTCGATTCAGTGGCGGAAGAAATTGAGCTTTGGCTGTAATGAGCCTCCGATATAATAAGCAAGCTTATGAATATTTGATGGCCCCGCCGAGCGCACCGGCCCCGCCGAAGATGCATGGCTCGGCCGCGGCCTTTGGCGAGACCGGCCCGAGATGCTAGATTGTCGGCAATGACCCTCGCAAAGCCCACCTTCCCGGCGCCGGACCACGACCATGGCCGCTGCGCGGCCGATGCCCTGGACCATGCCGAGCGCATCTGCGCTCAGCGCGGCCAGAAGTTCACGTCGCAGCGCCGCCAGGTGTTGGAGGCGCTGCTGTCGAGCCACCGGCCGCTCGGGGCCTACGAGATCATCGAGGAACTTGCCAAGGTGACCGCGCGGCCCGCGCCGATCACCGTGTACCGCGCGCTCGAGTTCCTGATGGCGAACGGCCTGGTGCACCGCATCGAGAGCCGAAATGCCTTCCTCGCCTGCGCCCACGACCACGAGCAGACCGCGCTGGTGGCGTTCCTGATCTGCGAGAGCTGCGGCGCCGTTGGCGAGGTTCCGGCTGCGCCGATCGCGGAAAGCCTGAAGCTGGCCGCTGCGGCAACGGGCTTCACACCGAAGCTTTCCGTCGTCGAGATCACCGGGTTGTGCGCGCATTGCCAGAGGGTCGCGTGAGGTCCGTCACTGCGGCCGAAGCTATACACGTGTGAATGACTGTCGTATTCGAGGTTCAGCGCGAGAACGGTGCGCGCAGGGAGAGGCCAGCACCGCCGCCGCTCTACCTCCGCATCATCTCCGACCGACAAAGACAAAGCTGACCACACCTTGATGGCGGTCCGAATACAAAGAAGCGCGCCAGGGAGCCAACGTCCTCGTGTCCGCAACGTCAACCTCATCCGCCGCGACCCGGCCGCTCGGCCTGGGCGCGATCGCCGTCATCCTCGTGCTGTGCCTGTCCTGGGCGTTCAATCAGATCGCGGTGAAGCTCGCGCTGCCTGAAATTCCGCCGCTGCTGCAGGCCACCTTCCGTTCGCTCGGTGCGCTGCCGGTGCTGCTGGTGTTCGCGCGGGTGCGCGGCGTGAAGATGTTCGAGCGCGACGGCACGCTGGGGCTCGGCCTGGTGGCAGGCCTGCTGTTCGGCTTGGAATTCGTGCTGATCTATCAGGGCCTGCTGCTGACCTCGGCGTCGCGCGCCATCGTGTTCCTGTATACCGCGCCGTTCTTCGTCGCGCTCGGCTCGTTCCGCTTCCTCGGCGAGCGGATGGGGCCGGCGCAATGGGGCGGGCTGGCGCTCAGCTTCACCGGTGTGGCGCTGGCGATCGGCATTCCCCAGGCCGATGTCGACGGCCGCGTGCTGCTCGGCGATCTCCTGGTGGTCGGCGGCGGCCTGCTCTGGGGTGTGACCACGGTGTTCGTCAAAGGCACCCGGCTGCGCTTCATCGCGCCCGAGCGGGCATTGGGGTACCAGGTCGCGGTCTCTGTCCCGATCATGGCCGTGGCGGCGCTCATTGCCGGGGAGCGGTTGACCCAGGTTCCCAGCCCGTTCGTGATCGGCCTGATGGCCTACCAGTCGATCTGGGTGGTCGGGACCACGTTCACGATCTGGTTCGCCCTGATCAAGGCCTACTCGGCCAGCAAATTGTCGGCATTTACCTTCATCACCCCTTTATTCGGGGTGGTGGCGAGCTATTTCATCCTGCATGACGCCCTGACGCTGGCCTTTGGCCTGGCTGCCGTGCTTGTGATCGTTGGGCTTTTTCTCGTAAACCGCCCGAACCGCGTGGTCCTGGCCGCGACTGATCCATTGCTGAATGTCACCAAAACCTGATATCCGAGCGCCCATGAACAAGCCCGAGATCCTGACCGAGAACACCTCAGCGTCCGATGTCGCCGGACCCGCTCCCCGGCATCAGACCACCCGCGTCATGGTCGGCAACGTCGCCGTCGGCGGCGGCGCCCCGATCGTGGTGCAGTCGATGACCAACACCGACACCGCCGACGTCGACCAGACGGTGGCCCAGGTTGCAGCGCTGGCGCGCGCCGGGTCCGAGATGGTCCGCATCACGGTCGACCGCGAGGAGGCCGCCGCGGCCGTCCCGCAGATCCGCGAGCAACTCGACAAGCGCGGCATCACCACGCCCTTGATCGGCGACTTCCACTATATCGGCCACAAGCTGCTGACCGACTATCCGGCCTGCGCCGAGGCGCTGGCGAAGTACCGCATCAATCCCGGCAACGTCGGTTTCAAGGACAAGCGCGACACGCAGTTCTCGACCATCATCGAGCTCGCCAACAAATACGGCAAGCCGGTGCGCATCGGCGCCAATTGGGGCTCGCTCGATCAGGAGCTGCTCAGCAAGCTGATGGACGAGAACGCCGCCTCCGCGAACCCGCGCGATGCGCGCGCGGTGATGCGCGAAGCCATGGTGCAGTCGGCATTGCTGTCGGCCGCCCGGGCCCAGGAGCTCGGCATGCCGAAGGACCGCATCATCCTGTCGGCCAAGGTCTCGGCCGTGCAGGACCTGATCGCGGTCTATCAGGACCTCGCCGCACGCTCCGACTACGCCATCCATCTCGGCCTCACCGAGGCCGGCATGGGCTCGAAGGGCATCGTCGCCTCCTCGGCGGCGCTCGGCATCCTGCTGCAGCAGGGCATCGGCGACACCATCCGCATCTCGCTGACCCCGGAGCCCGGCGGCGACCGCACCCTCGAAGTGCAGGTCGCGCAGGAGCTGCTGCAGACCATGGGCTTCCGCACCTTCGTGCCGCTGGTTGCGGCGTGCCCGGGCTGCGGCCGCACCACCTCGACCACGTTCCAGGAGCTGGCGCGCTCGATCCAGGATTTCATCCGCGAGGAGATGCCGTCCTGGAAGACGCAATATCCCGGCGTGGAAGCGCTCAACGTCGCCGTCATGGGCTGCATCGTCAACGGCCCCGGCGAATCCAAGCATGCCAATATCGGCATCTCCCTGCCCGGCACCGGCGAAGCCCCGGCCGCGCCGGTCTTCGTCGACGGCAAGAAGTTCCGCACCCTGCGCGGGCCCACCATCGCCGCCGACTTCAAGGCGCTGGTCATCGACTACATCGACCAGCGATACGGCAGCGGCGCCAAGGCGCTTGAAAAGGCGCCGGAGAGTGTGACCGCGGCGGAGTAATAGGCTCCGCTCCGGCCCCGCCCCGGCCATCCCGCGAAGGCGCAGAGGGCCCGTTAGGCAGAACCCTCTTGGCCGTTCCTTCGAGACGACCGCCTGCGGCGGTCTCCCCAGGACGAGGACCGACGTCTCGGCGAACGAACCCTCATGGCGAGGAGCGCCGCTCGCGGCGCGTTCAGGCGATGCTCTCGCATCGCTTTGAGAACCATGAGGCCCGACTTCGCCGCGCCGACCGCGCTGCAATTGCAACCGGCGGCTGCTGGTCTCCAGCTACTCGTTCTGAAATTTTCCGCAGCGCGCGGCTGCTGCGACACGCGCCGTTGCCGTGACGACACGATCCGCCTCGCGCCGCCCCACTGCTGCCCGCATGATCGGCACCTTGAGGCCTGCTCAAGAGGACGCCTCGATGAATCTCGACATCCGCGAAATGGAACTCGCCGAGACCTCGATGGTCATCGACTACTTCTATTCGTCGAGCATCGAGCAGCTCGACGTGATGGGAATCGATCCGACGCGGATGCCGACCAGGCAGGTGTGGACCGGACTGTTCCAGACGCTCTACGACACGCCCTTGGCCGAGCGCGCGGCGCTGCTGGTGATCTGGCGGCTCGACGGCCGCCCGATCGGCTTCTCCAGTTGCGACCGCATCGTGTTCGGCAACCGCGCCCACATGCATCTGCACGTCACCGAGCCGGAGCTGCGCGGCCGCGGCCTCGGCACCGCATGCGTCCGCCGCAGTATCGATTTCTATTTTGAGCGGCTGCAGCTCAAGCAGTTGTTCTGCGAGCCGCACGCCTACAACACCGCCCCCAACCGCGCGCTGCAGAAGGCCGGCTTCCGCTACTTGAAGACCTACAAGACCGTGCCCGGCCCGATGAACTACCATCAGGCCGTGACGCGCTGGATGATCGAGCGGTGAGGGTGAGGCTCCCCTCGATAGCGGGGAGAGATGTGCGCGGCTCTATCCACGTCATTGCGAGTGCAAGCGAAGCAATCCAGGGCCGCGCAAGGATTTCTGGATTGCTTCGCTGCGCTCGCAATGACGGCGTTTGCCGCAACATCGCGTCCTACAACCCCGCCACCAGCCCTCAGCTCCTACAGCGGCACGTGCCCATATTCGCGATTGGCGAGGCTCGCCTCTTCCAGATCGAGATCGCGCTCGATGCGGCGGCGGGTTTCGTCGGTGATCTTGCCGTCGCGCAGCATCACATGGATGAATTTGCGTTCTGCCGTGATCAGCTCGCGGGTCAGCTCGATGCCGAGCGCGGATGCGTCGTTGTCCTCGGGCTTCAGACCTTCCGGGAGCTGGTTGGTCCGTACCTCGTGGCGCGCCCGCAGCAGCCGCACCACCTCGTCCGACAGCTCGCGATCGCTGGTCATCGTCTCCAGCGACCGCAAGGCGCTGTCGAGCGCCTCGCGCCGGGCCGCGATCTCCTGCTCATGCTCGCGCTGATGCTCGGCGCGACCCTGGTTGCCGACCCCGAGCCAGCGCACGACGGCCGGCAGGGTCAGGCCGAGACCGATCAGGGTGAAGAAGATCACGCCGAAGGCGATGAACAGGATCTGGTCGCGATAGGGAAACGCATCGCCGGTCGAGAGCGTCAGCGGCAGCGCCAGCGCGGTGGCGAGCGAGACCGTGCCGCGCACGCCGGTGAAGCCGATGATGAAGGTCTGCCGCCACGGCGGCAAGGGATCGCGGGCGCGCAGCGAAGAGCTCAAGAGACGCGGCAGGATGGTCGCCGGGAAGGTCCAGGCGAAGCGCGCGATCACGACGATGGCGAGCACCAGCGCGGTCGCGATCATGATGTCGTCGAGCGGAAAGACCTTCGACTTCTCGTAGATCAGCCGCATCTGGAAGCCGGTCAGCAGGAACAGCATGCCCTCGATGAGGTAGATCATCAGGTCCCAGAAGAAGATGCCCTGCAGGCGGGTTGCCGAGGAGATCCACAATGGGCCGTTCCAGCTCATGTAAAGGCCGCAGGCCACGGTCGCGATCACGCCGGAGCCGCCGACATGCTCGGGGATCCAGAACGCCAGATACGGCGTCAGCACCGACAGGGTGATCTCGACTTGCGGGTCGCGCGCGTGGTGACGGGCGCGCAGCATCAGCCAGCCGACGCCGATGCCGAAGGCGATCTCGCCAACCACGATCAGGCCGAACTCGCCGGCCGCGACCGGAAAGGAGAAGGCGCCGGTGGTGATGGCGGCCACCGCGAAGCGATAGAGGATCAGCGCTGTCGCGTCATTGGCGAGGCCCTCGCCTTCGAGGATCACCATGACCCGGCGCGGCAGATGCAGCCGGCGGGCGATGGCGAGCGGCGCCACGACGTCGGGCGGCGCCACGATGGCGCCGAGCAGGAAGCCGATGCTCCAGGGCAGGCCGAGAAGATAGTGGGTCGCCGTCGCCACAGCGGACGCCGTGAAGATCACGCAGCCGACCGCGAGCAGCACGATCGGCCGCAGATTGCGCTTGAACTCGCGCCAGCTCATCGCGACGCTCGACGAATAGATCAGCGGCGGCAGCACCACCAGCAGGACCAACTCCGGCGGCAGCGCGAACGCCGGCATCGTCGGCACGAAGGCGAGCGCGATGCCGGCGAGCATCAAGAGGATCGCCGGCGCGAGATTGGCGCGTCGCGCGATCAGGGCGGTTCCCGCCAACACGGCCAGCAGGATCAGGAATATCTGAAAGTGAGCTTCCATGGCTGGGGGCTTGGCGTCGTTGCGCCGGCGTCAATCCCGGAGGTCGTAGCGGTAGGACTTCGACACGATCTGCCAGCCGTCCTTCAGTTTCATCGCCACGAGATAATCGGTGAAATAGCGCGGCGGCAGCTGGCACCGCACCTTGATGAAGGCCGTCTTGTCGTCCGAACGGTCGATGGTGACGATGAAGTCCTCGCGCGGCTTGCCCTCGCCCTTCGCCGACGGGCGCTTGCGCACCCAGGCCAGCCAATCTGGCACGGTCAGGATCTTGAGCTCGCCATTCTCGACCCAGCGCAGGTCAGCGGTGGGGTGGAACACGGCACCGAGCTTGTCGGCCTCGCCCTCGTAGAGCGCATCGAAATAGCCCTGAACGACGGCCTCGACGGTGGAACGGTCTGTGCTCACGGCCAACTCCCTGGGAACCTGGACAAACAAGGATCGCATTTTCGATGCAAAACGGCGCTTGGCAAGGCATGAACTGGCGTCATTGCGCCAGCGACAGACTATAATGGCCGAGGCCAGGTCGATCGGGAATAAATCTGCGTGATCCCGGTCACAAGCCGAATGGGCTGAACTCTGATAGGCACGTCCCAGCAGGTCTCCCAGCGGTATGGGGTAGGTACGATGTCTTGGTCACTTCGATTGGGCGGTTACATCCTGACGGCAGCGCTGCTGCTGATCGGCCACCCCGCGCTCGCCGAGAAGCGGGTGGCGCTCGTCATCGGCAACTCCGCCTATCAGAACGTGCCGCAGCTCACGAACCCCGCCAATGACGGCGCGGTGATGACCGCGACCTTCAAGAGCGCCGGCTTCGACGTCGTCGATTACAGGCGCGATCTCACCGCCCGTGAGACCCGGCGGGCGCTGCGCGATTTTGCCGACGCCGCGCGCGATGCCGACATCGCCGTGGTCTACTATGCGGGCCACGGCATGGAGGTCGAAGGGGCCAACTACCTGATCCCGATCGATGCCCGGCTCGAGCGCGACACCGACGTCTATGACGAGACGCTGTCGCTCGACCGCATCCTGGTTGCCGTCGAGCCGGCCAAGAAGCTGCGGCTGGTCATTCTCGATGCCTGCCGCGACAATCCGTTCACCCGCAACATGCAGCGGACGGTGGCGACCCGCAGCCTCGGCCGCGGCCTCGCCAAGGTCGAGCCGACCAGCCCCAACACGCTGATCGCCTACTCCGCCAAGGCCGGCTCCACGGCGCAGGACGGCGACGGCAAGAACAGCCCCTTTACACTGGCGCTGTCGCGGCACATCGCGACCCCCGGCCTCGACGTCCGCAAGGCGTTCGGCTTCGTGCGCGACGAGGTGCTGAAATCGACCGGCAACCGCCAGGAACCGTTCGTCTATGGCTCGCTGGGCGGTGAGGACGTGCCGCTAGTCCCCGGCGTGCCGCGCGTCGTCACGCAGATGCCGGTCGCACCGCCCGCAAATCCGCAAGCCGACATCCGGCGCGACTACGAGCTCGCGATGCAGGTCGGCAACAAGGGCGCGCTGAACGCGTTCCTGGCGCAATATCCGGACGGCTTCTATGCGAGCCTGGCCAAGTTGCAGCTCGAAAAGCTCACCGCCGAGGAGAATCGCGCCGCCGCTTCCGAGAAGGCCCGCGCCACCGAGGCCGAGCGCGCGCGACTCGTCGCGGAGGGCGCCCGCAAGGATACCCTCGCCAAGGCGGAGGCCGAGGCCAAGGCGGCCGAGCAGGCGCGCATTGCTGCCGAGAAGGCCAATCAGCTGGCGCAGCAGCAGGCGGCCGACGCCGAGAAGAAGCGGCAGGAGCAGCAGCTCGCGGCGGCCGACAATCCGCGCGCGGCGACATCGCCGGGCGCGCCGGCGGCCGCAGCCCTGCAGCAGGGGCCGGAGGTCGCCTCGCTGACTCCCCCATCGCAGCCGGCTGATCTCGCCAAATCCGTTCAACTCGAGCTGCGCCGCGTCGGCTGCCTCACCGAGGACGCCGATGGCGACTGGGGCTCGGCCTCGCGCCGCTCGCTGTCGCAGTTCAACCGCTATGCCGGCACCAAGCTCGATACCCAGGCCGCCTCGGCCGATGCGCTGCAGGCGATCAAGCTCAAGCAGGCCCGCGTCTGCCCGCTGGTCTGCCAGCATGGCACCAAGTCGGACGGCGACCGCTGCACGCGCGTCGTTTGCGCCGAGGGCTCGTTCGTCAACGACGACAATGAATGCGAGAAGCGGCGCGAGAAGAAGCCGGTTGCCAGGCGCGGGCAGGACGACGGGGACGTGCCGTCGCGCCGTCGCGGCCGTGCTGCTCCCGAGCCCGGCCTGCCGCTTCCCAATGCCAGCGTCGGCATCGGGTCGGCCCCGGGCTATGCCAGGCCGCAGACCCAGGCCGCCCGGCCGCCGAAGTCCACCGGCCAGATCTATTGCGATGCCTATCTGTGCCGCGCCGTCAGGCCCGGCTGCCGTCTCGAATATCGTGGCGGCGGTGGTCCGGCCAACAACGCCAGCGTCGAGGTGTGCAACTGATCAGGACGAGATTACGCTGGCGGCGATGTTGACCATCAGGGCGACCAGCGCGGTGTTGTAGATGAACGAGATGATGCCGTGCACGGTCGCGGTGCGGCGGATGATCTTGTCGGTGATGCCGACGTCGGAGACCTGGGCGGTCATGCCGATGACGAAGGAGAAGTAGACGAAGTCCCAGTAGTCGGCGTGCTCGTCGGTGTCGCCGCTGGGGAATTGCAGGCCGCCGGGCTTGGCGCCGCGGTAGTAGTCATGAGCGTAGTGCAGGGCGAAGGTCGCATGCACCGCGGCCCAGGACAGCGAGACGGTGAGCAGCGCCAGCGTCAGCGCCGGCGCGTCGCGCTTGGAGGCGCCGAGCTCGAGCACGATCGCTGCGATGCTGGCAAAGGCGCCGAGCGCCGTGACCAGCAGGATCACGAAACGGCCGTCGTCCTGCATGATCGCCTTGCGGCGGATGTGATGATGCTCGCTGCGAAGCATCATCGCCGCGACCAGCACGAGGTAGAGCGCGGTGAAGATGTCCCAGGCGAGCAGCAGCCGCGTGATCAGGCGGAGCGCCTGCGGCAGCAAGAAGAACGCGATGATCGCGATGCCCAGCGAAACGAAGGTGCGCGGCCGCGCATAGATGACGCGCAACGCAGCCGGCATGCTTGCGAAGCGAGCGAGGTCCGGATCGTCGGGATGGACTCCGGCCAACGCCTCGCCTCAGCTCTTGCGCTCGGCGACGAAGTGGGCGGCGGCGCGCAGCACGTCGCCCTTGGCGCCGAAGATCGACAGCGCGGCATCGCCGCGGGCGAGGAGGTCGCGGACGCGCTGCCTGGCGCCCTCGACGCCGAGCTGGGTGACGAAGGTGGTCTTGCCGAGCTCGGCGTCGGCGCCGGCCGGCTTGCCGAGCGTCGCGGCATCGCCCTCGACATCGAGCAGGTCGTCGGCGATCTGGAAGGCTTCGCCGAGCGCGCGGCCGTAATCGTCGAGCGCCTGGTACTCGGCTGCCGACGCCTGGCCGAGCAGGGCGCCGGCGATGCAGCCGAAGCGGAGCAGGGCGCCGGTCTTCATCTGCTGCACGCGAGCGACGTCGACCGGGTCGCGGTCGCCGAACCGGCCTTCGCCGGCCAGATCGAGGATCTGGCCGCCGGCCATGCCGCCGACACCGGCGCAGCGGGCCAGCGCCCGGGTCAGCGCCAGCCGGACGCCGGCATCGGGATGGATCTCGTCGCGGGTGATGATGTCGAAGGCGATGGTCAGCAACGCGTCGCCGGCCAGGATCGCGGTAGCGTCGTCATAGGCCTTGTGCAGGGTCGGACGTCCCCGGCGCAGGTCGGAATTGTCCATCGCCGGCAGATCGTCATGGATCAGGGAATAGCAGTGGATGCATTCGAGCGCCGCGCCCGCCATCAGCGCGCCGCGCCGGGGCACGCCGAACACGGCGGCGCTCTCGACCACCAGGAACGGGCGCAGCCGCTTGCCGCCGTTGAGGCTCGAATAGCGCATCGACTCGATCAGCCGCTTCGGCCTGATGATCTCGTCCGCCAGCGGCGCATCGCCGAGGAGCTCGCCGAGCAGGGCTTCGGTCTCTTCCGCGGTCTTGTCCAGGCGTTGGGTGAAGTCGGTGAGGGCCGTCGCAGTCATTTAACAAGAGCTCCAGGGGCAAAATTCGCCGGACAATCGTTGATGGCGGCGACTTCGTCAATTGCCGGGGCGGTGGCGGCTTTCGGCCGCAACTGCGGAAAAAAGCAGGAAACCTCATGGAGATGTCGGATAATCCCGGCCAATTGTCTGCCGCCGCGGCGGTCCAACCCGAGCGACGCCTGCCCTTGCGTACCGTCAGAACCATCCTCCTGATCGTCGTGCTGGTGCTGCTCGTGCCCTACGCGCTGACGCCGTTCTATGCCGTGGGTCACCCCGTCTCGACCCTGATGCTGTGGCGGTCGGTGACGGGGCAGCCGGTAACGCGGCACTGGATCGACCTCTCGGCGATGTCGCCGTATTTGCCCCGCTCGGTGGTGGCCGCGGAGGATGCCAAATTCTGCGGCCATCACGGCATCGACTGGGGGGCGCTGCGGGAGGTCATGGACGACGCCGAGGACGGCGAGGTCAGCCGCGGCGGCTCGACCATCACCCAGCAGGTTGCCAAGAACCTGTTCCTCTGGCAGGGCCGCAGCTATGTCCGCAAGGCGCTGGAACTGCCGCTGGCGCTATGGATCGATCTCGTGCTCAGCAAGCGGCGCATTCTAGAGATCTATCTCAACATCGCCGAGCTTGGCCCATCCGGCCAGTTCGGCGTCGAGGCGGGCGCAAATTACGCCTTCAACCGCTCCGCCGCGGGGCTCGGCCCGCGCGAGGCGGCCCTGATGGCCTCGATTCTGCCGAACCCCGTCCGGCGCAGTGCCCGGGCTCCAGGGCCGGGCGTGCGGCGGCTGTCGGCGACCTACATGGTGCGGGCCCAGGCCTCCAGCCTGCAGACCTGCTGGGGGGAGCGGCGTTGAGACCCGAGCGGGCGCAATTTTGGCCAAAAATGCCTCGGAGAGCCCTAGCCATGCCGCACCCCTTCCTCTATAAGCGCGGCCTTGATCGGCATCCGGGCTCGCCAGCTTCATGGCTGCAGCCGTCCCTTTGCGGACGATGCCTTCCGAAATACCCCTAGAGGATACCGATATGGCCGTCCCCAGAAGAAAAACTTCGCCGTCGCGCCGCGGCATGCGCCGCTCGGCTGACGCCATCAAGAAGCCGACCTATGTCGAGGACAAGGATTCCGGCGAGCTGCGTCGTCCACACCACCTGGACCTGAAGACCGGCATGTACAAGGGCCGCCAGGTTCTGAAGAAGAAAGACGCCTGATTGTCCGCGCGGGCCGCTTTCCAAGCTGCCCGAATTCGGCCATCGATGGGGTTGAAAGCGGTCCCGTGCGACGTGATTCGCCGGGACCGTTGCGTATCTGTGTCGCGTGATCCCGTCTCGCTGTCATCATCTTCGCACCGATTGATTTTGCGCCGGGCCGCCGCCCGCGCCATCCAAGGCTTCAACCGATGTCCATGGTCGGTTTCCCGCTGCTGCTGATCCCGCTGGCGATCTACAACATGATCGTCTTCCTGATGCCGGGGGTCGCCTTCAGCGAGACGCTGCTGCGCCTTCAGCTTCCGTCCGGCGAGGTCTGGACGATCTCGCTCGGCGACATGCTGCTGGCCCTGGGCGTGCTGCTGCTGCTGCTCGAAATCATCAAGGCGGCGAAGCCGAACGGGAAATATCTGACCGATCATCTGCTGTCGCTGCTGGTCTTCGGCGGCGCCGCGGCGGAATTCGTGATGTGGCAGAAGTTCGGGAATTCGACCTTTCTGCTGCTGACCCTGCTGGCGATGGTCGATTTCTTCGGCGGCATCTCGCTGCGCACCAAGCGCGCCGCCCGCGCCGTCGTAGCCGCGCCTGCTCCCGCGCCGGTTCCTGCCGACGTGCCCATCTCTGATCCCGAGCCCGAGCTGATCGAAGAATCGGCCAAAGAACCGGCCAGGGCGGAGCTTCAGCCGGCGGATGCCGCTGCCCCTCCTGCACCCGACGAGGAGTCCACCGATGCCGTGCCGGCAGCGGCCTCGGTCGCCGAATCGGTGCTGCTCGATCGCTCGGTGCCCCGACCGGCTGCTGCGGAGCCGAAAGGCGCCGCCCCGGAGTTGCAGGCCGAGGTGACCGGCCCGGGGGCCCAAGAGCCGCCAAAAACCGACACGCCAAAGGCCTGACGCGCAGGCGAGCCGCGCTCAGATCACCTGCCGGGTCCGGCCGACGGCCCGCGTCACCGGTTGAAGCCTCGCCGCATAGGCGTTGTGCACGTCTGCCGGCGCGGCACGCCTCAGCGTGCGGGTCTGTGGCAGGTGCTCGGCGGTCGCGATCAGATGGGTGACGAAGCTGGCGTCGGGGCGGGAGGCGCGGACCATGCGCGCGCGATGCTCGTCGCTGGTGCCGGCCGGCAGCAGCACGACCGAGCGCGACGTCTCCTCCGTTCGGTCCAGGCAGCCCTCGTCCTGATCAATCGTTAACATTGCCCAACCATTACCGGCGCGCGTGTCACGTTATGGGACGCCGGAGCCTTTCGCCATTCCAACTCGCAAAGCCAATGCCGTTCCAAGCGCGTCGAGCGCTGTACGTTCCAAAGATGGTTGACGCGTCTCGGACACGCGCCCGTCGCCTCGGCATGCTCTCCGTTAACCAGAGATGCGTAGTCTGATTCGCGAAGTCGGCCGCCGCCGCTCGCGCTGATACGCGTCGGCCGTTCCCAAATCAGCGCCGGTCTTGCCGGCCTGTGCCGAAACGAGGCGATCTTGACATCCGAATTGCCACAGACCGCGATGATCCTGGCGTCCCTGGGCCAAGCTGCCTTCGTCTGGGATCTGGCGAGCGACGTGATCGTCTGGAGCGATCACGTCGGGGCGGTGTTTGCCGACGTTCCGCTGCCGCAACTCTGCAACGGCGCCGAATTCAGCAAGCTCATCGAGCCGGACCGCAGCATCCGCTCCGAGATCATGCACCAGGCGGCGCCGCTGCATGGCGCCGCCGGCACGCCGTACCGGATCGAATATGGCGTGCGCACCCACGCGGGTGCGCCGCTGATCTGGGTCGAGGAGACCGGCTGCTGGTTCGCCGGCCCCGATGGGCGGCCATCGCGTGCCCAGGGCATCGTGCGGATCAACAACGAGCGCCACGCCCGCGAGGAGCAACTGCTCAAGCTGTCACGCCACGATCCGCTGACCGGCGAGCTGAACCGGACGCACCTGTTGGCGACGCTTGCCGAGGTGATCGAGGAGTCGCAGCGGTTCCGCTTCTCCTGCGCCTTCATGCTGGTCGGCATCGATCATCTCGCGCGCATCAACGACGCCTTCGGCTTCGACGTCGCCGACGGCGTCGTGCTGGAGATCGCCCAGCGCATCCGGGGCCGGCTCCGCGGCGGCGACACGCTCGGGCGGTTCTCGGGCAACAAGTTCGGGTTGATCCTGAAGAACTGTACGATGGACGACATGAACACCGCCGCCGAACGCTTCCTCGCGACGGTGCGCGACGAGGTGGTGCCGACCAAGTCTGGTCCGGTCGCCGTCACCGCGACGATCGGCGCAGTCAGCGTTCCCCGTCACGCCCGCTCGGTCGAGGAGGCGGTCAACCGCGCCCATGAGACGCTCGACGCCGCCAAGCGCCGCCGCATCGGATCGTTCTCGACCTGGCGGCCGAACGTGGAGCGCGACGCGCAGCGCAAGGTCAACATCCGCGTCACCGATGAGATCGTGACCGCGCTCAATGAGCGGCGCATCGTCACGGCGTTCGAGCCGGTGGTGAATGCCAACACGCTTGCGCCCGCCTTCTATGAATGCCTGGTGCGGATGCGCCAGGATGACGGTCGGGCCCTCCTGGCGCCGGACGTGGTGCCGGTCGCCGAACGTCTCGGCCTGATCCGCCTGGTCGATCACCGCATTCTGGAGCTGGTGGTGGCGGAGCTTGCGAGCACGCCCGACGTCACCCTGAGCCTCAACATCTCGCCTGAGACCACCATGGATCCGGACTGGTGGGCCTCGATCGAGTCCATGATGCGCGCCCATCCGGGGGTCGCCGAACGGCTGATCGTCGAGATCACCGAGACGGTCGAGATCCAGGACGTCGACGATCTCCGCGGCTTCGTGACGCGGCTGAAAGATCTCGGCAGCCGAATTGCCATCGATGACTTCGGCGCCGGACACACCTCGTTCCGCAATCTGCGCAAGCTCGGCGTCGACATCGTCAAGATCGACGGCGCCTTCGTGCAGAATCTCGTGCGCTCGGCTGATGACCGCGCCTTCGTGCAGACGCTGGTCGAGCTGGCGCGACGGCTGCAGATCAAGACGGTCGCGGAATGGGTGCAGGACGAGGCGTCGGTCGCGCTGCTGCGCGACTGGGGCTGCGACTACATCCAGGGACGGGTGATCGGCCTCGCCTCGGTCGATCGGCCGTGGATCGGTAATGGCACGGTCGAGTTGCCGGCGGCGAGCTGATCGGCCGCCGGCCTTCGGCGTCAGCCTTGCTGCTCGTCCTTCTTCGGCTCGGACATGCGGTCGAGCCGATCCTGCATTTCCTTCATCTGACGACGCAGCTCATCGATGTTGTCGTCGGCGGCCGGGGTCGGCTCGGCCGCCTTTTCCTCCCCGCGGGCCGGCGGCGCGAACGGCTTGAACATCGAGAAGGTCTGCTGGAACAGCTCCATGTTGCGGCGCACCTGCTCCTCGAGCGGCGCGAATGGCGTCCCGCTGAAGGTGTCAGCGATCTGCTTGCGGAACTTTTCCTGCTCTCTGGTCAGGGTATCGATCGACTGCTCAAGGTATTTCGGTACCACCATCTGCATGCTGTCGCCGTAGAAGCGGATGAGCTGGCGCAGGAACGTGGTCGGCAGCAGGTTCTGGCCGGCCTTGTTCTCCTGTTCAAAGATGATCTGGGCGAGTACGGAGCGTGTGATGTCGTCGCCGGTCTTGGCGTCGTAGACCAGGAAATCCTCCCCGTTCTTAACCATCGAGGCAAGATCTTCGAGGGTCACGTAGGTACTCGTCCCGGTATTGTAGAGCCGCCGGTTCGCGTATTTCTTGATTGTGGTGGGTTGGTCAGATTTCGCCATGAGCTCACACATGCAAACCGAGAACAGGGAACCCGGCGGCGTCGCCGCAGGGCGAAGAGCTACGCAATGCAATAACGTAATCACTTTCGGGCGAGTTCGGCTACGGTTTTGTGCGGAACGGTTAATCCCGCAGCAGAAATCTTGCTCACGAAACGGCCAAGCATCCCAATTTGAATGCGCTGCAACAGGAATTGCTGATGCCGCCAATTGACATGTCGCAACGACGTTAACAGGATGAAGCGCGAAGGTTTCGCACTCGCCAATCCGGGGCTTGCGGACGGCCGGCACGACCGTGAACTGAAAAGATCATTTTCATTTCAAATACCCTCAAGTTCTCAAGCCCTCGCTTTCACGTCCAAGATCAAGAACCCCAGGAGATGCCCATGTCAGACGATGTCGTCATCGTCAGTGCCGCCCGTACCCCGGTTGGAAGCTTCAACGGTGCCTTTGCCAGTGTTCCGGCCCATGAGCTGGGCGCTGTCGCAATCAAGGCCGCACTGGAACGCGCCGGTATCGAGCCGGGCCGTGTGTCCGAAGTCATTCTGGGGCAGATCCTGACCGCAGCTCAGGGCCAGAACCCGGCCCGTCAGGCCTCGATCGCCGCCGGCATTCCGGTGGAAAGCCCGGCCTGGGGCATCAACCAGCTGTGCGGCTCGGGCCTGCGCTCCGTCGCGCTGGGCTACCAGGCGCTCGTCAATGGCGACTCCGACATCGTGGTTGCCGGCGGCCAGGAGTCGATGAGCATGGCGGCGCATGCGCAATACCTGCGCGCCGGCGTGAAGATGGGCTCGCTCGATCTGGTCGACACGATGATCAAGGACGGTCTGTGGGATGCCTTCAACGGCTATCACATGGGCAACACCGCCGAGAACGTTGCGAAGCAATATCAGATCACCCGCGCGCAGCAGGACGAGTTCGCCGTTGCATCGCAGAACAAGGCCGAGGCCGCTCAGAAATCCGGCAGGTTCAAGGACGAGATCGCGCCCGTGACGGTCAAGAGCCGCAAGGGCGACACCGTGGTCGACGCCGACGAATACCCGCGTCATGGCGCGACGGTCGAGGCCATGGCCAAGCTGCGTGCGGCCTTCGAGAAGGACGGCACGGTCACCGCCGGCAACGCGTCGGGCATCAATGACGGCGCAGCGGCCGTGGTGCTGATGACCGCCAAGCAGGCAGCCAAGGAAGGCAAGACCCCGCTCGCCCGGATCGTGTCCTGGGGACAGGCCGGCGTCGACCCGAAGATCATGGGCACCGGCCCGATCCCGGCGTCGCGCACGGCGCTGAAGAAGGCCGGCTGGAATATCGCCGACCTCGACCTGATCGAAGCCAACGAGGCGTTCGCCGCGCAGGCCTGTGCCGTGAACAAGGACCTCGGCTGGGATCCGGCCAAGGTCAACGTCAACGGCGGTGCGATCGCGATCGGCCATCCAATCGGTGCATCCGGCGCGCGCGTGCTCGTGACCCTGCTGCATGAGATGCAGAAGCGCGACGCCAAGAAGGGCCTCGCGACGCTGTGCATCGGCGGTGGCATGGGCATCGCGCTGTGCGTCGCACGCGACTAAAAAGCCGGCACTGACTGCGAACCGTTCAGTCTTCGCAATCGCGTCCAGCTCAACTAAAGATCAACGCCCGGCGATCTCGCCGGGCGTTTTGTTCTTGATGTCCGTCAAACACGTCGCATAATCGACCACTAAAAAAATGGAGTTGAGCGAGCATCGATGGTCATGCGGCAAGTTGATCGTCGCACGACGTTTCATGATCCAATAACAACGGTATGCACGGTGGCAGCCAGAGGTTGTCCTGTGCGATCAGTCATCGAGGGAAGGATTCGACATGGCACGTGTGGCGTTGGTGACCGGGGGGACGCGCGGTATCGGAGCGGCGATCAGCAAGGCGCTGAAGGCGGCGGGATACAAGGTCGCGGCGAATTACGGCGGCAACGATGCCGCTGCGGAGAAGTTCAAGAGCGAGACCGAGATCCCCGTCTACAAATGGGACGTCAGCTCGTTCGAGGCCTGCGGCGAAGGCATCAAGAAGGTCGAAGCCGATCTCGGTCCCATCGACGTGCTGATCAACAATGCCGGCATCACCCGTGACACGGCCTTCCACAAAATGACGCTCGAGCAGTGGAGCGCCGTCATCAACACCAATCTCGGCTCGCTGTTCAACATGACCCGCCCGGTCATCGAGGGCATGCGCGCGCGCAAGTTCGGCCGCATCATCAACATCTCCTCGATCAACGGCCAGAAGGGCCAGTTTGGCCAAGTCAACTACTCCGCGGCGAAGGCCGGCGACATCGGCTTCACCAAGGCGCTCGCGCTGGAGACGGCCAAGGCCGGCATTACCGTCAACGTGATCTGCCCGGGCTACATCAACACCGAGATGGTGCAGGCGGTGCCGAAGGATGTGCTCGAGAAAGCCATTCTGCCGCTGATTCCGGTGGGGCGCCTCGGCGAGCCCGAGGAGATCGCGCGCGCCGTGGTGTTCCTCGCGGCGGATGAGGCGGGAGCCATCACCGGCTCGACGCTGTCGGTCAATGGCGGCCAGTACATGGTGTGATCCGCGCCGGCGGCGTTGCCTCCGGCCGCCTTCTGCGGTTAAGGAAATCGAACGCCCGCGCTCGCCGCGGGCATTCACGTCTTGGACGCTTCCCGCACGGACGAAGGCGTGGTGGCCGGCATGAGCCGGCCGTGACGGAGCCTGCCGCCTGATGTCCCAGCGAACTGCGACCCTGATCGGTCTGACCGCGATCCTGATGTGGTCGCTGCTCGCCTTGTTGACGGTGGCGACGGGTACGATCCCCGCCTTCCAGCTTGCGGCAATGACCTTTGCTGTCGGCGGCGCGGTCGGCCTGCTCAGTGTGTTGCGTCGACCGGATGGGCTGCAGGTGTTGCGGCAGCCGGCGAGGGCGTGGGCCGTGGGCGTCGGCGGCCTGTTCGGCTATCACGCGCTGTATTTCCTGGCGCTGCGCTTCGCGCCGCCGGCGGAAGCCGGGCTGCTGAACTATCTCTGGCCGCTGCTGATCGTGCTGTTCTCGGCCTTCCTGCCTGGCGAGCGCCTGGCGGTCCATCACGTCATCGGCGCCGCGATCGGTCTCGTCGGAACCGCGCTGCTGTTGCTCGGCAACGGTGCGAGCTTCGCTGCGAGCCAGTTGCCGGGGCTTGCGGCCGCCTTCGTCGCGGCGTTCGTGTGGGCGATCTATTCGGTGCTCTCGCGTCGTCTGAAGGCGGTGCCGACCGATGCGGTCGCCGGCTTCTGCCTGGCGACGTCCGCGCTGGCGGCCCTGGTCCATGTTGCGGTCGAGCGAACGGTCTGGCCCGACAGCCCGACGCAGTGGCTCGCTGTTGCCGGTCTCGGCATCGGCCCGGTGGGTGCTGCGTTCTACGCCTGGGACATCGGCATGAAGCGGGGCGACATTCGGGTGCTCGGTGCGGCGTCCTATGCGACGCCGCTGCTGTCGACGGCGTTCCTGATCGTTGCCGGCTACGCGCGGCCGAGCGCGACCATCGCCGTGGCGGCGCTGCTGATCGCCGGCGGCGGTCTGGTCGCGGCCAAGGACATGTTCCTTCTGCGCAAGCGCTGACCGCGTCAGGTTGAGCGAAAGCCAGGCGGTGCCCGCTCGCATGCGGACTTCGGTACGGCGGCCCGAATCCGCCGGTTATCCTTGATGCGCACTTAACCGTGCGCAAAACCAGCGCGCCGGCCGGTAGCTCACAACCGCCGATTACGGTTTGGCGCGGTCTGCACCTAACCCGCCCTTTACCCGTCCCGCGCGATAGTTCGCGGCAAATGGTGCTGACAACGGGGCGGCGATGCCGGACGTGAGACGTTACATGGCCCGCGCGGGGGAGTTGTTTCGCGTCCCCGCCGACAATCCCGAGCTGACGCGCGCGCAGTTCCAGGCGTTCTCGAAGCAGGTGCCGCTGCTCTATTTCATTCTCATCACCAACAGCCTGGCGCTCGCCTACACCTTCCTGCCGCTGGCGCCGACGTGGCTCACGATTTCGGTGCCGGCCCTGCTATCGACGATTACCGGCGCGCGGATGCTGTGGTGGCTGCGGCAGGGCGAGGCCGCCAGCAACGACGCCGAGGTGCTGCGCAACCTGCGCGTCACCAACCGGATCGCCGGCCCGATCGGGGCGCTGTTCGTCGTCTGGTCATTCGCGTTGTTTCCCTATGGCGATCCGTTCGCCAAGGGGCAGGTCGCGTTCTACATGGCGGTCACGGTCATCGGCATCATCTTCTGCCTGATGCATTTGCGCTCCGCGGCGCTGATCGTGACCCTCGTGGTCATCGTCCCCTACGTCATCTTCTTCATGTCCACGGGCGTTCACGCGCTGCGTGCGATCGCGGTCAATCAGTTGCTCGTGTCCGGCGCCATGGTCACGGTGCTGTTCATCTACTATCGGGATTTCGCCGCGCTCGTCGCCAGCCGCAAATCGCTGCTCGCAGAGCAGGCCGCGACGCAAGCGCTGTCGGATGAAAACTTCCGCCTCGCCAATCTGGACGCGCTGACCGATCTGCCCAATCGCCGCCGCTTCTTCTCGGAGCTCACGCAGGCATTCGCCGAGGCCGAGCGGGACGGCACGCGGCTCGCCGTCGGCATCATCGATCTCGACGGCTTCAAGCCGATCAACGACACCTATGGACATACGGTCGGTGACCGCGTGCTGATGGAGGCCGCGCGCCGCGTCCGCGACGCCTGTGCCGGCCATGGCGGCCAGGTCCATCTCGCCCGGCTCGGCGGCGACGAGTTCGGACTGGTGGTCGCCGGCAACCCCACGGACGACGATCTGCTCAACCTCGGACGGCAGATCACCGAGCTGATCAAGCTGCCCTATCAGTTCGACACGACGCATACTGGCCTGTCGTGCTCGACCGGCTTTGCGCTATATCCGCGCTCGGCCATGGCCGCGGATGCGCTGTACGAATGCGCCGACTATGCGCTCTACCACGCCAAGCGCCGCGCCCGCGGCCAGGCCATCATCTTCTCGACCGAGCTCGAGGCGGAGATCCGCAGCCGCAGCGTGATCGAGCACCTGTTGCGCACGGCCGATTTCGAAGCCGAGATGGATCTGGCGTTTCAGCCGATCATGGACGCGACGAATTCGCGCACCACCGGATTCGAGGTGCTGGCGCGCTGGCACAGCCCCAAACTGGGCACGGTGTCGCCCGCAAGCTTCATCCCGGCGGCCGAGCGGATCGGCGTCATCCGCAGCCTGACGCGCTGTCTGCTGGTCAAGGCGCTCGCGGCGGCGCGGACCTGGCCGGACGACATTCGCGTGTCGTTCAATCTCTCCGCGCACGACATCTGTTCGCCGGACGGTGTTCTTCCGCTGCTGGCGGTCATTCATGCCAGCGGCGTTCCGCCGCGCCGAATCGAGTTCGAGATCACGGAGACCGCCGTCACCTTTGATTTCGCCCGCGCCGAGCAGTCGATCGCGGCGCTGAAGGCGATCGGTTGCGGTATCTCGCTGGACGATTTCGGCACCGGCTACTCGTCGCTCAGCCACGTTCACCGGCTGCCGCTCGACAAGCTCAAGGTTGACCGCAGTTTCGTGAGCGACGTCAATGCCAACCCGATCAGCCACAAGATTATCAAGTCGCTGACCGGCCTCTGCGCCGACATGGAAATCTCGTGTGTGGTCGAAGGTGTCGAGACCAAGGAGCAGCTCGACAGCCTCCGGCGTTTGGGCGCGGACTACATCCAGGGCTACTACTTCGCGAAGCCGATGCCGGCCGACGCGATTTCCGGCTTCCTCGCCCAGGAGCGCCAGCGCTTCGCCGAGCCCGCCGCGAAGGTCGCGGGCGCGAGCGCCTGACTCAGACCTCCGGCTCCCAGCCGGGCGGCGCGAGTTCGAATCCTTCGAACATGAAGCCCGGCGCCACCGTGCAGCCCACCAGCGTCCAATCGCCGGTGCTCTCGGCGGCTTGCCAGGCATGGGCAGGGACGATCGCCTGCGGTTGCTGGCCGGCTGCGAGGTCGATCCCCAGCGTCGTCATTTGCGACGCCTGGCCTTCGGCGGCGATCCGCAAGGTCAGCGGTGCCCCGGCATAGAAATGCCAGGTCTCGACCGCGTCGACCCGGTGCCAATGCGAACGCTCGCCGCGGGCGAGCAGGAAATAGATCAGGGTCGACGCGGCGCGGCCGGAGGCGTCCACGGCCGGATCGCGGAAGGTCTCGCGAAAATGTCCGCCCTCCGGATGCGGCTGCAGACCAAGGCGCGCGATGATGTCGGCAGCCGAGAGCGTGGTCATCGTCGTCCTCAGCCTTACGACTTGTTCTTGCGCTCACGCAGCTCGCCGAACACCTGCTCGGCGCTGGCGCCCTTCATGCGCAGCCGCAAAGCGACGGCCGGATCGTCGGCGCGCAGGAACACGTTGGCGGTCTTCTCGTCGCCGAGCAGCGACGGAATGGTCGGCCGGTTGGCGGCACGCAGCCGCGTGACCTCCTCGGCGCGGGTCTTCAGCGCCTCATTGTCTCCGTCGACGGTGAGCGCGAATTTGACGTTCGAGGCTGTGTATTCGTGGCCGCAATAGAGCCGGAAGTCGTCCGGCAGCGCGCGCAGCTTGAGAAGCGAGTCCCACATCATCGGATAGGTGCCTTCGAACACGCGGCCGCAGCCGACCGAGAACAGCGTGTCGGCCGCAAACAACGCCTTGTCGGCGTCGAACACGTAGGAGACGTGGTCGAGCGTATGGCCGGGCGTTTCCAGCACGCGCGCGAGCAGCTCGCCGATCTTCACGACATCGCCATGGGCGACGCGCAGGTCGACGTTGGCGATCGCCGTCGTCTTGTCGTGCGGCGCGACCACCCGGCAGCCATATTTCTGTTTGAGCTCGGCGACGCCGCCGACGTGGTCGTGATGGTGATGCGTGATCAGGATGTCGGTGAGCGTCCAGCCTTCGGCGTCCAATTGCCGGACGATCGGTCCGGCCTCGGGGGCGTCGATCGAGGCAGTCGCGCCGGTCGCGGGGTCATGGATCAGATAGCCGAAATTGTCGGACAGGCAGGTGAAGACGCGGATGTCGGCGGCCATGATGTCTCCGTCGGCGGGACCGGGCGAGGCACGATGGTAGCGCTCGCGATGCCAGAAGGTCGTGGAAGCGGAGCCCGGGCGCAGCGCTGCGGGGCGCCTCCGATGTCCCGGGCAGAGATATGGCGTTAACGCTGGAGGCGCAACGCAATATTCGGCGCGTGGCAGCGCGCGCCCGCATGATACATTGACGTCATGGACGTGATCGATCTGCGGAATTTCTATTCGGGTCGCCTCGGGATCGTCGCGCGGCTCTTGATCAACCGCGGCATCCGCGCGCGCTGGCCGAACGCGGCCGGGCAGCGGGTGCTCGGCATCGGCTATCCCACGCCCTATCTCGGCTTGTTCCGCGAGGATTCCGAACGCTGCATCGCCTTTATGCCGGCGGCGCAGGGGGTGCTGAAATGGCCGACGGCGCGGCCGACCCTGGCCTCGCTGGTGGACGAGTTCTCGCTGCCGCTGCCCGATGCGGCGGTCGACCGCATCCTGATCGTGCATGCGCTGGAGATGTCGGACGACCCGGCCGGGCTGCTGCGGGAGATGTGGCGGGTGCTGGCGCCGGCGGGACGCATGATCATCGTGATCCCGAACCGGCGCGGCGTCTGGACGCGGACCGACAACACGCCATTCGGCCATGGCCGGCCCTATTCCCGCTCGCAGATCACGCAGTTGCTGCGGCAGACCTGGTTCACGCCGACCGGCTGGGGCGAGGCGCTGTTCATGCCCCCGGTCGGTGGCTGGTTCCTGAAATCGGCGATGGCCTGGGAGCGCGTCGGCGCTGCGCTGTCGCTGCCGTTCGCCGGTGTCCACATCGTCGAGGCGACCAAGCAGGTCTACCGGGTGATCCCGGCGCGCCGCGAGCGCATCCGGCTGATCCCACGACTCGAACCCGTGCTGGCGCCGTCACCGTCGGCCCCAGGATCCGGTGGCTCCGGCCGCCGCGAGGTCGGTCTGCCGTCGCGTGACGGATGACACCGGGTCGCTCCCTGCGTGCCTCTCAGCGCAAAGAAAAACGGGTGGGCTCAGGGCCCACCCGTTTCGTCATGACGGAGCGAAATCGCTATTCGCCCGGATTGAGGTCCTCGCTCGGCGCCGGCGCAGCAGCGGCTGCTTCACCGCGCGGACCATGCGGACGCCGGCGGCGGCGCGGATAGCGCTCGGCAGCGCCCTCGAAGGCGGCCGGGGCATTGGCGATCTGCGGCTGCGGGCCGGTGATGAAGGACGGCAACCGATCGACCCCGCTGTCGGCGATGACGGGCTGGGGTTGCGGCTGGGGCTGGTACTGGACGGGCTGCGGACGCTCGCGGTGCTCGCGCGGCTCCCGCTCACGATGCTCACGCGGTTCACGGTGCTCCCGCGGCTCGCGGTGTTCGCGCGGCTCGCGATGCTCGCGCGGCTGCTGCTCGCGCTGATAGGGCTGGTTGTCGCCGCGCTCGCGCTGGCCGCCTTCGCGATCGCGCATGAAGGGTTGGGGTTGAGGCTGCGGCTGGGCCGGAACGAAGCCGGGCTCCTGGCCGAAATGCGAGAAGCTCTCGCCTTCATCATCGAGGTCGTCGACGGTCAGGTCATCGGCGTTGCGCGGTTGCTGCTGCGGCTGGTTCTGGCGGAACTGCTCCTGCGCGGCGGCAATCAGGCGGAAATAGTGCTCGGCGTGCTGGTAGTAGTTCTCGGCGGCAACGGGGTCACCCGAGGAGCGGGCGTCGCGGGCAAGCTGGACATATTTCTCGGCGACATGAGAGGCGGTACCGCGGATCTTGATGTCCGGTCCATTGGACTCGAACACCCTGGTCAGCGGATTCTGGCCGCGCCGGTTATTGTTGTTGTTACCGCCGCTGTTCCGGTTGCGCATCCGCTTGTTGTTCTGACCGTTTCTCATGTCCTGCCTTTATTCCAACCCTGCGTTAGGAGCACCGATTGCTGAGCACTGATAGTGAGCACTGATTGTTATCGGAATACCGAAAGCGTATTGAAATACCTTCGCCGGGCTCGGACGCCTCGTGCGCGGTCCAAATGGCCATCCGCCCCATGCCGGTTCCGACATGCCGGTTCGACCCATGCCGATGTGATCGACAGCCGATTCTCTCGACAAAAGCGCGTTCAAAACGCGTTCCCCACCCGCCAGCCCCCTGGGACCAGCGAACCACGTCATTCAGCCAGCCACGGCGAGATGCGCCACGACCGACCCAGTTTGCTTAGCGTAAGACCTCAAGTGCAAAGTCAGGCTTTCGTTCGCTTTGCAGTCGCGGGCTGCGCAGCCATCCGGCTCTCGCGCTCAGCAGATCTGCGTTCTGGAACCTATCGCCCGGCGCGGCTCTCTGGCATCTGACTGCTGCGGTGTTCCGTGAATACCGCTCGTCGTGGCCTGCGCCGGTGCTATGGGTGGAACGTAGTCGCTCCCGGGGGATATTCCAAGAGCTTTTTCTCTATCCCCCGACCTTTACCGGAGCTTTTTTAGGCCCATGACGGTTCGGGGAATACCGGCCAGATCGGCCCGGATCGTCGAGGAATCGGCCGTCAGGCCAGCCCTCACCATCAATGCAGCGACGTCGTCACTCTGGCCAAGCCCGACCTCCACGATGACAGCGCCGCCGGGCTGAAGCAGGGCCGCTGCCTGCGGGATCAGCGCGCGGTAGGCGTCGAGCCCGTCCTTGCCCCCGTCCAGTGCGCGTAGCGGATCATGAGCGCGCACCTCGGCGTCGAGCGCGCCGATCTCGGACGACGGGATGTAGGGCGGGTTCGACACGATCAGGTCGAAACCTACAGCCAGCGCTGCGGCGTAGGAGCAGGCAACGAAGCCAGCGCGGTCGGCCAATCCGAGCGCGCGCGCATTGTCCCGCGCGGTCGTCAGCGCGGCCAAGCTGATGTCGGTGCCCAGTCCAAAGGCCCACGGCAGCTCGGACAGCAGCGCCAGCAGGATCGCGCCGGAGCCCGTGCCGAGATCGGCGATGCGCAAGCGACGCTTCAGGTCGCCGCCGGCCGCGAGATGTTCCAGTGCCAGCTCGACCACGGTCTCAGTGTCCGGTCGCGGCACCAGCGTATCGGCCGACAATCGCAGGTCCAGGCCCCAGAACTCTTTGGTGCCGAGGATGCGGGCGACCGGTTCGCCGGCCAGCCGGCGCTGCATCAGCGTTTCCAGGCGCTGCGCGTCGTCATGGGAGAGCTGTCGTCTCCCGTGCATCACGAGCCCGGTGAGGTCGAGCTGCAGCGCATGGCCGATCAGCAGCCGCGCATCGAGCTCGGGCGAGTCGAGGCCCGCATCTGCAAAGCGTGCGGCCAGGGCACGGCGGGCGGCATCGATGGTCACGCCGGCGATGAGGCCGGTCATCGCGCAAGCTCCCTCCACGCGTCATCCCCGCGAACGCGGGGATCCATACGCCGTGCCGTTGCGGGACGGGCGGTCGGAGTTGCCTTCTGTGACAGCCACGAAGGCCGGTGGCTATGGGTCCCGGCGTTCGCCGGGACGACACCGTTTGTGTCGGGGCAGCGTCGCATCGCCTCCTGCAATGCGCCGGTGCGCATCACGCCGCCGCACCTTGCGCGGCGAGCTGGGCTGCCTGGTGCTCGGTCGTCAGCGCGTCGATCAGTTCGCTCAGCGCTTCGCCCGCGATCACCTGCGGCAGCTTGTAGAGCGTCAGGTTGATGCGGTGGTCGGTGACGCGCCCTTGCGGGAAATTATAGGTACGGATGCGCTCGGAGCGGTCGCCGGAGCCGACCTTCTCCTTGCGCTCGGCCGAGCGCGCCGCGTCGACCTTCTGCCGCTCGGCGTCGTAGATGCGCGAGCGCAGGATGTTCATCGCCGAGGCGCGGTTCTTGTGCTGCGAGCGGCTGTCCTGCATCATCACGACGATCCCGGTCGGGATGTGGGTGATGCGGATCGCCGATTCCGTCTTGTTGACGTGCTGGCCGCCGGCGCCTTGGGCGCGCATGGTCTCGATGCGCAGGTCGTCCGGCTTGATGTCGACATCGACCTCCTCGACCTCCGGCAGCACGGCAACCGTGGCGGCCGAGGTGTGGATGCGCCCCTGGGTCTCGGTATCGGGCACGCGCTGCACGCGGTGCACCCCGGATTCGAATTTCAGCTTGGCGAAGGCGCCGCGGCCCTGCACCTCGGCGATGATTTCCTTGTAGCCGCCGACGGTGCCTTCGGAGGCCGAGATCACCTCGACCTTCCAGCCCTGCAGGGCGGCGAAGCGCTCATACATCCGGAACAGGTCGCCGGCGAACAACGAGGCCTCGTCGCCGCCGGTGCCGGCGCGGATTTCGAGCACGACGTTGCGGTCGTCCATCGCATCCTTCGGCAGCAGCGCGACGCGGATCTGCTGCTCCAGCTCGCCGCGGCGCGCGATCAGCTCGTCGCGCTCGGCCTCGGCCATCGCGCGCATCTCGGCGTCGGTCGCGGGATCGGCGATGAGCGCCTCCGTCTCGGCGAGCTCCTTGACGCCGGCGCGATACGCCTTCACCGCGTCGATCAGCGGATTGAGCTCGGCGAGCTCACGGGTGATCTGCACGTAGCGGTCGGAATTGACCTGGCCTAGCAGCTCCGCCTCGAGCGAGGCGTGATGCGCGAGCAGGACATCCAGTTTGGCTTCGGGAAGCGACGACATGATGCAATCTGATCTAGGAGCAAACGATACGAACGGAAGACGCTTGGCGCGACGGGCCCGCTACAGCGCGAGGCCTTCGCTCTCGGCGAACTCGGTCAGCTTCTGCCGCATCGAGAAGCTGCCGGCCGGTGCGGCCAGCCATTCGGCCATCTTCGTCGCCGCCTTGCCGGCGTCGAGTTCGAGGATCATCGCCTTCACGGGGCCGTGCGCGGTGGCCGACAGCGACAGCGAGCGGTAGCCGAGCGAGATCAGCGCCAGCGCGCCGATCGGCTTGGAGGCCATCTCGCCGCACAGCGACACCGACCGCTTGGCCGCCTTGGCCTTGTGCACGATCTGCTGCAACGCCCGCAGGATCGGCGTCGACAGCGTGTCGAAGCGCTCGGAGACCTTGGCATTGCCGCGATCGACCGCGAACAGGAACTGGAACAGGTCGTTCGAGCCGACCGAGATGAAATCGACCTTCGAAAGCAGCTCGTCGAGCTGATACAGCAGCGCCGGGACCTCGAGCATGGTGCCGACGTCGACGCGCTCCGGCAGCGTGTGACCGTGCTGGCGCAAGTAAGTCAGCTCGCGCTCGACGATCGCCTTGGCCGTGTCGAACTCGGCGACTTCCGAGATCATCGGGAACATGATGCGCAGCGAGCGGCCGCCGCCGGCGCGCAGCAGCGCCCGGATCTGGCCGCGCAGCAGGCCCGGACGGTCGAGGCCGAGGCGGATCGCGCGCCAGCCGAGCGCCGGATTCTCCTCGATCACGGTCTCCATGTAGGGCAGCGCCTTGTCGCCGCCGATGTCCAAAGTGCGGAACGTGACGGGCTTGTGGCCGGCGGCGTCGAGAACCGTGCGATACAGCGCCAGCTGGTCGCTCGAGCGCGGCAGGCTGGCGGACACCATGAATTGCAGCTCGGTGCGGAACAGGCCGATGCCGGCGCTGCCGGTGTCCTCGATATGCGGCAGGTCGATGACCAGGCCCGCATTGATCATCAGCTCGATCGGCTGGCCGTCCTTGGTCACGCAGGGCTTGTTGCGCAGCTCGCCATATTGCGCCTGGCGGCGAGCGCGGAAGCGCACCCGCTCGGCATAGGCGGACTCGATCTCGGACGACGGCCGAACGTAGATCGAGCCCGACGTGCCATCGACGATGATGGCGTCGCCGGGATCGGCGATGCCCGGCGCGTTCGGCACCTCGCCGACGGCGGGAATGCCGAGCGCACGCGCCACGATCGCGACATGCGAGTTGGCAGTGCCTTCCTCGAGCACGAGGCCGCGCAGCCGCTTGCGGTCGTAGTCGAGCAGCGCCGCCGGGCCCATTGCGCGCGCGATCAGGATGGCATTGTCGGGCAGGTGCTCGCGCCGGGGCGCGTGGTCCTGGCCCACCAGTTGGCGCAGCAGCCGGTAGCCGAGGTCCTCGAGATCGTGCAGCCGCTCGCGCAAATACGGATCGGTGGAGCGCAGCATGCGGGCGCGGGTGTCGGACTGCACGCGCTCGACGGCGGCTTCCGCCGTGAGGCCGGTCGCGACCGCCTCGTGCAGCTTGTGCGACCAGCCCTGGTCGTTGGCGAACATGCGATAGGCTTCGAGCACCTCGCGGTGCTCGCCGCCATCGGCGACGTCACCGCGCTCCAGCATGCGGTCGAGGTCGGCCCGCAGCTTGAGCAGCGCGGCGTCGAGCCGCTTGATCTCCTTGGGCAGGTCCTCGGCGATGTAGTTGTTGATGACGACGCGCGGCTCGTGCAGCACGACGTGGCCGAGCGCGATGCCATCGGACAGCACGGTGCCGGTCTTGTGGATCGAGTGCCGCGCCGCCGGCTCGGCGCCGGGCTGGGCGAGCGCTGCGAGCTCGCCGGAGGCGATCATCTCGGCGAGCACCATCGCGGTGGTCTGCAGCGCCTCGACCTCTTCCTCGACATAGGTGCGCTTGGCGCGGTTCTGCACCACCAGCACGCCGAGCGTGTTGCCGGCGCGCAGGATCGGCACGCCAAGGAAGGAGTGGTAGATCTCTTCGCCGGTTTCCGGCCGATACGAGAAGGCGGGGTGGCTCTGCGCGTCGTTCAGATTGAGCGGCGTCGCCTCGCTCGCGACGAGGCCGACGAGGCCCTCATGCGCGCTCAGCACGGTCATGTGAACGGCGTCGCGGTTCAGACCTTCGGTGGCGTAGAGCTCGAGCGTGTTGTCGACGCGAAGCACATAGACCGAGCAGACCTCCGCGACCATGTTGGCCGCGATCAGCACCACGATCTTGTCGAGTCGCTCCTGTGCCGAGACCTGCTCCGCCATGGTCTCGCGAAGCCGTCTGAGCAGGACGCGGGGGCCTCCCGACGCGCTTCGCATGTGGCACAATCCCCCTTCCTGGGGCCAGCCCGGCACGCGGCCGGATCTGGCGCTAAACTCGCGGCATCGAACAGCTTTCTCGATTCGGCACTATCGCACGCTCAGAGTGCCGGCCCGAACCAGAACAACCATCACTGGAGCACAGTTTGCGGCTGCCATCCTGCGATGGCGTATAGCGAATTAGGGCTTGTTTTGCCAAGCAAAACGCCTGCCACCGCGGGCGGCGTCAACGGCTTTCGAACGACCTCCGGCCCGTCCCGCTGTCACATAACGGGACAGGTGTGGTCGCGGAGGAGGATTTTCTAGGCCTGGTCCAGTCCGTAGAGCGTGTGCAGCGTGCGGACGGCGAGCTCGGTATAGGCGGCGTCGATCAGCACCGAGAACTTGATCTCGGAGGTCGTGATCGCGCGAATGTTGATGTTGCGGGCGGCGAGCGCGGCAAATCCCTTGGCGGCGACGCCGGCATGGCTGCGCATGCCCGAGCCGATCACCGAGACCTTGGCGACGTCGGTTGCGGTATCCAAGCGCTGGTAGCCGATCTTGTCCTTGGCCGCGGTGATGGTCTCGCGCGCCCGGTTGTAGTCGGTCGCCGGCACCGTGAAGGTCAGATCGGTGGTCTTGCCATCTTCCGAGACGTTCTGGACGATCATGTCGACATTGATGTTGGCATCAGCCAGCGGTCCGAAGATCGACGCGGCAACGCCCGGCTTGTCCTCGATCTGGCGCACCGAGATCTGGGCCTCGTCCTTGGAGAAGGCGATGCCGGTCACGACGTGATTTTCCATGATTTGTTCCTCGCTGCAGATCAGCGTCCCCGGCGGCTGGTTGGCGTGCGGGTCGATATCCTCGGGCTTGTCGAATGAGGAGCGGACGAAGATCGGCATGTTGTGCACCATGCCCAGTTCCACCGAGCGGACCTGCAGCACCTTGGCGCCCTGGGACGCCAGCTCCAGCATGTCCTCGAAGGCGATCTTGTCGAGCCGCTTGGCCTTCGGCACCACCCGCGGGTCGGTGGTGTAGACGCCGTCGACGTCGGTATAGATGTCGCAGCGGTCGGCCTTGATGGCGGCCGCGATCGCCACCGCCGAAGTGTCCGAGCCGCCGCGGCCGAGCGTGGTGATTCGCCCGGTTTCGGCGTTGATGCCCTGGAAGCCGGCGATGACCGCAACTTCCTTGCGGTCGCGGAAGCGCTGGATCAGCTCGGAGCCGTCGATATCGACGATCCGCGCCGAGGCATGGGCGTCGCTGGTCTTGATCGGGATCTGCCAGCCCTGCCACGAGCGGGCCTGGATGCCCATGCTCTGCAGCACGATCGCCAGCAGGCCGGACGTGACCTGCTCGCCCGAGGCCACCACGGCGTCGTATTCGCGCGCATCATGCATCGGCGACGCCTCGGTGCACCAGGCGACCAGCTCGTTGGTCTTGCCCGACATCGCCGAGACGACCACGGCAACCTCATGACCGGCATCGACCTCGCGTTTGACGTGGCGCGCGACGTTGCGGATGCGGTCGATGTTGGCGACGGATGTGCCGCCGAATTTCAGCACGAGGCGACCCATGACGACGCGCTCATTCCCATCAGGAGGATAAGTTGACCGGCTGAGCGCGAAACCGGAGGCGCGCCAGCCGAAACGCGCGTATACATAGCGCCGCGGCTGGGGGCAAGACGGTTCCTTGTGGTGACAGGGTCAGGTTGGTGACAGGGTCAGGTGAGAGGCTTGGAATGGCGCGTTACATCGACGAAATCCTGCAACCCGGCGAGAAGGTGCTGTATTCGACCAACGCGCATTGGATGTTCTACCTGCCCGCGATCGGGGCCTGGATCGTCGTGTTTGGATTGCTCGTCCTCTCCCGCATGACCGTGAACGACAGTCTGGTCATGCTGTGCCTGGCCACCGCCGCCGTCATCGCCATTGTCGCCCTGTATTGGACGGTCCGGGCCTGGTTCCATCGCCTCACCACGGAGACGGACGTCACCAATCGTCGCGTCGTCCATAAAACCGGTTTCATCAAGCGCCGTACCTTCGAGATGGCCCTCGACAAGGTCGAGAGCGTCGACGTCAACCAGACCATCATGGGACGGGTTCTCAATTACGGCGACGTCACCATCTTGGGGGTGGGCGAGGGCAAGGAAACCATTTCGACCATCGCGGAGCCGCTGGCGTTCCGGAACGCCATCACGGCGCGTTAGCCCGGTACGGCGCCGCAGCTTCGATCATTGAGTATTCAGCGATGACAATGCCTCAGGATTCCCGCAGCACTTCTGTTCCCTCCAGCTCGACCGTCGATCCGGCCGAGATCGCGAAGTTCTCGAAACTGTCCGAGACCTGGTGGGACCCCAAGGGCAAGATGGCGCCCCTGCACAAGATCAACCCGCTGCGCCTGACCTACATCCGCGATGCCGCCTGCCGGAAATTCGAGCGCAACGCCAAGAGCCTGAACTGCCTCTCGGGACTGCGCATGCTCGACATCGGCTGCGGCGCGGGATTGCTGTGCGAGCCGTTCACGCGGCTGGGCGCGCAGGTCGTCGGCGTCGATCCCTCGGCCAGCAACATTGCCGCTGCCAGGCTGCACGCGGAAAAGGGCCATCTGTCGATCGACTACCGCTGCACCACGATCGAGGAGATGGATCCGCGCGAGCGCTTCGACATCGTGCTGGCGATGGAGGTCGTCGAGCACGTCACCGATGTCGGTGCCTTCCTCGGCCGCTGTGCCGCCGTGCTGAAGCCGGGCGGCATGATGGTGGTCTCGACGCTGAACCGCAACTGGAAGAGCTTTGCGCTCGCCATCGTCGGTGCCGAATATGTGCTGCGCTGGCTGCCGCGCGGCACGCATGAGTGGAGCAAGTTCGTCACGCCGGACGAGCTGACGAAATACCTGCTCGACAATCGTCTGGTCATCACCGAGCAGAGCGGCGTGGTCTACAGCCCCTTCGCCGACCGCTGGAGTCTGTCGACCGACATGGACGTGAACTACATGATGGTTGCCGAGCAGATGGTGTGATGGAAACACTGGTGTGAGGCACGCAAGTTGCCGCATAGATGGTGTCGTCCCTGCGAACGCAGGGACCCATAACCACAGGGATTGGTTTGTGGCACCCTAGGAGATCAGGTCGCTGAGATCGCGCCATTCGAGATTGTCGCGCTCGATCAGCTCGATCTTCCAGTCGCGCTTCCAGCGCTTGAGCTGCTTTTCGCGGGTGATTGCTTCCTCGGCGACAGCGTATGTTTCCACGTAGACCAGCCGAAACACGCCGTACTTCTTGACGAAATCCGAGCCTTCGCCATCGCGATGCTGCCCAATCCGTTTTTGTATCGAGTTGGTAACACCGATATACAGGGTGCCGTGACGGCCGCTGGCGAGAATGTAGACGTAATACATCGCCGCACCATCGTGTGGAGACATCGTCTGAACCAATTGAAGCCAGTGGTTATGGGTCCCTGCGTTCGCAGGGACGACACTGGTCGTGCGGCACGAGCGTACCATAAACCTCGGACAAGTGCGCGTCGTCCCGCCGCTGACTTGCAATCCTGACATGCGACCGAATCGTCGCCTGTCCTGTTGACCCGGCGCCCCGCGCTCGTCACGGTGCCGGCCTCACCGTCGCACAGTGCCGCGCATGCTCTCCATCGCCTCGCTCTGGATTCCCTTCACGCTGGTGGCTGCGGCCGGTCAGGTCGCACGCAATGCGATGCAGCGGTCGCTGACGGCGAAGCTCGGCACCTGGGGCGCGACCAACATCCGCTTCCTGTTCGGCTTCCCGTTCTCGCTGGTGTTCCTGACCGCGGTGCTGCTGGCCACCGGCGACCACCTGCCGTGGCCGCCTTCTGTGTTCTGGCCGTGGCTGCTGCTCGGCGCGCTCAGCCAGATCATCGCCACCGGGCTGATGCTGCTGGCGATGACCGACCGCTCCTTCGTCGTCACCACGGCCTATCTGAAGACCGAAGCGATCCAGACCGCGATCTTCGGCTTCATCTTCCTCGGCGATCCGCTCTTGGTGCCGAAGGTAATCGCGATCCTGATCGCCACCATCGGCGTCGTCGTCACGGCGCTTCGGCCCGGTGGCGACAAGAGCTTTGCGGAGTTGAAGCCGACCGTGACCGGCCTCGTTGCGGCGGCGGCGTTCGCCCTGTCGGCGGTCGGCTTCCGCGGCGCCATCATCGCCGTCGACGGCGTCTCCTTCGTGACCGCCGCATCGTACACGCTGGTCTGGGGCCTGTTCGTGCAAACCGCGATCCTGACCGTCTACCTGCTGGCGCGCGCGCCGGACATCCTGCGCGGAATCCTGTCGCTGTGGCGGCCGTCGATGATGGCCGGCTTCGTCGGCGCCTTCGCGTCGCAATTCTGGTTCCTGGCTTTCGCGCTGACGGCGGCCGCCAACGTCCGCACGCTGGCGCTGATCGAGGTGCTGTTCGCGCAGGGCGTGTCGTACTACTCGTTCAAGCAGCCGGTTTCGCTGCGCGAGATCTGTGGCATCGTGCTGATCGTTGCCGGGGTAGCGCTGCTGATCGCGGCGTAGTCAGCCCTTGATCGCGATCAGCACGGCGCCGGCCGCGATCAGGGCGATGCCGATCCAGCCCTGCAGGCTCGGTCGTTCGCCGAGAAACACGACGCCGAACAAGGCGACCAGCACGACGCTGAGCTTGTCGATCGGAGCGACCAGCGTCGCGGGGCCGAGCTTCAGGGCACGGAAATAGCACAACCACGAGGCGCCGGTGCCGAGCGCCGACAGCGTCAGGAAGATCCAGCTCTTCATCGAGATCGGGCCGGGGCTCGTCAGTTGGCCCGTCGCGAACAGGATCAGGGCCAGCGTCACCAGCACGATCGCGGTGCGGATCAGCGTGGCGAGATCGGAGTTGAGACCTTCGACGCCGACCTTGGCGAAGATGGCGGTGAGGGCCGCAAATAGCGCCGACAGCAGAGCCCAGAGCTGCCAGGAGGAGGAGAGGGGGGGACATGTCGTCACACCGGCGAAAGAGAGAGTGCAGGCCGAGATCTCTCCCCCGTCATTGCGAGCGAAGCGAAGCAATCCAGAATCTGTCCTCGACTCCTGGATTGCTTCGCTTCGCTCGCAATGACGAAGAGGCCTTCTCGATTGCTCAATTCCGGTCGTCCGGCAGCACCGGGATCGGGGCGACCTCGATGCCTTCCTCGATCAGTTCGCGGGCCTCGTCGAGCGAGGCCTCGCCATAGATCGGCCGGTGCTCGGTCTCGCCGTAATGCATCTTGCGCGCTTCCGTCGGGAAACGCTCGCCGACGTCGTCGGCGTTCTTGACGATGTGGTCGCGCAGCTCCTTGAGCTTGGCGCGCAGCTCGCGCTCCTGCGCCATCATCAGCGCGGTCGATCCCGGCGGAATCACTTCCTGCGCTGGCGGCGGTGAGGCCGGCACCGGCACTGGCACGGCCTCGCGGCCCTTCTTGCTGACGATGCGCGGCGCCATGATCGCCTTCTCGACCTTGGTCGAGCCGCAGGTCGGGCATTCCACCAGCTTGCGCTTCACCTGCGAATCGTAGGTCGAGGAGCTCTGGAACCAGCTTTCGAACGTGTGGTCACGCTCGCAGCGCAGCGCATAGCGGATCATGCCGAGCCCCGCACCAGGTGCAGATAGTCCGGACCCGCGTTGGGGTCGGCGATGCCGAACCGGCGGCCGTGCTGCAGCGAAGGAATGGTCTGGCGCACGCTCTCGACCCGCGACGGATCGATGCGCGCCACGATCACGCCGGGCTCGACGCCGCCCTCGGCGAGAATCTCGCCCCATGGATCGATGATCAGCGAGTGGCCGAAGGTCTCGCGCTTGTTCTCGTGCAGGCCGCACTGGGCGGCGGCGAACACGAAGCAACCCGTCTCGATGGCGCGGGCGCGCAGCAAGGTGTGCCAATGCGCCTCGCCGGTCTTGCGCGTGAAGGCGGAGGGCACGCTGATGAACGAGGCGCCGCTCTCGGCCAGCGCACGATACAGCGCCGGGAAGCGCACGTCGTAGCAGATCGTCAGCCCCAGACGACCCCAGGGCAGATCCGAGATCACCGCCGTCTCGCCCGGCTGATAATTGGCCGACTCGCGATAGCTCTCACCGCCCGGCAGGTCGATGTCGAACATGTGGATCTTGTCGTAGCTCGCCAGCACGTTGCCCTCGGGGCCGATCAGGAACGAGCGGTTCACGGCCTTGTCTGCCGAGAAGCGCAGCGCCAGCGATCCGATGTGCAGATGGATGCTCAGCTCCTTGGCGAGCGCCTGATAGGTTTTGAGAGAGGGATCGTCCGCCTCGCTCTTGAGCTGCTCGAACAGCGCCGTCCGGTTGAGCTGCATCATGTTGCTCACTTCCGGCGTCTGGACGTACTCCGCGCCCTGCGCGACCGCTTCCCGGATCAGCCTGGTGCCCTGCTCGAGGCTCGGCTCGGGCAGGAGCGAGGTGCGCATCTGCACCATGGCGGCGGTAAAGCTGCGGTCGTTGCTCATGATGTCGCCTTGTCTCCCGCCAGCATGGCGTCGAGTCTGCCCTCGCGATCGAGCGCATAGAGATCGTCGCAGCCGCCGACATGGGTGTGGCCAATGAAGATCTGCGGAAAGGTCGAGCCCGGGCCGACACGATCATACATCTTCTGCCGGATCGTCGGATCCTTGCCCGCGTCATGCTCGGTGAAGGGGACGTTCTTGCGGCTCAGAAGCGATTTGGCGGCCGTGCAGTAGCCGCACCCCGGACGGGTATAGATTTCGATCGCAGCGGTCATGTCGCGCTCAGCTGTTACGGAACGACAGATTATATGGGAGCGCGGGGGGCATCGACAACCCGGGCGAAAACCAGCACGCTGACCTCGGCCGCCTTGGCGCGCAGCAGAGCGCGGGCGCAGGCATCCACCGTCGCGCCGGTGGTCAGCACGTCGTCGACGATGACGATGCGGCGCCCCTGCACGTCATGCAGGCAGTCTGAAGATACCTGGAATGCGCCCTGCACATTGCTGGCGCGCTGGGCGCGCGACAGCCCGACCTGCTGCTCGGTCGCCCGCACGCGGCGCAGCGCATCGCCGTGCATTCGGACGCCGCTGGACCGGGCGATCACCCGCGCCAGCGCGCCGGACTGGTTGTAGCGGCGGCTGAAGCCGCGCCGCCAGTGCAGCGGCACGGGCACCACGAGGTCGGCTTCGGCCAGCAGCTCGCGGCCGGCGCGAGCCATCCAGCGGCCCATGATCGGCGCCAGATCGGTGCGGTCCTGATATTTCAGCTGATGCACCAGGGTGCGCGCGACCTCGTCATAGCGCACGGCGGCGCGCGCCCGGGCATAGGCCGGCGGCGCCGCGATCGCCTCCATCGACAGCAGCTCGGGGCCGGGATCGTAGACGAAGGGGATGCCGAGCTTCGGGCAATACGGCCGCTCGATGAACGACAATTTGCCCCAGCAGGCCGCGCAGACGCCCTCGCCGTCGACCGGCTCGCGGCAGGCGATGCACAGCGTCGGCAGCGCGACGTCGAGCGCGAGCTTCGCGACATGCGCGAGACCGCCGTGCAGCGCGCCTACGGCTGCACGAAGTCGTCCGACGCCGATTGGAGCAAACGTCACACCCATGTATTGAGGCTAGCGCCGCAACCCACGCTGCTCAAGCGGTGCATTGCCCGGCCGCGAGGATCGGCGTAACCAGCCCCAATGATCCAGTCCGTCACCACTCCCGTTCTGTTCGATCGCAGCCTGCTCGCGCTCAGGCAGCGGCGGGCTGCGGCAGCGCCGGAGACCTTCCTGTTGGAGCGCGTTGCGGAGGACATCGAGGATCGGCTTGCGGCAGTGAACCGGTCCTTCACCGCGGCTGCCGACGTCTGGACGCCGGCCGCGGGCTTGAAGCCGTATCTTTCGGGACGCCTCTCGCAGCTCGCACATATCGCTGCGCCCGAAACGGCGGATGAGCGGCTGCCGCTGGCCGCGCAATCGCTCGATCTCGCGCTGTCGGCGCTGGCCTTTCAATTCGTCAACGATCTGCCCGGACTGCTGGTGCAGATTCGCCGGGCCTTGCACCCCGATGGTCTGCTGCTGGCGGCCATGATCGGCGGCGATACGCTGACCGAGCTCCGGCAATCCTTCGCCGCCGCCGAGGCAGAGTGCGAGGGCGGCGTATCACCGCGCGTCGCGCCGTTCGCCGATCTGCGCGACGTCGGCGGTCTGCTGCAGCGTGCAGGCTTCGCGCTACCCGTCACCGACGTCGACCGCGTCGTGGTCCGCTATGCCAGCGCGTTCGGCCTGATGCAGGATCTCCGCCGCATGGGCGCGACCAACAGCCTGGTCGAGCGCCGTCGCACGCCGACGCGCCGCGCCACCCTGCTCCGCATGGCCGAGATCTATGCCGAGCGCTTCGCCGATCCCGACGGCCGCATCCGCGCCACCTTCGATATCATCTGGCTGTCAGGCTGGGCCCCGCATGAGAGCCAGCAGAAGCCGCTGAAGCCGGGTTCGGCGACGGCGAGCCTCGAGGCGGCAGTGAAGCGGAGCCCTCGCGCGGGAGCGGATGAATAGCCACTCTCGTCATCGCCGGGCTTGACCCGGCGATCCATCCCTCTTGAAGAGTCCGAAATGTAGATGGATGCGCGGGTCAGGCCCGCGCATGACGCGTGAGCGTGAGGCTATCGCCGCGGCTCACATCAACAAGTCGATCAGATGCGGCAGCAGCGGGATGTCCGCGGGCGGCATCGGGTAGTCGCGCAGCTTGTTGGGCCGCACCCAGGCCAGTTGCTGGCCCTCGCGCGCGGTCACCAGGCCTTCCCAGCGCCGGCAGATGTAGAGCGGCATCAGCAGATGGAACGTCTCATAGGCGTGGCTGGCGAAGGTCAGCGGCGCGAGGCAGGCTTCGCGCACGGTGATGCCGAGCTCCTCGTCGAGCTCGCGGATCAGGCTGGCTTCCGGGCGCTCGCCGGGCTCGAGCTTGCCGCCGGGAAATTCCCAGAGGCCCGCGAGCGCCTTGCCGGGCGGCCGCTGCGCCAGCAGCACGCGATTGTCGGCGTCGACGAGCGCGCAGGCGACCACGAGCGTGAGTTTCAGGTCGGGCATGGTCCGATCGGGTTTCGAGAGGGATGGGCCGGTCCGAGAACCAGGCGCGCCTGTTGAGGGAGTTTTAACCTAGGCCGTTTTGAGCCCCGTTTCCACGGTTGAAATAAGCCAACCTTAATGGCCGCCCGCGTATTTTCACGGGTGAACGCCGTGACCCCCTCATGGCTCGTTAGGCATCATTCATGCGAATTGTATCCAGCCTGCTTGCCCGCCTTCGCCGCGACGTCAGCGGCAACGTCGCGGTGACGTTCGCCATCGTCTGCGTTCCGCTGATCACGGCGGTCGGCTGCGGCGTCGACTACAGCCGCGCCAACCAGATGCGCGCCAAGCTGCAGGCGGCGGTCGACGCCGCGTCGGTCGGCGCGGTGTCCCGGACGGCGCCGGCCTTCATCGCCGCGGGCGCGATGACCTCGGACGGGGTGATCGCCGCCGGCAATGACGACGCGGCGAAGATCTTCAACGGCAACATGTCCGGCACATCGGGCTATACGCTGACCAGCCTGACGCCGGAGGTGAAGAAGGCCGGCTCGGTGCTGAGCGCCACCGTGTCGTTCTCGGCCACCGTGCCCATGATGTTCATGAACATCGTCGGGTTCAAGACCATGACCCTGAACGGCTCGTCGACGGCGAAGGCCTCGATGCCGCGATACATCGATTTCTACCTGCTGCTCGACAATTCGCCGTCGATGGGCGTGGCGGCGACGCCGGCGGACGTGACCAAGATGGTCAATGCGACTTCGGACAAATGCGCCTTCGCCTGCCACGACTACAACGACTCCAACAACTACTATAATCTCGCCAAGACGCTCGGCGTGACCACCCGGATCGACGTGCTGCGCAGCGCCACCCAGCAGCTGATGGACACGGCGCAGCAGACGCAGACCTATACGAACCAGTTCCGCATGGCGATCTACGATTTCGGCGCGGCGTCGAAGACGATCGGATTGCGGGCGCTGTTCTCGCTGTCGTCGAGCCTGTCCAGCGCCAAGAGCGCCGCAGGCAACATCGACCTGATGGGCGTCTACGGCAACAACGACTCCTACACGGCCGACAAGGATACGCCGTTCACCACGGTGTTCCCCGCCATCAACAACGAGATCTCGACGCCGGGCGACGGCACCACCGGCTCGCCGTTGAAATACCTGTTCTTCGTCTCCGATGGCGTCGCGGACGAGAGCAACGCCGCCTGCCTGAAGCCAAAGGCCAGCGGCAACCGCTGCCAGTCGCCGATCAATCCGGCGCTCTGCACCACGCTCAAGAACCGCGGCATCAAGATCGCGGTGCTCTACACCACCTATCTGCAGCTGCCGACCAACAGCTGGTACATGAGCTGGATCGATCCCTTCAACAAGGGGCCGTTCGGCCCGTCGCCGAACAGCGAGATCGCGCAGAAGATGCAGGCTTGCGCCTCGGACGGGTTCTATTTCGAGGTGTCGCCGACGCAGGGCATCGCGGAGGCGATGAAGGCGCTGTTCCAGAAGGCGGTCGCCGACGCACGGATCGCGAGCTGATCGACTCGGCCCCCGGAAGCGCGCCGGCATCTGCGCGCTTCCTGGCCGCGGTCGGTTGCGGAATCAGGACCGGTAGTCGCCGTTGATCGCGACATACTCCTTGGTCAGGTCGCAGGTCAGCACGCGGTCGCGGCCCTTGCCGAGGCCGAGCGCCACCTTGATCTGCACCTTCTGCGCCTTCATCGCCTCGGAGACTTCCGTCTCGTCATAGGACGGATCGCGCGCGCCCTTCGATGCGACGCGGATGCCGTTGAAGGAGATCGAGAGCTTGTCGCGGTCGGCCGGCTCGCCGGCCTTGCCGACGGCCATCACGACGCGGCCCCAATTGGCGTCCTCGCCGGCGATCGCGGTCTTGACCAGCGGCGAGTTGGCGATCGACATCGCGATCTTGCGCGCCGACGGCTTGCTCTTGGCGCCCTCGACGATGATCTCGACCAGCTTGCGGGCGCCCTCGCCGTCGCGCGCGACCTGCTCGGCGAGGTCGGCCAGCACGGCATTGAACGCCTTCACGAACGCTTTCGCGCGCGGATCGCTGGCGCGGCTGATCTTCGGTGCGCCCTTCGCCGCGGCGGTCCCGGTGGCGAAGGCGAGCAGCGTGTCGGATGTCGAGGTGTCGCCGTCGATCGTCACCGCGTTGAAGGTGTCCTCGACGCCGGCCTTGAGCAGGGCCTGCAGCGCGGGTGCCGAAATCGGCGCATCGGTGAAGATGAACGACAGCATCGTCGCCATGTCGGGCGCGATCATGCCGGCGCCCTTGGCCATGCCGTTGATCGTCACCTTGGCCTTGCCGAGCTTGACGGTCGCGGTCGCGACCTTCGGGAAGGTGTCGGTGGTCATGATGGCGCGCGCTGCGCCCATCCAGTCCTCAGGCGCCGCGGTGCCGGCCAACCCTTCGAGCACGCCGTCGAACTTGGTCGCATCCAGCGGCTCGCCGATCACGCCGGTCGAGGCGAGGAAGATCTCGTCCTGCTTGCAGCCGACCGCCTTGGCGGCGATCGCCGCCGTCAGCGCCGTCGACTGCTTGCCTGTCTTGCCGGTGAAGGCGTTGGCGTTGCCGGAGTTGACCACCAGGGCGCGCGCCTTGCCGCCCTTCAGCTTGGCCCGGCACCATTCGACCGGCGCCGACGGGCATTTCGACAGCGTGAACACGCCGGCGACGGCGGTGCCGGGATCGAGCAGCGCCAGCAGCACGTCGGTGCGGTTCTTGTAGCGGATGCCGGCCGCCGCGGTCGCGAGCTTGACGCCCGCAACGGCGGGCATGTCGGGGACATCGGTGGGGGCGAGCGGGGAGACGGCTGAGGACATCGAGGGCTTCCGGCAGAGGATGAGCGGGAAGCGCTCTGTATCATCTCGGTCGTCGTTGTGGGAGTGGATGTCACTGCACCCACTGCTGTCATCCCGGCGAACGCCGGGATCCATAACCACAGGGTCCAGTTGGGAGCCCCGGTATCGGCCACGTGCCTGTTTCAAACATCACGCGGTATGGGTCCCGGCTTTCGCCGGGACGACACCATTTATGACGCGACCATGTCGCGCCTCAAGCCAAGTAGCCGAGCCGCTTACTTCTTCGCCGGCTCGGCCGGCTTCGCCTCCGCCGGCTTGGCGGCGTCGGCGGCCGGCTTGTCCAGGCGCTCGATCTTGGCGGCCTCGCGCAGCTTGCCGACATAGTCGGCCTGGGCCTTGCGGGTGACGTAGGTCTCGATCTGGCTCTTGACCTGGTCGAACTCCGGCGGCTTGCGGCTGCGCTTTTCCTCGACCTTGATCACGTGCCAGCCGAACTGGGTCTTCACCGGGTCCGAGATCTTGCCCGGCTCCATCGCGAAGGCGACGTTGGCGAACTCCGGCACCATCTGCTCCTTGGTGAAGAAGCCGAGGTCGCCGCCGTCCGAGGCGCCGGGGTCCTTGGACTTCTTCTTGGCGAGTTCTGCGAAATCGGCGCCCTTGGCGAGCTCGGCCTTGACGGCCTTGGCCTCGTCCTCGGTCTCGACCAGGATGTGGCGGGCGTGCACCTCCTGCTCGCCGCCGATCTGCTTGGCGGCCTCCTCGTAGACCTTCTTCATCGCGTCCGGCGTGGTCGCGGCCTTGCCCTCGCTGGCAAGCAGGCTGTCCATCAGCAGCCGGTTGCGGGTGAAGGCGAGGCGCTTCTTGAACTCCTCGCTGTCGGCGACCTTCTTGTCCTCGGCCGCCTTGGCGACCAGCTTCATGTCGATCAGGAACGACAGCACGTTCTCGTCCTTGGTCGCCGGATCCATCTGCGCGAGGCTCTGTCCGAGCTCCTCCTCGGCGAGCGTCACGTCGCTCTTGCGGATCTCGGCGCCGTTCACCTTGGCCAGCACCGGGTTGGCATCGTCGGCGGCGCGTGCGGGCGCGGCAAGCAGGGACAACGCGAGACTTCCGGCGAGAGCGGTGGCAAGGCCGAGGCGCAGGCCGGTTTTCGTAACCGGGAACGACGTGGTCATGGAAAATCCTTGTTGAGAAGAGGGGGCTCGAGGGGGGAGGCCTCAGGGCGGCCGGGACACTCGCCCAATCGCCGTGCCTTGGCAACGCGAAAAGTCTGTCAATTTCGTGAAATCGGCGACAGGTGGGCGGCGACGGCCCGGCTGTCGGGCGCCGTTGACAACGTTCCCCCCCAGCCATATCTCTCCCCGGTCGCTTCAAGGGCGATAGCGCTTATTTTGCTGCGTTTTTGGCCGTTGAACCCTGGTTTGCCTGTCTCCCACTCATCTGGCGGACGCCGCCCGGCGCCGAAGGTCGAGGCTGGCGCGGGTGCTGCGGTGCATCACGTCGGGAACAGCAAACCCAAACCATGAGTTGCGGCTGCAACGCAGACCCATAGAGGCAGGATTTCAGCAATGATCGGCGCGCTCGCCCGTAAGCTATTCGGCTCCGCCAACGACCGTCGCGTCAAGGGCTATCAGTCCCGTGTCAACGCCATCAATGCGCTGGAGCCGGAGCTCGCAAACCTGACCGACGAGCAGCTCAAGGCGCGCACCGAGGAGTTCAAGAAGCAGCTCGCCGACGGCAAGACGCTCGACGACATCCTGGTCCCGGCCTTCGCCACCGTCCGCGAGGCCTCCAAGCGCACCCTCGGCCAGCGTCATTTCGACGTCCAGCTGATCGGCGGCATGGTGCTTCACGAGGGCGACATCGCCGAGATGAAGACCGGCGAAGGCAAGACGCTGGTGGCGACGCTCGCGGTCTACCTGAACGCGCTGGCCGGCAAGGGCGTCCACGTCGTGACGGTGAACGACTACCTTGCCCGCCGCGACGCCGGCTGGATGAGCCAGATCTACGGCTTCCTCGGCCTGACCACAGGCGTGATCGTGCACGGCCTCGACGATGCCGAGCGCAAGGCGGCCTATGCCTGCGACATCACCTACGGCACCAACAACGAATACGGCTTCGACTATCTGCGCGACAACATGAAGTACCGCCTGGAGGACATGGTCCAGCGCGGACACTTCTTCGCGATCGTCGACGAGGTGGACTCCATCCTGATCGATGAAGCGCGCACGCCGCTGATCATCTCCGGCCCGCTCGACGACCGCTCGGAGTTCTACAACACCATCGACACCTTCGTGCCGAAGCTCGACAAGACCGACTACGAGGTCGACGAGAAGCAGCGCACGGTGACGCTCACCGAAGCCGGCATGGAGAAGATCGAGACCCTGCTGCGCGATGCCGGCCAGCTCAAGGGCGAGTCGCTCTACGACGTCGAGAACGTCTCCGTCGTCCACCACATCAACCAGGCGCTGCGCGCTCACACGCTGTTCACCCGCGACAAGGACTACATCGTCCGCGACGGCGAGGTCGTGATCATCGACGAATTCACCGGCCGCATGATGCCGGGCCGGCGCTATTCCGAAGGCCTGCACCAGGCGCTCGAGGCCAAGGAGCACCAGCCGGTGCAGCCCGAGAACCAGACGCTGGCCTCGATCACCTTCCAGAACTACTTCCGCATGTATGCCAAGCTCGCCGGCATGACCGGCACGGCCGCGACCGAGGCCGACGAGCTGTTCGACATCTACAAGCTCGAAGTGCTGGAGATCCCGACCAATTTGCCGGTCGCCCGTCTCGACGAGGACGACGAGGTCTACCGCACCCAGCAGGAGAAATACGCCGCGATCCTGGCCGAGATCGAGCGGGCGAACTCCCGGTTGCAGCCGGTGCTGGTCGGCACCGCCTCGATCGAGAAGTCGGAGGTGCTCGCCGCCTATCTCAAGCAGCACGGCTACAAGCAGATCGATTTCGGCAGCGAGCGGGCGCTCGACAAGCTCTATGCGGCGGCCCGCGCCGGCAAGCCGGCAAAGCTGTTCGCGGTGCTGAATGCGCGCTTCCACGAGCAGGAAGCCTATATCGTGGCCGAAGCCGGCGTGCCCGGCGCGATCACGATCGCGACCAACATGGCCGGCCGCGGCACCGACATCAAGCTCGGCGGCTCGCTCGAGATGCGCCTGCAGCAGGAGACCGCCGGGATCACCGACGAGGCCGAGAAGGCCGCCAAGATCGAGCAGATCAAGGCCGACATCGCCCGCTTCCGCGAGATCGTGCTGAAGGCCGAGGAGACGGTCGAGATCGAGCCCGCCAAGGGCTCCAAGCCGGCCAAGACCGTGACCAAGCCCGGCGGCCTCTACATCATCGGCTCCGAGCGGCATGAATCGCGCCGCATCGACAACCAGCTGCGCGGTCGTTCCGGCCGTCAGGGCGATCCCGGCCGCTCGAAGTTCTTCCTGTCGCTGGAAGACGATCTGATGCGCATCTTCGGCTCCGACCGGCTCGACAGCATGCTGACCCGGCTCGGCCTCAAGGAAGGCGAGGCCATCATCCACCCCTGGATCAACAAGGCGCTGGAGAAGGCGCAGCAGAAGGTCGAGGCGCGCAACTTCGACATCCGCAAGAACCTCCTGAAGTTCGACAACGTCCAGAACGACCAGCGCAAGGTGATCTTCGACCAGCGCGTCGAGCTGATGCAGGACGAGAGCGTGGTCGAGACGATCACCGACATGCGTCACGCCTTCATCGACGACCTCGTCGCCAAGCACGTGCCCGAGCATGCCTATGCCGAGCAGTGGGACGTCGCCGGCCTGAAGGAGGAGCTGAAGCGTGTGCTCGACATCGACCTGCCGGTCGACGAATGGGCGAAGGAAGAGGGCATCGCCGACGAGGAGCTGCTCAAGCGCATCGAGACCCATGCCGACGAGCGCATGGCCGCCAAGGTCGCGCAATGGGGCCCCGACGTGATGCGCTACGTCGAGAAGACCATCCTGCTGCAGACGCTCGACCACCTCTGGCGCGAGCACCTGGTGATGCTCGACCATCTGCGCCAGGTCATCGGCCTGCGAGGCTATGGTCAGCGCGATCCGCTGCAGGAGTACAAGTCGGAAGCCTTCACGCTGTTCGAGGCCATGATCGCGCATCTGCGCGAGGCGGTCACCGCGCAACTGATGCGCGTCGAGATCGTGCCGCCGGAGGAGCAGCAGCCGGTGCTGCCGCCGATGCAGGCGCATCACGTCGATCCGAACACTGGCGAAGACGAACTGGCCTTCGCCAACGTCTCCGTGGTGCCGTCCTCCGGCGTCGCTCCGGTCCCGGCCGATGCGCGCAACCCGAACGACCCCACCACCTGGGGCAAGATCGGCCGCAACGAGGACTGCCCCTGCGGCTCGGGGAAGAAGTACAAGCACTGCCACGGCAGGTACGCTTAAGCGCGGACTGAGGCCGTCTCTCCATCGTCATTGCGAGCGCAAGCGAAGCAATTTCAGAGTCTCGAAATCAGCTCTGGATTGCTTAGCTGCGCTCGCGTTGACGAATAATTCGTTCTGGGTTGGAGCGGATGTCGAAACCTGCCTAAGGAATGCGTCATAAGCCCCTGTGAAGGGCCACGAGTAGCGATGCGGCAGCAACCATCAGCGAGATTATTGAAGTAAGAGCTGCGATCCTGAGGGCGGAAGCTTGTTGGGTCTGCTGAGCTGCCTTCTCTGAAACCAAACGAAGAAGAGCGAATAGATCTTCGGTATTGAGCGGGGGGCGTTCCTGCTCTTCGTCAGTAACGACGAATCGAGAATGTCTCAAATGAAGTGAGTAGAGCGGTTCTCCATGATCTCGCGACACGCCTCTCGACTCTCGAAAGAGCCCTTTGAAGGTCCTTAACACGCCGCGCACCGCATCGACATTCTCTATCGATAGATCTTTCGCAATGCCTTTCGGTTGGCGAGCTGGCCACTTGTTCACTGCAAGATGGGTGACTACCGCCATTAAAATTTCGTAGTTCGCCGCGTAGTCGGGTCGTTGCATGATCCGTCAACTCACCAAAAAAGCTTACAGAGCCCTCCGCCGAATATTGGCGGAGGGAGTCCGATCGCTGGAATACTGTGCAGTGGGGTCCTGCAGAGCTTGACTTGCCGGCCAACCGTTGGGTCCCAATCGATGCTGCGATCTACACTGCCCAACTCATAAACTCTAACTCTGCCAGCAACAAGTCATGGAAGGTCAACAGTCGCGCTGCTGCGTCGCGTGCTTGCTCGTGGCATCAGCTGAGTTCGGATCAGGCGGCCTTCACCACCTCAACGCGCGCGCCTTCCGCAATCGTCCGCGGCGCCGCGTTCAACTGCTCGATGGCGAATCCCGCGGCCTTCTTGTAACCGGCCATGAACGCCTCGCGCTCGGCCGGTGGGATGACGTCGTCGATGTTCGTGAACGTCCCGCCGCAGCGCTCGTCGACCAGGTTGAGCAGACCGAACGGGCCGGCGCCACGGTTGCGCAGGATGACTTGTGAGATCGGGCCGCACAGTCTCTCGTCGTACGCGGCGAGCGCAGCCGGCGTGACGCCGTGCGCGAGCAGGCAGGCGCCGAGCACGCGGGCGTCGACGATGGCCTGGCTGGCGCCGTTGGAGCCGGTCGGATACATCGCATGCGCGGCGTCGCCCATCAGCGCCACCGGGCCGTCGACCCAGGTCGGTACTGGATCGCGGTCGATCATCGGGTTCTCATAGGCGCCGTCGGCGCCGGCGATCAGCGCGGGCACGTCGAGCCAGTCATAGGTCCAGCCGGCAAAATGATGCGCGAACTCCGTCACCGGTACCTGGCGGAACCAGCCAGTCTGCTTCCAGCCCTCGGTGTTGTCCATCGTCACTTCCGCGATCCAGTTGATCAGCGCCAGCCCCGTCTTCGGGTCGGGATGCGAGATCGGATAGACCACGACGCGGTGGCGATGGGTGCCGAGGCCGACGAAGGACGATCCCGTGCGCATCGGCTTCGCCCAGGTCACGCCGCGCCACATCACGGCGCCGCCCCAATGGATCGGCGGCTGCGAGGGGTGCATCTGCGCGCGCACGGCCGAGTGGATGCCGTCGGCGCCGATCAGCAGCCGCCCGCGCGTCTCGATGCGCGATCCATCGGCATGCTCGATGCGGGCCGTTACCGATCCGTCCGAGTTCTTCTCGTAGCCCGCAACGCGGCTGCCGAGCCGCACGTTTCCAGCGCCGGCGCGTTCCACCAGCCGGCTGTACAGCAGCATGTGCAGCTTGCCGCGATGCACGGCATATTGCGGCCAGTCGTAGCCGGCGAGCAGGCCGCGCGGTTCGGAATAGATGTCGTTGCCGTTCAGCCCGACCAGCGCCCATTCGCGCGCGGGAACGCCGACCTGGTCGAGATCGCCGGCCGAGATGCCGAGGTCGTACAATTCCCGCACCGCGTTGGGCTGCAGGTTGATGCCGACCCCGAGCGGCCGCATCTCGCGCACGCTCTCATGGACGACGCAGGGCACGCCGATCTGCTGCAACGTGAGCGCGGTCGCGAGGCCGCCGATGCCGCCGCCGGCGATGATGACAGGAAGGTCGGTCATGGGCATGGTCCGTCGCACGTGAACTCGAAGGCAGAACGCGAAAGGAGGGGCAAAGGGATGCAGGCACGGCGCTGCTGCGCGTGCGGATCGCCTCCCTTCGATCCGTCCTTGGCCAGCGTTGTCGGCTGGTCCGATGGTGAAAGGCCTAGTTCAGATGCCCGGCGGAGACAAGGGGAATGGGCATTCCGCGCGGCCGTGGTAGGCTGGTGCCATGCACCGTCCCACCCTGTTCCTCACCGCGGCTCTGTTGCTGCTCGGGCTTGCGAGCCCTGCCATGGCCTTTGACATCGAGGCCCATCGCGGCGGGCGCGCGCTGTATCCGGAGAACACGCTGCAGGCCTTCAAGATGTCCCTGGCCTTTCATGTCGACACGCTCGAGCTCGACGTCGGCGTCACGAAGGACGGCGTGCTGGTGGTCTCGCATGAGCGACGGCTCAATCCCGATCTCGCCCGCGCCCCCGATGGCAACTACGTTGCGCCGCCGGGGCCGCTGCTGATCGATCTGTCGCTTGCGGAGGTGCAGTCCTACGACGTCGGCCAGATCCGTCCCGGCAGCGACTACGCCAGGCAGTTTCCGGAGCAGCAGGTGATCTCCGGGGACGTCCCGCCGCCGCGCATTCCGACCCTGAAGCAGGTCATCGATCTCGTCAGGGGCTCGGGCAAGGATCGTGTGCGCCTCAACATCGAGACCAAGCTCGATCCAGCGCTCCCGAATGAAGCGCCGGACCCCGATCGGTTCGTATCCCTGCTGCTCGGCCTGATCGAGGCCGAGCACTTCACCGACCGGGTCATGATCCAGTCGTTCGACTGGCGCACCTTGCAACTGGTGCAGCAGCGCGCGCCAAGGATCTCCACCGTCTATCTGTCACGGCAAAGCGGCAAGACGCCCACGGTGTCGCCGACCGAGGCGACGCGCTGGACCGCGGGCTTCAACCCCGCCGATCACGGCGGCTCGCTGCCGCGGACGATTCACGCGGCCGGCGGCAAGGTGTGGTCGCCCTTTTTTACCGATGTCACGCCGGAGGTGATTGCCGAGGCGCATGCGCTTGGCCTGGAGGTTGTGGTCTGGACGGTCAATAGGCCCGCGGACATGGCGCAACTGATCGATGACGGCGTCGACGGCATCATCTCCGACCGGCCGGATGTGCTGCGCAAGGTTGCCGCCGACAAGGGGGTAGCAAATCCAACGGGTGAGCTGCGGATGCAACCGACGAAGCCAAAGGCGCATCCGGAGTAGCGAGCCGAGAGCTCTCACGCGTCGGGGTGAGGCGCCGCCGCCTGGGGGATACTTTGTCGTCCGACCTTTCGTCACTCCCCCTGACTGCACGTTCGATGCATCCGGACACCCAAGCACCGTTCGGGTCAGCCTGGTCAAGCCACCAGCCGTTTGGTCATGAACAGGCTGAGCGGATCGAGTCGGTAGATCCCGAACGGCCCGCAATCCTGATAGCCGGAGCTGCGATAGAGCTGGATCGCCTGCGGCTGTCTGATGCCCACTTCGAGGCTCACGCGGCCAAGCCCGCGACCTTGGGCCTCGTCTTCCAATGTCACGAGGAGCCTGCGTCCGAGCCCACAGCCGCGGGCGGTTTCGCGGACGAACAATCGCTTGATCTCGGCATGTCCTGGACCGATGAGCCGAAGGGCGATCGATCCGAGCAGCGTCCCGTCACGACGGGCGGCAAAAAATGCGGCTCCGGGCACCGAGAGCGCGTGGGCATCGACGGGATGATTGCTTTCAGCAGGGTATAGCGTCCGCAGATAGGCATTGGCCTCCGCGATGAGGTCGGCCACATCAGCCTGTCTGGCATCTTCGATCGCGATGGTGATGTCGGTTGGGTTCATCGTCTCCGGCCTGGCAAACGTGACGAAGCGCGTCAGCATCGTGCCAGAGCACCACCGTCCCGATCAAATGCCGAGACGGCTGTCTCACGCCGAATCGCGGCTCACCCCATCACCACCTCGTGCCGGATCACGAACGGCGCCAGCAAGGTGTGCACCTCGTTCTCGACCGCCTCGCGGGTCTCCGCAGGCACGTTGCGCAACGTCACCGTCGCGATGCTGCCGTGGCTGCCGTGCGGGCCGACCTTCACACTGCAATCGATGCCGCGGTCGGTGACCTGCGACAGCACCTTGGTGAACACGCGCGTCGCGGCGTCCCAGCGCAATTGCGGCTTGAACACCTTGCCGACGCCCGTGACCGGCATCGGGTCGATCGGGATGATCTGCACCGGCACCGCGGCGCGCTCGGGCGTGCGGGCGCGCACCCAGTCCTCCAGCTCGCCCGGCTGCACGGCAGCCCCCGGCTTGAGCTGGACGTAGCCGATCGGCAGCTCGCCGGCATAGGCGTCGGGTTGGCCGACCACGGCGGCGAAGCCGACCGAGGGATGCTGAAACAAAATCTCCTCGATCGGCGCCGGATCGATGTTGTGGCCGCCGCGGATCACGAGGTCCTTGGCGCGGCCGGTGATCCAGAGGAAGCCGTCGGCATCGAGCCGGCCGAGATCGCCGGAGTTCACCCAATGGCCGTCGATGAACGCGCCCTTGTTGTGGGCGTCGTCGAGATAGCCTGAGAACACGCCGGGCCCGGCCATGATGACGACGCCGATCTCATCCGCCGCGCAGTCGCGCTCGTAGCGCCCGTCGGCATCGAGCTTGACGATGCGCACCTGCGCATAGGGCAGCGGCAGGCCGACCGAGCCGAGCCGGATCGGCTGGTCCGGATAGGCCATGGTGTGCACGCTCGCAGTCTCGGTCATGCCATAGACTTCGATCACCGGCAGCTTCAGCTTGTCCATGATCGCCTGCCCCACGGCGACCGGAATCGCCGAGCCGCCGCCGGCGGCATAGCGCAGGCTGGAGATGTCGGCCGCGCCTTGCGGCACCGCCAGCGTCGCCGCCAGCACCGTCGGCACGCTCGACAGCGTCTCCGGCTTGAAGCGCTCGACCAGGCCCCAGATGTTGCGCACCGCATTCGGATTGCGCCAGCCGGCACCGGAGAGCACGACGAGGCTGCCGCCCGCGGAGAGGGTCTGCAGCGCCTGCGTCAGTGATCCCCCGACATGGAATAGCGGCATGCCGAACAGCAGCGTCCCGCCGGGCTTGGCTTTCAGGACCAGGTTGATGCCCCAGGCCTGGTAGACTTGGTTGCCGTGGCTGTGCCGCACCAGCTTCGGCGTGCCGGTGGTGCCGCCGGTGTGGAAATAGGCCGCGGTATCGCTGGCCTTGATCTGCCGGCCGCTGACCAGGTGATCGCCCGGCTGCGGCTTGATCAGGTCGTTGAAGGCGTGGATGCCGTTCGCCGGATCACCGCCGCCGCCATGCACCTGCACGATCGCCTTGAGGTGTTTGAGGCTGCCTCGGACCTTCTCGACCTTCTGCCAGATGTCGGTGCCGGGCAGGGGGCCCAGCGCCACCAGCACCTTGGTCTTGGCGGCATCGAGAATCTCGGCGATCTGGTGCGGCTCCAGCAGCGGATTGACCGGGTTGGCGATGCCGGCGGCTTCGGCGCCGAACAGCGTGACGAAGGCGTCGGGCACCAAGGGCAGCATGAAGCTGACGACGTCGTCGGGGCCGACGCCGAGCGCATGAAACATGTTGGCGGCCTGGGTGACCCTGGCGATGAAGTCGCGATAGGAGATCACGACCGGCGTATCGGCCGGATCGGCATTTTGCAGAAACTGGATCGCCGGCGCGTCGGGGTTGACCGAGGCGCCGCATTTGAGCGCCTCGTAGGTGCTCTGCGCGGCGATCCGTTCATTGTACGGCATCTGTTCGAAAGCGCGGATGTCAGCCGTGCTGGCGAATGTCGGATACTCGCTGCCGATGGCGCGATCGAGCAGATGAATGCCCATGGCCTGTCCTCCCTGTGTCGTGTCCTCGTCCGGCATGGCCGGGGATCGCGCGCGGGCTCTGTGGCCCGTTCGTCGCGATCGTCAGAGGACAGGATGAGGGAGGATTCGTCTTGCGTCTATCCCGGCGTTGCCGGGCCTGCCGCCACATTGCCGCAGGCGGGATGCGGTAGGGTGGGCAAAGGCGCGTCCACCGGTGCTGCTCCGCGGTATGCAGTCAACGCGCCGTGCCCACCGTCCATCGGCGTGCTCGGTGCGAGAGTCAGTCTTAGTCAAATCAGTAGCTCGGCGCGCCTTTGCCCACCCTACAGCAGCCGCTCAGCTCGCCGCGTCGATCAGATTCTCCAGCAGCCGCTTCAGCTCGCCGGTGGCCTTGTCGCCGTAATTCTCCAGGATGTGCGCCTCCTGGCTGGCGGCGAGCGAGTTCAGCCGCTTGCACAGCGCCTTGCCATGATCGCTGATGAACATCAGCACCTTGCGGCGGTCATGGGCGTCCTGGCGCCGGTAGACCAGCGAGTCCGACACCATGCGGTCGATCATCTTGGTCAGGGTCGGGTGGTTCAGCAGCACCGCGTCGGCGAGATCGCCCATCGAGTGCCCCTCGCCGTCCGAGAGCACCTTGAGGATGCGCCACTGCTCGACGGGCACGCCCTCGGTGCTCAGGCGCGACTCCAGCTGCCGGTTGATCTCCCGGTTGGCTTGCGCGAGCAGGTAGGCGAGATGTTCGGTGAGGGGGGTGTTGGGATGGGGCGGTTTGGCCACGGTGAATTTCGCTTGCGGTCCCGACTTGAATGAATGTCCGGCAGTTGCTGCCCGATCTATATGCATCCCAATTCTTGAACATTCAACATTTTCGAATAGGATATTTGCCGAACGCGTGCTGATTTTGACGGCGTATGACCGCCGGTCCACAATGGGCCAGACACGGTTGCGGCCAAGGAGTGGGTGTGCTCTCGACAGGATCTGTCACGGCCGGGCGTCTCAGTCTGCCGCCATCCCTGCTGTTCAGGAGCCCGCCCCGGCGGGCCGGCCTTCCCGCACTCGCCCCGTTCGATCCTGACCGTCTCCAGCGGCGCGGCTCCCAGAACCGGCTGCGCATCGGCAATTTCCTTACCTTCTCCGGGTCGCCCGGCATCTGGGGGCCGGCCGCGACCAACAGCGCGCTGCTCGCGGTGTCCGAGATCAACCGCCACGGTGGCATTCTCGGGCGCGAGATCGAGTTGTCGTTCTACGATTCCGGCGGGCCGGTGGACGAGGTGACCGATCGTGCCAGGGATGCGCTCGAATTCGACGACATCGACGTCGTGATGGGCTCGCATATCAGCGCCGTCAGGCTGGCGCTGCGCCGGCTCACGCGCGGCCGCACCCCTTATGTGTATACGCCGGTCTATGAAGGCGGCGAGCGCACGCCCGGCGTGATGGCGATCGGCGAGACGCCGCACAGCCAGACCCGCCCCGCGATCCACTGGCTGGCGGAGAACAAGCGCGCCCGGCGCTGGTATCTGATCGGCAGCGACTACGTCTGGCCCTGGCAGTCCCACCTTCAGACCAAGACCTATATCACCGAGGCCGGCGGCCAGGTGGTCGGCGAGGAGTTCGTGCCGGTCGGCGAGGATGATCACGAGGCGCATCTGGCGCGCATCTGCGCCGCCAGGCCCGATGTCGTGCTGATCTCGCTGATCGGCACCGACAGCATCACCTTCAATCGCGCGTTCGGCGAGTCGGGCCTCGCCGCGACCACCCTGCGTCTCGCCGGCGCGGTGGACGAAACGGTGCTGCTCGGCATCGGCGCCGACAACACCGAGAACCTGTATTCGGCCTCCGGCTATTTCAGTTGCATCGGCTCCAAGGCCAATGACGCGTTCATGAGCCGCTACACCGCGATGTTCGGCGCCGATGCGCCGCCGGTCGGATCGGTCGGCCAGTCGAACTACGAGGGCCTGCGCTTTCTCAAGGCGGCCGCCGAGCGCGCCGGCTCGCTATCCCTGCGACCGCTCGCCGCCGCCGGCCGCAACATCGTCTATTCCGGCGCGCGCGGCGAGGTGACGATCCGGCAGGGCCGGGCCGGCATGGCGATGCATCTCGCCGCGGCTGACGGACTCGATTTCAAGATCATCCGGACGTTCTGAGTAACGCTGCGCCGAGCTTGGCCGGGCTGCGTGCCGGGGTCACCCTCCCCCTCCAGGGGAGGGTGAGCCATCACATTCGCGGCCGCCTGTTCAGTTCAGCCGCAAGGCAATCACGATGACAAGATCTGCCGTCACGCGGCCGCAGCCTTCTTGGCCTGCACGTCGACGGCAGCCGCCGGCGTACCTCCGACCAAACGAATCATCCTGCTGATGGCCTCCTGCAGCATCGGCTTGCCGAAATCGTCCATCGCCACGGTGACGCCGATCGCCTTCGGGTTCCTGCAAGGAACTCGGGCAACTCCCGACGCCGGCCGCAGGGCTCGCCGGCACACGGCCTTTTGCGACCCTCCGTGGCCGGAACGGGTTGCCGCTCCGTGACGGAATTAATACGATCAAATGTCAGTCACATGAAAGTTGGAGTGCCCGGATGCGTGCGCAGTCGCGAGCCCTGTCGAACCCGGTCGGTCTGTGGTGGGCCATGCTGACGCTCGTCAGCCTCGCCAACATCGTGTTCTGGTTCATCCTGTACCGCCAGCTCAACGGCGGCAGCAATACCCTGGGCCAGGCTTCCCAGACCGGTTCGATGCTGGTGCTATCGGCGGCCTATGTGTTCGGCTGCGCCTTCCGCTCGGTGCTGCCGCGCGCCGACGTGCAGCGCATCTGTCTGGTCGACAGCTGGCTGTCGAGCGTGTTCGTCGGCCGCACCGTGGCGACCATCGCCGAGATCGCCTTCGCGGCGCAATGGGCCATCATCCTGGCGCAGCTCGGCGCGATCGCGGATGCCGAGACCGCGGTCAACATGGCCCGCATCATCGTGCCGCTGATCGTCGTTGCCGAGATCTGTTCCTGGTACGCGGTCGTCACCAGGAATTTCCTCTACAACGCGATCGAGAACTCGCTGTGGGCGGTGGCCTTCCTGTTCGTCGGCATCGGCCTCGGCCGGCTGCTGCCGGAGTTCGACGGTATGGTGCGCGGGCTTCTGATCGCTGGCCTCGTCGGCGTCGCCTGCTATCTCGCCTTCCTCGTCGTGATCGATGTCCCGATGTATGTGAAGCGCTGGCGCATCGAGCGCGCCGCCGGCACGCCGCTGCTGCATCCGCTCGTCGGCCTGCGCGACTCCGCGACGCGCTGGACCGTCACCCACGAGTTCGAGCACTGGAAGGAAGAGATCGCCTGGATGTCGCTGTATTTCAGCGCCGCTGTCTGGGGCTCGCTGGCGCTGTGTGCGCTCTCGGCGATGAACGATCAGCCGCATGATCGCGCGCAGGCGATCGGCGCGCCGCCGGCCATCGTCCAGCACGCCGCCGATCGGTCCTGACGCGACATCCCGCCGTGACGGTCACGGCGGGATGCCTGCCGGCTGAGCGCCGGTGTCTCAGCCATGCATCGCGAAGTGATGCGAATCGTCCATCTGGACGATGTGGCTGTAGTCGGCGTGCGGCGCGTCGTGCACGGCCACCGGCGCGTGGTCGAAATTCGGCGGCACGATGCCGGTGTTGCCCGCATGGCCATGGTCGCCGAAATTGTCGACGATGATCGGGTTGTGCGACGAGCCCTCGCCGTGCAACGGGCCGGGGAAGCCGGGGCCGGGGCCCTGGCCGCCCTGGACGTTGTCGCCGGACTGATGGATCGCCTGCGCGATCGAGTCCCAGAACCCGCCATGGCTGCCGCCGTCCTGTCCCGCATGAGCGATCTGGATGCTGCCGTCGCTGCGCAGGCCGTCCTGGGCCAGCTTGAAGATATCGCCGATCGCCGCGCCGAGATCGCCATGGCTGAGGTCGTTGACGAGCGAGCCCAGGTCGTGGCCGATCGCGTCGAGCTGCTGCCCCAGCGAGTGGCTCAAATCGCCGGCGGTCTGTGCCAGCCCGTTGAGACCCTCGCCGACGAAATGGCCGATGCCATCGACGATGCCGGTGCCGACCGCATCGGCGCCGTGGGCGATGCCGGAGATCGCCTCGCCGATCGGTCCGCCGACCAGGTGGCCCGCCGCCGACGCCGTGTCGGTGACCACGCCGATGGCGCCGTCGGCCACCGCCACGCCGGCGTCGAAGCCGCCCTTCACCACCGCGCCTGCGGCGTCGAGCGCGTCCATGCCGACCTCGCCGGCCGTTCCGACGATGGTGCCGGCCATGCCGAGCGCGCCGTGGCCGACCGCGCCGGCCGCCTCCAACCCGGCCTCGCCGAGGCCGACCGCGGTGTGTGCGAGGTCGCCAGCGACGTCGAGGGCGCCATGCGCCACGTCGCCCCCGACCTTGAGCCCGCCGTCGACGATGTCGCCGCCGATATGCTTCACGTCGTTGATGACGCCGTCGATGTCACCATGCACCAGATGGCCCACCCCGGACGCCACGTCGCCGGCGACGTTGATCCCGGTATGGAGGACGTCGCCGCCGACATGGACCACGGTCGAGGCCACGTCGCCTACGGTGTGAAGCAGGCCGCCGCCGATCGCCTCGGCACCGTGCCCGATCGCACCGAGCACGCCACCCACGGTATGGATGGCCTCGCCGCCGAGCGCGCCGATGCCGTGCACCACGCTGCCCACGGCATGGGCCGCATCGCCGGCGACGTGCTCGACCGTATGGACCACGGCGCCCGCCGCGCCGCCGACCGCACCCGCCACATCCTTCGCGACGTCCTTCACGTCGTCCACGGCGGAACTGACGGCATCTCCGATATCATCCCAAAAGCTCATGACCTGCTCCTCTCGGTTGCGTCACCTCGCCTCGGGTGACGGCGCCGTTTGTCGCAGATCGCGGCCCCGCGCTCCGTGCGCGACGTCACGCAAGCTGAGACGTGGCAGGGCTCCGGTGGAAGCCTGTCCGTAAGCCGCGTCATCCACCTCTTCGGGGGGCGCAGGGAGGGACATGCGCGGATGCCGGCGCAGGCCGGGCAACTAATTAGCAGGCCCTGATCGCGATCGTTCAGGGCGGCATCGGCGTGATGCTCGGCGGCGGTTCAGGCGTGGCCGATCCAGCCATGCCAGGTCAGCGCTGTGAAGAATGGACGAACATCGCGAAAGCCGCCGTCACGCAGGATGGCTTCATCCTCCCCTGGGCTCAGCATGTTGACGCTGGCATCGACGGTCGCGCGCATCGTCCTGGCCTGCTCGGGGTCTGTGCCGGACGCAACGGCATAGGCCGCGTACCGATCCAGCCACAGCGACCTTTCGACTGGCTCGTTGGGCAGGCAGCTATGGGCCACCACGAACGGCGCTCCAGGGCGGAGCCGGTCGTGCACGGCGCGGACTGTCCGCAACCGTTCCGGCGCTGCCAGAAAATGCAGCGTCAGCAGGCATGTCGCCGCGTGAAACGGGCCGGCCGGCGCGTCGTCGATGGTGCCCTCGATCAGTTCGACCCGGCTCGTCCGCGGGCCGAGCGTGCGTTCGGCGAGTCGCAGCATCTGCGGTGCCGGATCGACGCCGACGAAGGTCCACGATGGTTGCGCTTCCGCCAACGCATTGAGCTCGAGCCCGCCGCCCGCGCCCAGCACGAGCACCCTCGCGTGTTCGGGCGCCCGCTCGGCCAGCAGGACCGCCGTCATCCGGTGCAGCCCGTCGAGACCGGGCACGAAGCGCCGCGGACCATCCGTGTAGCGCGCGACGAACTCGGGATCGGAAAACGCGCGGATGAACTGCTGGGCGCCGTCGGCGATGTCAGCCGGCATGACAAATGTCTCCTTTGCGGGGTCGCTTCCGTCGTTCGAGGCGGTCGTGGAAATCAGCGCTCAGCGCCGCCAGCGTGATGGCGCCGAGACGGGACAGCAGCAAGGTCTCGGCGGCCCGGATGGAGGTGTCGAGCGCCGCATTGACCGCCTGCTCGACGAGGCAGTCGGGAGTCTCGCTCCGATGGCCGATGGCGAACAGCGACGGGCGCCCGAGTGAATCATAGACGTCGCGCAGGGTGACGGTCGCCAGATCGCAGGCGAGCGTCCAGCCGCCGCCATGGCCTTTCTCGGAGCGCACATAGCCGCTGTCCCGGAGGCCGGCCATGATCCTGCGGATCACGACCGGATTGGTCTGCATCATCGCTGCGAGCGCCTCGGACGTGACCGGACCGTCGTGCTCCGCCATGTGGAGCAGGACGTGCAGGATGCCGGACAACTGGCTGTTGGGTCTCATGTAACTTTTAATATGGCATGATATTCCAGCCGTCAACCGGCCGGCCCGGCCATGAAGGCTTGGGCGACGACGCCGGCGCCTCTGCCCGTCGGGCGATTCGGTCCTGCGTCCCGCGTGCGGCGGGCGGGTCCATGCCTCGCAGCGATGAGAAATGCGCTGCGCGCAAAAACTGAATTTTCCTGCGCGTTCAAGCTGATTTGGGCTGTCCAGTCCCCTTAGCAAAAATATGCCGCTTCTCGTTTTCGGAATTTCGTGATTTATTCCGTTCGTCCCGCCTCATCGACGAGGGGCGCTGCGCGGTCGTCACGAAGCGTGGAGTGCGGGATGCGATGGGCGGGCCGGTTTGCAGCGTGATCATTCGCGCGGACGAACAACATCGGCTCGCACGGTCAAGTCGCGTGGTCCTGGCCTCCCGATGCTGAGGTCAAGTCGGCTGATGATGCCCCGCGCATCTCGCCGGTGATGGGGGCAAGACAGCCCGGTCCCCAGGGAGATCGCGAAGCAGCCGTTAAGACTATCGCGCAGGGAGGGCCGGGTCGTCCGGCTGGACCTGTGGTACCTGCCGCCTGCATTTTTTTCGCAGGCGGGCCACGGGCCTCAGTCGAGGTCCGGCCTTCCCTGCACCCTCGCTTCGGAGGGTGAGATCGATGGATCACTCGGACGCCAGGGGCGCCGCGAGAACAGGAACGCATGTCTTCGTCATTGCGAGCGCAGCGAAGCAATCCAGGGCTCGGGTGGGACTCTGGATTGCTTCGCTGCGCTCGCAATGACGGCCGGGCAGGCAATTGGCCACTCAAATCGGTCACGCCTGGCCGCGCGACTGACGACGGCTTCGATAGTCGGGCTTACTTGAATCCTGCGAACCGGCTGTCGAACGAGTTCGACTGCAGCACCGGGACGGCGCCGGAGACCAGTGCGGTCTGGGTCTGTGCCGGCGCCGTGGTGGTAGGCGCGTCGCTGCTGGCGGGCTTGAACGGCGGCCGCGCGGCAGCCTGCCTGGCCTCGGCCGGCTTGGCCGCGACCGGCTTGGGCGCAGGTTTGATCTCGGCGGGCTTGATCTCCGAGGGCCTGGCCTCCGCGGTCCTGGTCTCGGGCTTCGCCGTCGCAGCCTTGGTGTCGGCCGCCGCATTGCCGCCGATCCCAACCTTGCGGGCGAGGCTCGACATGAAGCTCGGCTTCTCCGGCGCACTGACGGCTGCCACGCGGGTGGAGGGCGCCGCTGCGGGAGCCGGAGTCGCACTGGCCGGCATCGCGGCGACCTCGTCGGCGCCGGGCGCGCGCGGCGGGTTGACATGACCGGGGATCGTGCCTGGCGCCGGCGAGAAGTTGGCGAGCGACAGTCCCGGCGCTTCGCCGGCATCGGACAGGCCGGTGGAGGCGCCCGGCACGCGGCTGGCGAAGATCGGATTCATGCCGCCATCGATGCCGGTGTTGAGCTTCGCGACCGGCGTGCCCTTGGCGACGAGCTTGGCGTATTCCACCTCGTCCGCCTGCTGCTTGTCGCGCACGGCGGCGGTGATCTCGTCGGGAACGACATAGGCCGGGCACTTGGCGGCGGCGTCGAACACCGGATCATGCGTCGCGCCCGGCGGCTTCTGGGCGTCGAAGACGTACTTCTTTTCGCAGAAGTCGACCTTCGGCTCCTGCCGGGTGACTTCGAAATGGTCGTAGCCTTCCTTGATCATGCGCCAGAACGGCATGTTCGGATTGTTGCGGTGCCTGGCCATGTTCACCGGCGTCATCCGGAACGGATAGGCCTGGAACTGGAAGGCCCGCTGGCCGCCGAAGAACGACTCGCGCCCAAGCGCATAGATCTCGGCGATCTGCTCGTCGGTCATGGCGAAGCAGCCGCGCGAGGAGCAGTCGCCATGCACCATCAGCTGCGAGCCGCTGCGGCCCAGCGCCTTGTCGAAGGCGTTCGGATAGCCGGTGTTGAAGGACAGGTAGTAGGCCGACTGCGGATTCATCTGGCTCGGATTGATCGAGTAGAAACCCTCCGGCGCCTGGCGGTCGCCCTCGCGCACCTTGGGTCCGAGGTCGCCGGACCAGCGGCAGATCGGATAGGTCTTGAGCAGCGCGAACTTGCCGGAGCGGTCCTGCTTCCAGACCTCGAGCTCGGCCTCCTGCTTGAACACGCGGACCAGGATCGGCGACTGCAGATCCATGTCCTTCTCGCCCATGGTCGCGACGAGCTTCGGCGACACCGGCTGGTTGGCCTTGGCGTTGGTGGCGAGCGCGACCTGATCGCTGTTGCAACCCGTCAGCAGCGCACCGGCGGCCAACACCGCCGAGGTCATCAGAACCCGGACGAAAGCGCGGTTGATCAAGACAATGCTCCCCGCAAACCCGGCATGCCGCAACACCCCAGTCTCATCTCACCCGATCGGCCCGAAAGCTGGATAAATCACGGGTCGACCCTGCGTCATGCCGTCAAACCATTGATTAAAATTGTAGCCTTTGACCCCACGACCCGCAACCCGCGCTCCGGTGGAGCCGCGAGGCCCTGGCCGCTTTGGTCAACAACTTCTAAACAGCAGAGCCCGCCGGCGGGGCCGAAATGCGGCCAAACGGCTGGAAAGACTCACAAAACCGCGAGCGCCGAGCGCTCGGCTCCCGCCCGCTCAGCCGAGCTTACGGCCGATCTCGATGAACTTCTGCCGGCGCTGCTTGCGGATGGCGTCGGCGTCGAGGCCCTTCAGCTCGTCAAGCGCCTGGGCGATCGCCTCGCCGGTGGCCGCGATCATCGCCGCGGGATCGCGGTGGGCGCCGCCGACCGGCTCCTTCAGGATGGTGTCGACCACGCCGAAGCGCAGCATGTCCTGGGCGGTGATCTTCATGCTGTTGGCGGCTTCCTGCGCCTTGGTGCCGTCGCGCCAGAGGATCGAGGAGGCGGCTTCCGGCGAGATCACGCTGTAGATCGCATGCTCCAGCATCAGGACGCGGTTGGCGGTGGTCAGCGCGATGGCGCCGCCCGACATGCCCTCGCCGGTGATGATCGCGACGTTGGGAACGCCGAGCGCCAGGCAGGCATCGGTCGAGCGCGCGATGGCCTCGGCCTGGCCGCGCTCCTCGGCGCCGATGCCGGGATAGGCGCCGGCGGAATCCACCAGCGACAGCACGGGGATGCCGAACCGCTCGGCCATTTCCATCAGGCGGACCGCCTTGCGGTAGCCTTCCGGGCGGGCCATGCCGAAATTGTGCTTGAGGCGGGATTCGGTGGTGGCGCCCTTTTCCTGGCCCATGACGCAGATCGGCTCGCCGCGGAAGCGGCCGAAGCCGCCGAGCAAAGCGGCGTCTTCGCCGAACTTGCGGTCGCCGGCGAGCGGGGTGAACTCGGTGATCAGCCCGCCCACGAAGTCCGTGAAGTGCGGCCGCTGCGGATGGCGGGCCACCATGGTCTTCTGCCATGGCGTGAGCGTGGCGTAGAGCTCGGCCAGCGCCTGGCCGGCCTTCTCCTCGATCCGGCTGACCTCCTCGCCGATATCGGTGCCGGAGGCGGCCATCGCCCGGAGTTCGTCGACCTTGGAATCGAGCTCGGCAACAGGCTTTTCGAAATCGAGGTAGCTGCGCATGGGATCCGGCATGGAAGAGCTGAAGGAAGAGCGCTGGGAGACGAAATCGGTTCGGCCTTCGGACCTGAAGCCGAAGGACTTCAGGAGCTTAGGGTACGATCGGTGCCCAGCCTCCCGGCATCGCGCCGGGATCGCGGGCAGGATGGCGCTCTTTCGGGGCAGACGGGCGCGAAGTCAAGCCGGCCGGGCGTCACGCCGGCGGATTTGGTTTCGGGAAGGTGTGAAGCGACGTCAGGTCTCGGCCAGCGGGTGCAGGTCGCGCACCAGGCTCTTGAGCCGTTCCTCGACCACATGGGTGTAGATCTGGGTGGTCGAGATGTCGGTGTGGCCGAGCAGGGTCTGGACGATGCGCAGGTCGGCGCCGTTGTGCAGCAGATGGCTGGCGAAGGCATGGCGCAGCACGTGCGGCGACACCAGCCGGGCTGGCAGGCCGCTCGCCACCGCCAGCTCCTTGAGGTCGCGGGCGAAGTGCTGGCGGGTGAGGTGGCCGCTCTCGCCGAACGAGGGAAACAGCCATTTGCCGAACGTCGCGCTGGCCTTCTTCTCGGGCTTCAACGCATCCAGGGCGGCGAGATAGTCGGCCATCGCCTGGCGCGAGGCCTGGTTCAGCGGCACCAGCCGCTCCTTGTTGCCCTTGCCGCGCACTACGATCATGCGGGCATCGTTGCGGGCGGCCGTCCGCGGCAGCGCCACCAGCTCGGAGACGCGCAAGCCGGTCGCGTAGAGCACCTCGAGCAGGCAATACAGCCGCAGCGCGCGCAGCCGCTGCGCCGGCGAAGCGTCCGTGCCCTCGCTCAGCTCCTTCGCGCGGGTCAGCATCCGGTCGACATCGCCGATCGACAGTACCTTGGGCAGCGGCCGGCCGCGTTTCGGGCCGGACAGGATCGCGGCGGGATCGTCGCTGCGGATGCGCTCGCTCAGCAGGAAGCGAAACAGGTGTCGCATCGCCGACAACCGCCGCGCCACGCTGGAGGACTTGAAGCCCCTGGTGTCGAGATCGGCGAGATAGTCGCGCAATGCCTGGGTGTCGGCCGTGGCGAAGCCGTTGGCCTTGCCGCCGAGAAAGTCGGAGAGATCGGTGAGGTCGCGGCGATAGGCGTCCAGCGTGTTCTGACCGGCACCCTGCTCGGCGGCCATCATGTCGAGGAACAGGCTCATCAGCCTGGCGTCGGAGGCCTTGACCTTCATGTTGTGAAATCCGCTGCGTCCGAGGCGATCGAATCACTACGAGGTATTCGTGCCGGCACGGCGAGCGGTGACTGCAAATCTGGCCGATATCGCGGCGCCCGGCCGCCTCAGACAATCGTAAAATTCTTAATCAATGCCCTGTGGCTTTTCGGTTCGCCGCAGCGGTGCCGATCATCTCTTCTGGAACCTGTCCGGCGGGATCGTCACCGTCATCTCGCGCGGCTTCGGGTTGACGAAATTCGCCAGCGCGTAGATCGCGCCATAGACCACGCCGACGATGATGGCGATGACGGTCAGGAAGCGGAACAGGCTGGGCATGTCGGTCGCGCAGGCCACCAGAAAGGGAACGGTTTCATCCAACATGTTCGCATCGGCCTTGCAAGCCCGTCGGCAGACCGGGCAGCTCGCCTTGGCTCGGGGAGCGGAACAGGATGCCTTTGAAAGCAGCAGGGCCTGGGTTAGAAGCGGAGAAATGACCGAACCGACGCAACCAGCATCTGGACCTGTCGCCCAGGAGGCCGCGATTCTCGCAGGCCTCGGCAAGCGGCTGATCGTGCTGGTCGGCATGATGGGGGTCGGCAAATCGACCGTGGGCCGGCGGCTCGCGGCGCGGCTCCGGCTGCCGTTCGTCGATGCGGATACCGAGATCGAGACCGCAGCCGGCATGACCATACCGGAAATCTTCGAGTCGCGCGGCGAGGACTATTTCCGCAACGGCGAGGCGAGGGTGATCGCCCGCCTGCTCGAAAATGGTCCGGCGGTGCTGGCAACCGGTGGCGGCGCCTTCATGCGCGAGGATACACGGCGGCGCATCCAGGAGAAGGCGGTCTCGGTGTGGCTGAAGGCCGATGCCGACGTGATCATGCGCCGCGTCCGGCGGCGGGCCGACCGCCCGCTGCTGCAGACGGCTGATCCCGAAGGCACGGTCGCGCGGCTCCTGACCGAGCGCGAGCCGGTCTACCAGCTCGCCGACCTCACGATCTTCTCGCGCGACGTGCCGCACGACCGGGTCGTCGAGGACTGCCTGGAGGCGCTGCAGGCGTTCTTCTCTCCACCGGAGACCGCGGCGAGGCCCACCGGACCACAACCCGATCCAGTTCAATCCGATCCTCCGCAGGCGATGGGCGCGCTCCGATGACGGCACCACTGAAGCATTCCGATCCGATGATCGTCGACGTCGCGCTCGGCGAGCGCGCCTATGACATCGTCATCGGCCGTGGCGTGATCGCCTCGCTTGGCCAGCGCATCTCGGCGCTGCGGCCGGGTGTCCGGACGGCCATCGTCACCGACCGCACCGTGGCCGCGCACTGGCTGAAGCCGACCGAGGCGATCCTGGCGGAGGCGGGAATCCCGTCGTCCACGATCGTGGTCGAGGAGGGCGAGGGCTCCAAGACCTATGCCGGCCTCGAGAAGGTCAGCGAGGCACTGATCGCCGCCAAGATCGAGCGCAACGACCTCGTCGTCGCGCTCGGCGGCGGCGTGGTCGGCGATCTCGCCGGCTTCGCGGCCGCCATCCTGCGCCGCGGGGTCGACTTCGTGCAGGTCCCGACCTCGCTGCTGGCGCAGGTCGATTCCTCCGTCGGCGGCAAGACCGGCATCAACTCGCCGCAGGGCAAGAACCTGCTCGGCGCCTTCCACCAGCCGGTGCTGGTGATCGCCGACACCGCGGTGCTCGACACGTTGTCGCCGCGCCAGTTCCGCGCCGGCTATGCCGAGGTCGCCAAATACGGCCTGCTCGGCGATGCCAGCTTCTTCGCCTGGCTGGAAGCCAACCACGCCGACGTCGTCAAGGGCGGTGCGGCGCGCGAGCACGCGGTTGCAACCTCCTGCCGCGCCAAGGCGGCGATCGTCGCCCGCGACGAGCGCGAGACCGGTGATCGGGCGCTGCTCAATCTCGGCCACACCTTCGGCCATGCGCTGGAGGCCGTGACCGGCTTCTCCGACCGGCTGTTCCATGGCGAGGGCGTCGCGGTCGGCATGGTGCTGGCGGCGCAGTTCTCGGCCGAGCTCGGCATGCTGCCGCCCGACGACGTCACACGCATCGAGCGTCACCTTGCCGCGGTCGGTCTGCCGACCCATCTGCAGGATATCGCCGGCTTCGCCCAGGAGGGGATCGGCGACGCCGACCGGCTTTTGGCCTTGATGGCGCAGGACAAGAAGGTCAAGCGGGGCAAGCTCACCTTCATCCTGATGGAAGCCATCGGCCGCGCCGTCATCGCGAAGGACGTCGATCCGGCGCGCGTTCGCGACTTCCTGCAGGCCAAATTGCGCAGCAGAAGCTGATCCCGGGCTTTACGCCGTGTTGAGCAGTGCCAACGGATCATCGGCGGCCTCCCTACAGAGCGACATCGGCGTCATGGACTGGATCACACTCTCCGTCGTCATCATCCTCCTCGCCGCCTCTGCCTTCTTTGCGCTGAGCGAGACCGCGCTGACCGGTGCCTCCCGCGCCTCGATGCTGCGGCTGTCGAAGCAGGGCAATCGCGACGCCGACGTGGTGTCGAGCCTGTTCGACATGCGCGAGCGGCTGATCGGCGCGCTGCTGCTCGGCAACAACATCGCCAATATCGCCGCTTCCGCATTGGCGACCGGCATCTTCACCGCCTGGTTCGGCGAGGTCGGCGTGCTCTATGCGACCGGCGTGATGACCGCGCTGGTGGTGATCTTCGCCGAGGTGCTGCCGAAGACGATCGCGATCAATGCGCCCGATCGCGTCTCGCTCACGGTTGCCAGACCGATGCGGGCCGCCGTGATCGTGCTCGGTCCCGTGCTGGCCGTGATCGAAGCGATCGTGCGTGGGCTGATGCGGCTGATCGGCTTCAAGGTCGGGGCCAATCAGCCGATCCTGTCGCCGACCGAACGCCTGCGCGGCGCCGTCGATCTCCTACATCATGAAGGCAAGGTCGAGAAGCAGGACCGCGACATGCTCGGCGGCCTGCTCGACTTGCGCGAATTGCAGGTGTCCGACGTGATGGTCCATCGCACCGAGATGGTGATGGTGAATGCGGACCTGCCGCAGGAGGAACTGGTGCGCGAGGTGCTCGCCACCGAGTATACCCGCATCCCGCTATGGCGCGGGACGCCGGAGAACATCATCGGCGTGCTGCATGCGAAGGACCTGCTGCGTGCGATCCGCGCCGCCGAGGGCGATGTGTCGCACATCGACGTCGCCTCGCTGGCGCTGCCGCCTTGGTTCGTGCCGGAGATGCGTTCGGTGTCGGAACAGCTGAAAGCGTTCCGCCGCCGCAAGACGCATTTCGCGCTCGTGGTCGACGAGTATGGCGAGGTCGAAGGCATCGTCACGCTCGAGGACATCCTGGAAGAAATCGTCGGCGACATCTCCGACGAGCAGGACGTGCAGGTCGCCGGCGTGCGCGTGCAGCCAGACGGATCCGTCGTCGTCGACGGTTCGGTGCCGATCCGTGATCTCAATCGCGCGATGGACTGGACGCTGCCGGACGAGGAGGCGACCACTGTCGCAGGTCTCGTGATTCACGAGGCGCGCTCGATCCCCGAGCGCGGCCAGAGCTTCACGTTCTACGGCTTCCGCTTTCGCGTGCTGCGCCGGGAGCGCAATCGCATCACCGCGCTGCGCATCGTACCGGTGCCCCGCGGCGAAACCGAGGAGACGCGGCCGCGCCGTGCGGGCACGGCGTTCTAATTGGGGATCAAACCTCGCCCGGCGCCTTCGCATGCAGCGCGAGCGCGTGCACCGAGCCGGCAAGTTCCGCTGCCAATGCGGCGTTGATCAGGCGGTGGCGATCGACACGGCTCTTGCCGGCGAAGGCCTGCGACACAATATACACGCGGAAATGGGTCTCACCGCTCGGCTGATGGCCCATATGGCCTTCGTGCAGATGTGATTCGTCCTGAACATCGAGGCTTTCCGGCGAGAAAGCTTCGCGCAACTTTTCGATGATAGCATCTCGGGTCCGCATGGTCTCTGGAAATACGCATCAAATTATTTTTCGTCAATCGGCGGTCCCCGCCAGAGGTATTCGCAATGTCAAGACTTGAAGCTTTCGGCGTTGCGTAGTCAAAGTCCGCCATGCCGATCGATTCAAACAAATTCTTCGACTCCATCCGCATCAAGCCCAAGAAGCAGGCTGCGCGGCAGCCGGTGGTGCGCGAGGAGGCCCAGCCCTGTCAGTGGCCGGACTGCAAGAACAAGGGCTCGCACCGCGCGCCCAAGGGACGCGAGAACGTGCGCGAGTATTGGCACTTTTGCCTCGACCACGTGCGCGAGTACAACCAGTCCTATAATTTCTTCTCGGGGATGAACGCCGAGGCGGTCGCGCGCTATCAGAAGGATGCGCTGACCGGACATCGCCCGACCTGGAAGATGGGTGCCAACACGTCGGCCAAGCGCGGCACCGGCAGCGCCGAGGGCGATCTCGGCGATGCCGCCGATCCGTTCAGCGTCTTCGCCGAGATCAACGGCCGCGGCAGCTGGCGTCCGGATCCCCAGTCGGCCCCCAAGGCCGAGACGCGCAAGGTCTTCAACGCCGAGCGCAAGGCGCTGCAGGTGATGGGCCTCGGTCCCGATGCGACGCTCGAAGACGTCAAGGTCAAGTACAAGGCGCTGGTGAAGCAGCACCATCCCGACGCCAATGGCGGCGACCGCTCCACCGAGGATCGCCTGATCGAGATCATCAAGGCCTACAACTATCTGAAGACGGTGGTGAAGGGCTGATGCGCGACAGCGCGCGAGGCTGCCGCGCGTCGCGCTCGACGGTTCAGGGCTTCGGCCCGATATAGGCCGAGCTGGGCCGGATCAGCCGCCCCGTCCGCTGCTGCTCGCGGGCATGCGCCGTCCAGCCTGCCGCACGCGCCACCGCGAAGATCGGCGTGAACGCCTGCCGCGGAATCTTCAGTGCATCGAGCAGGATGGCGGTGAAGAACTCCACATTGGTGTCGAGCACGCGCTCCGGATTCTTCTGCCGCAGCGCTTGGCGGATGTAAGCCTCTACCTCGCTCGCAAACGGCAGATCAGCCCCGCTGCCCGCCAGCCGCTCGATCGCGCCCTTGAGCACGTCGGCGCGCGGATCGCGCACGCGATAGATCCGATGCCCGAACCCCATCAGCCGCTCTCCGCGGCCTAGCGCCGCGTCGACCCACGGCTTGATGTTGTCGCGCGTCCCGATCGCATTGAGCATCTCCAGCACCGGCTCCGGCGCTCCGCCATGCAGCGGGCCGGTGAGCGCGCAATAGCCGGCGGTCACCGACGCGAACAGGTCGGCCTGGGTCGAGGCCACGACCCGCGCGGCGAATGTCGAGGCGTTCATGCCGTGATCGCTGACGGTGACGAGATAGGTGTCCAAGGCCGCCACCTCCCCGCTCTCGGGCCTATCGCCACGCACCATCCGTAACGTATCGGCGGCGTGGCTGGCATCAGGGTCGGGGGCAATCGGCTGCGCTCCCTGCGCGCGCTGGACCAAGGCGCCGGCGATCACCGGGCAGGCGCCGACGATCGTGGCTTCGTCGTCGAGCCCGGGTTCGTGGCGCAGCGCCGCGACCGCGGCGCGGAAGCCGTCGATGATCGACAGGCCGGAGGTCGCGGCGAGCAGCTCGGGCAGCCGGGCAAAGGCACGCTCGCGGGCACGACCAAGGCTGGCGCGGACCTCGGCCTCGCCGACGGTGCGCTTCGTGGCCGCGCTCCATAGCCGGGCCGTCACGCCCTCGAAGCCGTTGGCAGCGGCGAGATCGGCCACACGGGCGCCGGCGATGATGAGCTCTCCCTGCTGGCCGTCGACGTGGCTGAGCACGGTCTCGGCGGCGGCGATGCCGTCGAGGCCGATCGGGGTCTTGCCGAGGTGGATGGTCATGGCGGGTCTCCTTCACGAGTGGTCACGCCGGCAAGATCCGCCCAGTCGACAACTTGATCAATCTTGATTAAGCTGATCAATATGAAAAAAGACAGCGGACTTTACCTATCTGCCCGTGAAGCTTCGGCCGAGCTCGCGATCTCGCCGGCCACCCTCTACGCCTATGTCAGCCGCGGCCTGGTCCGCTCCGAGCCGTCGCCGAACTCGCGCAGCAGCCGCTATCGCGCCGAGGACATCCGCGCCCTGAAGGAGCGTCGTGCGCCGGCCCCTGAGCCGCGCGCTTTCCGCAGCTTCGATGCGGATCTCCCCGTGTTCGATTCCGCTGTGTCGACGATCACCGAAGCCGGTCCGATCTATCGCGGCGTCAATTGCGTCGACCTGGCCGAGCGCGACACGCTGGAGCATGCCGCGACACTGTTGTGGGACGTGACCGCGCTCGATCCGTTTGCGCCAGACAACCTTCCGGCCGCGTCGGAGGAGATGAGTCTCATCGCCGATGCCGCGCGGCGCGCGGCGCCGATCGACCGCGCCATCGCGGTGCTGGCGCTGGCGACACATGCTGATCCCGCGGCCTTCAACCGCGCACCCGACGGTCGGGCGCTGGTCGGCGCCCGCATCGTTCGGCTTGTGGTCGCAACCATGCTGAACCAGCCCGCGTCAGCCGATCCGCTCCATGTTCAGGTCGCGCGGAGCTGGGCGCCCGGACACGAACATGCGCCGGACCTGATCCGCCGCACCTTGGTGCTGCTTGCCGATCATGAGCTGAACGCGTCGACCTTCACCGTCCGCTGTGCGGCGTCGACGGGCCTCAGCCTCTACGATGCCGTCATCGCGGGTCTTGTGGCGCTCAAAGGGCCGCAGCACGGCGGTGCCGGCGTGCTGGCGTCGCAACTGGTGAAGGCACTCATCGATCGCGATGTCGCGCCGCTGATCCGCGAGCGGGTGGCGCTGGGCGAGCGCTTCGCCGGGTTCGGGCATGGCGTCTACAAGCGCGGTGATCCGCGCGCGATCTCGCTGCTGGAGGCGCTGACGCGGGCCGGCGCGCCGCGCAAATTCACCCGCGAGGTGCCGGAGCGGATCGCAGAGGCGACCGGCGAGTTCGTTAACATCGACTACGCGCTTGCGGTGCTGGTGCATAGTCTGCGTCTGCCCGCCGGCAGCGAGCTGGCGCTGTTCGCGATGGCCCGCTGCGTCGGCTGGATCGCCCACGCCTGCGAGCAGCTGCAGCATGGCCGCCTGATCCGCCCGCGCGCCCGCTATATCGGACCCGCACCCGGCCGCGGCGCCATGTTGGATTCGCTGTAGCCGTTCTAATCCGCGGCGCCGGCCGCCAGCTGCGTCTCGCGCCGCTTCCGCGTCAATCTGAGGACCAGCCAGACCACGATCGTTCCGGCGATCGCCGCGATGATCCAGGTGGATTTGGCGATATGGCTATGATGCGGAATGCCGCCATAGCGGTGCAACAGCTGCACGGCGAATACTCCGGGCAGGACATGGGCGCAGGCCCACAGCACGATGGCAGGGATGTTCACGGCGTAGAAGCGCGGCGGAGGGATGTCGAGCGCGCCGGCCGTGATCGGCACGACGGCGCGGATCGGCGCGACAAAGCGGGCGAAGAAGATCGCCAGGGTGCCGAAACGGTGGAAGAAGGCCTCGCTCTGCGCCACCAGGCGCGGATAGTTCGAGAACGGCCAACTCGTCAGGATCTCGCGCTGCCTGCGATGGCCGACCCAGAACGCCCCGCCGTCCCCCAGCACCGCGCCCAGGATGGCCGCCGCCAGCACCCATTGCAGGGTCAGCTCGCCGCCCGGAATCAACGCGCTCAGCGCCAGGATGATGGTCGTGCCTGGAACCACCGAGCCCATGATCGGGATCGCCTCCAGCAGGGCGGCCAGAAACAGGGTGAGATAGGCCAGTCCCGCATGCGCTGAGACGAAGGCAATGAGGGGATCGAACAGATGGGCCACGCGGTTCCTGTTGGTGGAGAGGGTGGGCGGGAGCTCCTCGATAAGTAGGAACCCCGGCTCCGGGTGCCACGTCGAGATCCTGGGAAGAGCCGGTGGGCGAAAAGGTGGCACGATTCGCAGGGCAGCCTTTCGAAAACGGCCACTCATGCCTATCTCGATGATATAACGACGGAACTTTGATCAAGGCTTAGGCTTCTGCCCGCGCGTGCTCTCTGCTAGGCTGGCGTTGAAGCCCTTCAACCGCAGCCAAACATGAAATCTGGTTTCGGGAATGCCCGGGACCTCGGAGGATGAATGACGACCGCCGCTACGACCAATGCGCAGGAGATGACCGGTGTGCCCGACATGAAGGTGTCGGTGCGGCAGGTGTTTGGGATCGACAGCGACCTTGAGGTGCCGGCTTTTTCCGCAAGCGACCCGCATGTCCCCGAGGTCGACGCCGACTACCGCTTCGACCGCGCCACGACGCTGGCGATCCTGGCCGGCTTCGCCAAGAATCGCCGTGTGATGGTGACCGGATACCATGGCACCGGCAAGTCGACCCATATCGAGCAGGTCGCGGCGCGACTCAACTGGCCGTGCGTGCGCGTCAACCTCGACAGCCACATCAGCCGTATCGACCTCGTCGGCAAGGACGCGATCGTGGTCAGAGACGGCAAGCAGGTCACCGAGTTTCGGGATGGTATCCTGCCCTGGGCGCTGCAGCACAACGTCGCGCTGGTGTTCGACGAATATGATGCCGGCCGTCCGGACGTGATGTTCGTGATCCAGCGCGTGCTTGAAGTGTCGGGCCGGCTGACCCTGCTCGACCAGAACAAGGTGATCAAGCCGCACCCGGCGTTCCGTCTGTTCGCGACCGCCAACACCATCGGGCTCGGCGACACTTCGGGCCTCTATCACGGCACCCAGCAGATCAACCAGGGCCAGATGGACCGCTGGTCGATCGTCACCACGCTCAACTACCTCGCCCATGACGAGGAGGTCGAGATCGTGCTGGCCAAGGCCAAGCACTATCAGAACGCACAGGGCCGCGACACCGTCAACAAGATGGTGCGGCTCGCCGACCTCACGCGCAACGCCTTCGCCAATGGCGATCTGTCGACGGTGATGAGCCCGCGCACGGTGATCACCTGGGCCGAGAACTCCGAGATCTTCGGCGACATCGGCTTCGCCTTCCGTGTGACGTTCCTCAACAAGTGCGACGAGCTCGAGCGTCCGCTGGTCGCGGAATTCTATCAGCGCTGCTTCAATGCGGAGCTGCCGGAATCCTCCATCAACGTGGCGCTGAGCTGACACACCGGCGTCGTCCTGGCCTCGGGCCGGGACCCATACGCCGCGGCCTCTCTCGTCGGGTGATGCGGGAGAGCGAGTGCGAACAAACGAACGCCGGTGGTTATCGGGCCTGGCGTTCGCCGGGACGATAGCCGCAGGAATCAGATGACCACACCGAGCAACAAGCCCCGTCCTGGCGTCAAGGAAGCACCAACCGAACCTTTCAAGAGGTCGGTCACGGGGTGCCTGCGCGCGATCGCCAGGGCGCCCGAGCTCGAAGTCTCCTTCGCGGCCGAGCGTCCCGGCCTTGCGCCGGGCAAGGCCCGGCTGCCGGAGCCGGCGCGCAAGATGACCAAGCGCGACGCCGCCGTGGTGCGCGGCCATGCCGACTCGATCGCGCTGAAGCTCGCCTGTCATGATCCGAAAATCCATCGCAAGCTGATCCCGGGCAATCCGCAGGCGCGCGGCGTGTTCGAGGCGGTCGAGCAGGCCCGCGTCGAGGCGATCGGTGCAAAACGCATGGCCGGCGTCGCCAGGAATCTCACGGCGATGCTCGACGATCACTTCCATCGCGGCAAATATGACGAGATCACCGACCGCGCCGACGCGCCGCTGTCGGATGCGCTGGCCATGATGGTGCGCGAGCGCCTCACCGGCATGGCGCCGCCGAATGCGGCGCGCAAGGTGGTCGATCTCTGGCGTCCGTTCCTGGAGGACAGGATCGGCCAGCGTCTCGATGAGCTCGGCCGCTTCACCGAGGATCAGGCCAAGTTCGGCGACCTCGTCCACGATCTCTTGTCGGCGCTCGATCTCGGCGATGAGCGCAACGCCGATTCGGAAGAGGACGAGGACAACGACGACAACCGCGACGGCGACAATGAGCAGTCCGGCGCCGAGGGCTCGCCCGAATCCGACGCTGCGCAGGAGATGAGCGCAGACCAGGCGCAGACGACGTCGGACGAGATGTCGGAGAGCGCCATGGAGGCGGCACAGGCCTCGGCGTCCGACACGCTCGATGACGGCGAACTCGGCGACGACGAGACGCCGGGTGAGGCGACGCGTCCGAACCGAGGCGGTGCGAACGAGCCGCGCGGCCCCGAATATCACGCCTTCGCGCCGAAGTTCGACGAGATCATCGCGGCGGAGGACCTGTGCGACCACGACGAGCTGGAGCGCCTGCGCTCCTATCTCGACAAGCAGCTTGCGCACCTGCAAGGCATCGTGGCGCGGCTCGCCAACCGGCTGCAGCGCCGGCTGATGGCGCAGCAGAACCGCGCCTGGGAGTTCGATCTCGAGGAAGGCGTCCTCGATCCGGCGCGGCTGTCGCGCGTGGTCATCGATCCCTATCAGCCGCTGTCGTTCATGCGCGAGAAGGAGGCGACCTTCCGCGATACGGTCGTCACGCTGCTGCTCGACAATTCCGGCTCGATGCGCGGACGCCCGATCACGGTGGCCGCGACCTGCGCCGACATTCTCGCCCGCACGCTCGAGCGCTGCGGCGTCAAGGTCGAGATCCTCGGCTTCACGACGCGGGCCTGGAAGGGCGGGCAGTCGCGCGAGGCGTGGCTCGCCGCCGGCAAGCCGGCCAATCCCGGCCGCCTCAACGATCTCCGCCACATCATCTACAAGTCGGCCGATGCGCCGTGGCGGCGGGCGCGCAAGAATCTCGGCCTGATGATGCGCGAGGGGCTGCTGAAGGAGAACATCGACGGCGAGGCGCTCGACTGGGCGCACAAGCGCCTGCTCGGGCGTACCGAGCAGCGCAAGATCCTGATGATGATCTCGGACGGTGCGCCGGTCGATGACTCCACGCTGTCGGTCAATCCGGGCAACTATCTGGAGCGGCATCTGCGCCACATCATCGAGGAGATCGAGACTCGCTCGCCGGTCGAGCTGATCGCGATCGGCATCGGCCACGACGTCACGCGCTACTACCGTCGTGCGGTGACCATCGTCGATGCCGAGGAGCTCGGTGGCGCCATCACCGAGAAGCTCGCCGAATTGTTCACGGAGACCCACGCTGCGCCGCAGCCTGCGCCGGGGCAAAAGCGCAGGCTGCATTCGTAAGCGGCCGTCGGCCGGCTGCGTCCCTCCTCCGCTTCGGAGGAGGTGGGGGAGGGGGCTCCGCTGACGATGTCGCTGCAGGCGATTGCCGACCGCAGGCGCTTTCTCGCGCTGACCATCGGCGGAGTGTCGGCATTCGCATGGTCCACGACGGCTCGTGCGCAACTCGCTCCGACGCCTGTCCGCAGACGCGCAGCTTCCGACGAGCACTCCGTCACGTCGCCGGCGAAGATCGAGGTCAATGCGCGACCGCTGCCTGCGTTCGACCTCCGCGATAGGACCCATCTGCGCTTCGGGATGCTGCAGTATCGCAGCGGCGTGGCGCTGACCTCGTCCTATCCCGGCTTCGGCGGCCTGTCTGGCATCCGGCTCGATGCCAAGGGTGAACGCTTCCTCGCGGTCAGCGACAAGGGCGGTTGGTTCACCGGCCGCATTGCTTATTCCGGCCGCGAAATCGCGGGGCTCGCCGATGTCGAAGCGGCGCCGCTGCTCGGTCCGGACGGACGGCCCATCACCGATCGCGGCTGGTATGATTCCGAGTCGCTCGCTCGCGATGGCGACATCGTCTATGTCGGCCTCGAGCGCGTCAACCAGCTCTTGCGCTACGATTTCGCCAAGGGCGGAACCGGCGCGCGCGGCGAGATCGTGCCGCTGCCGCCGGCCGCCAAGCGGCTACCCCACAACAAGGGACTGGAAGCGTTGGTAGTCGTGCCGAAGGGCCTGCCGCTCGCCGGCGCCCTGATCGCGCTCTCCGAGCGCGGTCTGGACCCGAACGGCAATCTGCTCGCCTTCCTGATCGGCGGACCCGCGGCGGGACAGTTCAGCATCGTCCGCAGCAACGAGTTCGACGTCAGCGATGCCGTGCTGCTGCCGTCGGGCGATCTGCTGGTGCTCGAACGCAAGTTCTCGCTGTTCAACGGGGTCGGCATTCGAATCCGCCGGCTGATGCTTGCGCAGATCGCGCCGGGCGCGCTGGTCGATGGTCCGGCGATCTTCTCCGCCGATCTCGGGCAGGAGATCGACAATCTCGAGGGCATCGATGCGCATGTCACGCCGGAGGGCGAGACCGTGCTGACGCTGGTGTCCGACGACAATTTCTCGATGATCCAGCGCACGCTGCTGCTGCAGTTCACGCTGGTGGAGTGAGCCGCGGCGCCGCTGCGGCGCCTCGCGTTGACCGCGCCTCGTCCATGATCGACACTCGCCGCCATCAGATCATCGCGTCCACCGTCGCAACCTGGAACTCAGCATGAGCGCCCTGTTTTCTCCGATCAAGCTGCGCCACCTCGAACTCGCCAACCGCATCATGGTGTCGCCGATGTGCCAGTACTCGGCCGAGAATGGTGCGGCCAATGACTGGCACTTCACCCACATCAACACGCTGGCGCTGTCGGGCGCGGCGATGTTCTGCATCGAGGCGACGCATGTCGAGCCGATCGGGCGCATCACCCCCGGCTGCCTCGGGCTGTGGGACGATACGACGGAAGCTGCGCTGAAGCCCATCCTGACCTCGGTTCGCAAACATGCGAAGGCTGCGGTCGCGATGCAGCTCGCTCATGCCGGACGCAAGGGCTCCAGCCACAAGCCGTGGGATGGCGGACAGCAGATTCCGCTCGCGGACGGCGGATGGCAGACGGTCGCGCCCTCGGCCCTGCCGCACAAGGATGGCGAGCTCGCGCCGCAGGAGCTCGATGCAGCCGGACTGAAGCGGGTGTGCGATGCGTTCGTTTCCGCAGCCCAACGAGCCGCGCGCCTCGGCATCGACGCGATCGAGCTCCACGGCGCGCATGGCTATCTGCTGCATCAGTTTCTGTCGCCGATCGCCAACCAGCGCAGCGACGCCTATGGCGGCTCGCTCGAAAACCGCATGCGGTTTCCGCTCGACGTGTTCGATGCGGTGCGGGCGGTATTTCCGGCGGACAGACCGGTCGGCGTGCGCGTCTCGGCGACCGATTGGGTCGACGGCGGCTGGGATCTCGATCAGACCATCACGTTTGCGCAAGAGCTGAAGCGCCGCGGCGCCGATTGGATCGACGTCTCCTCGGGCGGCGTGTCGCCGTTGCAGAAGATCACGCTCGGACCCGGCTATCAGGTGCCGTTCGCCGCGGCCGTGAAACAGGCGACGGCGCTTCCCACCATTGCGGTCGGTCTCATCACGCAGGCGCAGCAAGCCGAGGAGATCGTGGCCTCGGGCAAGACCGACATGGTCGCGCTGGCCCGCGGCATGCTCTATGACCCGCGCTGGGGCTGGCACGCCGCAGCGGAGCTCGGCGGACAAGTCGCCGCACCTCCGCAATACTGGCGCTCGCAGCCGTCGACGCAGAAGGAGCTGTTCGGCAGGACGACGTTCGGCGCACGCTGACGTGCAATTGATGACCGCAATGTTGCGCATCAGCGTTGCAAAATTCTGCGGTCATCATTCCGCCCGCGACACGGCTGACGATTGTCGCTGTCGGACGAAGTGCTAGACTTCGCAGACCACGTGCGGCGATGCCGACTCGTCTGGTCGTGTTTCGTCTCGCGTGAAGATGAGCGCATCGCAAAGATGCGCCGCAATATAAACGCGAGAGGAAAGCGCCATGGAAATCGGATATTTCACGATGCCCTCGCATCCGCCGGAGTGCGGATTGAAGGAGGGGCAGGAGTGGGACCTGCAGGTCCTGCGGTGGCTCGACGAACTCGGCTATCAGGAAGCCTGGATCGGCGAGCATCACACCGCGCCGTGGGAGCCGCATCCGGCGCCCGACCTGATTCTGGCGCAGGCCTTCCGCGAAACCAAGAACATCCGGCTCGGGCCCGGCGGCTTCCTGCTGCCCTATCATCACCCGGCCGAGCTCGCCAATCGCGTCGCGATGCTCGATCACCTCTCCGACGGCCGCCTCAATTTCGGCATTGCCGCATCCGGCCTGCCGAGCGACTGGGCGATGTTCAACGTCGACGGCATGAGCGGCCAGAACCGCGAGATGACGCGCGAGGCGCTGGAGATCATCCTGAAGATGTGGTCCGAGGACGCGCCATGGACGTACAAGGGCAAGTACTGGACGGTGACCAAGCCCGATGTGATGTTCGACTTCCTCAAGCCACACATCAAGCCGATCCAGACGCCGCATCCGCCGATCGGCGTCGCCGGCCTGTCGAAGAACTCCGACACGCTGAAGCTCGCCGGTGAGCGCGGCTTCATCCCGATGAGCCTCAACCTCAACCCCGCCTATGTGTCGTCGCACTGGGACTCGGTCGAGGCCGGCGCCGCCAAGTCCGGTCGCAAGCCCAGCCGCAGCGATTGGCGGCTGGTGCGCGAGGTGTTCGTCGCCGATACGGACGAGGAAGCCTGGCGCTTGTCCTCCGGCGACATGATGGGACGGATGATGGGCGAATACTTCCTGCCCCTGCTCGGTCATTTCGGCTTCAAGGACTATCTGAAGCACTCACCCGATGTGCCCGATTCCGACGTGACGGTGGATTATTGCGCCAAGCGCAACTGGATCGTCGGCTCGCCGGCCACGGTGACCGAGAAGATCGAGAAGATCTGGCATGAGGTCGGCGGCTTCGGCACGCTGTGCGTGTTCGGCTTCGACTACAAGCACAGGCCGGAAGCCTGGCACAACTCGCTGCGCCTCTTGAAGCAGGAGGTCATGCCGAGGTTGAGCCACCTCAATGCCGACCTGACCAGGGCCGCCTAGTATATTGACGTCAGCATTCGCCCTCCCTTTCGGGCAGTGCTGGCGTCAAAAGAAGTGTAGCTAAAATCTTCGCGCGAGTGCAGCTTCAGATTTGACGTTTGGGTGACGGTCTTGCCGTTAGGACGGTCCAGGCGTCGAATCCGTTGCATGCGCGTGGCGGGTCTGACATTTGGGGGCGAGTCATGCGGTTTCGCGTCAGGAAGTTTGCCCATATCCTCGAACGCTCGGGTTTGGCTCTGGCGGGGGCCGCCTGCGGCGTCTTCGTCGGGGCCCATGTCGGCTCCAGCGTTCCGTTGCTGACCACGCAGGGCTTCCTGATCGTGATGATGCTATCTGGGGCACTGGGCTTCTATCTCGGCATCGACACGCCGCAACTCCCTTTTCATCCGCATGACGAGGACTCACCTGCGGAGACGAAGATCGATACGGCCGAATTCCTGAGCGCCGTCGGGACCTTTCTTGCGACCCTGACGGCGTTCTTCGCCGTCGCCATCATCATCCTGCGCGAAGATCCGCACATCGTCTGGACGTCGCTGATCATGGTCGGCTGGATCATTGGCGTGATCATGCAGATCGTTTCCGGCGCGATCGCGCGTCTGCGGCGCTGATTATCCCTGTTCAATTTTTGGGCTAACGCTGTCGCGAGTTTCATCTTGCGGCCGCGATCGCGATCGTGTGAGCCTTTGCATCAAGGGGCTCGACCTGTGAGCCGCGTCGTCCGGGGGCGCATTGCGCGACTGACACAGGTCCTGGCGACGTTTCCAAAGCGTTGCCCGCGGTCGTATTGGAGCCCGTTCTACGGCGCTGCGCGCGGACGATCCAACAGTCCATGCGCCCAGAGCAGGCATCACATCAGAAGCCGCATGGCGATATCGCGCACCTTGGCGCGCTTGATGCATCGCGGCCCGCAATGACATTTGGGAAGTTCATCATGTTGAAACGGGTGCTGCTGGGTGTAGTCATTGGCTGCGGACTGTCCGCGGCGCAAGCGGAGGAGCCGAAGGTCGGCGGCGTGGTCAACGCGGTGATTCAGCCCGAGCCGCCCGGCCTGATGCTCGCGATGGTCCAGAACGGCCCGACGCAGATGGTCGCCGGCAACATCTTCGAAGGCCTGCTGCGCTACAGCCCCAAGCTCGAACCGCTGCCCGGCCTCGCCGAGAGCTGGACCATCAGCCCGGATGCCAAGGTCTACACTTTCAAGCTGAAGCCCGGCGTGACCTGGCACGACGGCAAGCCGTTCACCTCGGCCGACGTGCTGTTCTCGATCGAGATGCTGAAGCAGACGCATGCGCGCGCCCGCAACAACCTCGTGATGGTCGAGAAAGTCGAGGCGCCGGATGATCTCACGGTGGTGTTCACGCTGAAGGAGCCGTTCGGTCCCTTCATCGGCATCTTCGAGGTCGGCTCGATGCCGATGGTGCCGAAGCACCTGTATGAGGGCACCGACTACAAGACCAATCCGAACAACAACGCGCCTGTCGGCACCGGCCCCTTCATGTTCAAGGAATGGCAGAAGGGCTCCTTCATCCGGATGGTGAAAAATCCGAACTACCATGAGAAGGGCAAGCCCTATCTCGACGAGGTCTACTGGCAGATCATTCCCGACGCTGCCGCGCGCGCGGTCGCCTTCGAGACCGGCAAGGTGGACGTGCTGCCGGGCGGCTCGATCGAGAATTTCGACGTGCCGCGCGTCTCCAAGCTGCCCGGCGCCTGCGTCACCGGCGCCGGCTGGGAGTTCTTCTCGCCGCTGGCCTGGATGTGGCTCAACAACCGCAATCCGATCCTGGCCAACAAGAAGGTGCGTCAGGCGATCATGTACGCCATCGACCGCGACTTCGCCAAGGACGTGATCTGGAACGGCCTCGGCAAGGTGGCCACCGGCCCGTCGGCGTCGACCATCAAGTTCTACAGCGACGACGTGCCGAAATATCCGTATGACCCGGCCAAGGCGAAGGCGCTGCTCAAGGAGGCCGGCTACAAGGGCGAGAAGATCCGCATGCTGCCGCTGGCCTATGGCGAGACCTGGCAGCGCTGGGGCGAGGCGGTGAAGCAGAACCTGCAGGATGTCGGCATGAACATCGAGACGATCGCGACTGACGTCCCGGGCGGCAACCAGAAGATCATGGAGTGGGACTACGACATCGCCTTCACTTATCTCTATCAGTACGGCGATCCCGCGCTCGGCGTCTCCCGCAACTACATCACCTCGGCGATCGCCAAGGGCCAGCTGTTCAACAACGTCGAGGGCTACTCCAACTCGGAGGTCGACAAGCTGTTTGCAGAGGGCGCCACGGCGCCGACCGACGCCAAGCGCAAGGAGGCCTATGACAAGGTGCAGAAGATATTGGCTGAGGACGTACCCGTTGCCTGGCTGCTCGAGCTGCAGTTCCCGACCATCACCAAGTGCAAGGTGAAGAACCTCATCACCACTGGCATCGGCGTCAACGACGGCTTTCGCGATGCCTGGCTCGACAAATAGCGGTGCACTCCGGGGCGCGGCCATGATCCCCGCGCTCCGGTGTTTCGCTGTCTTGCCGAGCTGACCTCCACGGACCTTTCATGCTCTCCTTCATCGCCCAGCGCGTCGTGAAAGGCGTCATCGTCCTTCTCGCCATCATCGTGCTGAATTTCTTCCTGATCCGGCTGGCGCCGGGCGATCCGGCCGTCGTCATGGCCGGCGAAGCCGGCGCCTCCGACCAGATTTTCGTGGCGCAGTTGCGCGAAAAATTCGGCCTCGACCGTCCGCTGCCGGAACAGCTTCTCATCTACGTCAAGGGCATTGCCAGCCTCGATCTCGGCTTCTCGTTTCGCCAGCAGGCGCCGGTCGCCAGGCTGATCGCCGAGCGGCTGCCGGCGACGCTGCTGCTGACGCTCACCGCGTTCGCGATCTCGCTCGGTCTCGGCATCCTGTTCGGCGCCCTCGCCGCGCGCTTCGCCGGCACGATCCTCGATACTGCAATTACTGTGCTCGCGCTGATCTTCTACGCGACGCCGCTGTTCTGGATCGCCCTGATCGCGATCCTGCTGTTCTCGGTCTGGGTCGATTGGTTGCCGAGCTTCGGCTATGAAACGGTCGGTGCCGGCTATACGGGAGTCCGCCATGCGCTCGACGTCGCCGCGCATCTCGCCATGCCGGCTGCCACGCTCGGCCTGTTCTTCATGGCGACCTACACTCGCATGACCCGCGCCTCGATGCTCGAGGTCAAGCGCCTCGACTTCGTCAAGACCGCGCGCGCGAAGGGGTTGCGCGATGGCGTCATCCTGCGCCGCCACGTGCTGCGCAACGCGCTGCTGCCGGTGGTGACCCTCGCCGGCGTTCACGCCGGCACCCTGGTTGGCGGCGCGGTGCTGACCGAGACGGTCTTCGCCTGGCCGGGCATCGGCCGGCTGATGTACGACGCGCTGATCCAGCGCGACTACAACCTGCTGCTCGGCGTGTTCGTGGTCTCCTCCGCCATGGTGCTGATCTTCAATCTCGTCACCGACCTCGTCTACCGACTGGTCGATCCGCGCATCGAGTACGCCTCATGAGGCAGTTCTGGCGCACCATGCTGCGCAGCCCGAGCGGCATCATCGGGCTGATCATTCTCGTTCTGGCGATCGTGATCGCGGTGGCCGGGCCGGTCTACTTCCCCAATTCACCATGGCGCATGGTGCAGCGGCCGTTCGTTCCGCCGTTCACGCTGTCGAAGGTCCCGCTCGGCACCGATGCGCTGGGACGCGACGTGCTCGCCGGCCTGATCTTCGGCGCCCGCGTCTCGTTGCTGGTCGGTCTCGTCTCGACACTCGTTGCGCTGATCGTCGGCGTGCCGCTCGGCGCCATCGCCGGCTATTTCGGCGGCCGCGTCGATGATGCGCTGATGCGCTTCACCGAGTTCTTCCAGACCATCCCGAGCTTCGCGCTCGCCATCGTGCTGGTCGCGATCCTGCAGCCGTCGATCTATTCGATCGTCGCCGCCATCGGCCTCGTCAGCTGGCCGCCGGTGGCGCGGCTGGTGCGTGGCGAGGTGCTGTCCTTGCGTACCCGCGAATATGTCCAGGCGGCCATCGTCACCGGACAGAGCAATGCCTGGATCATCTGGCGCGAGATCCTGCCCAACGCGCTGTCGCCGGTGATCGTGCTGGCCTCGCTGATGGTCGCGACCGCGATCCTCCTGGAATCCTCGCTGTCGTTCCTCGGCCTCGGCGATCCCAACCTGATCTCCTGGGGCTACATGGTCGGCGCCGGTCGCACCGTCATTCGTCAGGCGTGGTGGATCACGGTGTTTCCTGGCGTCGCGATCCTGCTGTCGGTGCTCGGCCTCAATCTGATCGGCGAGGGGCTGAACGATGCGCTCAACCCGCGCCTGTCGCGCGAGGGCAGGTGAGAAGATGGCCGATCCCGTCGTTGCCATCAGGAACCTCCGCATCGCCTTGCCGACGGGCGCAGAGCGCGCCCATGCGGTCGACGGCGTCTCGTTCGATCTCACCGCCGGCAAAATCGTCTGCGTGGTCGGCGAATCCGGCTCGGGCAAGTCGATGTGCGCGCATGCGCTGCTCGGCCTGCTGCCGGATACTGTCAGAGTCGAGAGCGGCGAGATCCGCTTCGAGGGACGCGACCTGCTTGCCGTCGATGCCGAAGGCTGGCGCGATCTGCGCGGCCGCCGCATCGCTATGGTGTTCCAGGAGCCGATGACCGCGCTCAATCCGCTAATGCGGATCGGCGAGCAACTGATGGAGGTGTTCGAAGCGCATGATCTGCTGAGCCCCCGGGAGCGCCGCGCCAAGGCGCTGGCGCTGGCGCGTGAGGTCGGGCTGCCAGATCCGGAGCGCATCATCCGCGCCTATCCGCATCAGCTCTCCGGCGGCCAGCGCCAGCGGGCGATGATCGCGATGGCACTCGCGCTCGAGCCGGCCGTGCTCGTCGCGGACGAGCCGACCACCGCGCTCGACGTCACGACCCAGGCGCAGATCCTCAAGCTGATCCGCAACCTGCAGGCCAGCCACAACATGGCGGTGATGTTCATCACCCATGATTTCGGCGTCGTCGCCGATATCGCCGACCAGGTCGTGGTGCTGCGCCATGGTAAGGTGGTGGAGGAGGGCACGGCCGCCGCCGTGCTCGGCCAGCCGCATCACGACTACACCAAGGCGCTGCTCGCGGCCGTGCCGTCGTTCGACCCGCCACCGCGTCAATCACGCGAGGCTGCTCCTCGGGCGGTGGAGGTGATCGGGCTCGACAAGACCTATGTGACGCCGACTGGCTGGTTCCGTCCGAAGCGTGAGACGCGCGCTGCGCATGCGGTCAATTTCGCAATCCATCAGGGCGAGACGCTCGGACTCGTCGGCGAGTCCGGCTCAGGAAAGTCGTCCGTTGCGCGTCTGGTGATGCGGCTGATCGAGGCCGATCGCGGCACGGTGCGGATCGGCGATGTCGATCTCACGGCGCTGGACGGCCGCGCATTGCGCGCGCAGCGTCATCGCATCCAGATGATTTTCCAGGATCCGTTCGCCTCGCTCAACCCGCGCCGCAAGGTCGGCCGCATCATCGCCGACGGCATGGTCGCCCGCGGCACCGCGCTCGACGCAGCGCTGAAACGCGCGCAGGAATTGCTCGGCATGGTCGGGCTCGACGCCGGCGCCATCGGCCGCTACCCGCATGAATTCTCCGGCGGCCAGCGTCAGCGCATCGGCATTGCGCGCGCGCTCGCGCTCGATCCGGAGATCATCGTCGCGGATGAAGCGGTGTCGGCGCTCGACGTGTCCGTCCAGGCGCAGGTGCTGCGGCTGCTGGAAGATTTGAAGGCGCGCCTTGGTCTGTCGATGCTGTTCATCACGCATGACCTGCGGGTGGCCGCGCAGATCTGCGATCGGATCGCTGTCATGCAGAAGGGCGAGATCGTCGAGCTGAAGCCGACCGCGGCGCTGTTCGCTAATCCCGAACACGCCTATACGCGCGAGTTGCTCGCTGCCGTGCCCGGCCGCAAGCACGGGATGGCGTGATTGTGCGTAAGCCGTCGGCCGGTCGGAACGATGGAGCACCGGGTCGGGTTCAATTCCTTGCAACATCTTCGGCGTATTTGGATTATAATAGAAAGGGCCCCGATGAGGCCGCAGGGTGGTCGTCCAAGCCGGTCCGCGCCAAGACAGCGGGCTCCGCCTACCCGAGGCCGTCATTGAACCGTGCCTATGCTATGCCAGTCTCGACAGGATGTCGCAGCGGCGTTCACCATTCCAACGAGGACTGTCATCATGTCGGAGCGCAAGCCAACGGCCGCCGTGCGCGAGGCTCACAAGGCCTTCAAGCCGGCCGAGCCGCCGAGGAGCGACTATGAAAAGGCTCAGACCGCGTTCGATCAGAACCGCGAGCGACTGAAGGCCGAGCGCCTGGCGCGCGAAGCGGCCGACAACGCCGGTAAACAACCGAAAAAGCTGGCGTGAACGCCAGCCTCTTTCCGTCGGGTCCGTCGTTTTCGGCGGACATGCCGTCGTTCGCTCAGCTGCGCGGCGTTGCAGAGGTGAGTGAATCCCGCGGCCGATCACGATCGGGGCGCGTCGAGGTCGTGGAGGGCAGCACGCCCGGCCGCGACGCAGGTACCTTCTTGACCGGCGCAGGCAGCAAGCCTTCGCGGATGGCCAGCTTGCGCGCGACTTTGCGTTGGCGCCTGATTGCATCGGATTTCTCGCGCGTCTTGCGTTCCGATGGCTTCTCGTAGGATCTGCGGCGCTTCATCTCGCGGAATACGCCTTCGCGCTGCATCTTCCGCTTCAGGATGCGCAACGCCTTCTCGACGTCGTTGTCACGAACAAGAACCTGCAAAAGTGTCCTCCTTGTCTTCATCTCTATCGATGAAATTAGGTTGGCGAAGCCGATCAGCGCTGCGGCGGGGGAGCGGCGCGCTCAGCAGAGCGGCGTCAATGAAACGTGTTGCTCACAATGTGATGAGCACAATACGTGCGAGACACGATGATCCCCTTCGTCGGAAGGCGGGAGCACGAGTGTCTCTCAGCCATCGATGGCCAGGCCGTTACCGATGGTCCAGTGAAGATAAGGGCAATTTGCTGATATTGCCAGCGTGAGCCGACTCACGGTTCCGGCTCTCGGCAAACTATATTTGCCGCGTGGCCTTGTATTCCCCCAGAAAATCTCTACCTTGAGGTAGTTCGATTAGCCGCTGTGCCTTTCTGAATGTGCCTGTGGGCTATTTCCAAAAGTCATCGCTCAGTTGAATGAGGATCGCGTGATGGTCGCGCGATTAATGATTTGGAGATAGACATGCAGGGTACCGTCAAGTGGTTCAACGGCCAGAAGGGCTTTGGTTTCATTCAGCCGGAGGATGGCGGGAACGACGTGTTCGTTCACATCAGCGCGGTTGAACGCGCTGGTCTCGCTGGCTTGGCTGAAGGCCAGAAAGTCAGTTTTGAGGTCAAGACGGACAAGATGCGCGGTAAAACCAGCGCAGAAAATCTCGCGCTGGTCTGATCGTACTGATCTGACGTCTTGGGCCATTTCACGGATGTACTGAAATGGCTGGTTTGCCCGCTCGATCCTGTATTGAGCGGGCTTTCTGCGTCTCGACGGTAACCCGCATCTCCGGAAGGATCAGTCGATGGCCACCAAGAGGATGTCAGAACGCTCCCCCGAAAGCATTGCGCGGTCAGAGCGCCAGCGCGTCGCCGCCGAGGACGGGGCGAAGGCGCGCGCCGAATGGGACCAGCGCGCGATGGCGGTCCGCAAGAACATGGAGCGGCTGCGCGTGTTGCGGCTCGCCAAGGAAGCGGAAGCTGCGCAAGCGGGTCCTGTTGCTGCGCCTGCGCCGAAGCGGCGGAAGAAGGTCGCTCGCTAGGGCTGCTTCATCTCGCCTTCCGACGTCGGCTGCCCGGTGGAACTATCGGAACTTCAGATCCGTTGCTGGTGCTCGAACAAACGGGCGATCCATGCCTGATCATTACGCCTCAACCGCGTCCCGCGTACAGATCCGACCTTCGTACCGAGGAGGCTGACGTGGCCAAGTTGACAGCTACAGACGTTCGCATTGCAAAGGACGAGACGCAGCGTGGAGGCCAGACGATCGCATTTGCGCTTGCAATCGGCGCTACGCGGCAGGTCTGTCATCTCGAGACCTGCTTCGGCACACGCAATCAGGCGTTCGCTTATCTGCAGCGAAACCGCACGGCGTTCGAGCAGATGGCGCGCGAGCAGTTCGCCCGTGGCGAGGTGACCGACGGCGTCATCCATCTGCGCATGATCTGAGGCGATCCGCCACGCGCGAGCCTCCGAAGACGCTGCTCGACCCGCAACGCGCTGTTGCTGCTACTCCGCCTTCTGTTTGACCGGAAGCGGTACGCGCTCATAGGACGCGGGCAGATTGACGGGCCGGTAGTCCTGCGATTCCGCGATCCGCATCAGCACGCTCTCGTGGATGAACGCGCCCTCGGGAATGAAGCGCGGCTCGCAATTCGGAATGTAGAATCCGAAACGCGCCTTGCGCTCCGGCCACTCCTTGTACGTCGCGCTCTTCGGCAGCCATTCGAGCAGCCGCCAGGCCGGCCTCATCGAATCGTGCAGGGGGCCCTGGATGCTCGGCGCCACATAGGAGAACGGGCTGTTCTTGCGCTGCACGCCCCAGGCGAGCTGGTTCACCGTGCGCGGATTGACCGCCAGCCCCGCCTCAACCGCCTCGTCGATCATCCACAGCAGCGGATACTTCGAGACCGCCGACTGCGCCTCGGGATAACCGCCGCCGACGTCGCAATGTACGCCGGCGAACCACACCTGCTTGGCGTCCTGCGGTCCCGCATGCGCCTTGTTGAAGCGGTTCGGCGTGAAGGTCTGTGGCATGTTCCACGGCTTCAGCCGGAACATGCAGCGCCGTTCGTCGATCGCAGCGGCCTGCCGGAAAATCTTCACGCTCGGGTTCTCGATCGAGAAGGCGAGTTCCTCAAGGCTGGGGAGGGCGAGGAACCGGTCGGTGCGCGGCACGATGACGCTGGCCACCGTGTCCCACACGCCGACGAAATGGATCGTTGGCCAGCGTGTCGAGGTGATGCGCGCGAATTGCGCGGCCTGATCGTCGCGGCTCTCGGGAATCGGCCCTTCGTCCTCGGTGCTCTCGACCTCGGTGGTGATGCCGCGTCCGGCCTTCGGATTGTCGGAGGAGTACTTCTTGTAGGCGATCACGCCCGAGCCGGCGAGATTGATCTGATCGGGCGAGATCAGCCCGACCTTGTGGATCAGTCCGGCAAGCACGCGCACGGTGTAGGCGCCGCGTGAGAAGCCGAACAGGAAGATGCGGTCGCCTTGCTGGTAATGCGTGGCGAGGAAGCAGTAGGCCCTGATGATGTTGTCGTCGAGGCCGTACCCGGTGGCGAGCCCCAGCACCATGTTGAAATTGGCCCTGAAGCGATGCCAGCTGTCCGGCTGTGTCAGGGTGCCGACGCCGGGATCGTAGAACACGGCCTGGAGTGGCGTCGTCTTGTCGGTCTTGCGCAGGCAGCGATAGAGCTTGAGCACGTTCGAGATGTTTTCGCTGATCTCGTTGCCGGTGCCGTCGCAGCAGATGACAATATTCTTCATGACAAAGGAATGTCCGCGATAATGCTACCGCAACGAGTGTAGAGCATCGGGCTGGTGTTGGGGAGGTCGGTTCCTATGGCACTTCGTCTGGGTCGCTGTTGCGCGCCGCGCGACGGACATAGCGAAGTGATCGAATGGCGCCGCCGTACGAACGGATGGTCGCTCGACGTGTCCGGTCGCCCCGCGCCGGCTGCCGTGTCCAGAGTTGTCGGCTGGTCACGGCATCCGCAAGCGAAACGGCCGGATCTCTCGATCCGGCCGTTTCGATATCTCGCTTCGCTCGAAGCCCCGCCTGTGACGCGTCCGGCTTCTGCATCAATCGTGGATTTCGGCTTGCTCTCTCAGCTCGCCTTGGCGACCGGGGCAGCGTCCGCCGCTTTCTTCTCGATGGCGCGCTTCAGCTCCAGCGCGCGCGGCGACAGCGCCGCAGCGTTGGCCTTGAGCAGATAGGCGTCGAGGCCGCCATTGTGGTCGACGCTCTTGAGCGCGTTGGTCGAGACGCGCAGGCGCACGTTGCGGCCGAGTACATCCGAGATGAAGGTCACGTTGCACAGGTTCGGCAGGAAGCGCCGCTTGGTCTTGATGTTGGAGTGGCTGACCTTGTGGCCAACCTGGGGGCCCTTGGCCGTCAGTTCACAGCGCCGCGACATGGCAGTAAATCCTCTCTCATCCCCGCACCCTTCGTCCGCCTGTGTCGGCGGGCCGCGGGGGTCCAAAACTCGTCCAGCTCGTCTCTGGGAGATGCGGTCCTATAGGGGGGATGCGGCTTTTCGTCAAGGTTTTGAGGGATGGGGCCGGTGGCACCTTGCCACGCGCCGAATCGCAGGGCTGCCTCGCTTCACGGCGGCGGTATTTGCGCCCGCGGCACGGCGTCCGGCCATAGGCGTCCGCATGGCCGTTTTTCTCCGAAAGACGTCGTACAATCAACATCATAGCCGATCGCCGGAGACCACATAAAGGGCGTATTCGGGCGTGATGAGTGGACGTTCGCGCGATGGCGCGTCAAATCGGCCCGTCGAGCCCGGCGGATTGCAGGGGCTCACGGGGAGTTTGGGCCGCCCGATGCGGCTTCGCCGGAAGCGGAGCCGGACGTAAAGCGCTGGACAATCGGCCAGGATGTGACCGGTTCGCGTTGTTCAGGAGCGTTTTTGGCGTAAGTAACAGCAGTGGCGCGGCACAGGGGCCGGGGCCCGACAAGCGGATCGGCAGGACCATTTCGACGTGACCAACAGCACGGCCTTCTTCCGTTTCCGGCGCCTGGCGGTGGCCGGCTCCATCGCGGCGCTCCTGCTGCTGGCCCCCCACGGCGCCTGGGCACAGGCCCGGCTGGACGCCCAATATGAGGCTTCGCTGGCTGGCATCCCCGTCGGCAAGGGCACCTGGGCGGTCGAAATCGGGGATGATCAGTACGGCGCCGCAGCTCAGGGCGGCACCGCGGGCCTGCTCAAGAGCTTCTCCCAAGGATCGGGCACCGGGTCGGTGCAGGGGCGCGTCGTCAACGGCGCCCTGGTCGGGCAGAGCTACCAGGCCTCGACCACCACGGGAAAGAAGTCCGAGCAGATCCGCATCAATCTGCAGAACGGCACCGTGAAGGATTTCGCCATCGAGCCGACGCCGCCGGTCGATCCCGACCGCATCCCGGTAACGGATGCCCACAAGCGCGGCGTGCTCGATCCGATGACGGCCTCGCTGGTGCGGGTGCCGGGCAATGGCGAGCTGCTGTCGCCGGACTCGTGCCGCGGCGCTGCGCCCGTGTTCGACGGCCGCATGCGCTACGAGCTCAAGCTCGACTACAAGCGCATGGAGAACGTCAAGGCAGACAAAGGCTATCGTGGTCCGGCGCTGGTCTGCGCGGTCTACTTCACGCCGGTTGCGGGCTACATCCCGGACCGGCCGGTGATCAAATATCTCGCCCAGGCCCGCAACATGGAGATCTTCTTCGTGCCGCTCGCGGGCACGCGCATCCTGGTGCCGTTCCGGGTCGTGATTCCGACCTCTTTCGGCAAGGCGATGCTCGAGGCGACCTCCTTCATCACCCAGGCCTCGCCGCACGTCGCGAAAACGCAGTAGCGCGCGGCGGAATCCTCGTTGTCCGGCCGGCGCCGTCATTGCGAGGCCGCCCGGAAAGCCAGCATGTGTCCGGCGCGCGGCCTGAACGACGGCTCGCGTGAATCCGTTTGACTCTTCGCCGATTCTGATTCGACTCGGGTCTGCTCGAAAACAGCGCCAGTTCCCTCGCGAAAGCGTTGCTTGTCGAGACCGTGAAAACTTGATCTAGTGCTGCCTTGATCGCGCGGCGCGAGATGTTGCGGTGAACGAAGCCGGAAAGGCGCTGGAGTCAGCGATTCGGGCGTGATTCGTTCTCAAGGCGTTCCGAAGCTTAAGCTGCGTCCCTATATGCGTAGCAATATGACACAGGTGTGAGGATCGCAGCCTCTCAGAACGACGATAATTCCAGCATCCATCGCGCCTGACCCGCGCGCCTGCAACGCCGGCCTCGAGACCCAATTTAACGAATGGCTTTTTCGTCTTCTTCGGCAGCCTCGCCTTTCGAGCGCGCGTCCGACCGTGCTCCCGGAAGCGGCGTCACCGCCGTGCTCGGCCCCACCAACACCGGCAAGACGCATCTGGCGATCGAGCGCATGCTCGCGCATTCCTCCGGCATCATCGGACTGCCGCTGCGGCTGCTCGCGCGCGAGGTCTACAACAAGATCGCCGATCGCGTCGGCAGCGAGGCCGTTGCGCTGATCACCGGCGAGGAGAAGATCAAGCCGAAGAACCCGCGCTACTGGGTGTCGACCGTCGAGGCGATGCCCAGGGATCTCGACGTGTCGTTCCTCGCCGTCGACGAGATCCAGATCGCCGCCGATCTCGAGCGCGGCCACGTCTTCACCGACCGCATCCTCAACCGGCGGGGCCGCGACGAGACGCTGCTGCTCGGGGCTGCGACGATGCGCCCCATCATCGAGCGGCTGCTGCCGGGCGTATCGACCGTGACGCGGCCGCGGCTGTCGCAGCTCGAATTCGCCGGCGACCGCAAGATCACGCGACAGCCGCGCCGGACTGCCATCGTGGCCTTCTCGGCCGACGAGGTCTACGCCATCGCCGAGCTGATCCGCCGCCAGCATGGCGGCGCCGCTGTGGTCCTGGGATCGCTGTCGCCGCGAACCCGCAACGCGCAGGTGGCGATGTTCCAGAACGGCGACGTCGACTATCTCGTCGCCACCGACGCGATCGGCATGGGGCTCAACCTCGACGTCGACCACGTCGCCTTTGCGTCCGACCGCAAATATGACGGCTATCAGTTCCGCCGGCTCACGCCGTCGGAGTTTGCCCAGATCGCGGGCCGTGCCGGACGGGCGACGCGCAACGGCACGTTCGGCACCACCGGGCGTTGTGCGCCGTTCGAGCCCGAGCTGGTCAATGCGCTCCAGAACCACACCTTCGATACCGTGAAGGTGCTGCAATGGCGGAACTCCAGGCTTGATTTCGCGTCCTTGAGCGCGCTTCAGGTCTCATTGGCGATCGCGCCGGGGCATGAGGCGCTGACGCGCGCGCCGATCGCGGAGGATCTGCGCGTGCTCGATCATGCCGCGCGCGACGCCGAGGTGCGCGACATGGCGCATGGCGCGTCCGCGGTCGAGCGTCTCTGGGAGACCTGCCAGATCCCCGATTATCGCAGGCTGTCGCCGGCCGCCCATGCGGAGCTGGTGACCACCGTGTTCGGCTTCCTGATGCAGAAGGGGCGTATTCCGGACGCCTGGTACGCCGCACAGGTCGATCAGGCCGACCGCGTCGATGGCGACATCGACACGCTGTCGGGGCGGATTGCACAGATTCGTACCTGGACCTTCGTGGCCAACCGGCCAGACTGGCTGCGCGACCCTGATTATTGGCAGGGGATTACCCGCGAGCTCGAAAATAAATTGTCAGACGCCCTTCATGAACGGCTCACGGAGCGTTTCGTTGATCGTCGTACCAGTGTATTGATGCGGCGCCTGCGGGAGAACAGTGTTTTGAATACGGAAATCGGCAAGACCGGCGAAGTGATCGTTGAAGGGCACGCGATCGGCCGCCTGGATGGATTCACCTTCGCGCCCGACGCCGCCGAAGCCGGCTCGGAGGCCAAGGCCTTGCAGGCTGCTGCCCAGAAGGCGCTGGCCGGCGAGATCGAGGCGCGCGCCGAGAAGCTGTCCAGCGCGCCCGACGAGCACATCGTGCTCACCGCCGACGGCACGGTGCGCTGGACCGGCGACGCGGTCGCCAAGCTGGTCGCGGCCGACGACGCGTTGCATCCGCGCCTGCGCATCATCGCCGACGAGCGGCTGACGGGTGCTGCGCGCGACAAGGTGCAGGCGCGGCTCGATCTCTGGCTGAAGACGCATATCGAGAAGCTGCTCGGCCCGCTGTTCGAATTGTCCAAGGCCGAGGACATCACCGGCATCGGCCGCGGCATCGCGTTCCAACTGGTGGAGGCGCTCGGCGTCATCGAGCGCGCCAAGATCGCGGCCGAGATGAAGGATCTCGACCAGCCGTCGCGCGCCACGCTGCGCAAATATGGCGTGCGCTTCGGCGCCTATCACATCTACGTCCCGGCGCTGCTCAAGCCCGCGGCGCGCGCGCTCGCTGCGCTGCTGTGGGCCGAGAAGCAGGGCAATGTCGACATGTCCGCGCTGACCGGCGCGCAGCATCTGGCGAGCTCGGGCCGGACCTCGTTCCCGGTCGACAAGGCGCTGCCGCGCGATGCCTATCGCGTGCTCGGCTACAAGCAGGCGGGCGAGCGCGCGGTGCGCGTCGACATCCTGGAGCGGCTGGCCGACCTGATTCGTCCCGCCCTGGCCTGGCGCGACAATGCACCGGGCGAAAAGCCCGCCGGCGCCTTCGACGGCCGCGGCTTCGTGGTGACGCAGGCGATGACCTCGCTCACCGGTTCGGCCGGCGAGGACTTTGCCTCGATCCTGCGCGCGCTCGGCTATCGCATGGAGAAGCGTCCGCCGCTGCCGCCGAAGCCGGCTGAGAAGCCCGTCGAGGCTGCTGCTGCCGAGGCCGCTGCTGTGGAGACCGCCCCGGCTGAGCCGGCAGAAGCGCAGGCCGTGCCGGGCGAGGACCTCGCGCTTGTCGCCGGCGAGCCGGCCGACGAGCAGGTTCCCACCGTCGCGGAGGCCGCCGTCGCTCCGGTGACCGAGCAGACCATCGCCGTGCCCGCGGCGGTCGGCGAGGAGCAGGCGGAAACCGCGTCGGTGTCGGCCCTGGCATCGCTGCCGACCGTCGATTTCGTCACGCCCGATGCGGCGGACGACGCGTCCGTGGCCGAGACGGCTGCCGAAAGCGTCGTCGCCGAGGCGGAAGCCGCCGTTGCTGCGGATGCGCCGCAGCCAGAAGCCGCTGAGGCCGTCGCACACGAGGCAGCAAGCATCGGCGATGCTTCGGCTGAAGCTGCCGGGACTGAAGCTGCTGCTGGATCTACCGCGACCGCGGCTTCTCCGGCCGAGGCCGCTGCTGCCGCCGAGCCCGTCCTGGTCGAGGTCTGGCGGCCGGGCGGGCGCTCGGAGGAGCGCAGGCCGCGCCACGACCATCATCATCGCGGCCGGCCCAACCGTCCGCAGCACGAGCGCGGGCAGGGTGCCGGCGGCGGGCAGGCGCCTGCCGGGACGGCTCCGGCCGAGGGCGGCGAGGCGCGCGAGCGCCATCACCGCGGCCAGGGCCGACGCGACCGGATGAAGGAGTTCGGCAAGGACTTCCGCAAGGGCCCGCCGGAGGCTGGTGCGGCTCCAGCCGAGGGCGCATCGGCGCCGGCGCGCGAGGAGCGCGGGCCGCGCCGCGACCATGACGCCAAGGGGCGCGACCAGAACCGCGATCGCAACAAGGGCGGCAAGTTCGGTGGTGAGGGACGCGGCGGCCGCGACTTCGGCAAGGGCGGTCGCGACAAGCGCGACAGCGGTCCGGCGCTGCGGCCCTACGCCTCGAGTGGCGGCGGAGGCCGGGATCGCGACCGTCCGGTCGATCCCAACTCGCCGTTCGCCAAGCTTGCCGCGCTCAAGGAGCAGCTCGCGGCGAACAACCGCAAGGATTGAGCGGCAAGATCGGTTGGCAAGATAGGTTGGAAGGACAACGCCGACGTCCGACACCCCGTCAGAGCGCCAGCGCCTCGACAAATGGCTGTGGCATGCGCGGCTGGTGAAGGCGCGCACCAGCGCCGCGGCGCTGGTGTCGTCGGGCCATGTCCGGATCAATGGCGTGCGCGAGACGTCGCCCGGCCACGGGGTGAAGACCGGTGACGTGCTGACCATCGCGCTCGACCGCAGCGTGCGCGTGCTCAAGGTGACCGGCTTTGCCGAGCGCCGCGGCGATGCCGCCTCCGTGCGCGGGCTGTACGATGATCTGGATGGCGGACGATCCTGATGGATTGCGCCAGAGCAATATCCGGTTCAGTTCTTCGCCCCGCTTCACTTGCGGCACAACACGTCCTGCGCTAGTCCAAGCCAGCCGAATTGTCGATCCGTTCCGGAGCCTTGGATGACTTACGTCGTCACCGAAAACTGTATCAAGTGCAAATACACCGATTGCGTTGAGGTCTGCCCGGTAGACTGCTTCTACGAGGGTGACAACATGCTGGTCATTCATCCGGACGAATGCATCGATTGCGGCGTGTGCGAGCCGGAATGTCCGGCCGACGCGATCAAGCCGGATACCGAGCCGGGGCTGGAGAAGTGGCTGGGCGTGAACGCCGAATATGCCAAGTCCTGGCCCAACATCACCCAGAAGAAGGACCCGCCGGCCGACGCCAAGGAGCACGACGGCGAGGATGGAAAGTTCCAGAAATATTTTTCGTCGAAGCCCGGCGCCGGAGACTGACGGTCGTCTCGCGACCTGCGCGGTCACCAGCGCGCCCCGGCCTGCGGGGCGCCGTCGCGCCGATCGAAATCGTTACGCGGAAACAATGGCCTAGAACACCTCTTGCGGCGAGCGGGACGCGCTGCACGAGTTGTTCTATTCCGGCACGCTTCACTTAACCCTAACTTCGTGGATCCGTCACAATACCGCCCCTGCGGCCTCCAAATCATTGATTTTTGCGGCAAATGTGCTATATATAGCACATTCTCAGAGCCGAACCCGGCCATGCGTAACCTTTTTTGGCCGCCCTTTTAGGTTCCCGCAACATCAAACAGGGGCGTGGCAGTTCCGCGCGCAGGCTGTGTCACAGAAAACGCGTAAAAAGAGTGCTTCCAAGAGTACAAAAAAAGCCGCCGCGGCCAGCCGCAGCGTTTCCAAGGGCCGTGCCCGGACTCCTGTAAAGGAGATTCGGGCTGCCGCGAAGGCCTCGGCTGCCAAGTCCACTAAGAACAAAAGAAGCGCAATGCCTGAAAAGACTGCCAAGACTGCCGCGAAAGCATCCGCCGCGAAGACCACTCTTGCAAAGGACTCTGTTGCCAAGGCTGCGCCTGCCAAGGCCGCCGCTGCGCCCAAGGCTGCCACCAAGACCGCCGTTCCCGCAGCTGCTGCCCCTGTTGCCAAGCCCGCTGTCGCCGCCAAGCCGGCTGCTCCCGCCGCGGCCGCGCCGCGCGTCGAGGAAAAGAAGCTGCCGACCCAGCGCCAGGGCTTCAAGACCAACGAATTCGTCGTCTATCCGGCTCACGGCGTCGGCCAGATCCTGGCCATCGAGGAGCAGGAGATCGCGGGCGCCAAGCTCGAGCTGTTCGTCATCAACTTCATCAAGGACAAGATGACGCTGCGCGTGCCGACCGCCAAGGTCGCCAATGTCGGCATGCGCAAGCTGTCCGACCCGGCGCTGGTGAAGAAGGCGCTGGAGACCCTGAAGGGCCGTGCCCGCGTCAAGCGCACCATGTGGTCGCGTCGCGCCCAGGAATACGAAGCGAAGATCAATTCGGGCGACATCGTCGCGATCGCCGAGGTCGTGCGCGATCTCTACCGTTCGGAGTCGCAGCCCGAGCAGTCCTACAGCGAACGCCAGCTCTACGAAGCGGCGCTCGACCGTCTGTCGCGCGAGATCGCCGTCGTGCAGCACTCGACCGAGACCGAGGCCGTCAAGGAGATCGAGACGCAGCTCGCCAAGAGCCCGCGCCGCGGTGCCAAGACCGAAGCCGATGCGGTCGCCGAAGGTGATGCCGACGCCGAGGGCGATGATATCGATGGCGACGACACCGCCGTGGCCGACGAGGCCGCCTGATCGACCGTTAGCGCGTTTTCCAATTAGTTGCTTACGAAAGCCCGGCCGAAAGGTCGGGCTTTTTGTTTGGGATGCACGTCGACGGCACCGCTTCATGGCCATGGTGTAGACGTGCTCGCCGTTCGCGAGTTGGCGATGGACTGCGTGCGAAGGTGGGGCGCTGGTCGCACTTGCTCCGCTGTCGTCCCGGCGAACGCCGGGACCCATAATCCCGGCGCCTGCAAGGACGCGCGCTGGAGCTCCAGCGCTCCAGCCATTTGCACTTGCGGTTATGGATCCCGGGTCGGCGCCCGGCAACGCTGTCGCGTTGCCGGTCTTGCCCGGGACGACAGTTGTCGTGTGGCCGTCCTGGCATGGCATCAACCCGCCGGGGCAAGCGGGGAATCCGTCCCTCAGCCCGTCACTCCACCACGATCTTGACGCGGTCGCGGACCTTGACCTGGGCGCGGGCGTCGAGCCCGTTCAGCACCCGGAAGCGCTCGACCGGACGGTCGACGCCGGTCATGCGGTGCGCGAGCGACTCGACCGTGTCGCCCGGCTGCACGGTGATCACCTTGATGCGCAGCGGCCGCGCCGACTGGATCTCCTCCAGGCTGAGCCGGCGGAACGAGTTCACCGTCTCCCGCGCATTGCGCTCGCTCTCGGTGGTCTTCTGGCGAGAGGCGAAGATGAAGCGGTAGACGTCGCTGCCGACGCGCAGCGCGTAGACCTTGAACTGCCAGGGATCGCCGCTCGCCGAGGTCGAGGCCGCCGGGAAGCCGTTGATCGTCAGCTCCTCGGTCGCCGACTTGTCGACGTTCTCCATCCAGCCGGAATTGAGATAGTCGCCGAGCGTCTGCTGGGCAGGCACGCGCACCACGTCGAAGCGCATCGCCTGGGCGCCGCCTTCGCGCACGCCGATCACCGCCTGCGCGGTGTTGTCGAGCGTGAAGTTCTCCGGCGCCTGGAAGGTGAAGCCGAGCTTCGGATGCAGGAAGCGCCGCCCACGCACGAAGCCCTCGCTCGGGTCCTCGCCGTAGACGATGTTGTCGACCGCAGCCAAGTAGGTCTCGCGGTCATGCTCCCTGGCCTCGGGGGAGACGTATTGCTTGGCGATGGCGGCAGCGTTCTGCACCCGCTCCGGCGTCGCCGGATGCGACGACAGGAAGTCCTGCGCGCGCGGGTCGATCGCGACCTTGCCGGCCTTCAGCTCGGCGTTGCGCTCCATCGAGCTTAGGAAGCGCGCCGCGCCGTAGGGATCGAACTTCGCCTTGGCGGAGATGCCGACGCCGATGCCGTCGGCCTCGAACTCCTGGGTGCGAGAGAAACTCGCCATCGTCAGCTTGGTCTTGGCGAGCGCCAGCGCCGTCAGGTCCGGATCGTTGCCCATGTCGGAGACGACGCGGGTCACCACTGCGGCCTGCCGCGCCTGGTCCTCGCGAATCGCAGCATGGCGCGCCAGCACATGCGCCATCTCGTGGCTCAGCACCGACGACAATTCGGAGGTGTCGTTGGCGAGCGCGATCAGGCCGCGCGTCACGTAGAGCTGGCCGGTCGGCAGCGCGAAGGCGTTGACCGCACCGGAGTTCAGGATCGTGACCTTGTAGCCCTGGTCGGGCCGATCGGACACCGCCACCAGCCGGTCGACGATCTTGCCGATCAGGCCCTCGAGCTGGGGATCCTCATAGGCACCGCCATAAGTAGCAAGAATGCGCTCGTGCTCGCGATCGCTCGCCGGCGTCGTCTGCACCATCGCCGGCTTCGGCCGCGGCGTCGGCATCGGCGCCGTCGCCTGCTGCAACTTGCCCATGTCGCTGCAACCGGACAACGCCAGTCCCAGGCACAGCAACGCCGGTGCGATCCACGAACCGCAGTTCATCACCGTCATGCGCTTTCGAACAGACAGGCTCACGTCGCTACTCACGTACCTCAGCGGTCAATTCCCGCTCAAAATCTCGATCTGGGCGATCTGCGTCAGTTCCAGTCTCGGACCCGCATGCGCTTCGATCCAACCGCGCACGCGAACCTGTCGATTCGCAAGTGATTTGACGTCGATGCCGGCACCTTCCAATACCGCCATCATACGCTTTGGAATAGTCACCGCGAAGCCCCGTGTCCAGCTACGAGCGAAGTTCAGATAAGTTGTTGTCCCCGTCTGTCGTACGGACAACACCTTCCCTTCGACAACCGTAAATTGCCCTACGCGAGACAAAATATCGTCTGGACTTTCCGTGTTTTTTATGACGGTCCCAATCTTCCAGAGACCGCGTCCGGCGCTGCGTGCCTCGGCTTCCGCCGCACCCAGGCTGAGGGCGCAATCCCGGTCCGGCAGGTCGATCCCGCGCAGCACGGCGCCCTGCCGGAGCAGCTCGCTCTGCACCGGCTGGTCCGCACCGGCCACGAAGGCGAAGGCGCGCTGCCGGCCGTAGCGGTCCGGAGTGTCGTCCTCGCCGCGCAGCACGACGTCGCGGCCGCGCAGCAGCACGCGCAGCGTATCCATCGACGTCGCGCGCTGCTCGTCCGGCGGCGCCTCGATGCCGGCGAGCCTGACCTCTCGGCCGTCGTCGAGACGGAAGCCGCGCGCATCGATGATCTCGCTGACGTGTCCTTCGCCGAGCTCGGCGAACATGCACGGCGCGGCGTGACTCGCCGACATCATCGCGATGATCGCGACGCTCGCACCGAGCGCAATCAGCCTCCATCTGCTCCGCATCCTGCGCTCTCTCGTCATGCTGCATCATCGCACGAAATTTCCATTCCACTGAGCGGAAAGCGGCGACCGGCGACGCTTTTGCTGAGCGTGCTGAGCGCTTGCCGCATGCGAAAGCGTGCGCCATGATGCGAACTATCAACGAGGCCGTCGCCATGTAGCGACGTGCCCGGCAGGGAGGATATCGATGAGCAGAACCATCCGCGGCGCGGCGGCGTCGTTGTTCATGCTGGCGTCGGCGCTGACGTTCTCTGCGGGCGTGGCGCATGCGCAGAGCAAGCCGCCGCTGAAGATCGGCGGCATCCTGGACATGTCGAGCCTCTACGCCGACATCACCGGTCCCGGCAGCGAGACCGCGGCGAAGATGGCCGTCGAGGATTTCGGCGGCGAGGTGCTGGGCCGCAAGATCGAGGTGCTTGCGGCCGACCATCTCAACAAGGCCGATCTCGCCGCCAACATCGCCCGCGACATGCTCGACAACCAGGGCGTCGAGATGATCTGGGATGTCGCGGCCTCCGCCACCGCGCTGGCCGCCGGCGAGATCGCCAAGGCGCGCAACAAGATCATCATCTTCAACGGTCCCGGCTCTGTCAGGCTGTCCAACGAGGCCTGCGGCCCGTACACCGTGCACTACGTGTTCGACACCTTCGCGCAGGCCAATGTCACGGGATTGGCGGCGGTGAAGTCCGGCCTCGACAGCTGGTTCTTCCTGACCGCGGATTACGCCTTCGGCCAGGATCTGGAGAAGGACACCACCGCCGTGGTGGTGAAGTCGGGCGGCAAGGTGCTCGGCAGCGTGCGTCATCCGCTCAATACGTCGGACTTCTCGTCCTTCCTGCTGCAGGCGCAGGCCTCCAAGGCCAAGGTGATCGGCCTCGCCAATGCCGGCGGCGACACCATCAACGCGATCAAGCAGGCCGCGGAGTTCGGCCTCAGCAAAGGCGGCCAGAAGCTGTCGCCGCTGCTCGCCTTCGTCTCCGACATCGACAGCGTCGGGCTCGAGACGGCGCAGGGGCTTCTGGTCGCGGAAGCGTTCTATTGGGATCTCAACGACGACACCCGCGCCTTCACCAAACGCTTCATGGAGCGCACCAGGCGCGTGCCGACCTCGGCCCAGGCGGGGGTCTATTCCTCCGTCACGCACTATCTGAAAGCCGTGAAGACGGCCGGGACGACCGATGCGGACGCCGTCATGAAGGCGATGCGGGCCACACCCATCAACGACATGTTCGCCAAGGGCGGCCGCATCCGCGAGGATGGACGCATGGTGCATGACATGTACCTGTTCGAGGTCAAGAAGCCGTCGGAATCGAGGGGGAAGTCCGACGACTACAAGCTGCTCGCGACCGTGTCGGGCGACGAGGCATTCCAGCCGCTCGAGGCGTCGCGCTGCCCGCTTGTGAAGAAGTGACGGCCGGGGCCACGGCATTCCGGGGCGCGCCCGAGCAAGGCGCAAACTCTGCCGCGACATCCGTCGTTCCGGGGCAACGCGCAGCGTTGAACCCGGAACCTCGATGTGAGTCCATCAGCTCGGGATTCCGGGCTCGACGCCGCCGTGTCGCCCCGGAATGACGGGAGACATAACACCAGGAAACAACAAGGAGCGCCGGCCATGACCACCAACACGACAGTCCTGCAGCATCTCGACTCCGGCCTGCTCACGATCACGATGAACCGTCCGGAGCGACGCAACGCGCTCAACAGCGACCTGACCAAGGGCCTGGTCGAGGCGGCGCATCGCGCGGCCAATGATCCGGAGGTGCGTGCGGTGCTGCTCAAGGGCGCCGGCGGCACGTTCTGCGTCGGCGGCGACGTCAAGGCGATGGCCGAAGCCAAGACCGCGCCCTCGTTCGAGACCAAGGTGACGACCTTGCGCGAGCGCATGGAGGTGTCGCGGCTGCTGCACCAGATGCAGAAGCCGGTGGTGGCGCAGATCGACGGCGCGGCCGCCGGCGCCGGCCTGTCGATCGCGCTGGCCTGCGATCTGCGGGTGGCCGGCGAGTCGGCCAAGATCACGACGGCCTTCGCCAAGGTCGGGCTGTCGGGCGATTTCGGCGGCACCTACTTCCTCACGCAACTGCTCGGCAGCGCCAAGGCGCGGGAGCTGTATCTGACCTCGCCGGTCCTGACGGCGCAGGAGGCGCTCGCCCTGGGCATGGTCACCAAGGTGGTGCCCGACGCCGAGGTCGAAGCCGCCACGCGCGCGCTGGCGCTGTCGCTGGCGCAGGGGCCGAGCGTGACGCTCGGCTACATCAAGCGCAACATCAACAATGCCCAGACGATGACGCTGGAGGCCTGCTTCGACGCCGAGGCGATGCATCACTCGCGCTGCAGCGAAACAGAGGATCACAAGGAGGCGGCGAAAGCCTTCGTCGAGAAGCGCGCGCCGGTGTTTCAGGGTCGGTAGCTCCGCGTTCTCCGTCATTGCGAGCGAAGCGACGCAATCCAGGGTCATGGCCTGAGCTCTGGATTCCGTCGCGTCGCTCGCAATGACGCCGCGGGCTTGTGTGAACACGTGATTCCTCAAAGAGGGCTGCGATGCCTTACCTCCACCTCCGTCAGATCTGCCTGGTCGCGCCCCGGCTCGAGCCGGTGGTCTCGGACATCACCGCGATCATGGGGCTGGAGGTCTGCTACCGCGATCTGCATGTCGCCAAATACGGACTGGAGAATGCGCTGCTGCCGGTCGGGCCGATCCTGCTCGAGGTGATTGCGCCGACCCGCGAGGACACCGCGGCGGGACGCTTCCTCGACAAGACCGGCGGCCGCGGCGGCTACATGGCGATCTTTTCCTGCGATGATCCCGATGGCCGCGCCGCCCGCGCCAACGAGATGGGTGTGCGGACCGCCAACGTGATCGATCATCCGCCCTATCACGGTGTGCAACTGCATCCGCGTGACTGCCGCGCCGCCTTCATCGAGCTCAATCACACCGAGGGCAGCGACGATGTGCTTGGCGCCTATCCGCCCGCCGGGCCGGATTGGACGCGCGCGATCCGCAGCGACGTGACGACGGCGATGACCGAGGTGGTGCTGCGGAGCCCCGAGCCGACCTCGCTCGCCGCGCATTGGGGGCGGATTCTCGACGTGGTGCCGGCGGCCGGCAGCGATGGTGTTGAGCAGTTGTACTTGCCGAACGCCCGTATCCGTGTCGAACCCGGCGAGCGCGAACTCATGAGCGGCCTGACGTTCCGCGTCGCCGATGCTGCACGTGTGGCCGACGCCGCGCGCGCCCGTGGCTATGCGGTTTCAGGCGGTTGTTTCACGATTGGCGGCGTTGCCTTCGCGTTGCAGGGGGCGGTCGCCAGTTAGTTGCTCGTCATGGCCCGGCCATGACGACGTTGGAAGCTCGAGGCTCGTCACCGCCCCTTGAAGTTCGCGAAGCGCCGCTCCTCCGTTGCCTTGACGCCTTCCTTGAAATCCTCGGTCGCGCGCAGCCGGGTCTGTTCGGCGAGCTCGTGCTCGGTTGCTGCCATCACACGGTCGGCGAGGCTGGCGCGCATCGTCGCGCGGGTCGACAGCAGGCCGAGCGGCGAGCATTCGGCGATCTCGGCGGCGAGCTTCATCGCTGCTGTCCGCACCTGGTCCTGCGGCACGCATTCATTGGCGAGCCCCATCTTCAGCGCCTCTTCGCCGGTGACACGGCGGCTGGTGTAGAACATCAGCTCGGCGTTGTTCTTGCCGATCAGCTCGGGCAGCGTCACCGTCAGCCCGAAGCCGGGATGGAAGCCGAGCTTGGTGAAATTGGCGGAGAAGCGCGCTTCCGGACAGGTGACGCGGAAGTCGGCCGAGACGGCGAGGCCGAGCCCGCCACCGATTGCGGCGCCGTGCACGGCGGCGACCACCGGTTTCTTGCAGCGGAAGATCCGCACGGCCTGCATGTAGAGGTGGTTGATCGCCCCGAGGCTGTCGGCCGGATCGCCCTTTGCGCCGGCCGCTTCCTGCGCCTGGCGCGCCGGATCGGTGAAGTTGGCGCCGGCGCAGAACGCCTTGCCCTGGGCCGCCAGCACCGAGGCGCGGATCTCGATGTCGCGGTCGAAGCCTTCGAGCGCGTCGGCGATCTGGTTGATCAGCGAAATGTCGAAGAAGTTGAGCGGCGGCCGGCGAATCTCGATCAGGCCGACATGGCCGTGGATCTCGACCCCGATGTCAGGAAAGTGGGTCATGGTTGTGGTCTCCGATTCTGCTTTCCGGGCGTCGTTGCGAGCGAAGCGAAGCAATCCAGAATCTTGGCGCGGCTCTGAATCGCTTCGCTGCGCTCGCGACGACGGTTCATTGCCAGCGCTATCAGTTCGCGACCGCCGGAATGCTGTCTGCCTCACCTCAGTCCCAGCCCGCGGGCGATGATGCCGCGCAGCACCTCAGTGGTGCCGCCCTGGATCGTCAGCTTCGGCGCGGTCTGCATCGCAAATGTCAGCTGGTTCTCCAAGGTTTCGCGATTTCCTGCGTTCTCCTCGACGAAGGCGGCGAGGTCGCGGACGCGGTGCGGCAGCTGCTGCTCCCATACCGTGCCGACGTCCTTGACGATCGAGGCCTCGACCACCGGCTCCTTGCCGGCCTGCAGCATGCCGGCCACCGACACCGACATCCGCCGCATCGCATGCAGCTGCGCCACCAGCCGGCCGATGCCCTCGGCGCTGCGCGTGTCCGGATCGGGACCGACCGCGCGCACCAGCTCGGTCAGCACGTAATAGGTTTCGAGGAAACGCTCCGGCCCCGAGCGCTCATAGGCGAGCTCGGAGGTGGCCTGCTTCCAGGCGCCGTCGATCTCGCCGAGCTGATGATCGTCCGGCACGAAGGCGTCGGTGAAGACGACCTCGTTGAACTCCTTCTGCCCGGTGATCTGGCCAATCGGATTCACCTTGATGCCGGGCGATTTCATGTTCACCAGGAACTGCGTCAAGCCATGACGCCTGTTCTCCTTGGTCGACGGCGAGGTGCGGAAGATCGCGATCATGTAATCGGCCATGTGCGCCGACGTCGTCCAGATCTTCGAGCCGTTGATCAGCCAGCCGCCCTCGGTCTTGGTCGCGCGCGTCTTGGCGGCGAACAGGTCGGATCCCGAGTTCGGCTCGCTCATGCCGATCGCGAAGCACAATTCGCCGCGGCAGATGCGCGGCAGGATGTCCATCTTGATATGCTCGGGTGCGTAGCGCAGCAGGATCGGTCCGCTCTGCCGGTCGGCGACGAAGAAGCGCCTGACCGGCGCGTTGGCGACCCGCATCTCCTCGGTCACGACGTAGCGCTCCAGGAACGAGCGCTCGTGGCCGCCATATCGTTTCGGCCATGTCATGCCGATCCAGCCGCGCGCGCCGACGCGGGCCGCAAACTCACGTGCGTCGGCATCCTCGCGCTTGGGCTGGTACGGGTTGAAGGTGCCGGCCGCGATCTCATCAGCGAGGAAGGCGCGCACCTCCTTGCGGAGCTCCTCGCATTCCCTCGGCAGGCGGATCGGATCGAAACGAAGTGCGGTCATGCGGCAATCCCCTTCGTCGTCAGCGCGAGGCGACCAGCGGCCACAGCTCATCGGCGCCGCGCGCGGCGACGCGCCTGCCGAGCTCGACGGCCCAATGACTCTCGGAGCCGAAATCGTCGCGCCAGGCGAGCGCGCGCAGCGAGAAGCGATGCAGGATGTGCTCGGTGGTGAAGCCGATCGCGCCGTGGACCTGATGCGCGATCGCCGCGCCCTTTTCGGCGGCCTCGGCGCAGCGGATCTTGGCCGCGGCGGCTTCGAGAAACACCGCCTCGTCGAATGCGCCGGCACGCGCGATCGCATCCGCGGCGGATGTCGCGGCCGCGCTCGCGGCGGCGCTCTCACCGGCCAGCCGTGCCAGGTTGTGCTGCACCGCCTGGAATTTGCCGATCGGCTTCTCGAAGGCGACGCGCTCACCGGCATAGTTGACGCTGATCGCGAGCAGCCGATCCAGCGCGCCGGCGATCTGCAGTCCGCGGGCGACGCCGCCCATCAGCATCAAGGTCGTGGCGTCGAAGCCGGCCGGTGCTGGCCGGCGTGCCAGCGGCGTGATTGTGTCGAACGTCACCGTGTCGCTGGGATCGTTGGCGAGGTTGAGGCCCGCCTCGATGCGCAGGCGCGCGGTCTCGACCAGCGCGATCGACACGCCGTCTCCGCCCTGGGCGAGCACGGCAACATGCTGCGCCGTCCTGGCGAACGGCACGCCGCGGGCGCGGCCGGACAATGTGCCGTCGGTGTCGAGCGTGATCCGGTCCCTCGGATGAGCCGGCGCGATCGTCATGGGGCCGTCGGGCGAGGCAATGCCGCCTTGCTGCAGCAGCCAGCCCGCGAGCAGCGTCTCGGCCAGCGGCACCGCAATCGCAAAACGGCCGGCGGCATTGATGATCTCAAAGCCGTCGGCGAGGTCAGTGCCGGCGCCGCCGAACTCCTCGCCCACCCAGGCGAGCGGCAGGCCGGCCTCGCTCAGCGCCCGCCACAGCGGCGCCGTCCAGCGGCCGTCCTTGTCGTGATTGATCGTCTGCGGGTCGGCGAGATCGGCGAAGATCTTTTCCGCGGTCGCAACGACGATGTTCTCAGCTTCCGCCACAGCGCTCCTCGCCCTCGTTGTCGTCGGTCTCGGCGCGCCATGTCCTGCGCGCGCCGGCGATGTTTTGCCGGCATGATGAGCGCAAGCGACGGTCCTGACAAGCGTAGCCCGCTGCAGGGCCCCGTCCGCTCGCCGCATGGAGGCGAGCGATTTCCGCGCTGCGGAGATTTTGCCGATTTTGCAGATGCAGCGATGTTGGCTAAGAAGAAGCAAAGCAAACAGGGAGGTGCGGAATGGCTGAAGGTCTGTGCGCGATCGTGACGGGTTCGGCGTCCGGCCTCGGAGCCGCGACCGCGTTGCTGCTGGCGAAGGCCGGCATGCGCATCGTCGTGAACTATTCGAACAGCAAGAGTGAGGCCGAGCAGACTGCCGATCTCTGCCGCAAGGAAGGTGCCGAGGTCGTCGTCGTCCAAGGCGACGTGTCGCGCGACGAGGATTGCCGCAAGATCGTCGCCGCCGCTGCGGCCTGGGGCCGGCTGGATGCGCTCGTCAACAATGCCGGCACCACCAAGCACGTACCGCACGATCAGCTCGACGGCCTTTCGGCCGAGGATTTCCAACGCATCTTCGCGGTCAACACCATCGGCCCCTTCCAGATGGTGCGCGCTGCGCGGCCGCTGCTCGAAGCGGCGGCCAAGGCGACGGCGCGTGCGTCCGCGGTCGTCAACGTCTCGTCGGTGGCCGGCATCAGCGGCGTCGGCTCGTCGGTTGCCTACGCCGCCAGCAAGGGCGCGCTCAACACGATGACGCTGTCGCTGGCCCGCGCCCTGGCGCCCGCGATCCGCGTCAACACCGTCTGCCCCGGCTATATCGATACGCCCTGGTTCACCAAGGGCCGCGGCGAGGCCGGCGCCAAGCAGGTGCGCGATGCCGTGGTGGCGCGGGTGCCGCTGCGCGCGGCTTCATCCGCCGAGGATATCGCGCAGCTCGTGGCGTTCCTGGCGAGTCCGGCGTCAGGCCACATGACCGGCGAGGTCGTGCGCATGGATGCGGGGATGCATCTGTTGGGGTGAAATGGTCATGGCGAGCGGCCGCTGTGGTCGCTCGCAATGACGTGGCGTGAGGCGGTTACCGATTGAAATCGCGGATCGTGCCGCTGGCGACCAGCCTGTTCCAGATGAATAGCACCACGACCGCGCCGAGGGTCGCGGTCACGTAGCCCGCGCCCTGGTCGGGGCCGTAGCGGCCGATGGCCTGCCCGATGGCGGTGGCGAGGAACGCGCCGAGGATTCCGAGCACGATGGTCAGGATGAAGCCGGAGGGATTGTTGGGACCCGGCGATAGAAGCCGCGCCAGGAAGCCGGCGACCAGCCCGACGATCAGAATGTGCAGCATGAGTGTCGTCCTTCCCGTCAGCGATCGCGGAGCGTCAGATCCGGCCCGCCAACTCGTGCTCGGTCGGCAGCCGCCCGTCCGGCGTGAGCTGATCGATCACTTTCGGCAGGTACTGGCTCAGCCCGTTCAACAGCTCCTCGCGCGACAGCCCGCTCTGCGCGGTGAGCTGATCGATCTGATCGGCGCCGAGCGCATTGGCGAGATCGCCGGGCGAGATCGGCTTGTTCTCGCCGGGGGAGACCCAGGAGTTCGCGGTGTCGCCATGGCCCTTGTCCTGGAACTGGCGCAGGAGATCGCCGAGCCCGCCCGACAGCACGCTGCCGGCGGCACCGCCCGCAAGCAGGCCGCCGAGGCCGCCGGCGATGATGTTGCCGAGGCCGCCACTCAATCCGCCGCCGAGCGGTCCGCCTTGATTCCCGGTCGGCTGGGGCGGCGGGACCGGCGCTGGCGCCGCGTTCGGCTGCTGCCCATTCTGCGAGAAATGCTTCACCGCTTTCCACGCCAGCAAAGCGAGGATCGCCATCGTCATCGGCGACATGCCGCCGCTCTTCTGCGTGGTCGGATGACTCGGCCCGTTCGGGCCGTTCTGCATGCCGTTGAGGATATCGAGTAGACCCATGACCCTGCCTCCTGCGCCCCACGCCGACAAAACCTATGGGCTTGCACGCGGCGTTACAAGCCGCGTGCAGAATGGTCGCACAGGGGGAACGTGTCGCGCGCGGCTCAGTTCCTGGCTTCGGCCCGTTTCGGCGCCTTGGCTCCGGGCGGCGCGGCCGCGGTCTGGCTCGGGCCGGTGAACATCCGCTTCAGTTCGTCGAGCTTCTCGGACAGGACCGGAAAGTTGCACGAGAACGAATCGCGGCGCCAGCCGTCCTTGGCACATTGCGCCGCCTTGATGCGGGCGCGTGCCTCCACGTTCGACGTCGGCGGTGGCAATCCGCCTTGCGCGGACGAAGCCGGCGGCTTGCTCGGCCGTTGCGGCGGCGGGGCCGGCATGGCCGGCTTCGGCGGCTCGATCGCGGCCCGCGCCGTCATGTCCCTGAGCGAGGGCTGGAGGTCCTGCGTTTGCGGCCGCGACATCATCGCCGAGCTCATGTTGGCGTGGCGCTGGCGCTCGAGGTATTGCGTATACTGCTGGTCGATGAACTTCTGCTCTTCGGCCGTGGGATTGGGACCGGCAATGTCGAAGCTGCGATCCTGCATGAAGTCGTAATAGACATAGCCGCCGCCCGGCTTCCGTCTCCCGGCAAATTTAGCGTTGCACTGCGCCAGCGCCGCCGTCTTCTCCTCCTTGGAGGCCGACTTCTCGGCGGCGTCGGCGCATTCCTCGAAATCCGTCGGGGAGCGGCTCCACCACTCTGCGTGCGCGCGTGGAGGTTGCACGGCGGGCAAGCAGGTGATCGCTGCAAAGATCAGTACTGGCAGGCGGGGTGGGTACACGAACGGCAATCCTCAGCGGCTCCCCGCCTCAGATGACGGGAGATTGTCGCCATTTTGCGGCGAGGTGTGACTCCAATGCTGCGTAATTTGCGACTTTCTTCTTTATTTGCCGTGGTTCCGTGATCTGGTTGCCACAGTCGGGTCGGCATTGACGGCGGTGCCGCTCGTGAATCGCACCTTGCTGTGGCGCCGGAACGATACGCAGCATCTTTCCACCATTTTCATCCCGCCGTAGTTGACAAAACTAATCTTGACGTTGGAAAGATTGGTGTTGACGGAACCGGGCGAGCGCTCCTATGAATATCTTGACAATGGAAAGATAAACTGCGCGCGTCCGGCGCGGAGGAGGCGGCCATGAAAGTGTTCCTCACGGTCAAGCTGGCGCTGCTGCCGTTCGTCGTGTTCTGGGCGCTACTGGCCTGGCACCAGCCGGCATGGGCGGTGTGGTCCGCGCTGGGCCTGGCGCTGGCCGCCAATGTCTGGCGCGCCTCCCGGGGCCAGCTCGCGCCGCTGGAACTCGGAAGCCTCGCGCTGTTCGTCGTGCTGGCGATCGCCAACGACGTCGCGCCGAATTGGACGGCCGGCAATGCGCTGTGGCTGTCCTTCGCAGGGCTCGGCCTCATCAGCTTTGCTTCGCTCGCCGTCGGTCGTCCCTGGACCGCGGACTATTCCCGGTCGGCCTATGCCGACAGCGCCGCGACGCCCCAGTTCCACCTGATCAACATGATGATGACCGGGCTCTGGGGCGTCCTGTTCCTCGTGCTCGGCCTGTGCCGCTGGGCCGGCGTCGCCTCCTGGATCACGACGATGATCGTCGTCGGCGGCGCGCTGATCTCGATCTTCGGCCCGCGCTTCGCGATTCGCCAGGCCTTGCTGCGCATGCGGGCCGCGCGCGAGGAGTGCCAATGGCCGGCGCCGAGCTTCACCCAGGCGGCCGACACCGAGTGCGACGTCGCGGTGATCGGCGCGGGCATCGGCGGGCTGACGGCGGCAGCCCTGCTCGCGGAGTCCGGGCTGAAGGTGAAGGTGTTCGACCACCACGTCGTGCCCGGCGGCTTCTGCCACACTTATCTGCGCAAGGCCCACCACGACAACAAGCCCGTGCTGTATCGCTTCGATGCCGGGCCGCACGATTTCTCCGGCGTCTGGCTCGGCGGGCCGGTCGACAGCGTGCTGCGCCGGCTCGGCGTCGCCAACCGCATCCAGTGGAAGCGGGTCATTCACTCCTACCGTCTCGCCGGCCGCCGCATCGACGTGCCCGAGGACTGGCGCGCCTATGTCCGACTGCTCTGCGAGATGTTTCCGGCCAGCGCGGACGGGCTGACCCAGCTGTTCGACACCATCCATGCCATCTTCGAGAGCATGTATGCGACGGGGCAGGGCCGCAGCGGCATTCCCGGCATGCCGGCCACATTGGAGGAGATGCTGGCCTTCCCGCGCAAGCATCCGCAGGCGTACCGCTGGATGAACCGCCCGTTTGACGAGCTGGTCGCCGCCCATGTCTCCGATCCCGAGCTGATCGCCTATCTCAATGCGCTGTCGGGCTATCTCGGCGACGGCAGCGAGAAGCTGAGCTGCGCCCAGATGGTCCCGATCTTCGGCTACTACTTCAAGGGCGGCTTTTATCCGGTCGGCGGCTCCGGCCACCTCGCGGACGTGCTCGCCGAGGCGGTCACTGCCCGGGGCGGCGAGGTGCATCTGAAATCCAAGGTCGCGCGCATTCTGGTCGAGGACGGCCGTGCCGCCGGTGTCGTGCTCGGCAATGGCCGCACGGTCCGCGCGCAGGCGGTGGTCTCGAATGCCGATCTCGGCCGCACCTTGACCGAGCTTCTGAGGCCCGACGATCTGCCCGCCGTCTTTCGTGAGCGTGCCCGCACCCTCGCGCCGGCCACGTCGTGCTTCTCGGTGCATCTCGGCCTCGACATGGTGCCCGACATCGCGCCCACCACGCATCTCGACTCGCCGATGGGGATCGGCCTCGCGGTGATGTCCAAGCTCGATCCGTCGGCTGCGCCCGACGGACATGCGACGATGACGATCATCACCCTCGTTCCTCACGAGCAGGCCAAGGGCTGGTTTCCGGGCGAGGGCGGCGACGACTGGAAGGCGTGGCGCCGCTCGCCGGACTACGAGGCGCGCAAGCAGCAGCTCGGCGATGCCATGGTCGCGGCCGCCGAGACCATCATTCCCGGCCTGTCGCAGCACATCGTCTACCGCACCGACGCCAGCCCCGTGACCTATGCGCGCTACGACCTCGCCAGCGACGGTGCGATCTATGGCCTGGCCCGGTCGGGACGGCTGAAGGGCGCCAAGGCTCCGCTGCGCAACCTCGTCATCGCCGGCGGCGGCAATGCCGGAGCGGGCGTCGAGGCCGTGGTGATCTCGGGCGCTGAGGCGGCCGAAGCGCTCGTGCCCGGCCTGCTGGCGCGCGCATCAGAGGTCGCGTCGGATCCGCTGAAGGCACGGGCGCGGGCGGCGTGAGCGCGCCGCCTGCCGCAGCTCGGGCGCATCAAGGCGTATAGAGGTAGCGCAGCAGGGTGCGGCCGACGGTCTCCAGGCTCTGCGCCGAGCACTGCTCGATCGTATCCTGCGTGGTGTTGAAATAGGGCTCGTAGTCGAAGTCGATGACGAGGAAGCTCGGAATCCCGGCCTGCTGCAGCGCCGTGTGGTCGTCGCTGATCGGATACGCCGTGGGCTCCGGCGAGAACGCCGATGGCGCGATACGGCTGCCGATGCTCCAGAACCTCTTGACCTCGGGCAGCGCCGAGGCCAGCGACGAGGGCTCCGGCTGCAGCTTGAGATCCTTGTCGCAGACCATGTCGAAATCGACCGCCTTCTCCGGCTTGTGCGCCGGATAATAGGTCTTCAGATTGGCCGCGAAATGCGGCGAGCCCAGCGGACGCCAGGTCGGATCGCCGGCGCCGAGCGATTTCGGCCCCTCCTCGCCGTCGAAGAAGATCATGTCGATGCCGACGTCGGGCTTCGGCGACAGCGACAGCACGCGTGCGGTCTCCAGCAGCAGCGCGACCGCCGAGGCGGAGTTGTTGGCCCCCGGCATCGGTACGTCCGGCGATTTCGGGTCGCGATAGGCCTTGACGATGCTGTCGTAATGCGTCGCGACGATGATGCGGCGCGGGTTCTGCGCCTGGAAGCGGGCGATGATGTTGGTCAGCGGGATCGTCTTGCCGTCGTCGCCCTTGGCGGTGAAGCTCTGCGTCAGCACCGCGTCCGCCGCGCTCTTGGCCATCGCGGCCTTGATGTAGTCGATCGTCTTCTGATGGCCCGGCTCGCCCATCGAGCGCGGCGTGAATTTCAGCAGGTCCGCGATATGGGCCATCGCGCGCTGCCCGTCCCAGAGCTCGATCTGCGCCTCTGCGGCGCGTGCCGCGGGGGATGCAAACAGCAATGCCGCCATTGCCACCGTAGCGGTCAGGCGAGGCCAGAACTCAGTCATCGAGAAGCTCTTCAAAATGAAAATCAGGACGTCTTCTTGCCGAACGGAATGAACAGGATGCCGGCGCAGACAGCCAGCGCCACCGCGAAATAATAGGTGATCGCGCGCGAGCCGATCGTCGGGATCAGCGCGAAGGTCGTGACCAGCGTGCCGACGACGTTGCCGATGGTCGAGACGCCGTAGACCAATCCGGCGACGCGGCCGGCCTCGTCGGCCGAGCGCGTCAACAGGCTGACGGCGATCGGGGAGAAGGTGCCGAGCAGGGTCAGCGGCACCAGCAGCAGCGCGGTCGAGGCCATCAGCGTGGCCGCCGGACCGTCGCCGACCGTGTCGAGGATGTCGGCCATGACGATGTCGGCCGTCGCCGGCACGAGCGCCATGTAGGCGGCGGCGATCAGGATCATGGTGCCGATGGTGCGCGTCGTCGGCTGCCGGTCGACGATGGCGCTGCCGGCGAAATAGCCGATCGCGAGCGCGCACAGCACCGTCGAGATCAGGCTGGCCCAGGCGCCGATGCCGCTGCCGAAATACGGGTTGAGATAGCGGCTGCCGAGCATCTCGAAGCCCATCAGCACGCAGCCGACCAGGAACGAGCAGAGATAGATCGCCAGCAGGCCCGAGCGTGACACCGGCGCGCTCACGGCAGCTTCCTGTTGTGGCGCTCGATGCTCTTCAGCGCCTCGACCGGCGCGAAGTCGTCTGTCAGCACCTTGGCGTTTGCATCGATCACCTGGCCGCCGTCGATCTCGATGCGCTTGCGCTGCGCCAGCATCTCGGCAAGCTTGTAGCGGAAGCCGAACTCCTTGTCGCGCTCCTGCGCGATGGCGGCGAGATCCTCGGGCTTCCGCTCGTCGCCGAGATAGCCGACCATGACGATGTTGCCGCCGGCCTCGTAGAAGTCGACCTGCGGGAACACGCTGTGAATGGTCTTGACCGCGGCGTCGAACAGCATGGTCGACGGCTCGACGTTCTGCGCCACCACGCCGCCCTCGGCGAGATGGTCCTTGACGAGCTGGTAGAATTCCTTGGTCAGCAGATGGAACGGCACGAACGGCCCACGATAGGCGTCGATCAGGATGATGTCGTAGCGCTCCTTGGATTCCTGCACGAACAGCCGGCCGTCGCGGTTGGCGACGTGGAAGTTCGGCTCCTCCTTGATGCCGAAATATTTCTTGGCGAGCTCCAGCACGGTCGGATCGAGCTCGACCGAGGTCACCTGCACCTTGGGCAGGGAGCGGTGCAGGTACCAGGCGGTGCGGCCACCGCCGAAGCCGATCTCCAGGATCGAGCGGACGTCCTTGGCATACATCACGCTCGCGGTCATGAAGCGGGTATAGTCGACCGGCAGATCGAGCTCGTCGCGGGTGTTGTAGACGCTCTCGGTATAGATGCGCCGGTTGTGACCGAACGTCATGCTGCGGTAGGGCGCCTGCTCATAGACATAGATGTTGTTGTAGAGCGACTCCTTGGACTCCAGCAGATGGCGGGTATCCTGCGCGCTTGCGGCGGCGACGGAGAGCAGAGCTGCGAGCGCGCCTGAAATGACCGACCGGATGAGCATCGACTTGTCTGTTTCCCTCGGCTGAAATGGGCAGGCGCGCTGGATAAAGCGGATCTCGTCGCGCCGGACGGCTGGCCCGGCCACGTGACGCGCTCAGGCACGACCAATACGGCGATCCCAAGGCCGGGGTCCGGATCGGCGCCGTTCTCTTAGACCATCGGCTGCCTTCCGGATAGTCAAACCACCCCCTCCCTACGGGCCTGTGATCGGTAGGCGCCCCGCCTCAACCGGGATCACGCGGCCGCGTTCCCACCGTCTTCCCATCACTGGACCCGAGCGTCGTTGTGCCACGGCCGGCCGTCCGGTTCAGGCGACGACCGGAGAGGCTTCCGGTCGGTGGCCGGGTCTGCTATGGAGGCGGCGAAGCAGGTGCACTTCGGTGCAGGCTCCGGTCCCGTAGCTCAGCTGGATAGAGCGGCGGTTTCCTAAACCGTAGGTCGCATGTTCGAGTCATGCCGGGATCGCCAACTGCCGCAGCCTTGCGCGCGCAGACCTCTCCAGATCAAGCCCGGCGCACGCGTGATCCGGCCCGTTCGGGAATCGGGTGGAGCGCTTCGCTGCCATCGAGGAACTTCTCCGGGTGAGACGGCGGCCTGAGCCCCGTCCGTGCGGCGCGCAATCGCCGCCGAGATGCATCACCCTGGAGCGCTTTCCATGCATACGACCATCGAGCCGGGCATCCTTTATTTTGGGACGCCGGTCGTCCTCATCAGCACCGTCAATGAGGATGGCGGCTTCAATCTCGCGCCGATGTCGTCGGCATTCTGGCTCGGCTGGCGCTGCATGCTGGGCCTCGCCGCCGGATCGAAGACGCCGCAGAACATGCGCCGCACCGGCGAGTGCGTGCTGAACCTGCCGTCGGTCGATCTCGTCGCCGCCGTCGATCGCCTGGCGCAGACCACGGGATCGGACCCGGTGCCGGCGATGAAGCAGCGCAAGGGCTATCGCCACGTGTCCGACAAGTTCGCCGCCGCGGGGCTGACCGCAACGGCGTCGGAGACCGTTGCGGCTCCGCGCGTCGCCGAATGCGCGGTCCAGCTCGAAGCGCGCATCGAGTCGGTGCATGGCATCGCCGACGACGACGCGATCCTGAGGGGGCACATCCAGTGCTTCGAGGTGCGGGTGCAGCGGATCCATGTCGACGAGGCCATCCTGATGGACGGCACGCGTGACCGTATCGACCCGGACAAATGGCGGCCGCTGATCATGAGCTTCCAGCAGTTCTATGGCCTGGGCGCGCGCCTTCACGAGTCGCGGCTGGGCACCATTCCGGAGGCGGCCTATCGCACGCCCGACGTCGAGCGCGCCCGCAAGGCGGCCATGCGGATGGAGGTGGCGGCAGGCTGAGCCGGCTCGGCCCCGAGTCTCGCCTGGAATCGCGCTGCCACACGTTCAACTCTGCATCCGAGTGCGAGAGGTTGAGGACATCATGGGGGCTGTTGCCGTCGAGCGGCTGCTGATCGAGGCGGCTGATCACTACAATGCCGGGCGTGCCGGTTCGGCCAAGGCCCTGTGCAGCGACATCCTCCAGGCGGTGCCGGATCATCTGCCGGCGCTGCATCTGTCCGCGATCCTCGCCTTCGCCGATGGCCGCATGGCAGACGGCGCGGAGCTGCTGGCGTGCGTGTTCGCACGCGATCCCAACCATGCGCCGGCCTATGTGACGCTCGGCGACGCGCTGGCGGTGAAAGGTGAGCGCGACGGCGCTGCCGACGCCTTTGCGCGCGCCGCAGCGTTGAGGCCGCACGATGCCGCCATTCACAGCAAGCTCGGCAGCGCGCTGCTGGAGCTCGCCCGCTTCACCGAGGCCGAAGCCGCCTATCGCCACGCGCTGGCGCTTGATCCGGCGCTGTTGCGCGCGCGTTGGAATCTCGCGCTCGCCTTCAACCGGCAGGGGCGGCTTGCCGAGGCGGAAGCGGCCTATCGCGCGCTGCTCGAGCGCGATCCGTCCTTTCCCGGCACATGGCGGGCGCTGGCCCATGTGCTCGCCGACCAGGCCAGATACGACGAGGCCGTGCCCGCTTATCTGCATGCGCTGGCGGCGCAGCCGGCCGATGCTGGCCTCCACCTCGCCCTCGGCGACGTGCTCTACAAGCAGCGCGCCTACGCTGACGCCGCGATCCATTACGGCCGCGCCGGCGATCTTGCGCCGGGCGATGCCAAGGCCGCGCGATTGCTGGGGCACGCGCTGCACGAGGCCGGCCGCCCGGCCGAGGCCGTCGAGGCCTATCGCCGCGCCGCGGCGCTCGATCCCACCGATGTGGTCGTGCTCAGCAATCTCGCCGCCTGCCTGTGCGGGACAGGCCAGCTCGATGCGGCGATTGCCGCCTGCGAGCACGCGCTGGCGCTGCAGCCCGATCACGCCCCGGCGCATACCAACCTCGGCATCATCCATGAGCTGCGCGGCGAGATCGATGATGCCGTCGCGGCGCATCGCCGCGCCGTCGCCGCCGATCCGGCCTATGCCAAGGGCTACGCCAATCTCGCGGTGGCGCTGCGTAATGCCGGCGACATCGACGCCGCGCTGGCGGCCTCGCATCACGCGATTTCGCTCGCGCCCGACAACGCGCTCGCGCGCTACAATCACGCGCATTTCCTGCTGATGTGCGGCGACCTCGTGAACGGCTTCGCCGAGCATCGCTGGGGCCGCGACTGTCCTGATCTCTCCGCGGGCATGCCGCGTTTCGGCGCGCCGGAATGGCAGGGTGAGCCGCTTGAGGGACGCACGTTGCTGCTGTTCGCCGAATATGGCATCGGCGATGCGCTGCAATTCGTGCGCTATGTGGATCGCGTCAAGACGATGGGCGGCAATATCGTGCTGCAGGTGCAGCCGGCGATCGCGCCGCTGCTACGCTGTCTGGAGGGCGTGACCGTGGTGCCGCGCGGCGCGCCGCTGCCGCCATTCGACCTGCAGGCGCCGCTGATGGATCTGCCGCGCATCTTCGGTACCACGCTGGAGACGATTCCGGCCGAGGTGCCTTATCTTGCGGCCGATCCGATCAAGGTGACCGCGTGGCGCAACGTGCTCGGGCGCGCGCCGTCGTTGAAAGTCGGCGTCGTCTGGGCCGGCAATCCCAGGCACAAGGGCGACCGCCAGCGCTCGCTCACCGCGCAGGCGGTGCTGCCGCGGCTGGTGATGCCGGGCGTGCAGCTCTATTCCTTGCAGAAGGAGCCGCGACCGGACGATGCGCTAGGGCTCGCCGAGCTTGGCACCGACGTCATCGATCTCGCGCCGCTGCTGAGCGACTTCGCCGAGACCGCGGCCGCCGTTGCCGCGCTCGACCTCGTCATCTCCGTCGACACGTCGGTGGCGCATCTCGCCGGCGCGCTCGGCCGCCCGGTCTGGGTGCTCTTGCCCTATGCGCTCGACTGGCGCTGGCTGCGCGACCGCGCCGACACCCCGTGGTATCCGACCATGCGGTTGTTCAGGCAGGGGCAGCCGATGGCGTGGGATGGCGTGCTGGCGTGGGCGGCAGCAGAGCTGGCGCGTGTTGCGGCGGGGGAGCGGGAGTTGCTGCTGCCTGACTTGTTCGACGCATCCTGACGGAGCGCTGCGTTGTGGAGGGTGCTCTGTCCACCTCTCCGCTGTCGTCCCGGGCGTAGACCCGGGACCCATACCGCGTGATCTCTCGGTGGCGCGCGATGGTGGCGACGCGTGCAACAAATAACCAGATGGGGTTATGGGTCCCGGCTCGGAGGCCGGGACGACAGCAGTGGGTGTCGCGCGCGCAAAGAAACTCAAGGAGCCGGATCAACATCCAGCTTTAGGCGCGCTCGCTCGACGCTTAACGTCCTCAAGCCCACGTTCCGTCTGTCGAAGAGTGTCCATTGTGGATCGCCTTCAGCGGTCATGAATGACGAGACGTAAAGATCATCCGACAGAGCCACGACGATTTCAGGCAACCGACCGAAAATAGATAGGTCCGAAACAGCCTTCTTACGAATGCGATCAAACGTTGGCTCCCACAACGGCTCCTCGCTCCAACTTCCGCACATGATCGACTTCTTGTCTTCGATGCGCCAGCTCCACTGGATCATCAGTCCGAATTCGCCAAGCGGATTGGGGGAGGTCCCGTCCCGACGGAGATACGTACGTTCTGTCAGCCGTCCGAACTCCAAAAAAATAGCCGATCCGGCGCCACGCCAGAGATGAGACAGGGGCAGACCGATCAGCGGCTCGCGAAACGTCTGCAGAATATGAATATCGTCACTGATCAAACCTGCACCTCTGCACATCTGCCGGTGGACAAATTCTAACGCTGGGCTCACTCAGAACGGTTGTGCGTGGTCTCGCGCTCGTCCTTCTCCGCAGGATATCTTAACCCTCCCCCAGCAACTCCCGCACCCTCGGCACCACCACCCGCCCATACAGCTCGATGCTCCGCATCAGTTTCGCATGCGGCAGCGGACCGGCTGAGTATTTCAGCTGGAACCGCGACAGGCCGAGCGCCTTGATCGTCGCGGCGATCTTCTGCGCCACCGTCTCTGGCGAGCCGACATAGAGCGAGCCGTGATCGGCCTCCTGGACGAACTCGTCGCGGCCCATCGGCGGCCAGCCGCGCTCGCGGCCGATGCGGTCACGCATGGTCTTGTAGTCCGGCCACAGCTCCTCGCGGGCCACTTCGTCGGTGTCGGCGACATAGCCCGGCGAATGCACGCCGATCGGCTTCGTCTCGCGGCCGAACTGCTTGAGCGCGCGAAGGTACAGCTCGACATAGGGCGCGAACCGTTTCGGGTCGCCGCCGATGATCGCGAGCATCAGCGGCAGCTCGTAATGCGCGGCGCGCACCACGGACTCGGGACTGCCGCCGACGCCGATCCAGGCCTTCAGCCGCCCATGTTCGACGGGCGGATAGACCAGTTGATCCCTCAGCGGCGGGCGCAACTGGCCCTGCCAGGTCAGCGGCTGCTGCGGCAGCAGGCTGACGAACAGATCGAGCTTCTCCTCGAACAGCGCCTCGTAGTCCTTCAGATCGAAGCCGAACAGCGGGAAGGACTCGGTGAACGAGCCGCGGCCGAGGATGACCTCGGCGCGGCCGTTCGACACCGCGTCCAGCGTCGAGAACCGCTGGAACACGCGGATCGGGTCATCCGAGCTCAGCACCGTCACCGCCGAGCCGAGCTTGATCTTCGTGGTGCGCGCGGCGATCGCCGCCAACGCCACCTCCGGCGCCGAGATCGCGAAATCGCCGCGATGGTGCTCGCCGAGCCCGATGAAATCGAGCCCGAGCTGGTCGGCCAGCACCGCCTCCTCGACGACGTCGCGGATCACCTGGGCATGGGCGGCCATCGCGCCCTCCGCGTTGCGGGTGACGTCGCCGAACGTGTCTAGGCCGAATTCGATTGCTGCGTTCATGTCTCATTCCGTTGCGTCGGGCCGTCATACGGCCTCTGCTCGTCAGCTGGAAGGGGCGTAGCCGGATTGCAAGCGGCTGACGCGAAACACAAGGTTTCGATAAGCTCTTCGTGTCCACCGTCATTCCGGGGCAATCGTCGGCACGCAGGCGCAAGGCGCCTGCGTGTTGGCGATTGAACCCGGAATCTCGAAGTGAGGAAAGCAATGTCGAGATTCCGGGTTCAAGGCCGGCGGCCTTGCCCCGGAATGACCGGGGCTCAACTGGTCTGGAATGAGACACTTTCGGCGCTCGAATATTTTTCTTTCGTTTTTACCGAAAGTGTGCTCTACTGCGTCCATCCTGCCTCATCGATGAGGGGCGTACGCGCGGTCGTCACGAGACGCGAGGCAGGGATGCGGTGGCCGTAGCGGGTCGCAGCGCGGTGTCGCGCCGACGAACGATCCGTTGCGGACAGTCAAGTCGCGTGGTCCTGGCCTCCCGATGCTGAGGTCAAGCCGGATGATGGTGCGGAAGCGCATCACGCCGACGATGGGGGCAACACAGCCGGTCCCCAGGGAGAGCGCGAAGCAGCTGTTAAGACCATCGCGCAGGGAAGGCCGGGATGTCCCAGCCGAACCTGTGGTTCCTGCCGCCTGCACTTTTTTTCGCAGGCGGGCCATGGGGGCGGCGAGCTCCCGGTCTTCCCTGCGCCCTCACGTTTCAGAGGGCAGGCGATCCGGACAGAGCTCGGGCTGGAGCGGCCGCGAGGGTACGAACCCATGGCCTCGGCTGATGCGATTGCCGCCCGCGCCTCTTGCGCGGTCATGCCATGTCAAAAAATGGGCGTGTGGCCCGGCCGCGCATCACCTAGGCTCCGTTCATCGATCACACGGGATGACGTGCATGGCGGCGGGCAGCGACTATCAGATCTTCGAGGCGGGCGACGTCGTGCTGCAATCGGGCGTGACGTTCCCGTCGCTGCGGCTCGCCTACAAGACCTACGGCACGCTGAATGCGGCCAAGGACAACGTCATCCTCTATCCGACCTCGTTCGGTGCCCAGCATATCGACATCGAATGGATGATCGCGCCCGGCGGCGCGCTCGACCCCACCAAGTACTTCGTCATCATTCCGAACCTGTTCGGCAATGGGCTGTCGTCGTCGCCCTCGAATACGCGCGAGCTGTTCGGCGACGCGCCGTTCCCGTCCATCAGCTATCACGATGCGGTCGCGATGCAGCGGCGGCTCGTTGAGGAGCAGTTCGGGATTAGCCGGATCGCGCTGGTCTATGGCTGGTCGATGGGCGGCATGCAGGCCTATCACTGGGCCGCCTGTCATCCGGACATGGTGGAGCGTGCGGCGGTGGTGTGCGGCAGCGCGCGCTGCTCGCCCTACAATCACCTGTTTCTCGACGCGGTGAAGGCGGCGCTGATGGCCGATCCCGCGTTTCGCAACGGCCGCTTCGCCGAGAAGCCGGTGGCCGGCCTGCGCGCGATGGGGCGGATCTATGCGGGCTGGGCGATGTCCTACGAGTTCTATCGCGACGAGGTCTGGCGCGCGCAGGGCTTTGGCTCGCAGGAGGACTATCTCGCCGCCACCTGGGACTTGGCCTTCGCGCATCGCGACGCGAACAACCTGCTGACTCAGATCGCGATCTGGCAGGGCGGCGACATCAGCAATTGCGCGGCGTTCGGCGGCGATCTCGACCGAGCGCTCGGCGCGATCACCGCCCGCATGTTGCTGATGCCGGGCCAGACCGACCGCTACTTCGATTGGCGCGACAACGAGCGAGAACTTCCCAAGCTCGTGAACGCCCGCTCCGCGGCGCTGCGGCCGATCCCCTCGATCCACGGCCACCGCGCGGGCAATCCGATCCGCATCCCGGCGGACCGCGATTTCATCAACGCCAACGTCTCCGCCCTTCTCCAGAGCTGACACCCGAGTTCGACATGACCGACGTGCCCACCGACGAATTCGCGCCCCGTCCGAAGCTGCTGACACCGCCGGTGCTGCAGCAGCTCTGCACGCGCTCCAACCTGCAGGGCGCGCTACGCACGCTCAGCCATTACGGCGCGATCATCGGCGTGGGTGCGCTGATCGGAGCGATCGCATCGACGCATGGTGTGCTGTGGGCGCTGCCCTTGCTGCCGGTGCAGGGCGTGCTCATCGCGTTCCTGTTCATGGCGGTGCACGAGACCGCGCACAAGACCGCCTTCGACAGCCGCAGGCTCAACCTCGCGGTCGGCTATCTCTCCGGCTTCCTGATCGGACTGCCTTATGAATATTACTGCCTGTTCCATTGGGAGCATCACCGCCACACCCAGGATCCCCTGCGCGATCCGGAGCTGATCGTCGGCCCCAAGCCGCGTTCGGAGACGCAGCTCGCGATTGCCTATTCCGGCCTGGTCCAGATGGCCGGCCGGCTGCGACTGCTGCTGCAACATGCGATCACCGGCGAGGTGACGGTGCCATGGGTGCCTGCCGGCCGCCGCGCCACCATCGTGCGCGAGGCGCGCGCCTATGCCGCCGGCTACGCGCTGCTGCTGCTCGGCTCGCTCGCGCTGCAAAGCGCGCTGTTGCTGTGGGTCTGGGTGCTGCCGCTGCTGCTGGGGCAATTGGTGTTGCGACCCTATCTCTACGCCGAACACACCGGCTGCGACCATACCAGGAGCGCCTTCCAGAACACCCGCACCACCTTCACCACGCGCGCCGTGCACTGGCTCGCCTGGAACATGCCCTATCACGTCGAGCACCACGCCTATCCCGCGGTGCCGTTCCACGCATTGCCGAAACTGCATGCGATCGTCGACGGCGAGATCAAGTATCGCGGCGAGGGCTACATCGCGGTGACGCGGCAGACCTGGGCGTGGTTTCGGGCGCAGTGGAAGGAGAGGAAAGCCGAGACGTCATGAAATTAGATCCTGCGGCGAGCGCGGTGCTTACCTCGCCCCGCTTGCGCGGCGAGAGATCCCGCCAAACGACGCAAACTGCGCAAGCAGCAAGGGCCCAGTTCGTAGCAGGGAGGGCGAAGGATCCGCTCACCGCCAGCGCTCGCGCATGCGGGCACCGAGGTCGATGCGCGGACCCTGGCTTGCATACGCCGCGCCGGGCTGCGCCCGCGGCCAGCTGGTGCGTTCGAACAGCGGCACCAGCGCTTCCGGAATGAACCGCGTGCGTGAGGCATAGACATGACGATCGCCGCGCACCGGCTGGCCATGGACGAAGAAGCGCTGCGGCACCAGCAGATGCAGGTCGTCCTTGGCGCGGGTCATGGCGACGTAGAGCAGCCGGCGCTCCTCTTCCAGCTCGGCGCTCGTGCCGGCGCCGAGATCGGACGGCATGCAGCCGTCGACGACGTTGAGGATGTGCACGGAATTCCACTCCATGCCCTTGGCGGAATGGATGGTGGAGAGGATCAGATAGTCCTCGTCGAGCAAAGGCACGCCGGACTGATCGGAGGTGGCGTCGGGCGGGTCGAGCGTCAGCTCGGTGAGGAAACGCTCGCGCGATGGATAGCCGCTCGCGATCTGCTCGAGCTGCAGCAGGTCGGCGGTTCGCACCTCCGCATCTTCATGAACGCGCTCGAGATGCGGCTGATACCAGTGCCTGACGCGCTCGATATCCCCAGGCCATTCCGAGACGCGCAACTGCTCCAACGCACGCACGAACGCCGTCCAATCCTCGCCGGCGCGCGCCGGCGCGGGCTGCTCACACAACCGTGCGATCGGATCGGCACTGTCGCTGATGGCATCGAGCAGGCGCTGCGCCGACGCGGGTCCGATGCCGGGGATCAGATGCAGCACGCGGAAGCCGGCGATGCGGTCGCGCGGATTCGCGACGAAGCGCAAGCAGGCCAGCACGTCCTTGACATGGGCGGCATCGAGGAACTTCAACCCGCCGAACTTCACGAACGGGATGTTGCGGCGCGTGAGCTCGAATTCCAACGGGCCGCTGTGCGACGACGTTCGGAACAGGACGGCCTGCTGCTTCAGCACGATGCCTTCCTCGCGCTTCGCCAGCACCTGCTCGACGATGTAGCGCGCCTGGTCGGTCTCGTCGCTGATCGTCACGAGCTGCGGTTTGCGCGAGCTCGTGCGGTCCGTCCACAAATTCTTGGTGAAGCGCTCGCGCGCCAGCCCGATCACGCCGTTGGCCGCGGTGAGGATCGGCTGCGTCGATCGGTAGTTGCGGTCGAGCGTGACGATGTCGGCGCGCGGGCTGAACTGATCGGGAAAATCCAGGATGTTGCGCACGGTGGCGGCGCGGAAGGCATAGATCGATTGCGCGTCGTCGCCGACCACCGTCAGTCCCGCGCCGTCGGGCTTCAAGCCGAGCAGGATCTGCGACTGCAGCCGGTTGGTGTCCTGATATTCGTCGACCAGCACGTGGTCGAAGCGATCGCCGATCTCGCGCGCGATGGTTTCGTCCGCCATCATCTGCGCCCAGTACAGCAGCAGGTCGTCGTAGTCGAGCACGGCATTGGCCTGCTTGGCTTCGACATAGGCCGCGAACAGGCCCTTCAGCTCGCCGGCCCATTCCGCGCACCACGGAAAATGCCGCACCAGTGCCTCGTCGAGCGGCATGTCGGCGTTGACGCAGCGCGAGTAGATCGCAAGGCAGGTGCCTTTGGTCGGAAAGCGCCGCTGCGTGTTGGACAAGCCGCGCTCGTGCCGCGCCAGATTCATCAGGTCGGCGGAATCCTCGCGATCATGGATCGTGAACACGGGGTCGAGGCCGACGCGCTCAGCGTAGTCGCGCAGCATCCGCGCGCCCAGGCCATGAAACGTGCCGGCCCAGGTGAGCGCGGCCGTGATCGGCTCGGCCTTGCCGCCCAGCACCTTGCGGGCGATGCGCTCGACCCTGCGGCTCATCTCGCTCGCCGCGCGGCGCGAGAACGTCATCAACAGGATACGGCGCGGATCGGCACCATTGACGAGCAGATGTGCGACGCGATGCGCGAGCGTGTTGGTCTTGCCCGATCCCGCGCCGGCAATGATCAGCAGCGGCGGGCCCGGTGCGGCCAGCGCACCGCCATGCTCGACGGCGCGGCGCTGCTCCGGATTGAGATCGTCGAGATATGTCGCAGCCGTGGCCTGCACGAATCGTCCCTCAGCCTGCAAGAATCAGTGATTTGCGCCTCATGTGCAACGCGATGGCCCGGTCGCGGCAGCGTTTTACATGATTCGCAACCGGTCTTTTTTGTCACGGTTGCCCACAGAGCGTCCGCCAGCCGCTTGCGCTGGCGCGCGTGCACTCCTATCCAATCAGCCCCGTCACGAATCTCGGAAGAACACCGTGTCGAACTTTGCCTCCATCATCGCCGCTGAGCTCGCCGTCAGGGATGCCCAGGTCCAGGCCGCGATCGACCTGCTCGATGGCGGCGCGACCGTGCCGTTCATCGCGCGCTACCGCAAGGAAGCGACTGGCATGCTGGACGACACGCAGCTGCGCACGCTGGAGGAACGGCTGCGATATCTGCGCGAGATGGATGCACGGCGCACCGCGATCATCGAGAGCATCAAGGCACAGGGCAAGATGACGCCGGAGATCGAGCTGGCGCTGGCGACCGCCGACACCAAGGCCCGGCTCGAGGACATCTATCTGCCGTTCAAGGAGAAGCGCCGCACCAAGGCGCAGATCGCCAAGGAGGCCGGACTCGAGCCGCTCGCCGACATGCTGATCGGCGATCCGATGAAGGCGCCGGAAGTCGAGGCCAAGGCGTTCATCAAGAAGGACGGCGACAATCCGGTCAAGGACGTCAAGGCGGCGCTGGAAGGCGCACGCGCGATCCTGGTCGAGCGCTTCGCCGAGCATGCCGATCTCGTCGGCTCGCTACGCGAGGAGATGTGGACCCGCGGCGCCGTGAAGGCGACGGTGCGGCACGGCAAGAAGACCGAGGGCGCGAAATTCGCCGATTACTTCGACTTCTCCGAGCCGTTCACCAAGCTGCCGTCGCACCGCATCCTGGCGATGCTGCGCGGCGAGAAGGAAGAGGTGCTGCAGCTCGATTTCGGCGATGGCGAGCCGGAGGATTCGAAGGACCCGTCGCTGTATGAGAACCGCATCGCGGTGACCTTCGGCATCTCGCGCCAGGGCCGCCCGGCCGATCAGTTCCTGTCGGACTCCGTGCGCTGGGCCTGGCGCACCCGCATCAAGACCTCACTGGCGCTCGATATCCGGATGCGGCTGTGGCAGGAGGCGGAGAAGGAGGCGGTGCGCGTGTTCGCGGCGAACCTGCGTGATCTGCTGCTCGCTGCTCCCGCCGGCGGCCGCGCCACGCTCGGGCTCGATCCCGGCTTCCGCACCGGCGTCAAGGTCGCGGTGATCGACCGCACCGGCAAGTTCGTCGACCACGCCACGATCTATCCGCACGAGCCGCAGCGGCAGTGGAACGAGAGCATGCTGACGCTCGCGCAGCTCTGCATCAAGCATCGCATCGAGCTGGTCGCGATCGGCAACGGCACTGCGTCGCGTGAAACGGAGAAGCTGGTCAACGATTTGATGAAGCTGAAGCCGGATCTCAAGCTGACCAAGGCGATCGTGTCGGAAGCTGGCGCGTCGGTCTATTCGGCCTCGGAGTTCGCCGCGAAGGAATTCCCCAATCTCGACGTGTCGATCCGCGGCGCCGTTTCGATCGCGCGCCGCCTGCAGGATCCGCTCGGCGAGCTCGTCAAGGTACCGCCGGCCTCGATCGGCGTCGGCCAGTATCAACACGACCTCAATCAGTATGAGCTGGCACGCGCGCTCGATGCCACCGTCGAGGACTGCGTGAATGCCGTCGGCGTCGACCTCAACACCGCCTCGGCGCCGCTGCTCGCGCGCGTGTCGGGCATCGGCGAGAGCCTCGCACAGAACATCGTCGCGCACCGTGACAGCAACGGCCCGTTCCCGAGCCGCGACAAGCTGAAGGAAGTGCCGCGGCTCGGACCGAAGGCGTTCGAGCAATGCGCCGGCTTCCTGCGCATCCGCGACGGCGACAATCCGCTCGACGCCTCCGGCGTGCATCCGGAATCCTATCCGATCGTGAAGAAGATCCTCGAGGCGACCAAGAGCGACATCAAGGCGCTGATCGGTGAGACCAAGGTGCTGAAGGCGTTGAGCCCGACGAAGTTCGCCGACGAGCGCTTCGGCGTGCCGACGGTCACCGACATCATCAAGGAGCTGGAGAAGCCCGGCCGCGATCCGCGTCCGGAGTTCAAGACGGCCACCTTCCAGGAGGGCGTCGAGAAGATCACCCATCTCAAGCCCGGCATGATCCTGGAGGCGACTATCACCAACGTCGCGGCGTTCGGCGCCTTCGCCGATATCGGCGTGCACCAGGACGGCCTGATCCACATCTCGGCGATGTCCGAGAAGCGCATCAATGATCCGCGCGAGGTGGTGAAGCCGGGGCAGGTCGTGAAGGTGAAGGTGCTCGACGTCGACGTGCCGCGCAACCGCATCTCGCTGACGCTTCGGCTGTCTGATCCGCTGCCGGCGAAGGGCGAGAAGCGGACCAGCGCACGGCCGCCAGCGGCCCGCATGACCACGCGTGAGGAGAAGTCGTCGGGCGGCGGCGCGCTTGCGGCGGCGATGGCCAAGGCGGCGGAGCGGCGCAAGGGCGCCTGAGGCGGATGGCGATGAGGCGCCGCGGAGGACATGCCCCCTCTGCGGCGTCATGTCTGCAGCGTCATGCCATTCGGCGGCGTGTCGGTCTTCCCTATCTGTGCGGTGATGCTTACCTTGCTCGGCGGGCCGCGAGTGGAGACCGAGCATGACGAACCGGACCGTGATCATTGCCGGCGCGACCGGGCTGGTGGGACGGGAGCTTCTTCGCGGCCTGCTTGCCGACCCGACCGTGGATCGCGTGCATGTCGTCGGCCGCCGCGCGCCGCCTGACCATTCGCCCAAGCTGACGGCGCATGTCGTGGATTTCACCGCGCTGCCGTCCCTGCCGCCGGCCGACGAGCTCTATCTGGCTCTCGGGACCACGATCAAGGTGGCCGGGAGCCAGGCCGCCTTCCGCGCCATCGATCACGACGCCAACCTCGCCGTCGCCAAGGCCGCGCTCGCGAGCGGCATGAGACGCGTTGGTCTGGTCAGCGCGATGGGCGCCGACAGCAGCTCGCCCGTCTTCTATAGCCGGGTGAAAGGCGAGCTCGAGGACGATCTGACCGCGCTGCCCTTCGAGGGCCTGGTGATCGCGCGGCCTTCGCTGCTGGTCGGCCCGCGGGCGGAGCTCGGACAGCCGAGTCGTCCGGGCGAGGAATGGGGCAACAGGCTGAACAGCATCATCGGCTTCCTGATTCCGGCGAACTACAAGCCCATCGCGGCGGCGGACGTCGCCAATGCACTGCGGATGGCTGTTCCTACGGTTGCCGGCACGCGAGTGATGCTGTCAGGGGCCATGCGCCGATGATCGAGCCTGCCGCTCTTGCGTAGCGGCTTGGTCTCACCATTTTCGATAAATCGAAATTAGGTATCGCGCCGCGCCTCAGGCTTTGGATCGACAGGTGAACTCGGCGATCTCCGTAGTTTTACGGCCGTATCGCATGTGACTATCAGGGAGTGAATGGCTGAAGCGGGCAAGACGGGAATCGCCTCTTAACATCTTAACCATATCTCGCTGGTAGTTGTGCATCGAGGAAAAACGAACCCGGTGTTTCATGCGCAGACAGCTGCTTGAAGTTTGTTTCTTGGCATTGGTGGGACCCCTGCTCGGAACCCAAGCGGCGACGGCGTCTCCGCGAATGGTGTCGCTGGTCTTCAACTCGCAGATTCAGAACCCGCAGCAGATCGGGTCGGACGAATTTCGCGTGAAGCTGCAGGCGTTGGCCGGCAAGCGGCTCATCATTGATGAGCGTGCGGGCAACGCATTCGGCAGCGAGGCGGCGGTGCTGGCTGCAACCCGGAGCGGCGCGGTGGACGTGGCCGTGGTGTCCGGCGGCATCGCCAGCGCGGTGGTCCCCGAGCTTGGCGTCTTCGACATCCCGTTCCTGTTCCGTGACACCGCGCATGCCAAGGCGGTGGCGCAGGGGCCGGTCGCCGCCGCGATCGGCGCCAAGTTCGCCGACAAGGGACTGGTGCTGCTGGCGCTGGGCAAGCAGGGCTTTCGCAATCTCACCAACTCGAAGCGTCCGGTCCGTACCGTCGATGACGTCAAGGGCCTCAAGATCCGCGTGATCCCCAATCCCGTCTACCAGATGACCTTCAAGGCGCTCGGCGCCGACGTGATGCCGATGGATTTTCCGCTGGTCTATGCAGCGCTCAAGGACGGTCGTCTGGACGGTCAGGAAAATCCGGTCGCCACCATCGCGGCCAATCGCTTCGACGAGGTGCAGAAATATCTGACGCTCACCGGCCATTTCTTCGCGCCGATCGCCTTCGTCGCCAACCGCGCGATGTTCGATCATCTCGATGCGGCGGACCGTGACGCGCTGGTTGCCGCCGCCAAGGCGGCTGCGGAGCTCACTTGGCAGGCCCAGCTCGATGCGCAGAAGCTCGATGAGCTGCGCAAGGGCGGCATGGAGGTGATCGAGACATTCGATCGCAAGACCTTCGTCGATGCGGTCAGGCCGCTCGATCCCGACTTCGAGAAGCGCTTCGGCAAGGAGCTGCTCGCCACTATCAGGTCCACTCCGTGAAACAGCCGGGCAAATCGATGAAATTATCTTCTCTGATGTCTTGGATCGGTGTCCGCCCGCGAATCTTCGGCGGCTTTGCCTTGATCCTGAGCTTCCTGGTGTTGCTCGGCGGCTTCGCCATGATCCAGGTCGGGCGCATCGGCGGCACCGTGGACGAACTCGTCACCAGCGCGGCCGGGGACGCCGGCATGTCGCAGGTGCGTGCCGCGCTGCTCGGTGCCAACGGCGCGGTCGAGAGATTCATCCGCACCTGGAACGTCGGTGACAAGGATGCGGCCAGCAAGGCCATCGACGCCGTCGGCGGTCTCGCCGATCAGGTCGAGAAGCAGTCCGGCGGGCTGAAGGTGCTGGCTGACGGCGTGGGGCCGGTACGGAACGCGCTGGCGGCCTATCGCTCGTCGTTCGCTGCCGCGGCGGAGGCCGTGGACCGCCTGCGGGCGGCGACGACCAAGACCGAAGCATTGGGCGCCGTTGCCGGAATCAACATGGGCGGCATCCAGGTTGCCCTCGCCAATCGCGCGGGCAGCGAGCCGTTGATGAATCCGTTGCGTCTGGCCAGCGTCGTCGACGCGGTCCGTATCGCGGTGATGCGCTATACCAACACGTTGTCGAATGGCGATGCCGACGACGCCAGGCTCACCTTCGTCTATGCGAAGCTCGCGATTGCCGATGCGGAGGCCGAGATCGCGGGTGTCGATGATGCCAAGCTGAAGGCGCTGGTTGCTGCGCTGAAAGAGGCTCTCACGGCGGATGCGGCTGCGCTCGAGGAGGTGATCAAGGTGGCCACTGACCTGCGCGCCAAGCAGGCGGAGCTCGCCAAGGCGAGCGCCTCGATCGATACCCAGGTCAGCCGGATCAACCAGCAGCTCGGTGCGGCGCGCGCAGAGCAGGCCGCGAGGACCGGCGTCGCGGTCGAAGATACCAAGCAGACCATCATCGTGACGGCAGCCGCAGCCGTGATATTCGGAGCGGTGCTGGCCTGGCTGATCGGCGCCAGCGTGTCGAACCCGATCCGCGGCATGACCGACCGCATGCAGTCGCTGGCGGCCGGCGAATTGGATCAGCCGATTCCCGGCGGCGAGCAGCGCGACGAGATCGGCCGGATGGCGCGCGCCGTGGAGATTTTCCGTGACAATGCGCTTGCTGTACGCCGCATGGAGCAGGAGGCCGCGGCACAGCGTGAGGCTGCGGAGGCCGAGCGCGCCCGCATGATGTCCGATCTGGCTGGTCGATTCGAGCAGGGTATGCAGGGCGTCATCACCGGCGTCGGCGGGCGTGCGACCGAGATGGGCGAAAGCGCCAGCGAGCTGGCGCGCGTCGCAGAACGCGGCCGTGGCCTTGCGGAAGCGGTCGCCAGCCGGGCCGAGCAGGCGTCCGTCAATGTGCAGACCGTGGCCTCGGCGACCCAGGAGCTCGCGGCCTCGATCAGGGAGATCTCCTCCCAGGTCCAGCGCTCGGTCACGGTGTCGACCCGGGCGACGCACGAGACGCAGCGGACATCCGAGCTGATCGACGGGCTCTCCAGCGCGGCGGAGAGGATCGGCACCATCGTGCAGCTGATCCAGGCGATCGCGAGCCAGACCAACCTGCTGGCGCTCAACGCCACCATCGAGGCGGCGCGCGCCGGCGAGGCCGGCCGTGGATTTGCGATCGTCGCGAGCGAGGTGAAGAACCTCGCCTCGCAGACTGCGCAGGCGACGGAGCAGATCTCGAGCCAGATTGCGACCATCCAGAGCGCGACGCAGGAGACGGTCGGCGCGATTGCCCAGTTCGGCACGACCGTGCGGGAGATTGCCGAGATCTCCAACGCGATCGCCGCCGCGGTGGAGCAGCAGGGGGCTGCGACCAGCGAGATCGCCCGCAACGTCGAGCAGGCGGCCAGCGGCACGGCGGCGGTCACGCAGGAGATCGGCGACGTGCGTAACGTGGCCGGGCAGACCGATGCCGGCGCTGAAGCTGCGCTGGCGGCGGCCGCCGCGCTGCAGCAGCAGGCCGCTTCGCTGAAGAGCAATGTCGCCGACTTCCTGCAGACGATCCGGACCGCGGCCTGAGCTGCAAAGTCGGTGGCGACTGGAGTTGACGCAAGGAGCGCAGGCTCACACTCTGCGGCATGACCGAGCACCAGCCGCGTTCCCTCACACTTCCCATCGACGGCGCGGGCGTCGTGTCCGCGCTGTTCATGTCTCCGGCGGAGGCGCGCGCCTGCTTCGTGTTCGCCCATGGCGCGGGCGCCGGCATGACCCACGTCTTCATGAACCAGGCGGCCGCAAGCCTTGCTGCACGCGGCATCGCGACGCTCCGCTTTCAGTTTCCCTACATGGAGAAGGGCAGCAAGCGCCCGGATCCGCCCGCGCTCGCCCACGCCGCGGTGCGGGCTGCCGTGGCGGAGGCCGCGCGGCTCTGTTCGGGGCTGCCGCTCGTCGCGGGCGGCAAGTCGTTCGGAGCGCGGATGACGTCGCAGGCGCAGAGCGCAGCGCCGCTGCCAGGCGTGACCGGGCTCGCCTTTCTCGGCTTTCCGCTTCACCCCGCCGGCAAGCCCTCCATTATGCGCGCCGATCATCTCGATGCGATCGAGGTTCCGATGCTGTTCCTGCAGGGGACGCGCGACAAGCTGGCGGAGATGGAGCTGCTCGCGCCCGTCGTGAAGCGGCTGGGACCGCGCGCGACCTTGCATTGGATCGATCAGGCCGACCACGCCTTCCACGTACCTGCGCGCTCCGGCCGGAATGATCGGGCCGTCATGGAGGACCTGACGGAGGCGTTTGCGGCGTGGCTGGAGACTCTGGAAGCGCGTGCCGGCTGACGCGCCGAGCGCCTCTTTCGGAGAAAAATGGCATGAGAACAAAAATAGAACTTCTCCGTCACCAGAGGTTGAGGCATAGTCATATTGAAAGGGAGGGAGGGGAGTTCGATGAAGTCGGCAGTGTTGGCGGTGTCGGTGTGCGCGCTCGGCGTGCTGATGCTCTCTGCAGCTCCGTCGCGCGCCGATGCCAGGCTCACCGGCATGGTGGTCGTGAAGGGGACTTGCCAGAAGCTCATCGTCGCGGGAGAGGATCGCAGCTCCGAATGCAAGGGCGCGCTGCTCAATACCGACTATGACGATCAGCGCACCGGCTTCTACTTCACCTTGCTCGACGGCAGCGTGGTCACGTTCTCGAACCGCGGCGATCTGCAGGAGCAACCCGGACCGGACAAGTTCGTCACGCCGGTCGATATGATGATCATTGGCCAAAGTCGGAAGACGATCAACAAGGTGACGGCGAAGGGGCAATGCCGTCACGGCAATCCCTTCAAGGGACCCGACCTGATCGAATGCACGGCCGACAGCGAGATCGGCCGCTTTGAAGGGCTATTTCTGTCCAATGGCGAGAAGCCAGTGATGCAGACCTTCTGAGGCCGTCACCCCTGTGCGCAAGCAGGATGAGCCAGCAGGAGAGCTCGTCGCTGCGTCGCCGGTCGTCACTCGCCACCGTACGGTCCACGCGGCAAATCCGGCCTGCTCGGCAATATCCACTCTGTCAGAGGATCGTGATGAGAAAGACAGCTTCATCCGTTTGGCTGCTGGCCCTCGGCGCGGCGAGCCTGCCGGCCAAGTCGGTCCGTGCAGAGGATGGATTGAAGGGGATCGAGACGTTTCACGGCGCCTGCAAGAAGCTCACGGTCGCGGAAGGACCGGACCGCCGACTGCAAGGGCGTTTAGCTCAACACGCGTTACCGTGATGGACGAGCCGGCTTGGAGCAAGACGCCCGTCCTCTGAGGCTGCGATCTCCCGACTCCTGAAAATTTGGCGCGACATCAGGCTCGAAATATTGCAACAAGTCGGCGTCGTCGTTGGGCCGGGTGTGCAGGTCGCCAGATCTTGGAGAGTGTGATGTTCCGATGCGTTGGCTTCGTCCTGGGGCTGCTCTGGAGCCTCGTATCGATCAGCACCGCGCTGGCCGACGATACCAAGCTCCGGATCGGCGTTCTCCGGCTGTCCTCGTCCGCGCCGGTGTTCATCGCGTTGGACAAGGGCTACTTCCGCGAAGCTGGCCTGGACGTCGAGCTGAAGTTTTTCGATGCAGCGCAACCGATCGCCGTGGCGACGGCCACCGGCGACGTCGATGTCGGGGTGACCGCCTTCACCGCAGGACTGTATAACCTCGCAGGCAAGGGCGCGTTGAAGATCATCGCCGGCATGAGCCGTGACCGCCCCGGGTTTCCGCTGATCGGCTACTTCGCCAGCAACAAGGCTTACGAGGCAGGTCTCAAGGCGCCGAAGGATATTGCCGGCAAGCGCGTGGCGATGACCCAGGTCGGGTCGAGCTTTCACTATTCGGTGGGGCTGCTGGCCGACAAATACGGCTTCAAGCTCGCCGACGTGAAGATCGTGCCGCTGCAATCGATGTCCAACATGTCGGCGGCAATCAAGGGTGAGACCGTCGACGCGGCGCTGATGCCGGTTTCCGTCGCACGCAAGCTGATGGAGGAGGGCGCCGTCAAGCATCTCGGCTGGGTCGGCGACGAGACGCCGTGGCAGGTCAGCGGCGTGTTCGCGGGGCCGAAAACCTTGGCCAACACCGTGCTGGTCGGCAAGCTGCTGACGTCGCTTCAGCGCGCCGAGCGCGAGTATCATGATGTCGTGCTCGCCTCGGTCAAGGACGGCACTGCCGCGATCGACGTCAAGACCAGGCCATTGCTGGAAATCATCGGCAAGTACACCAACCTGCCGGTCGAGCAGGTGGTCGGCAATTGCGCCTATATCGATCCTGACGGCAAGCTCGATGTGAAGAACATCGACAGCCAGATCAAATGGCTGCAGGCGCAGGGGTTCGCGGACCAGGGCTATGATGCGGCCGCGATCATCGCCAAAGACCTTGTGAAGCCGGATTGATGAAGGCGGGCGCAGCGCGGAACTGCAGCGGGATCGCCTGACATGGACCTGATCGCCGAGACCATCAGCCATCGTTTCGACGCGCTCGAAGTGCTCGATGGCGTATCATTCACGGTCGGAGCCGGCGAGGTGGTCGCCGTCGTTGGGCCGTCCGGCTGCGGCAAGAGCACGCTGCTGGCGATCCTCGGAGGGTTGTTGCAGCCGAGCAAAGGTCAGGCGCTGCTGCGCGGAGCCCCGCCGCCCGGCAGCCTCAATCCCCTGACGTTCGTGTTCCAGGACTTCGCGCTGCTGCCGTGGGCAAGCGTCGCCGACAATGTTGCCTTTCCGCTCCTCCATACATCTCTGTCGGCGCAGCAGCGCGCCGCCGCCGTCGACGATGCGTTGCAGCGGACCGGGCTGGCAGACTTCCGGACCGTCTATCCCAAGCAGTTGTCGGGCGGCATGCGCCAGCGGGTCGGCATTGCCCGGGCGCTGGCGGTCCGCCCGGCGATCCTGCTGATGGATGAGCCGTTGTCGGCGCTCGACTCGCAGACCCGCGAGCTGCTGATGGAGGACTTCGTCGATCTGCTCGCCGACGGCACCATGGGCGCGGTCTATGTTACGCATAATCTCGAGGAGGCAGTGCGGCTCGCCGACCGCATCGTCGTGCTGTCGCGTCGTCCTGGCCGCATCCGGAAGGTCGTCAGCGTCCCGGCGACGCGGCGCAGCCGCGGCGATGCCGGAGTACGCGCGCAACTGCTGGACCTGCAGAACGAGCTCTGGGGGCTGATCCGGACCGAGGCAATCGATGCCGAGCGCGAGGTTCAGAATGCTTGAGCGCTCCCCGGCCGAACCGCCTGAGGTGGTCGGCACGCAGGCCCGGAAGGTGCCGTTCCGGGGCGGCGGCTTCACGCCGGCCGCAAACCGCTGGGCCGGCTGGCTCGCGCTCGCGGCGGCTCTCGGTCTGTGGCAACTGATCGGCAGCTTCGCCCTGGTCAATCCCTTGTTCCTGCCGACGCCGCTGATGATCCTGCGTGCCCTGTATCGATTGGCCGAAAGTGGCGCGCTCTGGCAGCATGTCTCGGCCTCGTTCGTGCGCATCGTATCCGGCTGGGCGCTCGGCACCGCCACCGGCATCGTCGTCGGCTTCTCGATCGGCCTGTGGCGCATTGCGCGCAGCATCGGCATCACTTTCGTCTCGGCGCTGTTTCCGATTCCGAAGATCGCCGTGCTGCCGCTGCTGATTCTTTGGCTCGGCATCGGCGAGCAGCCGAAGATCGCGACGATCGCGCTCGGCGTGTTCTTCTCGACCACGATCTCGGTCTATAGCGGCGTCGATGCGGTGCCGCGCAACCTGATCCGCATGGCGCAGAGCTTCGACGTGCCGTTCCCGACCATCGTCCGCCGCGTGATCTGGCCCGGGGCGCTGCCGTCGATCCTCGCCGGTTTCCGCATCACCGCGTCGGTGGCGCTGATGCTGGTGGTCTCGGCGGAGATGATCGGCGCCGAGACCGGCATCGGCACCTTCGTACTGCAGGCCGGTAATCTGATGCAGACCGATCAGCTGATGGCGGGGATCCTGATCCTGTCGCTGTTCGGTCTCGCCGTCGGCCGGCTGATCAGCATGCTCGAAGCGCGGCTCCTGCGCTGGCGCTGATCCGGCGGTGTCAGGTGTTGCCGCGATCCTCCCGGAACAGGTCGAGCTTCTCCTGCACCGGGCGATCCGAGAACGAGAACAGCACGGCATCCTCGTCCGGCTCATGGCTGACCCATTGCCAGCTCGGAACGACGAACAGATCGCGCGGTCCCCATTCGAAGGTCTGGTCGCCGATGCGGCTGCGGCCCTTGCCTTCGATCGCGGTGAACACGGTCGCGTCGGTCGAGCGATAGCGCGCAGTCTTGAAGCCCTTCGGCAGCAGCTGGATGAAGGTGCCGATCGTCGGCATCGCGAAATCACCGGTCTCCGGATTGGAGAATTTCAGCTTCAGCCCGTGGCACGCATCCCATTCCTCGCTTCGCTTGGCGCTCTCCAGCGCCTCCCGCGTGTAGGAATAGGGATAGTTGAAGATCGGCGACGTCCGCGATCTGCGCTTGGCGTCGACCGGCAGCAGGTTGTGGCCATAGCGGGCGAAGCTGTCGCCTGAGGGGCGTGCGACCTTCTGCTGATCCTCCTGCGCGCCTTGCGCGAAGGAGGCGTCGAGGAACTGCACCAGGGGAATGTCGAGGCCATCGAGCCAGAACATCGGCTCGGAGGTCTCGTTGCCGTGATCGTGCCAGGTCATCGACGGCGTGATGATGAAGTCGCCCGGCTTCATCAGGGTGCGCTCGCCCTCGACGGTCGTGAAGGCTCCCTTGCCTTCCAGCACGAAGCGCAATGCGGACTGGCTGTGCCGATGGGCGGGTGCAACGTCGCCGGGGATCACCATCTGAATGCCGGCATAGAGCGAGGTGGTGATCTTGGACTGCCCACGCAGGCCCGGATTCTCCAGGATCAGGACCCGCCGCTCGGCCTCCTTCGCCGTGATCAGACGCCCGGCCTCGACCATGTAGTCGCGTATCGCCGCGAACTGCCAAAGATGCGGACGGCAGGCGCTCTTCGGCTCGGGAGTGATGAGATCGCTCATCACGGTCCACAGCGCCGTCATGTTTTCGCCGTCGATCTTCTTGTAGAACGCCTCGCGTTCCGGGGTCGAAACTGCGGCCATGCGCGCCTCCCGATCAGATGTCGTTATTGATTGACAGTATACTGTCAATCCCGCTACCGTCAATTGCGACCAGAGCTATCAATTCGGGAGGACTGCCATGATGAAGCTGCACGGCTATTTCCGCAGCAGCGCATCCTATCGCGTGAGGATCGCGCTCAATCTCAAGGGTCTCACGGCCGAGCATCTGCCGCATCATCTCCGCAAGGGCGAGCAGCGCGCGCCCGACTATCTCGCGCTCAACCCGCAGGGCTTCGTCCCGACCCTCGAGGACGACAGCGGCGCCGCGTTGATCCAGTCGCTTGCGATCATCGAATGGCTCGATGAGACCCATCCCGAGCCGCCGCTGCTGCCGAAGGATCCGTTGCGCCGCGCCCAGGTCCGTGCCTTCGCGCAGGTGCTCGCCTGCGACACCCATCCGGTGCAGAACCTGAAGGTGCTGGCGCGGCTGCGTGAGCTCGGCCTGCCCGAGGACAAGGTCACGGCTTGGGCCGGCTGGGCCAACCGCGAGGGGCTCGCTGCGTGCGAAGCGCTGATCAGGCATAAGCCTGGCCCATTCTGCTTCGGCGCGACGCCAACCTTGGCCGATCTCTGCCTGGTGCCGCAGCTTGGCAATGCACGCCGCTTCGGCGTCGATGTCGCAGCGTTCCCGCGCCTGCTGCAGGCCGAAGCCGCGGCGAAGGCGTTGCCGGCTTTCGCCGATGCTGCTCCGGAGCGTCAGCCCGATGCCGAGTAGGCCGCCCGACATCACGATGGACGCAGTCTACACCAAGCCGGGCTATCTGTTCCGGCGGATGCAGCAGATTGCGGTGTCGATCTTCGTCGAGGAGTGCCGGGAGTTCGACCTGACGCCGGTGCAATATGCGGCGCTGGTCGCGATCCAGACGCACCCGGGCATCGATGCCACCAGGTTGTCGGCGGTGATCGCCTTCGACCGTTCGACGCTCGGCAGCGTGATCGAGCGGCTGGAGAGCAAGGGTCATATCGAGCGCAGGCCGTCGGCCGAGGACAAGCGCGTCAAGCTGCTCTATCTGACCAGGACAGGTGGCGCGCTGCTCCGAGCGATCATGCCCGCGGTCGATCGCGCCCAGGCCCGCATGCTGGCGCCGCTGAAGGCCGCGGATCGCAAGATGCTGATGGCGTTGCTGGCGCAGCTCGTCGATCTCAACAACGAGGTCTCGCGGGTGCCGCTGCGTGCCGAGGATGCGCTTGAGCATCTCGGCAAGACCGGCTGATCGCGGAAGTCCGCGGTTGTCGGGCGGAAGGCATAGGCTCACAGCCGCATCACCGCCTGACGGTCGATCTTGCCGGTGCCCGTTTTCGGTAATTCTTCGATGAAGACGATCTCACGCGGATATTTGTAAGGCAGCAGCTTCGCCTTTACGTAGTCCTGCAGCGCCTTCGTCATTGCCGACGCGTCGTGCGATCGGCCATTGGTCACCACCACGGCCTTCAGGCTCATCCGCCGATCCGATAGCTCATGCGCGAACACGGCGCATTCCCTGATATCGGGATGCTCGGCGAGGCAGAGCTCGACCTCGAGCGGATAGACCCATTGGCCGGAGATCTTGACCAGGTCGTCGGCGCGGCCGCGGAAGAAATGGAAGCCGTCGGCATCCCGCACGAAGCGGTCGCCGGTGTAGATCCAGCCGTCGTCGCGGATCGTCTCCGCGGTCTTGTCCAGACGGTTCCAGTAGAGCGGCGTGTTGGAGTCGCCGCGTACCCAGAGAATGCCCTCTTCGCCGGTGGCGACCTCGCGTCCTTCGCCGTCGCGCAGCGCGATCTCGTAGCCGGGAACGCGCAGTCCGGCGGCGCCGAGCTTCTTGCGGTCCTCGCGGTTCGAGAGATAGACGTGAAGAACCTCGGTCGAGCCGAGACCTTCGACGATCTCCAGGCCGGTCAGGCTCTTCCAGCCGTTGAAGACCTCGGCCGAGAGCACCTCGGCCGCGGAGACCGCGAGCCGCAATGACGAGAAGTCCGCCTCCTTCGCACCCTCAGCCTTGGTGAGCGCGGTGTAGAGCGTCGGCAGGCCGAAGAACACGGTCGGACGGAAGCGGCCGATCGCATCGAAGATGGCGGCGGGCTTCGGCTGGCCCGGCAGCAGCAGCGTCGTCGCTCCGGCCGAGAATGGAAAGGTGATCGCATTTCCGAAGCCGTAGGCGAAGAAGATCTTGGGCACCGAGAAGCAGACGTCGTCCGGCTTGAGCCGCAGCACGTTGCGGGCGAACGCCTGCTCGCTATAGGCCATGTCATGCTGCAGATGGACGATGCCCTTGGGACGTCCGGTCGAGCCGGACGAATACATCCAGAACGCCATCTCATCGCGGTGCGTGTCGGCCTCTGGCAGCTGATCGGCGAAGCCTGGCAGCCACGCATCGACCGCGACCGTCGTTGCGGCGGCGGTAGCCGGCGCCGCGCCATTGACGACGACCAGTGTGCGCAGCGCGGTCTCGGCGCAGGCCTGCGCGTCGAATCGTGCGGCAAACTCGGCATCGGCGACCGCGACCTTGGCGCCGGAATCAGCGAGATAGAATTGCAGCAAATCCGGCGGCGTCAATGTGTTGATCAGCAGCGGCACGAAGCCGGCGCGTACCGCGCCGAAGAACGCAGCCGGATAGGCCGGCGTGTCGTCGAGGAACAGCAGGACACGGTCGCCGCGGCTGAGCCCGAGCGAGGTGAAACCGTTACCCCAGCGGCAGGCCTCGGCACACAGCTCGGCATAGCTGCGCTGACCGGCCGGGCCGATCAGCGCGGGCTTGTCCGCGTTGCCCTTTGCGAGATTGTCGAACAGCACGCGGCCGGCATTGAAGCGGGCGGGAATCGCGAAGCCGATCTCACGCGCGCCGGCGCTGTCGCGCGGAACGTGGTCGGCGATCTCTCGCGTCATACGCGTGCTCCCGTGTTCCGAGATGCCTCGTAGCGGGCCATGAACTGCGGGGCCATGGCTCGCAGCCGCGTGTCGTCGATGCGGCCGGACCGGGTGATATAGCTGTAGGCAAAATCCATCAGGCCGAGCGTCATGTGCGCCGGGAAGGACTCGTACCACTCGGCGCTGGTCCGGGCCGCCGCCACCAGCTTCTTCACGATCGGCTGCCGCTCGGCCTGATAGCGGGCGAGGCCGTCCGAGAGGCTGGTCTCCGCATCGAGCGCCTTGGCGAGCGCGATCGCATCCTCGATCGCCAGCCGCGTCCCGGAGCCGATCGAGAAGTGGGCGGTATGCAGCGCGTCGCCGATCAACACCATGTTCCGGTGCCACCAGTGCTCATTCCAGACCCAGGGAAAATTGCGCCACACCGACCGGTTGGAGACCAGCGCGCGACCGTCGAGCGTGGCGGCGAACACCTGCTCGCAGACGCGCCGGGATTCGTCGACCGACATCTCGGCGAAGCCATAGGCGTGCCACGTGGCGCGATCGCATTCCACCAGGAACGTGCTCATGTCCGGCGCATAGCGATAATGGTGCGCGTTGAAGCTGCCGCGGTCGGTCGCGACGAAGGTCTGCGACAGCGTGGCAAAGGTCTTCGACGTGCCGTACCAGGCGAACTTGTTGCTGGAGTAGGAGACGGAGAAGCCGAAATCGCCTTCGAAGCTGCGGCGAACCAGCGAGTTCAGTCCGTCGGCAGCGACGATGAGGTCGTAGCCTGCGAGCTGATCCAGCGACTGGATGATCGTGCCGTAACGGGCCACGACGCCGACGCTTTCGGTGCGCGCCTGCAGCAGCTTCAAGAGTTCGAGCCGGCCGATCGCAGAGAAGCCGACGCCGTCGATCTCGACGTTCTCGCCACGCAGATTGAGCGTGATGTTGCGCCAGCTCTCCATGCACGGCGCGATCGCATCCACGGTGTCGGGATCGTCGGCACGCAGGAATTCGAGCGCCTGGTCGGAGAACACGACGCCAAAGCCCCAGGTCGCCCCGGCCGGGTTCTGCTCGAACAGATCGACCACGGCGGCGGGGTGCCGCTTCTTGAAGAGATAGGCGAAATACAGCCCGCCAGGGCCGCCGCCGAGCACGGCGATGCGCAAGGGCGTCCTCCACATTGACAGTATACTGTTTAGTTTGGATCGGAGACTAATCCCTCATTTCGATCGAGGCCAGGGAAATCTTATTGCTGAAGATCGAGCCGGCGGCCGCAGGTCACCCCGACGGGCTTCTGCCAAAGATCGCGTCGAGTGCGGCGATATAGGTGCTTTCGACCAGCTCCGGCGCATGCCGGCCGAGCGCCTCCATCTTCACGCCCGAATTGATTTCGAGCACCTGCCAGCGTCCATCGGCCAGCACGAGGTCGACCGATGCGTAGCGGATGCCGATGACGCGTGCCGCCGCGGTGGCGAGTGCGGCACAGAGGTCCCGCTGCGCGCCTGGTTCGAGCAGCTCGGGGTGAGCTCCGAACTCGAGATTGTGCCGCCAGCTCAGCAGGCGCTGCTCGCCGTGCGGCACGATCGCGCGCAAGGCCGGCGCGTCGAATTCCGCATCGAGGCGCCGCAGGAGCTGTGCGTGCCCCGTGGCCGGAGTCGCCGACAGCGCGAGATCGAGCAGCGGCTGCACGCCGTCGCCGGTCACGGTGGGGCGCTGCTTGCGGTAGACGATCATGGACGCGTCATCGAGCTGCACGACACGGACTTCGTCAACGATGTCCATGAGCGGTGCGATCGCAACGTTCGCGCCGGTCCCGAAGATGCGGTTCGCTGCGTGCAGCAGTTCATCCTTTCCCGTGACGCGGACCACCATCCGTCCAGAGGTACCCTCGTTGGGCTTGACCACCAGCCCGCGCGGATACGTTTCCAGCAGCGCCAGCGCGGCCTCGGCCGTCTGCCCGGGCTGGCCGCTAAGGGCCGGAGCAAGAAAGAACGCGTGTGGAACCGCGGCAATCCCGTCGGCTCTCAGCAGCGCCGAGGTCGCCGCTTTGTCACAGGCCAGTCTGTGCGCCACCGCACTGTTCAGGCCGAGATCATAGCCGAAGATCAGGTGACGCCGGTTGGCATCCTCGAGCACCAGCAGCCAGCCGTCCTCCCGCACGTCGAGCGCGATGCCTCGTTCGACGCAGTAGCGGGTGATGGCGGCGAGCTGGGTCTGCGGATGGTTAATCATTGCTCAAGGATTGGGCCAGGATGCGGAATTAAAGTGCTGGAAAATCGGAATCTCGGCAAGTAAATTACCCTTATCGTTTGTGTACGAACGAACGGCCGATCGAGGCGAATCCGGGCATCAGCCGGCATGCATTTGATCGTGATCAATGGTGCGTCCATGCGGGTTGATTATTCGCTGTTTTCACGTACATCAGGCGCCGAAATCGCTGGATCTATAGGGTTTTTGCGGTCCTGCCTCCGTCACGACTTGTTTCTTCCAACTTCAGCCCACGTGAAAAAACAAACGACATGAGCGCGTTCTATAAAGAGAAAGTTCTTTCCGTTCACCACTGGACGGACACCCTGTTCTCCTTCCGAGCCACCCGCGATGCGGGCTTCCGCTTCCAAAATGGTCAGTTCGCGATGATCGGCCTCGAGGTCGAGGGCCGCCCGCTGCTGCGTGCCTACAGCATGGCCAGCGCCAATCACGAGGAGGAACTCGAGTTCTTCAGCATCAAGGTGCAGGACGGTCCGCTGACCTCCCGGCTGCAGCAGATCAAGGAAGGCGACACCATCCTGGTCGGCCGCAAGGCGACCGGCACGCTGATCCCCGACAATTTGCTGCCCGGCAGCCGGCTGCTGTTGCTGTCGACCGGCACCGGCCTTGCCCCGTTCGCCAGCCTGATCAAGGACCCCGACGTCTACGAGCGGTTCGAGAGCATCGTGCTGGTCCATGGCTGCCGCCAGGTCGCCGAGCTCGCCTATGGCGAGAGCGTCGTCGCGAAGCTGCGCGAGGATGAGCTGTTCGGGCCGCTGCTCGACGGCAAGCTGCAGTATTATCCGACCGTCACCCGCGAGCCGTTCCGTAACCGCGGCCGCATCACCGACCTGATCTCGTCGCAGCAGCTCTTCAACGATATCGGCCAGCATGAGCTCGACATCGCCAAGGACCGCATCATGATGTGCGGCAGCCCGGCGATGCTGGAGGAGCTCAAGACCATGTTCGAGTCGCGAGGCTTCCTCGAAGGCAGCGGCAACCAGCCCGGACACTTCGTGATCGAGAAGGCCTTCGTCGAGCGCTGAGCCGCCGACCCTTCGTTTGCGACTTTTCTGAAAGAGCGCCTCGACGCAATCGGGGCGCTCTTTTCGTTGGCAATATCCTCCTTGCGCGCGTCCGAGCGGCCGTGCGATTTTCGGCGCCAAGACCGGGCCTTCAGACGTCCGGCGCGAAACAGGGAGGGGACTTGGATTGCCCGCGTGGCGGCCATCCCCGTGATGACAGAGGGGATGAGCATGGATTCCATCGTACGGCGACAGACGCTCGGTGATCTCCTGCGGCGGAGCGCGGCGCGGACACCGACCAAGACGGCCGTGATCTGCGGCGAGATCAGCTGGACCTACGCCGAGTTCAACGCCATCGTCGACCGCCTCGCGGCCGGCCTCGCCGCCCAGGGGGTCGGCAAGGGCGAGCGCGTCGCGATCCTCGCGCGCAACTCGCATGCCTTTGCCGCCCTGCGCTTCGCGCTGGCGCGGCTCGGCGCCGTGCTGGTGCCGATCAACTTCATGCTGAAGCCGGAGGAGGTCGCCTACATCCTCAAGCACGCCGGGGCGCGGCTGCTCGCGACCGACAGCGGCTTCGCCGGCGTGGCGCGCGCCGCCAAGGCACTGGTGCCGGCGGTCGAGCAGCTGATCTGGCTGCCGTCGGAGGGCGCGAGCGAACGGCAGGGCGACATGATCGATTTTGCCGAGCTTGCGGCCTCGACGGCGCAAGTGCCCGCGGTCGAGATTGCAGGCAGCGATGTGGCGCAGATCGTCTACACCTCGGGCACGGAGTCGCTGCCGAAGGGCGCAATGCTGACCCATGATGCCGTGATCTGGCAGTATGTCAGCTGCATCGTCGACGCCGGCATCGCGGCCGAGGACGTCACCTTGCACGCGCTGCCGCTCTATCATTGCGCCCAGCTCGACGTGTTCTTCGGACCGTCGATCTATGTCGGCGCCACCAACATCATCACGGCGTTTCCGACGCCCGATAATCTGCTGCCGCTGATCGCGAAATATCGCATCACCTCGTTCTTCGCGCCGCCGACGGTGTGGATCTCGATCCTGCGCTCGCCGCTGTTCGAGACCACCGACGTGTCGACTTTGCGCAAGGGCTATTACGGCGCCTCGATCATGCCGGTCGAGGTGCTGCGCGAGCTGGCGCAGCGGCTGCCCAAGGTGCGGCTGTGGAATCTGTACGGCCAGACCGAGATCGCGCCGTTGGCGACGATGTTGGGACCCGATGATCAGTTGCGCAAGCCGGGCAGTTGCGGCCGCGCCGTGCTCAATGTCGAGACCCGCGTCGTCGATGACGACATGAACGACGTCGCGCCGGGCCAGGTCGGCGAGGTCGTGCATCGCTCGCCGCATCTGATGCTCGGCTATTTCCACGACGATGAGCGCACCGCCGCCGCCTTCCAGGGCGACTGGTTTCACTCCGGCGATCTCGCGACCATCGACGAGGAGGGCTACATCACCATCGTCGATCGCAAGAAGGACATGATTAAGACCGGTGGTGAGAACGTCGCCAGCCGCGAGGTCGAGGAGGCGCTCTATTTGATCCCCGAAGTGTCCGAGGTCGCCGTCGTCGGCCTGCCGCATCCGCGCTGGGTTGAGGCGGTCGTCGCAATGGTCGTGGTCAAGTCCGGCTGCGAGCTGACCGAGGAGGCGGTGCTGAAGCAGGCCTCGAGCCGTCTCGCCACCTTCAAGACGCCGAAGCGGATCGTGTTCGTCGATGCGCTGCCCAAGAACCCCAGCGGCAAGCTGCTGAAGCGGCAGCTGCGCGAGGCGCATTCGGGGTTGTTCGCGCAGGGGTAAGCGGCTGCCGTCTTCGAACAGTGCATATCGGCGCCGGGAGTCTCGGAGGCCGGCCCGGCGCTGCGGCTCGATCTCGCAGCGCGGCTGTCGACAGAAGGCGGCTATCGACGTTGTGATATCATCGATGGCCGATTGCGCGCGCTTGTGTAACGATTGCTTCGCGATACGCGTAGTATGGTGACACCAGACCTTCCACGAGCCGCCTCGAGGCCTCCCCATGGATACGCTGCTGCTCCCGTTTTCGCCGCGCTTCATCGTGCTGACGATCTGCGCCACGGCGACCGCCCTGCTGCTGATCCTCGGCATCTACGACCGCAAAATCTTCGATCTCGTCCTCATCCCACTCTTGATCTTCGGCGCGCTGACCTTGCTCGGCGTCCGCGATCTCATGCAGAAGAGCCACGCGGTGTTGCGCAACTACCCGATCGCGGCGCATCTGCGTTTCCTGCTCGAGGAGATGCGGCCGGAGATGCGGCAGTATTTCTTCGAGAGCGAGAAGGACGGCATGCCGTTCTCGCGCGACACCCGTGCGGTGGTCTATCAGCGCGCCAAGATGGTGCTCGACAAGCGCCCGTTCGGCACCCAGGAGGATGTCTACCGCGAGGGCTATGAATGGATGCACCATTCGATATCGCCCAAGCCGCGTGCGGAGGAAAAATACCGCATCTCCATCGGCGGCCCCGATTGTGCAAAGCCCTATTCGGCCTCGGTGTTCAACATCTCGGCCATGAGTTTCGGGGCGCTGAGCCCGAATGCGGTGCGCGCGCTCAACGGTGGCGCCAAGCGCGGCGGCTTCGCGCACGACACCGGCGAGGGCGGCTTCAGCCCGTACCATGCCGAGATGGGCGGCGACATCATCTGGGAGATCGGCTCCGGCTATTTCGGCTGCCGCCGCCATGACGGCACGTTCGACGCCGACGCGTTCGCGCGGGTCGCAGCCACCGAGCAGATCAAGATGGTCGAGCTCAAGATCAGCCAGGGCGCCAAGCCTGGCCACGGCGGCGTGCTGCCGGCTGCCAAAGTGTCCGAGGAGATCTCCAAGATCCGCGGCGTCGCGATGGGCGAGGACTGCATCTCGCCGGCGGCGCACCGCGCGTTCTCGACGCCGATCGGCATGATGCAGTTCATCGGCGAGATGCGCCGGCTGTCGGGCGGCAAGCCCGCGGGCTTCAAGCTGTGCATCGGCCATCCCTGGGAATTCCTGGCGATCTGCAAGGCGATGCAGGAGACCGGCATCTATCCCGACTTCATCGTCGTCGACGGCAATGAAGGCGGCACCGGTGCGGCGCCGCTGGAGTTCATGGACCATCTGGGCATGCCGATGCGCGAGGGCGTCAACTTCGTGCATAACGCGCTGGTTGGGATGAACATCCGCGACCGGATCAAGATCGGCGCCGCCGGCAAGATCGCCACCGCCTTCGACATGGCCCGCGCAATGTCGATTGGGGCCGACTGGTGCAACTCGGCGCGCGGGTTCATGTTCGCGCTCGGCTGCATCCAGTCCTTGAGCTGCCACACCGACCGCTGCCCGACCGGCGTTGCGACGCAGGATCCGACGCGCGCCCGCGCGCTGGTCGTTCCGCACAAGATCGATCGCGTCTACAACTATCATCATGCGACCCTGCATGCGCTGGCCGAGCTGCTCGCTGCCGCCGGCCTGGAACATCCGCAGGACCTGCGTCCCATCCACTTCTCACAGCGGACGTCGACCACCGAGGTCTCCTCCTTCGCAAAACTCTATCCGGCGCTGCGGCCGGGTGAGCTGCTCGAGGGTACGCAGGACATCCGCTTCCGTGATGCCTGGGCGCTGGCGCGGCCTGATACGTTCGCGGCGGTGCAGTGAAGCGTCTCGCGCAATCTTTTTTGGGAACCTTCGGGCTCGAATTCCATCTAAGCCATGCGTGCTCAGTTGGGATGATCGACAATGCCTTGGACCATAGCGACCACAGTCTCTGCGGCGACGACCGCCGAGGATGACCTGATCCGACGGGCAAAAGCCCGCGACGAGGCGGCCATTCGGGCCATCCTGCAGGCCAACAACCGCCGCCTGTTCCGGATCGCCCGCGGCATCCTGCGCAACGACAGCGAGGCGGAGGACGTCGTGCAGGAAACCTATGTCCGCGCACTCACCCATCTGGACGAGTTTCGCGGCCAGTCCAGCCTGTCGACGTGGCTGGTTCGCATCGCGATGAACGAAGCGATGGGGCGGCTGCGCGGACAGCGACCGGCATTGCAACTGGATGCGGAGCGAGAGAATAAACCTGGGGCCGAGGTGATCCAATTTCCCGCCACGTCGAGCGATCCGGAGAAGTCTGTGGCGCAGCGCCAGATCCAGGCCGTCGTCGAGCGGGCCATCGATGAACTGTCCGAGCCGTTTCGCCTCGTGTTCATCGCCCGCGTGATCGAGGAGATGAGCATCGACGAGACCGCGGACTTGCTGGGGTTGAAGCCCGAGACCGTCAAGACGCGCCTGCATCGCGCCCGCGGCATGTTGCGCGAGAACGTCGAAAAAGAGATCGGCCCCGTCCTTATGGACGCGTTTCCCTTCGCTGGTGCGCGTTGCGAGCGGCTGACGGATGCCGTGCTTGAGCGTCTGGCACGTCCGAGCTGAAGATTCTTGGGAACGTCGGCTCCCGTTTTTCATCCAATCCCTGTGCAGCCATTCATCCGCCGGCCACGAGGTCCGGCGGCACAGGAGATGAGAGCCATGTTCAAGCATATCGGCACGACGGTCGTCGTGCTCTGCCTCACGAGCAGTGTCGCGCTGTCGCAGGGCGCCAAGCTCAACGATCCGCAGATCGCCCATATCGCCTACACGGCCGGTGAAATCGACATCAAGGCGGCGAAGCAGGCCTTGGGCAAGTCCAGCAGCAAGGAGGTCAAGGAGTTCGCCCAAGGCATGGTGCGCGACCACGAGGCGGTCAACAAACAGGCCCTCGCCCTCGTCAAGAAGCTGAAGGTCACGCCTGAGGACAACGACACCAGCCGCGCGCTGTCGAAGCAGGCGAGCGAGAAGCTCGACGAACTCGGCAAACTCAAGGGCGCCGCGTTCGACAAGGCCTACATCGCCAACGAGGTCGCCTACCACAAGACGGTGAATGGCGCGCTGGAAACGCAGCTCATTCCGTCGGCGAGCAATTCCGAGCTGAAGGAGCTGCTGCAGACCGGCCTCAAGCTGTTTCAGGGGCACGAGCAGCACGCCGAGCATGTCGCGGCGGATCTGAAGTAGGATCAGCCGATGCTGTCGGGACGTCTCGCCTTCCTGAGTGCGGTCGTGCTTGCCGCGGTGAGCGTTCCGGCGCGCGCGGCCACGATCCGGATTACGATAGACAAGCTCGCGTTTTCGCCGGCCGTGGTTTCGGCCAGGGTCGGCGACACCGTCGAATGGGTCAACAAGGATGCGCTGGCTCATACGGCCACGGCGCGGGATGGCGCCTTCGATGTCACTTTGCCGCCGAGCAAGACGGTGAGCTCGGTCCTCAAGAAGGCGGGCACGCTCGACTACTACTGCCGCTTTCACCCGAACATGAAAGCGACCCTCACGATCGCGCCGTGACGCCGCAAGGCTCAATGCGGGTTCTCCAGGCTGAAGGTTTCGGACTGCTCGTCATAGGCGAACAGCTCGGCATAGCGGCCCCATGACACGATGGTGTGCAGCGTCTCGTCGGCATAGTGCTCGGACATGTAGTCCTCGAGCTCGATGCGGAAGCGCGCCGCTGGTGCTGCGTGCGCGGGGCGGTCGTCGAGCACGCGGCGGATCAGCCCCATCAGCGGCACGTTCTCCATCAAATGCTGCGCGAACAGCTTCTTGCGTTCGTCGGTATCGAGATGGGCGAACCGCCGTCCGGCCTCGGTCAAGGTCAGATCGCCTTCGCTGAGCTGGGCGAAGCGCAAGAGCTGCAGCGCCTCGGCCAACGGAAAGATCTCGTCGACCTCGAGCTGCAGATGGCCCGCCAGCACGGGCAAGTCGGCATGCCCATTATAGGGTTCGCCGGCAAGCGTCTCGACCAGGCCGGAGATCGAGTTCGAGGACACGTGGCTCAGCACCATGCCGACGCCGGCGCTCGCGGTGCTCGGCAGCTTCGGCTCGGGCCGCTGCGTCATGCGCGCGTAGAGGCTGTCGACCAATTGGCGGAACGCCGCATCGAGCCGGTTGCGCGGATGCGGCAGGTCGACCTTGAACTCGGCGGCGACGCGGCCGGGATTGGAGGAGAACACCAGGATGCGGTCGCACATCAGCACCGCCTCCTCGATGTTGTGCGTTACCATCAGCACCGATTTGATCGGCAGCCGGCCGTCGGTCCAGAGATCGATGAGGTCGGTACGGAGTGTTTCGGCGGTCAGCACGTCCAGCGCCGAGAACGGCTCGTCCATCAGCAGGAGGTCGGGATGCACCACCAGCGCGCGGGCGAAGCCGACGCGCTGGCGCATGCCGCCCGACAGCTCCTTGGGAAAAGCGGATTCGAAGCCGTCGAGGCCGATCAGATCGATCGCCGCGAGCGCGCGCTTGCGCCGCTCAGCGGCCTCGATGCCGAGCGCCTCCAGGCCGAGCTCGACGTTCTGCAGCACGGTGAGCCAGGGAAACAGCGCGAACGACTGAAACACCATGGCGACGCCGCGCGGGGGGCCGGCGATGATCTCGCCGCGGCAGCGCGCTTCGCCGGAGGAGGGTGACACCAGGCCGGCGATGATCCGCAGCAAGGTCGATTTGCCGGAGCCGGAGCGTCCGAGCAGGCCGACGATCTCGCCGGCGCGGATCGTGAGGTCGACCTTCTCGAGCACCACGAGATCCTCGCCGCTGCCCTTCGGAAACAGCCGGCTCAAGCTCTTGATCTCGATCAGCGATGTGTCTTTGACCTGGTCGCGCATGACAAATTCTCCCGGTCAGCCCAGCCGCAGCCGGCGTTCGCCGAAGGCGTAGAGCGGCCGCCACAGCAGCCGGTTGAACAGAGTGACGAGAATGCACATCACGGCAATGCCGAGCACGACGCGGGGGAAGTCACCACGCTCCGTGGCCGCGGCGATGTAGGCGCCGAGGCCGCTCGCGGTGAGATGGGTATCGCCCCAACTCGCGACCTCGGCGACAATCGCCGCGTTCCACGAGCCGCCGGAGGCGGTGATGGCGCCGGTGATGTAGTAGGGGAAGACGCCGGGCAGCACGACCTTGAACCACCAGCGCCAGCCGGTCAGCTGCAGGCTCGCGGCGGCCTCGCGCAGGTCGGTCGGGAAGGCGCTGGCGCCGGCGATGACGTTGAACAGGATGTACCACTGCGTGCCCAGGATCATCAGCGGGCTCAGCCAGACATTGGCGTCGAGGCCGTAGCGCACGATCAGCACGACGAACACCGGGAAGGCGAGGTTGGCCGGGAATGCGGCGAGGAATTGCGCCAGCGGCTGCATCCGTTCGGCGAGCTTCGGCCGCAGCCCGATCCAGACGCCGACGGGGACCCAGATCAGCGACGCCAGCGCGATCAGCACCACCACCCGCACCAGCGTGATCAGGCCGTAGCCGATCGCGCTGAGGACATCGGACGGTGCCAAGGTCGCCGAGAGATAGAGGGTAGTCTTCCAACCGGCATAGGCGCAGCCGAGGACGACCACTGCAAGCCAGAGACCGTCGACGAGCTGCGAGGGCGGCGCATGGCGGACAGGGCCGCTCCAGGCGTTCGGCCAGTTGATCCGCAGGTTCGAGAAGGTGCGGTTCAGCGCGGCGAAAGGCACGGACAGCCTGCGCAGCGCGCGGGTGCGCCGGAACAGATCGAGCATCCAGGAGGTCGGCGGATTGCCGGAGGCGGTCTGCTCGAAGCGGAACTTGTCGGCCCAGGCCACGATCGGACGGAATAGCAGCTGGTCATAGGCGGTGATCACCAGCAGCATCGTCAGCAGCGCGGCGGCAATTGCCGTGAGATCCTTCTGCTGGATTGCGAGTGCGACGTAGGAGCCGATGCCCGGCAGGGTGACCGTGGTGTTGCCGACGGTGATCGCCTCCGACGCCACGACGAAGAACCAGCCGCCGGACATCGACATCATCGCATTCCAGATCAGGCCGGGCATCGCGAAGGGCACGTCGAGCCGCCAGAAGCGCTGCCAGCCGGAGAGGTGGAAGCTGCGCGTCGCGTCCTCCAGATCCTTCGGCACGTTGCGCATCGACTGGTACATGCTGAAGGTCATGTTCCAGGCCTGGCTGGTGAAGATCGCGAACACGCAGGCGAGCTCGGCACCGAGCACCTTGCCGGGGAACAGGTTCATGAAGAACACGACGGTGAACGTCAGGAAGCCCAGGATCGGCACCGACTGCAGGATGTCGAGCAGCGGGATCAGCACGATCTCGGCGCGCCGGCTCTTGGCCGCCAGCGCGGCGTAGACGAAGGTGAACACCAGCGAGCAGGTGATTGCGAGCAGCATGCGCAAGGTGGTGCGCAGCGCGTAGAGCGGCAGGTTGGCCGGATCGAGCGAGACCGGGACCACGTCCAGCGCCGACAGCGGCTGCGTGGTCTGCTCGCCGCCATAGACGATCAGCACCATTGCGCCGACCACGATGATCAGCGCGACCACGTCCCAGACGTTGGGACGGACGGCGTCGCGCAGCACGGTGGTCCGGAGGTCCTGAAGCATCATCCGCGTGTCTCGTCTCGTCGTCCGCAGCCGACGGCTCCGGACGTCTCCTTGTCATGGCGCTGAGGGCTGGTTCGCGCCGGCGGGGCTGCCGGCCAAATCCGCACCCTAAGTGCCCTCTGTGATGGTTTGATTTCAAGCGGCGTCTGCCGGGATCCGGCCCCGTGGTCCGGCCTATCAAAGGATACGCAGGCCGCGTCTTCACGTTCCCGCGACATCGGATGTCCGGGGTGTGCTGGTCCGTCGGCCCTCGTTGAGCGTGAGGGCGCAGGGAAGGCCGGGCCTCGACTGAGGCCCGTGGCCCGCCTGCGAGAAAAATGCAGGCGGCAGGTACCACAGATCCTATGGGGCGGCGGGTGGTCAAGAAGGGTTAGGATTGGATTTCCGAAC
>NZ_JAUEYN010000008.1:0-357128 GCF_032489675.1 Bradyrhizobium sp. SZCCHNR1043
GATTGCTACCGGCTGGAACGACATTTGCCGGAAGGGACTTTCACCCTCTCAAGAACCGCGCCTTTCCACGGCGCACCCAATTATCCGTTCTTCACGGACGCTGTGCTAACGGCACGGAGAGACGGTGACAGCGACGTGTAGCCGCGCAGCACCTCACACCAATCGACTGCGCCGATCGCAGCGATCCTGAACCTCAACGGGACGAGACGCGGCGCCATGCTGAGGGCCTCGCGCCCAACCGTTGGGCCACTAAGCCCAATGGCTCAAATGTCATCGATACTCTTCCCCTTGCTCGATCAGCCGATGAGCCCAGATCACACTATGAGCTACTAAGATCGGCTCTCCTCGTGATCCTGCACTACAAACGTAAAGCCGCGCGGGGGATGAAGTCGCCTGAACCACCACCCGACCTGCTTTACCTCCTCAACGACAACCGTTCCAATCTGACCCGCAAAGTCAGTACGGATACCTACTTCCTGATGTACTTGATCAATTGCGATCTCACCTGCTCGTCGGGCATTTGGTGCGTCTACCACGCGAGTCGTGTAGAAGCCGAGTTCTGTCACTCGCCCATTTACGTCGCTATCGAGTTCCTTTGAGCGAGAACAGAATCCCTCTCCACGGAGAAGCACACGAAACCGCATAGAATAGCCTCCATAAAGTTATCTCCCGTTTTGGCACTGGCAACCTCCCGGGTCGCCTTGGTTGTCGGATGGGTCCTCGAAAATATCGCTATAGAGATCCAAGGCATCCTTGCCAATCGACAGTGGATTGAAGAAGTCCACTCCTTGCCCCAGTATTCCATCTCCGAGATATGTAGTCGCCGCGACCGCTCCTGCGATCTTATAAAACGTATGACCCCTCACACCGTTGGTTTGGACATGTGGTTGATTCCCGTTGCGAACATGCGCATCCTTTGGATGATGTAACAGACCTTCCCCTCCGTTCGCTTCCATCTCTAGCGTCTTAGCGTCTTTGAAAGTTGCGGTACAAACATCCTTGCCAGCCCGCCTCCAGCGGAGCGCTGTCTGGAACGAAATCTTCGACGTAGGAACCCAGCCTATGCGCCTGCCTCCTTGATATAGCCATTTCACGCCCTTGAACCAAGACAAGCCTTGCGGATCGATCGAACCGACGGGATCCCCCATGGCGTACAAATACAGACTCGGTCCGTCTACGAACTCCAAAGGATCAGGTTGGATATACCGACCGATCGTCGGGTCATAATCGCGATGCCAGTTGTAGTGGAGTCCAGACTCTGCAAGGTAATACTGACCCGGCAAGCGCAGATTGTTGCTCGCACTTCCGGTGATTGAGCGAGCCTCGCCATAAGGCCAATAGTCGGCATCCCAGACGACATTCTGGCTACCATCCGTCATCTTGCTCGGACGACCAAGATGATCCGGGTGCACGTACCATTGCTTGGGCGCCCCTGTATCGAGGTCGGCAAACATCGCCAATGGCATATCATCGATCCAGACATACTCACGCTGGATAACGCCGGTCACGCCGGCCTCCGCTATTAAACGCCCAAACTGATCGTAAATATAGTGCGTCGTTCCTGCAGGGACCATGTTCTGAGTTGCACGCACCGACATTCGCTCGAGGCCGTCGTAAGCGTAGGACGCTATCACGGTTGATCCGATTGTTAACTGATCAAGACGACCTCTGTTGTTGTACCGATATTGATAAGCCGTCGCCCCTCTAAGATCGGAGACTATATTGCCCGCGCTGTCGTGGGTCACCGTGCGCAAGGTCGTCGCCCCTTCCGCCGTGCCCGTGTAACGATTACTATTGTAGGGATAGCCCAAAACCCGGGTCGTGACGGTCTTCCCATCGTCGAACACATCGCCAGTACGGTTGCCGACCCCGTCCTGCCAATAGGTCTGCGTGCCCCAGTCGCCATAGACATTTTGCAGACGATGACTGGGCGTATAAACATAATTTTCATTACGACTCGAGAGGCTATTGTCCCAAACGTTCGTTATGTCGAAGTCATTGTACCAGTAGGTATAGGCCCGATTGATGATCGAGTTTGCTCCTTGCTCTACGACAAGAGTATTGAGATTGTAGTCCTGCGTAAAGGTTTTCCATAGGACAAGATCATTGCCATAGACCAGCGACTGCAGTGGCCCGAACGGCTGATACGTCACCCACTTTGCCAAGAGCGCTTCGGTGCCAGCCGCAGTAGCCTGCTGAGTGACCGTCGCAATCAACCCGTCCGCACCGCGATAATAATTGATAACTCGGCCTGACGGATAGGCGACCCGCGTCACATTGCCATCGAGATCGTAGCCGTAGCCCACGACGTAGACGGCGCTCCCAGTTACCTTCTTCTCTTGTGTCACTTGCCCGAGCGTATTGTAAGTCCATTCGACACTACCCGAACTATCTACAATACGCGTATTCCGTCCAATTCCCTTGTTGCCACCGACCACTGAATCCCACTCGTAGATTACGTTTTCCGACGGAGCCGCTGGATATTGCTTGGCCAAGAGCCGGCCAGCGTTATCATACGTGAGGTTAGTGACCACTCCACGGCCATCCGTAATTTGCGTTGGCAACCCGAGCGCATTATAAATAGATGTGGTCGTGCCAGTGTCGGGACTTACGCGCTGAACTACGTCTCCGAAGCCATCGCGGACGAAGCTAGTGCTCAGCGACCGTGGATCGATGTAGTTGGTGACGTCGTTGGTTCCGTTTAGAGTGACGGTAACGACGTTCGATTCCTCGTCTGTGGTTTTGACCAAACGATTCAATGCATCGAAAGTCCATCCGAACGCGTTCGAGCGCGGGTCGGTGATCGACACCCGATTGTCGGTCCTGTCGTAGCCGTGGGTCCAGGTTTGGTTCGATGCGCCAACGTATTTCAGGAGACGGCCCAACTGATCGAACACAGCTGTTTGCGACAGCTTCAACGATCCGCCGGAATCCTTGATACGACGCGCGGTAGCGTTCCCAAAGCTGTCGCGGTCATACTCCATCGATGAACCGCCATTGTCTTGAACTCCGACTAGCCGACGGCCACTATCGTAGGTGAACATTAGATACGCTCCGTTAGGCCGCGTGATCTGAGCGATGTCTCCAACCGCATTGTACGCGATTGCCGTTACCGCCGACTGCCCCAACGGATCGACCGTCATCGTCGTCACTCGCCCCTGGAGGTCGTAGGCCAGTGCGGTAACGACGCCGTTCGGATCAGTCACCGAAGTGGGCTGCCCCCGACTATTCACTGCATTAACGGTTGTGATCTGATTAACCTCGTTGGTGATGGTCGCGAGAAACCCGCTGCTATCGTACGTGTACACGACGGTGTCCCCGGCACCACTCAACGGCCCATCCACGGTCAACAACTGCCCGGCGCTACCGTAGGTGTATGTCCAGGTCCGGGTCTGGCCGTTGGTCGAGTATGGAACAGTCTGCGATGTTGTGTCCGTCTGCGTTACCTGTGTGAGTTGAGCCATCGCGTTCCAGCTGAACTCCGTAGTCACGCCGGGCTCTGCGATTGTAGTAGGCAGGTTGAACGTGGGGTGCCAAGCGTAGCTGGTTGTCTGCGCACTCGCAGTTCCGCTGCCGCGAGTTATCGCGGTGGGATTGCCACGATTGTCTCGGTCGGTGTGCGTCACACGCCCCTCGGCATCGATCTCATCAACCACGAGATCATTGCTGTTATATGCTAGCTGAGACGTCGACGCTGCACAGTTCGCAGACGGCTGGCCGTCGATCTGAGTCAGCAAGTTTGATTGCGTCCCATCGCTTTTTGCCAAACGATAGACCGTGGCTTTTGAGGCGGGATTTGTGACCGTCACCGTATTCGCGATGTCGTCGTAGGCGAAGGTATAGTGCTCGATGCCACCTGCGTGCTCCGAGGTCGCAACGCGACCATCTGCGCCATAACTCCAAGTCGCATGGCGCACGCCTCGTTCATCAGTGATCCCCGTCAGGGCGTACGGATCCGCCGTATTCTCATAATGATAGCGAATCCGGGGGTTATCCGCGTCGTCTGCAGTTGCGTCGGGCTCGATTACGTACTCCAGCGCCCAAAGATCTGGCGGATCCGCGTCATGCGCAAGCGCTGCATTGCGTGGATGGTACGCATATCGATAAACCTGCCCGCCGGGCACGGTCACGGATTGCAACAATCCGCCTGACGAGTAGGCAAATGACAGCGAGCGACCAAAGCTGTCGACAACTTCTGTATTGCGATCGTTGGCGTCGTAGATCAGGGTTTGTGTGTACCCACCCGGATAGACAATCGTCTGAAGCTTCCCGAAAAAGTTGTATGTCCATTTTCTATTGTCATTGGTCGTAAGTATGTAGTTCCCAGATGTGCTGTCTTGCACGAGACCTGCTACCTGGCCGCGAGCCCCCGCCACGAGGGAATTGGTATCCCAGCTGTAATGCTGCTGCGTAAAGACGCTGCCACTGGAGGAGAAATAGAGCAACTCCCCGCTCGGCAGGACAAAGACCATGGAAGAATCGCCAGAATAATTGAATTTCGAGTCGAAATTAGAGCGCCATCCGCGTCCGAGACGCGTTTCGCGTAGGTTGCCAATCATCGAGTCTTGATTGCTGGTATAATATCGCTCGAACTTAAGCGGCTGCTCGCCGGCAGTAGAAAAATCGAGCCTATATTCCCGCTTGGTTCCGCTCCGGATATCTACCGGGTTCGCCGCTTCTGCCTGGCACATGCGGCGCTGATCTGGCGGCGGCCGTCGAATACACCCAGTCGCTCCCATCCTCGTACTATCAGCACAAGACAAGAGTGCTATAGCATCGTGAGCTATATATTCGTGAGGCTGACTCTCGCTGCCACTGCAAACGGCAACATATTGCCCAGGTGCGTTCGGATTGTTGTACTGGAACCCGCATCGTTCGAGAACCCACGGCTTCTGTGGTGGCAGCGAGACAAAATAATTCCAGTCCGCCAAAGCGCATTCAATGCCATCGCTGCAATGGTGGCCCCGATCCATCCACATGACCCAATCATCGGCACAAGCTACTCGCGTCATCACGACGTTGGCCGTCAAGGATAGAATTGCGACCAGAAACCCCACACCCCACCGGGCGCGTTCGACCAATCGTCTTCCACTCGCGCTTACACTATCGCTGCGCTCCACAACGGACATGCATTCCTCCTCAACGCCTTCCGCCAATCTATACGGAAGGGTGAAGATAAAGGACGCGAGCCTGTCCTTCAGTTCAATTGGAGTCTCTTGTTTTCCACAGTTTATAGTTGTGTTGAACGAACCAAACACGTTACTCAACTTTTACGTGCTCGATATCGCCCGCTGATCCCGCAGCATGACTCGGGCTACCCAAAGCTATTGCGATCAGCAGCATGCTCGGTCTGCTCGCCTCGGCGGTCGGGGCCTGCCCTTGATTGCGAACCCGCTCCTCCATGCGAGCTGCGTGCTCCTGATCCATCGACGACTCCCTGATCAACTTGATTACAAGAGCCTCGGCTTCCTCAAGGGTTAGGAACCGCGATTTGGACAACTGCAGGCGCACAACGAACGGAATCGAGAGGGTCAGCCACCCCAGTACGAGAAGCAAAATATAAGAGCACATCCGAGCGCCGAGAGTACGTGGCCCGGCGATCCCAATAGGCACCACCTCTTCGATCTCCGACAGCTCCAACGATGGACTCAGAAGCCGAGCGCCCCGCAGCCTGCGCACCACCAATTCCCCCAGAGAAATCACACATTGCCCAGGCCTGGTCTCAACGATCCGCTCAAGCCTTTGGCCCCGCAGCCCTTCCTGTAAAATGACCAGGCCATCGGAGTCATAGCCACCCACATGGTCCTCCACCCGGACCCAAGATTCCATCACCGAAGCCTACGCCCTGCGCCCAGCCAGGGGCCCCCAAGCTTACGTCATCTTCCAGCTGAGAAGGAAATAGGGATGTACCGGATTGTCCGTCATTCGAATAACAGCTCGATATCGAGAAACCTGGCCTGACTTTTCGACTTCGATACAGATCATGAAGGCGCGACCGCGCAAGGATGACGTTGGCTCTTCGTTTGCGCCGATCGGAAATGGAGGGGGGCGATCTGAGGCTGTCCCCTGCTTACTGATCATCTCGGGCATCGCTGCCAGAGCTTCAGGTGTGGCACGTCGTGGGTCAACGAACTGGCTTCCGGAATACACGGTCAGGGCTGGTTCGATCCGCTGGAAGAGAGCAGGCGTCATGTCCATTACGAGAAGAAGCTCGTCGACGCTCTGAAACGGGCCGTTGCGCGGCCGGTGAGGACTATTCGCCGCGCGATAGTCGAACTCCTTGGCGCCATTAAGATGCTTCAACTCGCTCGCGGTTCGCCAGTCTACGATCTTGTCTGCAAGCCCACTTGCCGCATCGGCGTTTAGCCCCGCCGACCGCAGCAAACTGGCAAGCAAGGCAGGGTCGGCCTGGTTGATGTCGATCTTGCCGAGCTCGTCCTGGATCACGATCCGGATCTCGGCTTCGCCAAAGTGGAGCAGGTGAACCTCGCCTCCACCTGGCCGCAAGAGGCGGTCAGATTTTTGATCAAACAATCCCGACACGGCGTAGTCCAGCGCCCCGTCTGCAGTCGTACTCAGAATCGCAAGTTCACAATCGTTGCGGGCGAGGCGGTACGACACGTCGCTGCCCCAGAGCAGCGACAGTGACAACGTTGTCAATAATCCTAGGATCCACAGGACCGCTATGACTGGCATTTCTGATCTCTGGGACTGCCGTGGTCCGAAGATCGCTTGGCGGACCACGGTTTCGAGAAGAGTCCTATCTCATATGAGACCACTGAGAAGCTCAGCCAAGCAGGAACGAGCAATTCGCGCTCCTCCTCTACGACGGGCTGTCTGCGGATTGACCCTTGATCTTCCGTCTGTGCGAACAAGGCTATTCTACTCCTGCTCGATGGGCCGCAACGCGGCCTGCATCCTTTCAATTCTTGGGGTAGAGCTGCAATTCGATCGCGCGCCCTGCCTGCTCGATCCGAACACCTGACGCGTCGATCGACGTCACCCGCCAGCCCTGAAATATCTCGTTTTCGTTGATCCAGGAGCCTGGGCTCCCGCCACCCTTGCTGAGCAGATAGGCCTTGCTCGTGCCGCCGTTGATCATGACACCGCCAACCAGGACGCCCGGGTCAGTGGCCACCGGGGGCGGAGCGGCTACTGGCATCGGCGGTGGCCGCGCGGGTGGGGGCGGAACGAACGGCTCGCGCGACTTCTGGAACACCGGATGGGCCAGGATCTCGGCATATGTCTGCAGCGGCTGCCGTCCAGCCACGCTCGCCATAGTCCGGGGCACCGGCGCTTCCCACGCCGCGCGGCGGGCGCGAGGGGCTTCTCCGCCCACGACCAACGTCACGAACCAGGCTCCGAGCAGCAGATCAAGACACGCCAGGAGCGCCAGAACTCCTGCCCCCGGCCTCATCCGCCATCGCACAAGGCTCCTCATTGCACGGCACCGTAGATGTCGAGCTGCGCCTGAAGCACCGGCTCCTCGGCCGTTCCCGGGCGCATCGCAGGCCCGCTCTTCAGCACCGCATTGGCAATGAACAAATATGGCCTTGCGCTCTCGACCGCGTGGACCGCGCGCATGACGGCAGGCAACGGCCCGGATAGGTCGATGCGCGCGCCGCTGTACTTGATCTGATCGACGGTCCGGCCCGGCAGCGACTGAATCGCGCGGGACTGGGCGCCGGCATTGCCCATGATCGTCTTCAGCCTCGTCTGCAGGTCGGCGGCGATCACGTTCTCATTCGCACCCGTCAGGAACTCCCCGTTCTGGAGCTGCGACTCGGTTTCGGAGGCAAGGCCCGCGATGGCCGATGCCTGGGCCGCGATCGCGCTCAGGCGTGCCAGCAGCACCTGCTGCTGCTGGATCCGCGCCTCACGCTCGGCGAACATCGCCGCGATCGGCGCCACGAAGCCCCAGAACAACAGCGCAAGAAGTGCGAGGTTGACGACGATGAACAGGCCACGGCGCCCGAGCTCGTCCCTGCGCTTCGTCCATTCGCTCATGGCGCTACCTCCTTGAAGTCATCGGGCACGCGAATCCTGGCCTGCAATGAAAACCGTTCCCGGTTCTCGATCGGATCCATCGCCACCGGCGACGTCAGCGCGGCGTCCACGAACAGTCTCGATCCACCGAGCGTGTTGATCAGGCTCGGCGCCGCGGCCGAGAATCCGGTCATCGTGACCGATGTGCTCCGCGGGTTCGCTCCCTCCACGAGCCGCAATTCGGTCAGCCAGGAATGTTTCGGGAGAATACGCGAGGCTTCATCCCAGACGTCGATCAATCCCGGCACTTCGCTGCGCTGCAGACGAAGGCGCGACAGCGTTGTCCGCCGCTCTCGCAATTGATCCACCAGGACGCGCACGCGCTCAGCGCCCTTGCGCGCGACGACGATCTCGGCATCGAGACGATCCAGCGTCGCCTGCTGACGGACGAAGGTCAGGACCGCGATGCCGGTCCCCAGAAGGACGGCAAGACAGCCGAGCGCTGCGATCGCGACGGTGGAGGTCTTGCGGCCCGCGATCGGACCCGCCAGGCGGATCGCCGGCGAGGCTCGATCGTCGCCGAAGACGACGAAGGCGAGCTGCGTGACGGCAAGCCCGAGCTGATCGGCGGCCTGCTGCACATGATGACGCCGCGTCACCCACTGCCGAACCGCGATCCGGCCGTCAGGCGACGTGGCCGTCAAATGGTCGCAATAGATGTCCCCCGCCTTGAAGGGCGTCCGGCGCAGCAGGTCCTGCGGCACGATCGTGTCGATCGCGTCCCTCGCCTCGCGCGGAAGCATGAGATCGCGGCGGAAAACACTCTCTTCCGGAAGACGCAGGCCTAGATCGACGTCCCGCCGATCCAGATCATGACGCTTCAGCATGGCCACGATCGCCATCGCGGCCTGTTCCGGACCGGCTATCTCGCAGACGTCCGTTCCGGATCTGGGATCATCCAGCCGAAGCCGAAGTCCGGACTCGCTGCCATCGACCAGAAGTCTCGTCCTGCCGGCCGGCGCGAGCGCGGCCGCGATCCGTTGCGGCAGCAGATCGAGCGCTTCCCTGCACCACCACGCGACCGCGGATTGCACCCAGTCGCGCGGAACCCTCGCACGAACCGCCGCCAGCAACGCTCCCTTGTCCCAGCTCTGATCCATTGCCATCCCACCGCCCTATCCCATGCGCGTCGCGCGCAGGACCTCCTCGATCGTGGTCTCGCCGCGCCAGGCCTTCCGGATGCCGGTCTCGTACATGCTCTGCATGCCCTGCTCGCGGGCGGCGCGCTCGATCGCCGTGTCCGAAGCCTTGGCCAGGATCAGACTCTGGCATGCCTCGTCGACGACCAGCATCTCCGCGATGGTCGAACGTCCGGAGAAGCCGGCATTGCCGCAATCGGAGCAGCCTTGCGGCTGGCGAATGTCTGGCTGCCCCAACGCACGGAGTCCGGTCACGGACCGCTCGAAGCTCTCCGCCCAATAGCTCGCCTGCGGATGACTATGGGAACAACGGGAACAGAGCCTGCGTACCAGACGCTGTGCAATCACGCCCTTCAGCGTCGAGGCCAGCAGATAGTTCTCGACGCCAATGTCGATCAGCCGCGTGATCGCAGACGCCGCATCGTTGGTGTGCAGCGTCGACAGCACGAGGTGACCGGTCAACGAGGCCTGGATGGCGATGCGCGCCGTCTCGAGGTCGCGGATCTCGCCGATCATGATGATGTCGGGATCCTGGCGGAGCATCGAACGCAGCGCATGAGGAAACGTCAGCCCGATCTCCGACTGGACCTGGACCTGATTGATCCCCGGCATCTGATATTCGATCGGGTCCTCCACCGAGAAGATCTTGCGCTGGGTGCTGTTGAGCGTCTTCAGCGCCGTATACAGCGTCGTGGTCTTGCCGCTGCCGGTCGGTCCGGTGACCAGGATGATGCCATTGGGCTGCTGCAGCAGGGTCTGGAGCGTCGCGATGTGCTCATCGGAGAAGCCGAGCTCGACGAAATCGAGGCTGATGCGATTGCGGTCGAGCACGCGGAGCACGACGCTTTCGCCGAAGGCGGTGGGGATCGTGGAGACGCGGAAGTCGATGTCAATGCCACGAACCGCGATCTTGATGCGCCCGTCCTGCGGCAGGCGCCGCTCCGCAATGTCGAGCTTCGACATGATCTTGACGCGGGACGTGATCGCAGCACGCAGGTCCACTGCGAGCACCTGGACCGAGCGCAAGGCCCCGTCGATGCGATAGCGGACGAGCACCTGGTCCACATTGGGCTCGATATGGATGTCCGACGCCCTCGCCTCGACGGCGTTCGCGATGATCTGATTGACGAGGCGGATGATCGGCGCTTCGCTCGCAAGATCGCGCAGCCGCTGCACGTCGGCTTCGTTGGCCTCGGCGCCGCCGGTGGCGCGGGCCTCCTCGCTGCGCGACATCGCGGGATAGAGCCCGGCGCAGGCCTTGTCGAAGTCAGCCGCCGTGAACAGCCGCATGTCGACCGAAAGACCCGTGAGGAATGCAAGGGCCCGGATCGGATCGAGATTGAACGGATCGGTGACGCCGACGGCAAGCCGGCCATCGCTGCAGCCGAGCGGCAGCACATGATTGTGACGCACGAACTCCGCTTCGACCAGTTCGGGCAACACAGGGTCGATCGGAATCTGATCCGGACGCACCAGATCGAGTGCCAGGAATTTCGACAACGCGGCGACCAGACCGGCCTCCGACACCAGACCGAGCTTGGTCAGCACGGTGTCGAGCCTGTCTCCGGTGGTTTGCGCCGCGCGTCCGGCACGGTCAAGGCTCATATGATCGACGATGCCTTCGGCCCGCAGGAAGTCGCCAAAACTCTGCAACAGTGCGGTCCGGTCCATGTCGGGCATGGACCGGTGCAGCTGCGCGCGCGGCTGCTCGATGTCTGCGGCAAAGGCGTCGTCCTGCTGCATCGCTGGCCCTGCGCGTCTGGTCATCGCGTCCCCCAGCTGAGCACCCAATAGGGCTGCTGCGGATTTTCCGTCAGGCGCACCGCGACCTCGCCTTCGACGACGCGCGACGCCTGGGAAAACTCGGTCCGGATCGTGAAGGCGCGCCCACGCAGCACCGTCATCGGGTTGCCTTCGGCAAGGCCAGACCTGGCACCGTCGCGCGCGGCCAGCGTCGCTTCGGCACTCTGCGCGGTCATGCCGGGCAGCGCGCGCAGCACCTCGCGCGGCGCCAATTGCGGATCAACGAACTGCCGTCCCGAATGGACCGTGAGCGCCGGCGCGATCCGCGCAAAGATCACCGGAGTCATGTCCATCACCAGGAGCAGCTCATCGACGCTCTGGAACGGACCGTTGCGGGGATGATAGGCGGCGTTGCGCGACGCGTAATCCCGGTCCTTGGCGCCGTTCAGATGCTTCAGGGACGTTGCGGTTCGCCAGTCCACGATCTTGTCGGTCAGGTCAGCGGCGGCCCGCGCGTCCAGCCCTGCTGATAACAGCAGGCTGTTCAGCATTGCCTCATCGGTCTGGTTGAGGTCGACCCGTCCGAGCTCGTCCTGAATCCTGATGCCGATCCGCGTGCCGTTGAAATCGAGGGTGTAGAGACGGCCGTCGGCGCGCCAGCGGCGGTCCGCCCGGGCATCGAGCAGACCGTCGATGGCGGCGTTCACGCCGGCCTCGACGAGCGCACCGAGAGCGGCCTGATCGACGCCGTTACGGGCAAGACCATAGGACACGCTGCTCGACCATGACAGCGACAGCGCAATCGCCGTCAGTAGCGCGAGCCCCCAGAGAACCGACAGCACCGGCATGAGGCCCCCTATCGCCCGCGACAGCGCATCGTGAGCGCGTCGTAGACGCAGGCCACATCGGCCTGCACCCGCGGCGCGATCACGAGCTCCGGCCAGTGACGGGCATCGCCGGGATGCATCAGGACCCGCAGCCGGATCAGGCCGGGAGCCTCGCTCTGATCCTTCCAGCTTGTGCTCCAGGCCGCATTGGCGTCTCCCGTTGCTCTTGCCGCATAACTGAGCTCGATCCGATCGATGTCGGACACCAGCAGCGTCCGCTCGGTGTCCTGCTTCACCGCCAGTTCGGGTCGGGACTGCAGAACGAGATCGACCCCGTCACGCCTGCGGTCGGCGAACAGCTTGAAGCGGAAGCGGCCGGCCCCACCGGACACGGCCGGCGCGTCGCTGAGGAACTCGAGGCTCTCGGCCTGGCCGTCGATATCGATGCGCCGCTGCGCCGCGCCTTCGCCCAGCATCATCGGATAGAGATTGCCGATCAGCCGCCGCAGCACGTCCTGTGCCGCGAGCTCGCGCTGGAACGACTCCGCACGGGCGCTGCCGCTGCGCCACGCCTGCACGCCGAATTTGAGATTGTCGAACAGCAGAACGGCGAGCAGGCTGAACAGCGCCAGCGCAACGAGAACCTCGACCAGGGTGAAGCCTGCGTCGCGATCATCCATCCCGCTTGCTTTCGGCGACGTCATCGGCCTGGCTCACTGCGATCTGGAGGCTCTGGGCCCGAGGCGGAGCGTCGATAGCGCATAGGAGCGCGGGTCCTGCCCTTCCAGCCAGCCGATCTCGACCGAGACCTGATACAGCTCGACCGGGCGTGCATCGCTGTTTGGCGCCGGCCGATAGGGCTGCATCGCAAGGCGCCACCGATAGCCGTTCGCCTCGGCGCCATCGCGCGTCTCGGTGCGCAGCGGAATCGAATTGCCGACCTGCGCCATGAGCGACTGCGCCAGCGCAACGGCACCAGCCACGCGTTCGGCCATGCCCGTTCGTGACAGTCCGGTCGAGAACAGGCTCATCACCAAAGCGAGGCCGACCGACAGCATGGCCAGCGCAACGAGGACCTCCACCAGCGTGAAGCCGGCCTCGTCGCCGTCCGCGTGCTTCATCTCTGCCGCGGCGGGAGTCACGGCTGCCAGCTCGTCACATTGGCCGTGGCCGAGGTCTCGTCCTCGCGTCCGTCAGGCCCGAGCGAGACGATGTCGTAGGCGCCATGCTGCCCTGGGAATTTGTAGACATAGGGCCGTCCCCACGGATCGTTCGGGACCAGGGTGCCGCTGAGATACGGTCCGTTCCAGCTGGTCGCCGTCGCCGGCTTCTGCACCAGCGCGCCGAGTCCCTCGGACGCAGTCGGGTAGCGGCCGCTGTCGAGGTGATAGAGGTCGAGCGCCGAGGACAGGCTGCGGATCTGGATCCGCGCCGTCTTGAGCTTGGAGTCGGAGAGATAGCTCAGCACGCGCGGGCCGACGAGACCCATGATCAGGCCGATGATGGTGATGACGACCAGCATCTCGACCAAGGTGAAGCCGGCCTCGCCATCGCGGCCTCTGCGCAAACGAAACCGGAATTGCCCGCGCCACGCGGCCACGCGCGGCCTCACCGCATCACGACATTCCGTCCATCCCAGCATGATCGTCCCCTCCCTCAACAGGTCGCGCCGGCCCGCACCGTCCCGGTCAGCCATTCGACACAGAGTCTGATATGATGCCCGTTCAGGTCCAGGCTCAGATCGCCGCCGGTCGACGAGCCGTCCGGAAAGAACCGGAAGCCGCCCACGGCGGCGCCCGCGCGCGTCGCGGCGGCATAGGTCAGCTTCGCCTGGATGTCCGGCGCGAAGCTGCGCGGCCGGACGACATCCGAGCTGAAGGTCCGGCGATCGACATCGATGTTCAAGGTCATCACGCGGTTCTGCACGATCGCAGCCGAGCGCGTGGCGCGGAGCGCCGAGGCGATCTCGCCGGTCGCCGCATCCAGGCTCACCGTGCCGGCGCCGCGCGACAGCAGCGGGACAGCGGCGGACACCGTCAGCGCCAGGATGACGAGCACGGCCAGCATCTCGACCAGCGTGAAGCCGGCACTCGCTTCGTCCCGTCCTCGTGCCGCCCGCGTGCTCATCGCCCGGCCAGATCGTTGATGCTGAGGACGGCGTTCATCACCGGCATGATCAGCGCCCCTATCATGAGCGCAATGCCGACCGTCATCGCCGGCGTCAACGCCGCCATGAAGCGATCGGCGCTGGTCTGCAGCTGCTTCTCCAGCATCTGCGCCACGCGCAGCAGCATGCGGTCGAGCTTGCCCGCCTCCTCGCCGACCGCGATCATCTGCAGCGCCACGGCCGGCAGCGCGACCTCGTTGCGCAGCGCGCGGTGCAGCGCTGTGCCCTGCTGGATCTGTTCGATCGCCTGCTCCATGCCGGCGCGGAGATGGCGGTTGCCGACGACGTCACTCGCCGATTTCGTCGCCGCGATCAACGGCACGCCGGCCATCAGCATCGTACCGAGGGTGCGGGCGAAGCGCGCGGTGTCCTGCTGCAGAAGGAAGCCGCCGAGCAGCGGCAGCCGCAGTGCGAGCCCGTCGAGACGCCGGCGGCGGCCGGGATCGGCCAGCACGAACGCGACGACCGCCCCCCCAGCCACGATGGCGGCAACGCCGCCAACCACGATCTCAAGCCAATGCGCCTTCAAGGCCAGCATCAGCTGGATGGTCAATGGCAGCGGCTTGCCGCTCTGGGTGAAGATCGGGGCCATCGACGGGATCACGCCGCCAACGATGATCGCGAGCGTTGCGAGGCTCAGCACGATCAGCATCGCGGGATAGATCAGCGCCGACTGGATGCGTGCACGGATCTCCGCCCGCCGCTCCAGGAGCTCGGCGAGCTCGGTCAGCACCTGTGCCAGCCGCCCGCCGCTCTCGCCGGCGCGCACGACAGCGACATAGTCGGCCGGGAAGATGCGCAGCTGCGCCTGCATCGCCTCCGACAACGGGCGGCCATTGAGGACATCGGCGAGCAGCGCCTCGACCAGGGTGCACAGCCGTGCTGCCGAGGCCTGCGTCTGCACAATGCGCAAGGCGTCGTCCATCGGAATGTCGGCCGCGCAGAGCGTGGCGAACTCGCGGGTGAAGGCCAAGAGGTCCGCGCGCGCCGCGCCGTTGCCGAGCGTGATCTCGCGGTTCCACCATGCCGTGCCGGCGCTATCGGCGGCCTGCATCTGGAACGGCGACAACCCCTGCGCCCACAGCGTCGCGCTCGCCGCATCCGCGGACGCGGCCTCGATCGTCCCCTCCGCGAAGGAGCCGTCGGTGCCGTAGGCGCGGTAGCGGAAGCGCGGCATCAGTCGAGGATCCTGCGGCCGGTGTCCTCGACGCGCCGCCGCACCGGCGGACGGCGATGCGGGCCCTCGATCGCCATGAAGTGGCGGTACTCCTCGGTCACGCTGCGCGCCTCGTCGAGGCTGCGCATCACGTGCGGCCTGATGAGAATGATCAGCTCGGTCTTGCCGATGACGTTGTCGCGGCTGCCGGCGAAATTGCCGATGAACGGGATGTCGCCAATGATCGGCAGCTGGCTCCGGCCGGTGGTGCGGCCCTCCTGGATCAGCCCGCCCAGCACCAGCGCGTCATTGTCGTTCACGACCACCGATGTCCTGATCTTGCGCTGCCTGATGGTCGGCGAATCGATGTTCGACGACGTGGTCGGCGCCACGCTCGACACCTCCTGCTCGATGTCGAGCAGCACCCGCCCGCTCTCATTGATGCGCGGGATAATCGACAGGATCACGCCCGTATCCTTGTAGCTCACCGAATTGACGATCGGCGCGCCGGGCGTCAGGGTGCCGGTCGCAGACTGCGTCGTGATCGGCACCTGATCGCCGATCTGCAGCACCGCCGGCTTGTTGTCCATGACCGCCAGCGACGGCGAGGACACGATGTTGACGTTGGTGATCTGGTTCAGTGTGTCGATCGTGGCAGCGATGTTGGCCGCTGTCAGCGCGTAGGAAAAGCCAGGAAACACGGAGTTGACGGCGCCAGAGGCCGCCTCCGTCAGGGTGAATTTCGAGCTGTGCTTCTGCATGTACCATTGCACGCCGAACCGCAGCTCGTCGTTCAGGGTGACCTCGGCGATGGTGGCCTCGATCAGCACCTGGTTCGGCATCTGGTCGAGCCGCTCGATCACCTGCAGCACGCGCTTGTAGTCGGCCGAGGCCGCCTCGATCAGGATCGCGTTCTTGGCCTCGTCGGCCACGATCCGCAGCCGCGGCCCGTCGGCCTCGCCATCGCGGCCGGTGGGTGCAGCCGGAGCCGCCGCCGGCATGACGCTCGGCGCAGCAGCCGCCGGCGCCGCATTGCGCATGCCGCCGAAGCCGCCACTGGTCGCGCCGAGCCCGCCGGTGAAGGACGGCGACGACGATCCGGACAGCCCGCCTCCGGAGGGCGACGGCTGCGACTGCACGCTCGCCTCCTGATAGTTCGGCGCCACGGTGCGCCGCCCGGCTGTCGCGGTCTGGGTGTCCGTCGGGAACATCGACTGCAGCACGTCGACCAGCTCTTGGGCCCGCCGGTTCTGCACCGCGTAGGTGAAGAGCTGCTTCTCACTGCCTTGCGCCTGCGCGTCGAGCTTGCGGATCCAGGTCTCGGCGCGGCGCAGATACTGCACCTGCGGCGAGATCACCAGGATCGAGCGCAGCCGCTTGTTGGGCACGAACTGCACCATGCCGGCCATCGGCCCGTCGCGGTCGGAGGCGAACACGCTTTTCAGCTCGCTTGCGATCGCATCCGGCGCCGAGGTCTTGACCGGGATCAGCGCGAAGGACATGCCCTTCATGGTGTCGACGTCGAACAGCGCGATCGCATCCATCATCGCCGCGATCTCCTGGCGATTGCCGGACAGCGTGATCAGGTTGCGCGCATCGTCGACCCGCACCACCCCGCCGCGCGGCGCGATCGGCTCGATGACGCGCCGGATCTCGGAGGCCGAGACATATTTCAGCTGCACCACCTGCAGCCCGTTGCCGACCATCTCGCCGCCATCGGCCACCTCATCGGTACGATACGCCGCCGACACCGCCGTCTGGTCCGCCGCCACGATCCGATAGATGCCGCGGTTGTTGACCACGGCCGCATTGTTGGCCCGCAACGCCGCCTGGAACAGATCGATGACCGCCGCCCGCGCCACTGGCTTCGGCGTTTGGATCGTGATCCGCCCCTCGATCCCCGGATCGACCGTGTACTTGACGCCGAGAATATCCCCCAACACCGTCTTCGCCGCCAGCGGCGTCGGCACACCGACGAGATTGATGGTGACACCGTCGGCCACATCCTCCGAGCCCCGCGACACCACCCCCGTCGGCGGCTCACCGACAAAGCGCCCAGTGCCCTCGACCATCGTTGCAGGGCCGCCTTTGTTGTCATCGAGCAGCGGTGACCCGGACAGCTTACCCGGCCGCACACTGCCCCCGGGAGTCCGCATCGCCGCCTGCGCCTGCGCAGCCGCTCCGGCGTCCGCCGCACTCGTGCTCCAGGCGAACGACGACGTGCCCTCCTCCATGGTCTGGCACGCCGACAGCACCAGCGCCACGGGCAGCGAAATGAACCGAATTTTGCGAACTCCGCCGCGCACGCAATCACCCCGACTTCGAGCAGCTGCGCTGCCCAGCAACTAACAAGCACAGTCTAAGGGGTTTCGGTCATCAGAGATACTGTTTGCGGGATACGTCAATGAGTCATGCACATGCTTTAATGCAATATTTTGCTGGGATCGCAGTTTTTAATAAACCACAGATGCGCACGACCATCACAAGCTTCTGCCAAGCTCCGCGCGTCACTGCGACGCCACACCGGCGGCCACTGACGTCGCGACATGCTGCACGCGATTATCCTCAAAGAAGCTTACTAATTATGTGCAGCGTCACCGTATCCACGGACTATCGTGCCGCCAATCTGATCTCCGCATTACTCGTGCCCCGGAAATCGAGAAAGCGATCAGTATCGCAGTCCTACGGCCCCCACCGAACAAGGAACTTTCAGCTGAGCAAATTGGCTGATTGCACTGCTTGTATTGTCACACTTCACCTCCGGTTCGCTTTGAGCCTTTCACACTATATTCGCTATACTCCACCACCGTCGTAGCACCGATAAAACTCTCTATCTGGCCAATTGTCCGCGAAAGCCTCTTTGATACGAGAAGAAATATCTCCAACAGCCAAGTTCTTGTCAGCTCTCGATAAGTTATCGATACGCAACTGCGCCAAACTAAGAAGCTCCGGCCATCTTATTTCATGACTAACAAACTCAACTAGCTCTATGGGAGGAAGCGACGCAGATTGTCGGCTAGAGTCGGTATTCGCCAAAACATCCTTTACTCGCGACAAAAACTTCTGCTTTAACTCATGTTCTTGCCTTAGCAACCTGACCACCTCGATAAATGTCGACTCCGCCCACCCGATCCCAAACCCCGCGTCTAGGACTCGGCGGCTATTATCAATAAGGATATCGAGGAGCTTTTCAGAAAGATTTAAGTCCATCAGAACTTCCTCTCGATATACTTTCCGGCCGCGTCAAACCCGGCTTTACCAAACGCCTCTTCCGCAGCGGCCTGCGCAGAAAGGCCGCTAGGCTGATAGTGGCCTGATGCATTGTCTATGGCGCGAAGTTCACCATTTACAAATCGTGCTTCTCCTGCAGCTCGGACATCTGCACCTCCGGACAACGCTATATGACCGGACCGCCCCAGAACCAGCTCGCCCTTCTCGGTCACAACGTAGTTTAGCCTACCACTGTATCCTACCTTCCTAAGGTCGATCGCAGAGAATAGTTTTGCAATACCAATTCTATCCGCCGGAGCGAGATTTCGAAACAGCTGGGAAGATCTAGCCAGCGCATCGACACCTCTACCCACGACCCTGCTCATCCCGAGCGTACCCGCGAGTATCTTTCCGCCGGCTACACCTGGCGCTCCGAAGGACTGACTACATCCAGCATCCATAATGCACTCAGCCACCCCCTCTAAAGCCTTCAACCCCATACCTATGTTCGGTTGCAGCGCCTCACCAAGCGATCTGAAGGGATCCGGTCCTTTGCCGTTCCTCGGACTACCGTTATATCCTACCTGTATAACTTGCGCCTGAGCGGCATTTTTCTGCATTTGTTGCAGATTATAGCCCGTCGCAAAAGCTTCAGCGTTTTGCTTAATTTGCTGATTGTAAGCGTCCATGCCCGCTAACACTTGTGCCTGACGGGCAGCATTTGCTGCATTATCGGCAGCCACCTGGGCTTGAAACGGGGAAACATCAACCGAAGGGAACACCGTCGGCGACGGCAACGGCGTATAGCCGAAACTCCAACTCGAGCCGCTGGAAGAACTATAATAACCACCAGAGCTCGTCGAAGAAGAGAGTCCATACAGGGGCATAGTTGAATAGCCATTCCATGCGGGCAGCCCAGATTCGTCGATGGTAGAAACACCGAGATAGTCGTAATCTCCGAACCCTGAGGGATCCACCGATCGGACTGGTCTATTGCGCGCATATGAATACCTATTCCATCCTTGCGAGCTGGTTGCATATGGCACAGTCGGATCCGCACTTGTCATACGAGCAAGGATCGGATCGTAAACACGGCCATTGAGATGCACGAGACCGGCGACCGACAGCTGCTCCTCTCCCGTGAACCCGCGGGTCGTCTGGCTGGAGATGCTTCCGGCCGTATCGTCAGCACCATTGGCAAGGCGCCGCTTGCCCCAGGCGTCGTAGGACAGCCGCTCCTGCACCACACCGTTCTCATTCGTGATCACCGCGACGGAGCCGAGATGGTCCTTGTGGAGATATCGTGTCGACGGCGTGGCCATGCTTGCTTGAGTCACCCGAATGCCGACCGATGTACCTCCGACCGACAGATAGTCTGTCCATTTCTGGGTCAGCGTTCCAGGATTGCTGACTTCTGCCGTCACCCCGAACGCAGCGATGTACAGCGTCGTCGCTTCGGGCGTCACCTGCTTGAAGCGCTGGTGATCGGTGTCGTCTAGGAACGAGATCGTCCGCGTCCCCTGCGTGATGCTCGACGGCTTGTTGTAGGAGGTGTAGACGAGGCTGCGGCCGAGACCCGAGGTCTGGTTGCCGTTGGCGTCATAGGTGAAGGTCGTGCTGATCGATCCGCCGGAGACGCTCATCACCGCGTGCGGCTTGGCGGAGCCGGCCGCGGGATAGCTGTAGGTCCCGACGTCGGACTTGGTCAGCAGATTGCCGATCGGATCGTAGGTGAAGGTCTTTGACAGCGGCGTCGGTGTCAGGTTGACCGAGGACGATGTCAACCGGCTCAGTGCGTCGTAGGTGAAGGTCTCGTTCAGATTGGTGTTGGCGTCCGAGCGCGAGAGCGGATTGCCGCGGCGATCATAGGTGTAGCTGAAGTTCTGCACCCCGCCGCCGCTGCCGGTCGAGACGCCCGTCAGCCGTCCGGTCAGGGCATCGAAGCTGCGCGTGGTGGTCAGGCCATTGCCCGCGGTGTCCTGCGTGATCCGCAGCTCAGCATCCAGCGTGTTCGCGGTCCAGTAGGACTGGCCAGTCGTATTGTCGAGCAGCTGGTTGGCATCGCCCAGGGCGGTGTGGCCATAGCGGGCGGTGAATCCCGAGGGATAGCTGACGGTGTCAAGGAGCCCGTTCGCGTCATAGCTCGCCCCCATCGTATAGGTTGTGCCGTCGATCGTGGTCGCGACTTGGACCGGACGTCCCAGTGCGTCATAGCTCGCCGTCCGCGCGTATCCGTTGCCCGGACCGGCGGTGATCCCGGTCGACGCGAGCTTGCCGATGCCATGCGCCGCCGTGTCATAGACCCAGACCGAGGTCATGTCCGGCTCGACCGACTGCACCATGCGGTCGAGCTTGTCGTAACTCTGGGTGACCGTCTGTCCCTTGGCGTCGGTCTGGCTGACCAGGAGCCCGAGCGTGTTGTAGCTGTAGCTCCAGTTGCCGAGGTCCGGATCCGAGCTCGCGACCTTGTTGCCCCTGACGTCATAGCTCGCGGTGACGACATTGCCGACCGGATCGGTGGTGCGCACCAGATTGCCGGCAGCATCATAGACAAAGCTCATGGTCTGGCTGAGCGCGTCGGTCACCGACACGATGTTACCCTGGCTGTTCCGCGTCACTGAGCGGGTCTGGCCGAGCGCATTGGTTTTGGTGACGCTCAGCCCGTGATAGGCGACCTGCGACACGCTGCCGTCGGGCTTGGTCTTGGTCAACGCCCGGCCCAGCACGTCATAGGTGAACGTTGTGTAGCGCGGCGTGCCGCCATTGACGAAGTACGGCCGGCTGGTCTGCGTTACCCGCCCCAGCGGATCGTAGCTGGTCGTCGCCCGGATCGTGCTCCCGTCAAAGCCCTGGCTGTCGCGTGCGATCTCCCGATCGAGCATGTCGTAATAGACGACGACAAACGGCCCGTTGACCGTGGTCCCGTCCGCGGCATACGGCGTCTCCTGGACCTGGTAGCTTGCCCCCGAGGGGCAGGCCGCCGTTCCGCCACCGACGCCGCTGCAGAACTGGTAGGTCCATCGCGTCCGGGTGCCGTCGGGACGGATCTCCAGGATCTTGCGGCCGAAGCCGTCATAGCTCCAGCTCGTCGTCAGACCATTCGGCCCGGTCTGGCTGGTCGGCTGCCCGAACCGCGCATCGTATTGAACGCTCTCGCTCTGCCCCAGCGCGTTGCTGTTCGAGGTTGCGAACTGACCGCGCGCGTCATAGGTGCTCGTGCTGCCGCGCGTGACGATGTCCACCCCGCTGACCGTCGTAGTCAGCACATTGCCGAAAGTGTCGCGAGCGTAGTCCGTCTGCAGCCGGAACGCCGGCGTATCCGGCTCGACCACCTGTTGGATCACCATCCCCGTGGCGGCGTCGTACGCAAACGATGCCGTTTGCGTAACCGTGCTCGCGGCCCAGCTTGGGCCACTCGCGAGCATCGAGGCAAGCGCCGCACAAGTAACTCTACCTTTGATTGCATTTCTCATGGCGCCAAGCCCCCAAGTCGCCGAACCAGCCAAATTGAACCGTTATCGTCCCAACAGGGACACAACTCTCCCACGGCCGCGTGCGCCATGGCGCACGGCCGTCATCTCCCCACATTTTTAGCTAGGGCGCCGCGCTCGTTGCGACCGACCTCGTCAGCCGACCGAGATACCAGAGCGTCGGATCGTTGCTGTAGGTGTTGACTGTCGTCTTGCTGAACCCGTCCGACGTCGACACCGCAGCCTGCATCACATTACCGTACGTGTCATACTGGTTCGATGTCGTCACGCTCGGCAGCGCAGAACCATCCAGATCCGAACCACTCGATACGGCTTGCGAGAGCTGCACGCTATACGGCGGGCTGCCGGTCGACCAACTGACGGCCTGTGGCTGCCCCGAGATCAGAACAGTCGATGTCGCAACATAGCTGAAGCTCTTCTGACCTATCGTCTGCGAGCCGAGCGAACTCGTCACGGATGACGCCACCCCAGTATACGGAAAGTCCTGTCGATACATGGTCGTGCCGCTGATGCCGGTCTGCTCATCCCGTACCGTCATCTGCCGGAAACCGAGCATGCCACGACCGGTCAAATGAACTTTGGCGCCAGCGTAGGTGTAAGTCGTGCTAGCGACCCCGCCGATGCCATTCGAGCTGTCGGCGCGCGAGACAACATACATGGGCCCCTGGAAATCGACCTGGGGATAGGACGCGCTGCTATCCTTCGCGTAAACACTCGAACTCGTGAGCGGCTGATACGTGATAGCGATGTTGGCACCCGTGCCGGTCGTGATCGACGTCATCAGGTCGCCGATCGGCCCATTGCTGGTGAAGGCGTATTGATAGGGATATCCGGTCCCATCGATCAGGATGAACTCCGATCGTCCGTCACCATTGAAATCACCTCGGATCGGAATGTAGCCCGTGGGCATCGAGAATTTCAGACCGTTGGGTAGAGTTTGCGTCTGACCGGTGAAAGTCCCATCGCCATTGTTCAAGAAGACGTACTGATAGGGATAGCCGTTGGTATCGACCAACAGGTAATCCGTCTTACCATCTCCGTTGAAGTCGCCGATGACGGGAACCTTTCCCGTATTCTGCGCCATGTTCCAGGACCACCCGTTTGGCAGCGTCTGCGTTTGTCCGACAAATGTCCCATCACCTTTGCCGACGAAGACATACTGATAGGGATAGCCACCTCCATCGATCAGAATGTAATCGGTCGTGCCGTCGCCGTTGAAGTCGCCGGTGATCGGAATGAGCTTGTAGCCCGATCCTGATGTCGTATTGAAGTTCCAACCGTTCGGCAGCGTCTGCGCCTGACCGGCGAAGGTCCCATCGCCGTTGTTCAAGAAGACGTACTGGTACGGATTTCCGTTGGTATCGATCAGCAGATAGTCCGTCTTGCCGTCCCCATTGAAATCACCCATGACTGGAATGTATTCGTGCGGCGTGGGCGGCGATGGCGAACTCCAGGGATGCGCTGGCCCGTACCCGGCCGTCTGCGCTGTTGAAACGGAAACCGCCGACGCGAAATTCCAACCGTTCGGCAACGTTTGAGTTTGTCCAGCGAACGTTCCGTCACCGTTGCTGATGAAAACGTATTGATAGGGGTAGCCACTACCATCGATCAGAATGAAGTCGGACCTCCCGTCTCCATTGAAGTCGCCAGTGATCGGGATGAGCTGGTAGCCAGATCCAGATGTCCCGTTGAAGCTCCAGCCGTTCGGCATGGTCTGCGTCTGGCCCGTAAAGGAGCCATCCCCATTGCTCATAAACACATATTGGTAGGGATAGCCGTGGACATCGACGAGGAGAAAATCTGTCTTGCCGTCGCCATTGAAATCACCCGTTATCTGCAGGACGCTGTCGGGCGTGCTGAAATTCCAGCTGTTCGGCAATGTCTGGGTTTGCCCGGAAAACGTTCCATCGCCATTGTTCAGAAAAACGTACTGATATGGATAGCCATTCGCGTCGACCAGCAGATAGTCCGACTTACCATCGCCGTTGAAGTCGCCGACGATCGGAATCATGCCCGGATGCTGCGCAAGATTCCAATTCCAACCGTTAGGAAGAGTCTGAGTGTTCTCAGAAAATGCGCCATTGCCCGCGCCCGCTTGCCAACCGAGGGTCGTCGCCGGCAAGCAATTTCCGTCTCCGGCGCACATCTTCAAAGAAACAAGCTCACTACGCTGGCTCGATCCGCTCTGCTGGTAGGCGAGCTGATAGTCGCTCACGAGACCGGACCCAACATATGTCTTGACGTTGGTCAGCCGATAGGGGAGCTGCAACCGCGAGCCGGCTTGGTAAGACGGTCCGAAATCAGGACGCGCCCCGTAGACGAACTGCACCGAATTGTAGGGCGCTGTTCCTGCTACGGAGTTGCCAGTGTAGTCGATACGCAGCGGATATGCCTGCCCATTTGAAGCGTCGGCGGTGTATGCGACCGAGAAATAGTTCGTCTTGCTGTCACTCACCTTGTCAAGCCACCACATACTTGCGGTTGCCTTGCCCTGGGCCAGCACCTGGGAATCGGCCGTATGGCCGTACTCCATTGTTTTCCCTTCCCTCGTGTGCACCTCAAACCAAGCGGGACCATTGCCTGCAGCGCCGTGGGAGACGATCTTGGAATAGGACTCGATCTCGGTGCGATACTCCGTCCCATCAGCACCGTACGCTCCGCTGATCGCGACGAGTCGCCGCCCATCCAGACAAAATCGGTCATTGGCGTCATAATTGACTCCACCCCGCACGCCATCTTGCGCGACCGTCCTTGGACAGCGACCGATTGCCGACAAACCTCCCAGCGACCAACCAACACCGAGCAGCCCGTTTACTCCTTGACTATTGTAGCTCAACGACAGAGACGGGGTCACGCCGACCGTTCCCGGCGGCAACGCGATCGGAATGGAGTAGCTGGCCGCCCCGACCTGGCTGACCGAGAATTGACCTGGAAGCGACAAAGCTCCTGCACAGCTTAAGGTTGTATTTGAGATACAAAAAATTGCGGCTAAGCCGGCGCTCGCGATTTCTATTATGGGCCCACGCACGCCAATGCCTCGACCAAACCGAGTCGAATTCCCAAACATCCCTGCCCCCGCAGTATCTGCACAATTCGAAACATAACGGACATCATTCGCGTCTGACGATCAACGAACATTGGAACTTATTCACAACATAAAGATGAAGCCCAACTACAACTACAACCAGATTCCGCGGCTACACCAAATTTCTCCTAACGCGTGCATCGAGAGACGGAGTCGCGTGCCACAGCAACACTTCCGCGCCGCTCGTCGCCTCGTAGAGAAACTGTGTGAGGGTGTCCGGCTTGAGATTCCCGCGGAAATCGTTGCACACATCCCAGCAACAGAAATGCCAATGCCGCAGCGCGTAATCTTGTGCGCGATAGAACATCGGACGAACGGTTGAATGCCAAAAACCATCATGCGCGAGTTTTAACTAAACACTACTTTTGTGTGATTTCACCGCAGCGCACCTCAGATCAAGACCCTCAAAATTGCTCCCTGTTTTGTCTGGGATCGGTTCTGTGTGTGACCTGCCACTGAAGTTTCATCCAGCGGCGTTTAGAGTCCGAGTGGGTTTTGCAGCGGACTCCTTGCCTCCGCGTTGAGCGCCGCGGTTATCGCTACCGCGCGCGGTGGTCATCCCTCGGCGGCCTGAAGTGCTGGGCTTCTCGCGTAGCCTTGAAATTCGGCGAACCGCCCATGAGCAAGGGTCTGACGTAGAGGGAGTCAGTCAACTGCCATTGAAAGCAAAAGGCCATTTGAGGCCACAGGGCACAAAGCTACAGGCCGGCCCTATGATGCCAGCGGAGGTGGTCAGCGGATGACTGACGGTCGGCTCAGCAACTGTGGCATCGGGTTAATTCCGTGAAGAAAGCGGTTCAACTCCGGCGCCAGGCGCTGCATCACGTAGAGTGATCCTTCCGGCGTCAGGTGGAGCTCGTCCCACACTATCGGTGTCTCATCATCGGCCTTGAGCGGGCACTCCTTGTCGCGGCAGACGGCGGAGAGCACCGAGATGAACTGCACGGTTCGATGGTGACCAGCGATCTTCTTCAGGTGCGCGTCAACGGTGAAACTTGCAGGCATCACTTTCAACATCGCGCCCGTTGGAAAATGTGTGCGCTCGTAGTTCACGAGGCTGGTTGCCAGCGGGGCGGGAAACTCCAGCGACGGACCTAGCATCAGCACGGGAACCCCGGCAGCTTCAGCGGCCGAAAGGGTCGACTCCAGGTAGACTTCGAACTTGCTGATCGGTACTTCCCTGCCCTCCTGGAGCTCGGCGTCGGACGGCCCAAGGGCAGCCCAGTAGTAGCGCCAATTGCCGGAGAGAATGACCGCTGTGACGCGATGGTCGCGCAGCGCGTCACGAAAAGCGGCGTTGATCTCGTCGCAGTTCTGCGACGACGGCTGATGCAGAGCGAGGAGCGGCGCGCAAGCGCCAGAGGTCAGCTGCAGCAGGTTGAATCGTCCCGGGTCCAGATGATTGCGCAGAGCCCATGCGTAGTGCGCGGCAGCGCTGTCACCGAACAGGAGGATGTTCTGCTTGTCGTCCACCGGCGTCAGGCACTCGTCGTGCCGATAGTGGGCGAATGGCTCGCTGGGTTGGAGGAAGCAGCTGGATATCCGATAGAACGGCGCCATCGCCTCGACGTTGTAGCGCAGCATCCGTTGAGCCGTTTGTGGAAAGCGGTTTGGAAAACCCCCCTTCGAGAAACCCGCCACGCCCATGACGAGCAGAATTGTCGCGGCGGTGGCGATCCAGCCCGAGCTCCTGAGTCCGAACCAAACCGGTCTGCCGCGTGCCGGCGCTTCCACGAGCCGATACGAGGCGTAGGCAAGTCCGAGCGAGCACGAGAGCAGCGCCGCGGTGGATATTGGACCGGCCCATGTGATTGGGATGGCAACGGTGCCCATCACGAATACCGGCCAATGCCAAAGGTACAACGAATAGGAGATCTTGCCCAGGAACAGGCCCGCGCGCTTGAAGGGCAGCGATACTGGCTGCCCATCCTCGCGATTGAAGGCTGTGATGAAGAACGCCGCACCGAGGCATGGGGCCAGCCCATTGAGGCCCGGAAATTTGGTCGCTCCCGTGAACATCACGGCGGGCCCCAGCATCAGCAGCGTGCCGGACACCGCCAGCATCCATCTCCATCTGAGATCGGCGGGCGACCAGCGATCGAGCAGGAACGACAAGCTACCGATCAGGAACTCCCACCCGCGTAGCGCCGACAGATAAAAGGCTGCCGACGCAGAGGTCTTGATCAGCAATTCGTCGGCGATGCAGAGCCCGAGCGTACCCGTCAGCAGCAGGATCAGCGATACGGGCCTGGTAGGGTTGCGAAACAGTTTGCTCCAGAGAACGGTGACGAGCGGAAATAGAAAATAGAACTGTTCCTCCACCGACAACGACCATGTGTGGATCAGAACCTTGCCGACGGAGGGCAGGTCGAAGTAGCCGGACTGGAGCCAGAAGAAGATGTTCGAGGAAAACAGAATCGTGGACACGGCGCTGCCGAAGAACATGCGGTAGTCGTCGGGAGGCGCCAGGAACCAGGCCACGATGCCCGTACCGAGCACCATCACGTAAAGGGCCGGAAGCAGCCGGCGCGCACGACGGTCGTAAAAGGCCCAGAACGAGAAGCTGTCGCGATGAATTCCAGCCCAGATCAGCCGGGTGATCAGGTAGCCGGAGATGACGAAGAAGATGTCGACCCCAACGAAGCCACCTTGAAAACCCGGGATGCCGTAGTGGAAGCCGATAACCAGAATGACGGCGATTGCACGCAAGTAATCGATGTCAGCCCGGAACGGGAGCCCGACACCTCCGGTTGACTGTTCGATTGCCAAGGTATCCTGCTCATGTATTCCCGTAATTCTACGGTGAGTGACATGAACCCGAACCGACAGCAATAAAATGAAACCTTCGGAAATACACAACCAATGGGCACTGTTGCAGTGGAGTGACAGTTACGGTTGCAATAAGGCATGACTCGCGCGAAAGGGCGTGGTCATCGCGGCTTTGTCGCGGGGTACGATATCTGTAGGTCCAGGCAGCGTTCGCGGACGTCTTGAGCGTAGGGTGTTGCGGTCATTGAAGCCGTTGGTTGAGAGCACGGTTGCGCTTCGACCACGGCAACCAGAGGCTGGCCCTCCCTAGGGAAGCAGCGAACACCAACAAAATCAGAGAGTTGAGAACTCGTTTGGGGAGAAAAGGCATCATTGTTCTGCAACGCCCTTCCAAGAGCAGGCCCCAAACGGACTGGACGAAGTCAGCCGCAGACCGAAGGGCCGCAGAGCTGCGAACCGGTGAATTCGGCGAACCGAACGGTCTGGCGCAGTCGGGGGCTTAACGTCCCGGAGACGTAACCTTCAGAAGTCTGCGACCGTCTTAGACTCATGCCGGGCGAAACGCGCGGGCGCGTAGGGCCTAGGATCGACGATCGGTTTGGCGAAGGTCACGAGATCGGCGATGAGATGGCCCGCACTTGGCCCGATGCCGAAGCCGTGGCCACTGAAGCCGGCGGCGACGATCAGGCCGGGCAGCGCGGCGAGCTCGCCGATCGCAGGCACGCCGTCGGGCGTGGAATCGATGTAGCTCGCCCACGCCGCCGTGACGCGGCTCTGCTTCAAGGCCGGCAGCAGCTCGACCGCGCGCGCCCGGGTCAGGCGGATGGTGGCCTGGTCCGGCCGGGGATCCAGGATGCGGGTCAGCTCCATCGGCGTCGGCGCGTCGAGCCGCCAGCGGCCGACCGTCTCGTGGCCGGCGCGCAGGCCTTCGAGCCCGCCGGGCAGCAGGCTGCGCCAGCGCCTGGCGAACATCGGCAGGAAGTGCGGCGCGAAGCGCAGCTGCTGAAGTGTAGGATCGACGCGGCCGCGGCCGCTGATCGCGAGCGTATGGCCGCCGTCGCCGCGCCGGGTGATCGAGACGGCGGCGGTGTGCAGCGCCGGGGGCAGCGGCTCCGCCGACGGCGACAGAGCGAGCGCCGAGGCGCGGATCGAGGCCATCGGCAGTGCGACACCGAGCTGGTGGCAGAACGCCGAAGCCCAGGCGCCGGCGGCGAGCACCGCGACCGGCGTGCGGATGGTGCCGCGCTCGGTGATCACGGCCGACAGCCGGCCGCCGCTGGTCTCGACGCCGCGCACGGCGCACATCTGGTGCACCGAGCCGCCCTGCTTCAGGATCGCGCGCGCCACCGCGGGCGCGGCATCGGCGGGGCTGGCGGTGCCGTCGGTCGGCGAGAACACGCCGCCCTTCCAGCTGCGCCCGGTGGCCGCGCCGCGCTCGGTCGCCTGCCGGCTGTCGAGCATGTGCGTGGTGACGCCGGCGGTTTTGGCGAATTCGCCCCAGCGCGCCCAGCCGGCGAGCTCCGCCTCGTCATTGCTGAGATAAAACAGGCCGCAGCGCGAGAAGCCGGTTGCCTCGCCGCTCTCGACCGCGAAGCGCTCCCAGAGATCGAGGCTCAGGGTCGCCATCGGCAGCTCGCGTGCATCGCGGTTCTGCTGCCGGCACCAGCCCCAATTGCGGCTGGATTGCTCGGCGCCGATGCGGCCCTTCTCGATCAGCGCCACCGCGAGCCCGCGCCGCGCGAGGTAATAGGCCGCGAACACGCCGACGATGCCGCCGCCGATGACCACGGCATCCGCACGCTCGGGCAGCGTTGGCGATGTCTCGACGTGCACCAGCGGTGCGGGCATGCGATCTCTCCGACTGTGGGCTGGCGCAGGTTAGAGCGGTATCCGGCCGTTCGGGCGCCGGATTCGATGCCCGGACAGCATATCATTCTGCCGGTCAGCACACCGCTGGTGTATTGTTTTGCATCGCATAAATCGGGCGGATGCGGCCCCATTCTTGCTTTGCGGAAGTTCGATGGCCCAACCGCAGAATTTTCTGCTGTAATGGGGACCCGACCTCGCGCCACACGGGACCACGGCTTCATGAAGCTCGATCGCATCGACATCAAGATCCTGCACGAACTGCAGAAGAACGGCCGCGTCACCAATGTGGAGCTGGCCGAGCTGGTCAACCTGTCGCCGAGTCCCTGCCTGATGCGGGTGAAGAAGCTGCAGGCGGAAGGCTATATCGAGGGCTACTCGGCGCAGATCTGCGTCTCCAAGCTCGGCCAGACATTGACCGTGTTCACCGAGGTCACCTTGAAGAACCACCGCCAGATCGACTTCGCCCGCTTTCTTGCCGCGGTGGAGAAGATCGACCAGCTGATCGAGTGCCATCTCGTCTCCGGCGGCTACGACTACATGATGAAGTTCGTCACCGCGGGGATCGGCGAGTACCAGACCATCATGGAGCGGCTGACCGACATGGACATCGGCATTGAGAAATATTTCAGCTTCGTCGTGCTGAAGTCGCCGATCGTGAAACCGTATCTGCCGCTGACGAGCCTGTTCCAGATGTAGCGGTGCGGTCAGCGCTGGCAGTATTCGCGGACCTGCTCGGGGTCCTGGCGCAGATTGTCGAGCCAGGAAGGATCGAGCTTTGGCACCGACGACAGCAGGAGCTGCGTGTAGGGATGCTCGGGCCGCGCCATGGCCTCGGGCGTGATCTGCTCGATCTTGCGTCCGCGATACATCACGACGATGTCGTCGCAGATCGCCTCGACCACCGACAGGTCGTGACTGATGAAGACGTAAGCGAGATCGAGCTCGCGCTGCAGCTCCTTGAGCAGGTCGATGACCGCCGCGGCCACGACGGTGTCGAGCGCGGAGGTGATCTCGTCGCAGATGATGAGCCTGGGATCGGCGGCCAGCGCGCGCGCGAAATTCACGCGCTGCTTCTGTCCACCCGAGAGCTCACCGGGACGGCGCAGCCGCAGGCTTCGGGGCAGCTTCACCATGTCGAGCAGCTGATCGATGCGCGCACTGCGCTGCCTGCGCGCCATGCCGTGATAGAACGACAGCGGTCGCCCCAGGATGTCCTCGACCGTGTGCGCCGGATTGAGTGCCGTGTCGGCATGCTGGAACACGATCTGCACCTGGCGCAGCTGGTCTGCATTGCGGCTTCGCGCGCTGCGCCCGAGCTCGCGTCCGTCGAACACGACCCCGCCCGCGAACGGCGGCAGGATGCCGGCGATGGCGCGGGCGAGCGTCGACTTGCCACAGCCGGATTCGCCGATGATGCCGAGATTGCGCCCGCGCGCGACGCGCAGGCTGACCTTCTCGACGGCCACGATCGCCGGCATGCCGTCCGAGCGCAGCGGACCGTAGCCGACCGATACCTCGTGCACTTCGAGCAACGCCTCGGCCGTCACGGACGCCTCCGATCGTGGTTCTTGATGCGGCGCGACGGCGGCGAGCAGCTGCCGCGTATAGGGGTGCTGGGCGCGCTCGAGAATGTCGGCGGTCGTGCCGGTTTCCTGCACCTCGCCGTTCCGCAGCACGACGATGCGGTCGGCGATCTGGGCGACGACCGCGAGATCATGCGACACGTAGATGCCGGCAATGCGATGCGCTGATATCACCGACTTGAACGCGCGCAGCACCTCGACCTGGGTGGTGACGTCCAGCGCCGTGGTCGGCTCGTCGAAGATCAGCACCTTCGGGCTCGCGATCAGCGCCATGGCCGCGGCGAGCCGCTGCAGCTGGCCGCCGGACACCTGGTGCGGATAGCGCTCGCCGATCGTATCGGGGTTGGGCAGCGACAGCGCACGGAACAGCGCCGCGGCCTTGCTGCGCGCCTCCTCCACAGGCATCACGCCGTGGATGCGCACGACCTCGATGACCTGATCCATGATGCGGATTGCCGGATTGAACGCCGCGGCGGCGCTCTGCGGCACATAGGCGATCTTGGCGCCGCGCACGGCCGCCTTGTCCTTCTCCGAGAGTGTCACCATGTCGACGTCATCGACCGTGACCGAGCCGCCGACGATCTGGCAGCCGGCCCGCGCATAGCCCATCAGGCTCATCGCGATGGTGGTCTTGCCGGAGCCGCTCTCGCCGATCAGCGCGACGATCTCGCCTTCGGCGATGTCGAGATCGACGCCCCTGATGATCTCGATGGTGCGGCCGGAATCGGTGGTCGCCTCGACGCGAAGATCGCGGATCTGCACCAGGCTCGTCATCTACGACGCCTCCCGGTCGCGGATCTTGGTCGGCAGATTGTCGATCAGGAGATTGACGGCGATGGTGAGGCTTGCGATCGCCAGCGACGGGAAGATCACGGCCGGCGCGGCATAGGGCAGCCCGCCGATGTTCTCGCGCACCAACGCGCCCCAATCGGCATAAGGCGGCCGCACGCCCAGGCCGAGAAAGGACATTCCGGACAGCAGCAGCACGATGAACACGAAGCGCAAGCCAAGATCGACCAGCACCGGGCCGATGATATTGGGCAGGATCTCGGCGCGGATCAAATAGAACAGGCTCTCGCCGCGGATTCGGGCCACCGTGACGAAATCCATGGTGTTGATGTTGACCGCGAGCGCGCGGGCGAAGCGGTAGGCGCCGGGAATGTAGATCACTGCCATGGTCAGGATCAGCACCGGGATCGACGAGCCCACCGCGGCGACGACGACGAGGCTGAACAGCTTGCTAGGAATCGAGCTCAACGCGTCGAGCAGCCGGCTCAGCACCATGTCGACGACCCCGCCGGTGATCGCCGCAATCATGCCGAGCGTGACACCCGACACGCCGGCGATGATCACGGAGGCCACCGAAATGCCGAGCGTATAGCGCGCGCCCATCAGGATGCGCGAGGTCATGTCGCGTCCGAGATAGTCGGAGCCCAGCCACAGCTCGCGGCTCATCGGGCCGAAATAATCGGTGTCGACGATGTCGCCGATCGGATGCGGAATGATGGAGGGCGCGACGAACGCCACCACGATCCAGAACGCCACGATCAGCGCCCCGACAACCCCGACAGCGTTGATGCGGTAACCGAAGCGCGGGGTTCGCGAGGCGGATTTCGCGGCGCTGCTCATCGCAGCCTCGGATTGGACAGGATGGCGATGATGTCGGCTGTGGTGGTCAGCAGCAGGAAGCCGAAGCAGAAGATGATGGCGCAGCTCTGGATCAGCGGCAGGTCGCGGGTCGACACCGCGTCGACCATCAGCTTGGCGATGCCGGGATAGTTGAAGACGGTCTCGATGATGATGACGCCACCCAGGAGATAGGACAATGACAAGGCCACCGCATTCACGATCGGGCCGAGCGCATTGGGCAGCGCATGGCGGAGCACCAGACGGCCGCGCGAGGCGCCCTTCAGGAGCGCCATCTCGACATAGGGCGTGTTCAGGGTCTCGATCACGGCCGCCCGGCTCATCCGGATCATCTGCGCCGAGATCACGATGGTGAGCGTGACGACCGGCATCGCATAGGCGCGCGCGAAATCATGGACGGTGCGGATCTCGCTGGTGAAGGACACCGCCGGCAGCCAGTTGAGATAGACCGCGAACACGAGCACGGCGAGGGTTGCGATCATGAACTCCGGCACCGACACGATGCCGATGACGGCAATGGTCAGGCAGCGGTCATACAGCGTGTTGCGCAACATTGCCGCGGTGATGCCGAGCGTCAGGGCCAACGGCACCGCAACGGTTGCGGTAAGGCCGGCGAGCTTGAGGGTGTTGACGAGGCGCCCGCCGATCAGCTTCGCGACCGGCATGTTGTTGGCGTAGGAGACGCCGAGATCGCCCTGCACCACGCCGGCCAGCCAGCGCAGGAAGCGGAAGATGGCGGGATCGTCGAGATGCATCGCCTTGCGCAGGCCCTCGACCGCCTCCGGGGTCGCGGCCTGGCCGAGCAGGATGGTCGCGGTGTCGCCCGGCAGCATCGCGGTGGCGAAGAAGACGGCGAATGAAACAATGATCGCGGTGACCAGCGCGATCGCCAGCCGGGCAAGAATGAGTGAGGCGATCCGGTGTTTCAAACTTCGGGTCCGCGAGCCTGATCAGGGGATGGTCCGCGCAGGGCGACGGCCTCCGCGGCCCGCGCCCTGCGCGTCAGACGGCATTCACGAATCGAGCCAGACGTACTCGGCGAAGGCATATCCCATCATGCCGCCGAGCGGGCTCGGCTCCAAGCCCTTCAGCTTGGACGAGGTGGCATCGATGTTGGAGATGTAGGCCGGAATGATGGTGCCCGCCTCCTCCGCGATCATCGCCTGCATCTCGGCATACATCTGCTTGCGCTTGGCCTGGTCGAGCAGGCCGCGCGCCTCGAGCATCATCTTGTCGAACTTCTCGGACTTGAAGCGGCTCTCGTTCCACGGCGCCTCGGAGGCATAGAGCAGCGAGAACAGAATGTCCGGCGTCGGGCGCGGATTGATGTTGCCGAAATGCATCGGCGCCTTCAGCCAATAGTTGTCCCAATAGCCGTCAGAGGGAACGCGCTGCACGTCCAGCGTCAGGCCGATCGCCGCCGCCGAGGCCTGGATCACCATGGCCATCTCGATCGCCGAGTTCGCCGCTTCCGAGGTAACGACCGGGATCGACGTGCCAAGCACGCCGGCCTTCTGGAACAGCGATTTCGCCTTGTCGGGATCGAACGCCTTCGGCTTGAGGTCGGCGTTGTGGAAGAAATTCGCTGGCGAGACCGGCTGGTCGTTGCCGACGACGCCGAAGCCGCGCAGCACCGATTTGACGATCTGCTCGCGGTTGACCAGGTGCTTCATGCCATCGATGAAGTCCTTCTTGTTGCCGGGCGCCATGTCGAGGCGGATGTTGAGGTCGGTATAGTTGCCGGTCGTCGACTTCGACAGCGCGATCCCCTCCTTGCCCTCGATGAGCCGGAGCGAGCGGGGATTGACGCTGGCGGCGAGCTGGATGTCGCCGGACAGCAGCGCATTGACGCGCGCATTCTCTTCCGTGATCGCGATGAACTCGATCTGGTCGAGATAGGGACCGTCCTTGAAATAGTTCTTGTTGCGCACGCCAATGGAGCGGACGCCCGGCTCGAACGCCTCGCGGACGAAGGCGCCGGTGCCGTTGCCCTTCGAGAAATCGGTGGTGCCGTCGGCGACGATCATGAAATGATGCAGCGCCAGGATCATCGGCAGGTCCGCATTCGGGCTCGCCAACGTGATCTCGACGGTGGTCTTGTCGACGGCCTTGAAGCCGGTCATCTGCGCCGCGATCTTGGCCACCTTGGAGCCGGTGGCCTTGTCGAGGTGCCGCTTCAGCGAGAACACGACGTCGTCGGCCGTCAGCGGCTTGCCGTCGTGGAAGGTGACACCCTTCTTGAGCTTCACGGTCCAGGTCTGCGCGTCCTGTGATTCGATGGATTCCGCGAGCTCCATCTGCGCCGCGCCGTTCTTGTCCAGCGTCGTCAGCCGATTGTAGAACGAACAGCAGCGGACATAGTCGGTCGAGAACGACGCCTTAGCCGGATCGAGCGTATCGGCGGTCGAGGTCGACCAGCCCGCCGCCTTGATCGAGCCGCCCTTTTTCGGCGTCGCCGCGAATGCGCGCTCGGCGCGGCCAAGGAGGGTGCTGCCGGCCGCGAGCGCGACGCCATTGGCGAACATCATCTTCAGGAGATCCCGGCGCGAGGCGCCACGCCGGATCGCCGCCTCGACCAGCACATCGTCACTCGGAGTCCAGTTGGTGATCCCGTTACTCATGTCATCCTTCCCCTGTTTCGATCCGGCAGAATGAATTGTCAGTCGCCCCTCATGCGGCAGGCACCTGGTCCACCACGTCGGCCAGTTCGGCCATGGAGTGGAAGTGGAAATCAGGCTTGGTGAACGATGCCGGCGCGATGGTGCCGCCATAGCCCTGCTTGTCGTGGCGCCGCTCGATCCAGCAATTGGTGATCCCGAGCTGCCGGGAGATGCCGATGTCGTGATACTGGCTCTGCGCGACGTGCAGGATCTCAGACTTGGAGCCGCCGTCACGCGCAACGAAACCGAGCACCTGGGTGAAGAAGGCGGGATCCGGCTTCTCCGTCCCGGTGTCGTCGACGGTGAAGGTCGCGTAGAACGGCGAGCCCAGCTCGCGTTCGAAATGATCCAGCGCCCAGCGCCGCGCATTGGTCATCGCGATCAGCTTGTAGCGCCTGGCGAGATGCGCCATCGCAGCGATACTGTCGGGAAAGGCTTTCCAACGTCCAGCGGAGTCGCGGAAACGCTCGCCGAGCGCAGTCTGCCTGGGCAGGCCGAGTTGCGGCGCAATGACGTCATAGACCCGCACGAGATCATCGGGAAAGCGATCTGCGTCAGCGGCGTAGCGTGCGGCGCGATACAGGCTGAGCGCCTGCTCGCCGTCGATCACCCTGCCAGATTCAGCCGCGATTTCGCCGAGGCTGGCGACGATCCCGCCTTCGAAGTCGATCAGCGTGCCCACCACGTCGAAGGTCAGAAACCTGAATTGGGCGAGATCCATGCTGCTCATCCTCCTGGGCTACGTTCCACCCTGTTCGTCCCAGTGTGAAGCGGCGTTCCGGCGGAAACTTCCGAATTGCAGAGAGCCGACGGCAGAAAATTGCGAATAGAAGCACACCTCGACATATCAGCCTTGCTGCACACGCGGCGCTCTGCGTTTGCCCGATTTCACGCCATGGCCTGCCGAACATCCGGGTCAGCCAAGGTCTGGTCGAGCGTTCGCGCGGTGCGTTCGATGATGGCATCGATCTCGGAATCGCTGCAGCACAGCGGCGGCGCGTAGCCGAGCACCCCCGTTGGGAAGGCGCGGATCACGAGCCCATTGGCCCAGGCGCGATCGAAGATGCGGCGCGACGGCTCGGCGCTCGCCGGCAACGGCGTCTTCTTGTCCTTGTCGGTCACGAGCTCGACCGCCGCCAGCAGGCCGCGGCCGCGGACCTCGCCGACGAGCGGATGATCCTGCATTGCGCGCAAGCCGGCCAGCAGCCGCGCACCGGCGCGGCGGCCGTTCTCCAGCAGACCGTTCTCATAGAGATCGAGTACGGCGAGGCCGACGGCCGCGCTCACCGGATGCGCCGAATAGGTGTAGCCGTGCCCCACGGCCGCAGCCCCTGCACCGTCGGCGATGACGCCATAGACGTGATCGGACATCAGCACCGCGCCCATCGGGACATAGCCGGAGGTGAGCCCCTTGGCCACGGTCATGAAGTCCGGGACGATCTCGTCATCGGTGCAGGCGAACAACGGTCCGGTACGGCCGAAGCCCGTGATCACCTCGTCGGCGACGAACAGAATGCCATGCTGCCGGCAGCGCTCGCGCATGGCCTTCATCCAGCCGTCGGGCGGCACCAGCACGCCACCGGAGCCCTGGATCGGCTCGGCGTAGAACGCCGCCACCCGCTCCGGCCCGCCGATCTCGGCGATCTTCGCCTCGAGCGCCGCGAGCGAGGCCGCGATGACTGCATCGGGATCGCTGCCGACTGGATTGCGATAGGCATAGTGTGACGGGATCTTGTGCTGCCAGTTCAGCGGCACGCCGAAATTGGCGTGGAAGGCCGGCAGTGCCGTGAGCCCGGCACCGACGGTCGACGAACCGTGATAGCCCTGCTGCAGCGTGATGAACTGATCGCGCTGCGGCTGCCCCCTCGCGTGCCAATAATAGTGGATGAAGCGCACCGTGCTGTCGACGGCGTCCGAGCCACCGAGCGTGAAGTAGACGTGATTGAGATCGCCCGGCGCACGCTCGGCGAGCGCAGCCGCGAGCCGGATCGCGGGCTCCGAGGCAAGGCTGAAATAGCCGGTGGCATAGGGCAGCTCGCGCATCTGCCGCGCCGCCGCCTCGACAATGCTCTCATGGCCATAGCCGGCATTGACGCACCACAGACCGGCGAAGCCGTCGACCAGCTGATGGCCCGAGGCATCGGTGACGATCGCGCCCTTGGCCGATTTCAGGACCCGCGCGCCTGCGGCCTCGTGTCCGCGATAGGACGCGACCGGATGCACCAGATGAGCGCGATCGAGTTCGATGAGCGAGTTGCTGAGCATGATGATCTCCGGTTCAGCCGAACGCCTGGCTGGCCAAGGCAAACGAGGTCAGGGACGGCTGCGCCCCGTCCTGCGCGGGGCGATGCATGACGATGCCGCCGCCGACGTGAGCGAGACCGAGGCTGGTCAGCCACGGCGCAAGGCCGGTCGCGATGCCGGTGTCGACGCGGATGAATTCCCCCTGTCGCCCCGAGAGAAAATGCGCGACGAGCGCCTTGGCGTCCTCGAGATTGAAAGCAACCACGGGGCCGATCACGAGGCCACGGCCGAAGCGGCGCAGCGCGGCGAACCCCGCCGCCCCGCCCTGCCGCTCTAACACCGCGAACTTGCCGACGGATGCGATATGGACGATCAGCTCACGGCGATCCGCGCCAAAGGCCGTGTTGTCGAGCGCGATCATGACGGCGATGTCATCCGGCGTGGCAGCGCGCACGGCGCCGGGCTGCGCCACCGCCTCGGCAAGATGCCCCTGATGCTGCACGATCTCGCCGCTGCGGCGGAAGCCGAGCTTCTCATAGAGTGGCAGCCCATCTTCGGTCGCGACGAGCTGCAGCCGCCGCTCGCCGGCCAGCGACAGCGCCTGCTGCATCAGGCGCCGTCCGAGCCCCCGCCCCCGCTCCGCCTCATCCACGATGACCATGTTGATGGTGCCGGCGCCACTGCCATAGGGCGTCACCAGCACGGTGCCGATCACGCGGCCATCCGCGGCGACCGCCACGCAGCCTCTGCTCAGCGCGAGCGCCATCTGCCAGTCCTCGCGGCGATGCGGCCAGCGGACCTGCTGCGACAGCCGCATCGCGGCGTCCAGGTGCTCACCGCTGAAAGCGATCAAGCTTGCGGCGTCGGGCATCATGTCATGCACTCCCGTGTCGACGGGAGTCTGGGCGAGCGGCGCCCGGCAGATCGTCTGAAGGCGATCGCGCCGACAACATCTTCCGCCGCAGAACCACGGCAAAGCCGCATCTTATGCTGGCGCGCCGGCCTATCATCGGAGGCCGAGACCACGACCGGCATGAGGATCCATGAGCCGCTTTCGCCCCAAATATGTGACCTTCGACTGCCACGGCACGCTGATCAATTTCGAGATGGCCGAGGCCGCGCGCGATCTCTACGGCGCAATCCTCTCGGAGCCGGCGATGACCGCGTTCGTCAAGGCGTTCTCGGCCTACCGCCTCGACGAAATCCTCGGCGCGTGGAAGCCCTATGCCGAGGTCGTCAGCAATGCGCTGGCGCGCAGCTGCCGCAGGATCGGCATCCCCTTCAAGCCTGCCGATGCCGAGTTCGTGTATCAGCGCGTGCCGACCTGGGGCCCGCATCCGGACGTGCCTGCGGGCCTCGCCAAGGTGGCCAAGGAGATTCCGCTGGTCATCCTCTCCAACGCCATGAACGAGCAGATCCCTTCCAACGTCGCCAGGCTCGGCGCCCCGTTCCATGCCGTGTTCACCGCGGAACAGGCGCAGGCCTACAAGCCGCGGATGCGCGCCTTCGAATACATGTTCGACATGCTCGGCTGCGGCCCGGAGGACGTCACGCACTGCTCGTCCTCGTTCCGCTACGACCTGATGACCGCGCACGATCTCGGCATCACGAGCAAAGTCTGGGTCAACCGCGGCCACGAGCCGGCCAATCCGTATTACGGCTATACCGAGATCAAGACCATTGCCGAGCTGCCCGGCGTGTTCGGCCTGTAAGCGGAGTGTCCGCGATGAAATATGTCTCCTACTGGCGCGACACGGCGACCGCGTTTGCCGGCGGCCATAGCGGGCCCGTCGAGGGGCACTACGACGTCGCCGTGATCGGCGGCGGCTTCACCGGTCTCGGCGCCGCGCTGCAGCTCGCCAAGGCCGGCGCCAGGGTCATCGTGCTCGAAGCGGATCAGGTCGGCTCCGGCGCGTCGGGCCGCAATGGCGGACACCTCAACAACGGGCTGGCGCACAGCTATCCGGCCGCGAAGGCCGAGCTCGGCACCGAGCGCGCGATCGCTCTCTACAAGGCGTTCGACGAGTCGATCGACACGCTGGAGCGGCTGATTGCGGAGGAGAGCATCGCCTGCGACTTCCGCCGCTCCGGCAAGCTCAAGCTGGCTTCCAAGCCCGGCCATTTCGAGGGAATCGCGCAGAACTTCGAAGCGATCCACCGTGAGGTCGACCCGGACACCGCGCTGCTGTCGCCGGCCGAGCTCAAGTCCGAGATCGGCTCGCCCTTTCACGGCGGCATGCTGTTCAAGAAGAGCGCGATGATGCACATGGGCTGCTTCGCCGCGGGCCTCGCGACGGCGGCCGGCCGCCGTGGCGCCGTCATCGTCGAGCAGGCCGCCGTCACCGAGCGGGTGCAGGACGCCAGGGGATTTCGCCTCGGCACACCCAAGGGCACGGTGAGCGCCGAGCAGGTGCTGCTCGCCACCGGCGCCACCACGCCATCGAGCTTCAGCTATTTCCGCCGCCGCATCATCGCCGTCGGGAGCTTCATCATCGCGACGCGGCCGCTGACGGCGGCCGAAGCGGCGTCGGTGCTGCCGGGCCACCGCACCTATGTCAACTCGATGAACATCGGCAACTACTTCCGCCTGTCGCCGGACAACCGCCTGATCTTCGGCGGCCGCGCGCGCTTCTCCGCGACATCGGATCAGCAGTCCGACGAAAGGAGCGGCGCGATCCTGCGCGCCGCGATGGAGCGGATGTTCCCGCAGCTCGCCGGCATCGACATCGACTATTGCTGGGGCGGCCTCGTCGACATGACCGCGGATCGTTATCCCCGCGCCGGCCGCCAGGACGGGCTGTGGTACGCGATGGGCTATTCCGGCCACGGCGCGCAGCTCTCGACCCATCTCGGCATGATCATGGCCGATGCGATGCTCGGCCGGCCCGACCGCAACCCGATGAGGGACGCCGGCTGGCCGGTCGTGCCCGGCCATTACGGCAAGCCCTGGTTCCTGCCGTTCGTCGGCGCCTACTACAAGACGCTGGACTGGATTCACTGAGCCGTGGCCGCGCGCAGGTCCTCAGTAGCCGCGGCTGCGGTCGACGAGACCGACCGGATCGAGGCCGGCGCGATGCCGCTTGATGTTCTCGGCCACGGCGCGCGCCGCGGTTTCCGGCTGCGTGACGCTGGCGACATGCGGGGTGATCAGGACGCGCGGATGCCGCCACAGCGGATGATCGGCCGGCAGCGGCTCCGGATCGGTCACGTCCAGCACGGCGCCGGCGAGATGCCCGCTGTCGAGCGCGGCGAGCAGCGCCGCCTGGTCGAGCTGCGCGCCGCGGCCGGTCTGCACCAGCGCGGCCCCTCGCGGCAGCCTGGCGAGCAGCTCGGCATTCAGCAGGCCGCGCGTCTGCTCCGTGAGCGGCAGCAGGCAGATCAAGATGTCGGTCGCCGCCAGCATTGCATCGAGGCCTTCGGCGCCATGATAGGTGGTCACCGCGTCGATGGCACGCGGGCTGCGGCTCCAGCCCGACAGCGGAAAGCCGAACGGCTTCAGCCGCTCCAGCACCGCCTGCCCGAGCATGCCGAGACCCAGCACGCCGATGCGCCGCTCATGCGCCTGCGGCTGCGGGACGGCGCGCCATTGCTGCTGCCGCTGCTGATCGAGATAGACGGGCCAGTTCCGATGCAGCGCCAGCATGGCCAGCGTGACGTATTCCTGCATCATCCTGACGATGCCGTCCTCGATCATGCGGACGATCTTGACGGGCGATGGCACCGACGCAGCGTCGAACTGGTCGATGCCGGCGCCGATCGAGAACAGGATCTCGAGATTGCCGTACGCTCCGAGGTCCGGCGGCGTCAGCCAGGTGATCATGTAGCGGACATTATCGGCATCGACCTTCGCCGGATCGATCTCGAACGGCAGATCCGGAATCTCCCGCGCGAGCACCTCGCGGAAGATCGCGCCGCGCCTCGCGTCCGAATTGAATAGAAAGGTCATGACAGTCATCTCCGGCGGCGTGGGCGGGTCGTCATGTCCGAGCTGCGTCCCGAGGCGGTCATGCTAGTCGCGCCGGGCACGTATTCCGTGCCGAATGCGGATGAGAATTGAGTGGAATGTTGCGCGGATCTGTCGGAAAAATATCTGCGAGGACGTCCGGCGCCGGCAGTGCGGCCGCTTGCGGCAACCGACAGGAAGACGAGCATGGATGATCCCAGCGTCGAATCTCGCGCCGTCGACGTGTTCGAGATGCGCCTCGTCGACATCGGCACGGTCGATGTCGCGCAGCTCGTGGCGCTGTCGGTGTCGGTGCGCTGGCCGCATCGGGCTGAGGACTGGCAGATGATGCGCGGCCTGGGGCGAGGCGTCGTGGCTCTCGACGAGATCGGCCGCATCTGCGGATCGGCGATGTGGTTTCCCTACACCGAGAGCGTCGCAGCCGTCGGCATGGTCATCACCTCGCCGCGCCTGCAGGCGCTCGGCACCGGCCATTGGCTGATGACGCGCGTGATCGCGGCCTGCGGCGAACGTAGCCTGCGACTGAACGCGACCCACGCCGCCTACCGGCTGTACCGCTCGCTCGACTTCAAGCGGGACAAGACCCTGTTCCAATGTCAAGGGCGCGCCAACGGCGCCGCCGCGGCCGCGGTCGACGGCCGTGATGTCCGGCAGCTGAGCGAGCGCGACCTGTCCCTGGTGATCGAAGCCGACGCGCGCGCCTACGGCGCGGCGAGGACCGGGCTGATCACGGCCTTGCTCCGGCAATCGACCGGCACCGGCCTGGTGCGATCCGGACGGCTCGCCGCCTTCGCGCTGTGCCGGCGGTTCGGACGCGGCCACGTCATCGGACCGGTGGCGGCCGCATCCGATGCAGATGCGATCGCAGTGGTCGCGCCCCACGTCGCCGCCCATGCGCGCCAGTTCCTGCGGATCGACACGTACAGCGGGGGCGACGCCTTCCGCGCCTTCATCGCCAGCGCCGGCCTCGCCCTGTACGACACTGTCACCACGATGTCGCTGCGATGCGGCGTCAACGACGCCAGCCCGCGCACCGCCGATGCGCCAACAAGCTACGCCGTGGTCAGCCAGGCCTTCGGCTAGCGAGCGCCGGTGCCAAGCCGCAGAGCTTGCGCACGGCTCCGCTGCCCTCGCAGGCCCCTTGGCCGCGCGCACCCCGGCGCATATGATGCGCCGACCGACCGTTGATGATGTCGACATGCAGCGCTGGTCACAGGCCCTTATCGAGGAGTCCGCCATTCGGCCGGATGCAGGGTCCATGCGACACGTCTGACATCGTTTATGCGGAGACAGGTCGCCGATTGGTGGGGTCAGCATCTATCTCTGCACAAGCGGCCGCGATGAGGACGCCAGCGGCCGGCTGAAGAACGCCCTGGATAACTCAACGATGATGAATGTTCCGATCCAAACACTCCACCGTGGCATTCCGTCATCCGCCGAGTCCGAACGGGTCTGAGTGTCAGGCACCTGGCTTCTGGTTAGAGCGACCAGGATCGAAGGTCGATGCGACCACGCATCAGGTCGACGACAGCAGTGGCGACACTGCCTGAGGAGGCTTCGAGGAACCGGCCGAGATTTGCTCCCCGGCGTGGGGACGCCAGGCATTTGGCACGGGCTCTGAGTCACGTTGCCGCGATGCGATTCATCTGCGGACGAGCATGCTGCGTTGGCAGTTCCCGCGCTAGCCGCGGAACTGATCCGAGCCTTTTCGCTGGAATTCGCTAAACTACGACTAGTGCCGAATTGATCTTTGAATCTGCCAGCAAAAAGCTCAATCGCGGCTCGCCGACCGACCGAACGGCACGGTTGAACACAAGCCATGTCAATGGCTTGGTGTTCAACCGGCGAGCCGCTTTTATCTTGCCGCTTTAATCGGCCGGATGTAACCGTCCGGTCTCTGCACGCCTTCCCCCTCGTGTGTTATCGTTCCATTTCGAGTTCTCTGCTGCTGTGGAGAATCTCCGGTGGGATCCAAACATTTCGAGAACAGAGCGCGCCGCGAATGGTGGTCGCTGCACATCGAAGCGTGGCGTCGCAGCGGTCTCGGGATCCGCAAATACTGCCAGCAACAACGTCTGACCGAGAACACTCTGCGCCGTTGGCTGAAGCGGCTGGCCGGCGACGAGACTGCGCTTAAGCTCGAGAAATATCAGACGGAATTGCGCCGTGAGCGCGCCCGGGAAGAGCGAGAAAAGGCGCTCCGAAAGCAGAAGCAGCGCAGGTTCACGGTCACCTCGGATGTGCGCAATCGGGCGTCCCAGGCATTCTGGGCGATGCATGTCGAGGCACTGAACTGGAGCGGAATGGAGCTCCGCTCCTACGCCGCGGCGATGCAGCTGTCGCCGCATTCGCTGCGCAAATGGCGCGACCGACTGGCCGCCGGCGAGGTGACGATCGACTGGCGCGGCCATCTTCATCCCTCCGCCCGTCCAGCCGTTAGCACTAGTGCTAGGAACTCACAGCCCGAACGCCGCTTGACAGCCGCCGAGATCGGCGATCCGGCCGCGCCCAAAACGCCGGCCCGGCGCTTCTTCAGCGACGAGGAGAAGCTCGCAATTGCCAGGGAAGCCGAGCTGCCGGGCGCCAAGGTCTCTGCCGTTGCGCGCAAGCATGGGATCGTCACCGGACTGCTGTTCCGCTGGCGCGCGCAGTTCGGCATCGCGCAAAAGAAGCGCTCCAAACTCGCCCATATTGTGCTGCCCGACGACATGCCCGCTGCACGCGCCCTGCGCGATCTCGTGCGTCCACCAGAGGGCATGATGGCTGTCGACCTCGCTGACGGACGGCGTGTCTTCGCTCCCGCCGACAGCGATCCGGATGCGGTGCGGGCGCAGATCGAAAGCGGAGAGACAGCATCATGATGTTCGTTCCTGCAGGCGTGAAGGTGCACTTGGCGCTCGGCTACACCGACATGCGCAAAGGCATGGATGGGCTCGCAATGCTGGTGCAGGACACGCTGAAGACGGATCCGTTCTCCGGTCATCTGTTTGCCTTCCGCGGCAAAAAGGCATCGATCCTGAAGGTCCTGTTCTGGGACGGAAACGGGCTTTGTCTGTTCACTAAACGCATCGACCAGGGTGGCTTCGTGTGGCCAGTGATGGCGGGCTATGACGGCTCGATCACGCTCACGCCGGCGCAACTCGCGATGCTGATCGAAGGCATCGACTGGCGCGCGCCAGAACGCGTATGGAAGCCTGCGATTGCAGGATGATCTGCAAAAGCCGGTGTTGAACTGAGTTGCGATTCTTCTACGAATCAGCGTGTTCGAGTACCATCGGACATGCAGCTCGATCTCACCAATCTCCCCTCCGATCCTGAGCTTCTGCAGCGCCTGGTGCGCGACATTGCCGCTGCGATCGACCATCGCGACACCGAGATCGAGCGGCTCAAATCCATCATCAGACAGCTGCAGCGAATGCAGTTCGGCCGCAGCTCCGAGCGCATCGATCCCGATGCTTGCGCTCGGTCTTGAGGATCTCGACAGCGACATCGGCCGCGTCGAGGAAGCGCAGCCGAAGATCACACCGGAAGCCAACTCTTCGCCGCGACGCCGTCCGCTGCCCGATCATCTGCCGAGCGAAGACGTTATGCTTGACGTGCAAGACCAGGTCTGTGGCTGCTGTGGCGGCACTCTCCATCTGATCGGCGAGAGCGTCAGCGAGATGCTGGATTGGGTACCAGCTCAGCTTCGCGTCGTGCGCACAACCAGACCCAAATACGCCTGCCGAGCCTGCAGCAAGGTGGTGCAAGCCGGCGCGCCGGAACGGCTGATCGCTGGCGGCCTGGCGACACCGGCGCTGCTCTCGCACGTGTTGATCGCCAAATACTGCGATCATCTTCCGCTCTATCGGCAGTCGCAGATCTTCGACCGTCACGGCGTCGCTCTCTGCCGCTCGACGCTCGCTGGTTGGGTTGGCGGCGCATGCTGGTGGCTCAAGGCCTTGCACGAACGGCTGTGCAAGAACGCGTTCGCCTCCAACCATCTCTTTGCCGATGACACGCCGATCCCGGTGCTTGATCCTAGACGCGGACGAACCAAGACAGGACGGCTCTGGGTGTACGCGCGCGAGCAACGGCCCTGGAGCGGACCCGAACCTCCGGCGGCAATCTATCTGTTCGCGCCGGATCGCAAAGCCGAACGTTCAGTCGCACATCTGGCCGCCTTCGAGGGGATCCTGCATGTCGACGGATACGCTGGCTTCGAGCAATTGGCCGACAAGGAGGGCATCACGCTCGCGGCGTGTTGGAGCCACTCGCGACGCAAGTTCTACGATGTGGCCGAAGCCACCGCGTCTCCCGTGGCAACAGAAGCCCTGCGTCGGATCGGCGAGCTCTATGCCATCGAGGCGCGCATCCGCGGCCAATCGCCTGACTACCGTCTTGCCGAACGCAGGACCTTCTCCAAGCCGATCGTCGATGCCCTGAACGTCTGGCTCGATACACAGCTCCGCCTGGTCTCCGGCCGCAGCACGCTTGCCGAGGCGATCCGCTATGCGCTCTCGCGGTGGCATGGCCTGACACGCTTCCTGAACGACGGCCGAGTTGAGCTCGATACCAATCCGGTCGAGCGCGCAATCCGCCCCGTCACCCTCGGCCGCAAGAACCACCTGTTCGCCGGCAGCGACGGCGGCGGCCATCGATGGGCAGTGGTCAGCTCGCTGATCACGACGTGCAAGCTGAACAACGTCGAGCCCTACGCCTATCTGCGGGACATCCTGCAGCAGATGGTCGACGGCCATCCCGTCAACCGCCTCGACGAATTGCTGCCGTGGAGCTGGAAACTGGCTGATCATGTCAAGACCGCTGACGGCCTGATCGCCGCAATACACCGTGCCGTCGCACCACATCGCGTGCATGATCACCGCCAGTTTGCGCGCCACCGCGACCACCGCCTTGCGGTGTCCAGAGCGCTTGGCGACGGCCAGTCCCCTGGTCTTGACCTTGTCCCGACGCTTGAAGCGCGTCAGCAACGCGCTCGCCGCCTCGTAGAGCGCGCGCCGCACATCGGCATCGCCCGCCTTGCTGATTGCGCCCTGCACATCGATCGAGGTGCCCGACTGCCAGTGCCGCGACGTCAGGCCAAAATACGCCGCGACGTCGCGAGAGCGCCGAAAGCGCGACGGATCGTCAATCGCCGTCATGAAGCTCAGCGCGGCGATCGGCCCGACGCCTGGAGTCTGCATGAAGCGCCGGCACAGCTCGTGTCCGGCGACCAGCTTGACGACCAGGCCATGCAGCCGACAGTACTCCTTCCACCGCGCCGCGCGTGCATTGAGCATGGCATCGATCAGCTCGCTGATTAGCGCGTCGCCGGCCACCGCGTCACGCACGGCCTGCGCAAACCCGCCGCGGCCGACGCGGTTGAGCCGGATGCGAACCGCCTTCAGCGAGTGCCGGATCGCGTTCTCGAGATCGAGGAATTTGCGTTTGAGATTGCGCCGGTGCGTCAAGAGCAGCCGCAGCCGGTAGCACGGCGCGGTCTTGATATGCGCGCGCCGGAACCAGCCGGTGCGCATGATGTGCGCAATGCCGAGCGCGTCCGCACGGTCGATCTTGTTGCGCTGCGCCTAGAGCGCGGCGCGCACATGCTGGGTCTCCAGGCAGATCGCCGGCAGGCCGCGACGGAGCAATTCTGGATGCAGCCACGGCGACAGCGCGCCCGCCTCGTGGCCGACCCGCCTGAGGCGGCCGAGATACGGCGACAGTGCTCCCTTGAGCGCGTCCGGGTCGGTCATCACCGCGACCTCCAAAAGCATTTCCCATCCGACGGGCGCATGCCTGGCCGGCGATCAGCCGCGGCTTGTGCTGCATGGCCGCGACCTGGGCGTGAGTGAAGTGCGTCGGAAGCACTTCGAGCAGCCGAGGCGCCGAGTAGTTCATGTTCTCGGTTATCTCAAGACCCGCGTTGCACTCCTCCGAAAACTGCGCCATCGCATGCGCGATCAGCAGCCGTGTGGTCAGTCCGTATTTGGGGAACACGCGAGGCGCGGCCGAAACCGTGCCGGCGATCAGGCCAGGGACGTTGCTGTCGCCATGGGGCCACAGCTTCGGGAGCGTGGACGCAAACGAAGAGAGCACGGCGGCGTCGAGCGCCGCCCATGTGAGATCGGTCATGGACTTCCTTGTTCGGCTTTAGGTTGCGGTGTAAGATCGGTACCCGCAGTGGGAGGACTGATATGGGAATGAACTTGGATGCGATTATCTATCTGCAGCGGAGTGAGTTCTTGTCTTCAGCCAAGAACAGGGTGCTCGATATCGGGCCGCAGACGATCTACAACGCCAGGACAGATCAGATCCGGGAAATCGTTGAACGCCAGGACTGCCCGCCGCCTGACATATCCGTGGTCGAACGGCTCGTTTATTTTTCGCATCCACGCCCAGAAGAGCGAACCACGATGCTCTCGGAGATTACCGACCTGACCAACATTCGGTACGAGGCGATCGACGTCTGTCCCGGTCTCAAGAACACACATATTCTGGACCTCAACTTCGACAAGTTGCCGAGATCAGCCAGGAAAACCTTCGACGTTGTTCTCAACTTCGGCACGACTGAGCACATCTTCAATCAGTGGCGTTGTTTCGAGTTGATCCACGATGCTCTCAAGGTCGGCGGCGTCGCCTATCATCAACTTCCGGCCAGCGGCTACATGGACCACGGCTATTTCTGCTACACGCCCCTGTTCTTCAACGACCTCGCGCGTGCTAACGGGTACGAGATCAAATATCTCGTCGTGACCCACGCCGGCGAAAGCCGGATAGATGATCTCAAGATTTGCTCGCTCGCAGGCGAGACAATCCTCAAGCCACCCGGACCACTTGGCGAGAACAACCGGGTCCCTGCGCTCAACATTCACGTCATCATGCGCAAGACGATCGACGCTCCGTTTCGGGTCGGACTGGAAATCGCCACTGCACATTCGGCTCCCGACAGCCGGGTTCTTGAGCGGTACACAACGGCTGGGCGCACGCGGATTGCTCCGCTGCTGTTCGAACGTTTGAGTAGAATAATTATGGGTTAGTCAATATTCGATTGCCGAGCAATCGATACTGCTGAGAGTGGCAAGACCGCTGCCGCCGCCCAACAGTCAGCAGGAGGCGGCGCGGCCGTGCGCGAACTAGATCGGATCATTCGCTTAAAGACCGTCCTCACCCGGACGGAACTGCCCCGCTCCACCGTCTACCGCAAGATCGCCGAGGGGACATTCCCGGCTCAGCTCAAGATCAGCAGCAACGGGACCGGGTGGCATCAGTCCGAGATCAACCGGTGGATCTCAAATCCAGTCGGGTGGGCTCCGAAAAGCAAATCTGATAGCGGTTGGTGAGGAACAGACGCTCCGTGGTCGTGGTTCCTTTGCAATGATTGATGCAGGCGGAGCCCTCCTTCAGGCTCAGGCTGATCTGCCATAAGTTGCAGGCTTCTGGCCTATGCCCCTCGCATGGTTCAATTCACTGTATTCGATGCACCTCGGCGTACGGAGTCGAGGTAAGAACTTGTTGATAACCGCGCGACTAGTGACCTGTCCCTTGATCCGTCCCCCTCATTACAACGGCGCAAAATACTGTACAATAATCAATCTATTAGGAATAGATTTCGAATCTCTCCGAGCGCGCCAGCCATCACCCGACCCAGCACTCGACCCTTGAGCCCGTACCACCCGACGCTGCGGGCGGCATGTCCAGATGATCTCCGGCGACGGCCGCAGTTTCGATGCCGGTACCGCCTTCAGGCGCTCGCGACGTCGTGAGTGAGCCGGCCGACCTGGATCAACGGCTGCGTCGCATCGCCGACGCCACCGAAGACCTTCAGCTCGATCTCGACGCGGGCATGGCCCGACGTCGTTGGCTTGGTCGTCGCCCGCCACGTATCGATCATCTGCGCGAACGGGGCCACGAAGGGCGGCTTCACGCCCGGATCGACCGCTGACGGGGTCGGCGTCAGCAGGTTGATCGGCAGCCGTACGCGCGGGATCGCCGGCTGGCCGGCTACGACCTCGTAGCTGTACATGCCCTGCATCGCGACCTCGTCGCTGGTGCTGCCATTGCCGTCAGCATAGAGTCCCGCGAAGAACTTGGTCAGGCGCGCGTCGAGGTCGCCGGAGGCGCCCGACATTGCGTCGAGCGAGAACGCCGTGTAGTTCAGCTGCGGGACCACCGTGGACGCGAAACGGACCTCGGGCGTCTGGAACAGGAATGCCGGATTGGTGCTGGTGGTCTTGAGATCTGCCAGCGGGAACAGCGCGAGATTGCGCTGCACGAACACCGACGCCCAGCCGCTCTGGTACAGCAGCACATCGAGCGGAGCGATCGACACCGTCCGCGCCGGCAGCCCGCGCGCCTCCGCTTCGCGGAGATAGACCGTCTTGCCGTCGACCTGACGCGTATAGACGTAGGCGATCTCTACACCAGGGGGGAGTTCCGCCGGAGGCACGGCTTGGGCCGTATAGAGCTCGGGCGCGATGATTGCGATCACGGGCGCCGGAAGCGTGGTGGTGCCGTTCGAGATCGTATTGGCCGCCGCATTCCAGCTCGCCGCCACGCCATCGATGGTGATGTTGACGAGATTGGTGCGCGCGTGCCCGTCGCTGGTGCTGTCGAGCGTCGACATAAACTTCACGATCACATGCGCCGGTGCGACCGCCAGCCTTGCAGGCCCGACCGTCTCCCGCGCATAGGCATCCGCGATCTGCCTGGTCTCAAGGGCAAAGGCAGCGGTCGCCTTGCGCGCGGCGGCCAGCGTCGCCGGATCCGGCTCGGCGCCATCGATGCCGACCAGATACTGGTTGAGGTCGCGCAGGATCGCCGGATAGTTGGTGACGAATTGCGCGAGCGCGGTGAACAGGTCGGGCTCGCCGCTCAACTTGGCCGAGCCGCGCAGCGTCGGCTCGGTCGGCCGGTTGAACTCCATCGTGCAGGACACTGCGTCGGCTGCCGCCTGCTGATAGAGATAGTCGAACGAATAACCCCAGGCGTTCAGCTTCGATGGATCGGTCGTGCCCTCGCCGGTGAGCTGCCGCGCCTGCTGCGCGGAGACCGTCGGCGGCGTCGGCAGATCGCGGTTGACCACCGGAATGTTGGTGACCTGCGTGCCCAGCGGATAGCTGAACGGCCCATTGACGAAGGCGAGCCATCGCGAATCGACATAGCCGTCGATACCGGGGACAGTCCGCCGCTCGAACTCGAGATGGGTGAGCGAGAGCGTGAGCTCGAGCGGCACATAGGCCTGGTCGACGACATTCTTGGTGGCGAACACGAAGGCCAGCCGCGGATCGTACCAGGTCTTGCTGGCGGAATCGTACACCTCGCCGAGCGGAATGCGCGTCGGGGTGAGCGTGAAATTCTGATTGTCCGCGACGCCCTTGATGCTGCCGCCCGGCTGACCGTAGAGGTTCGGCGGACCGGCCGGGTTGCTGTCACCTCCGCCGGTCACCTCGGTCAATCCGAACACGACGGCCGCACCGGCGCGATAGGCTGCGCCGAGCTGATTGAGCAGCTGCTGGCGCAGCTTCTCGCTGGCGGCGAATCCGGTTGAAGGATCGCCCGCGCTGGTCGACAGCACCGGCAGCGTCTTCAGGCCGATCGTATCGGCCAGGGATTCCTTGGCCGACAGCACGCTTCCCAGCGAACCGTCCTTGAGCGGATCGGTCACGCCGTCAATCCGGTCGAGGATGAAGGCGTGCGGCGCGTAGTCAGCCGACAGGAACTGATCGATTGCATCCAGCGCGCTCTGGAACCACTGGTTCAGGTCGACGCCGTCGAGATGCAGCGTGTCGGTGTCGCCGCTGTCATAGCGCGTGATCGTCGCATCGCCGCTGGCCAGCGCCTTGGCGATCGGCTTCGGCGCGAAATAGCTCGCTGACGTGCCCAGCTTGAAATGGATGCCCTGCCCTGCCGCCTTGCCGAAGCGCACCGCCCAGAGCTGCTGAGCGCCGTCGGCCGCATCCTCGCCGTCGCGGGACAGCCCCTGCCCGACCTTGAGATACCAGTCGGCAGTGGCGAACACGGCCTCGACCGCTTTGCTGAAGACCGTATAGGACACATTGCCGTCGCCATCGGCACGCGGCAGGATCGCCGCGGCCACGCCGCTGCCGCCCTGCAACGCCGCCACCGCCGGATCGACCAGCAGCGGATTGCGGCTGAACGCGAGTGTTACATCCAGCTCGAGGATGTTGCCGGCGGCGATCGCATTGACGTCGACCGGAAGCGACAGGGTCACAGCCGGGGCTGCGGGCACCTGGCCGCGCGTCACGAGCTTCAGATACAGCACGCAGGCGCGCACATAGCCGCGAATGATGTCCGCCTGCGGGTCGCTGAGGTCCACATCGGGCTTGGCCATCAGCGAATTCGATAGCCGCATTGCCACCGCGTTGCCGGAGACGCCCGGCACATGCACGGCGACATCGGCCGAATAGTCCTGATGCAGCTGATAATAGATCCGGGTGTAGAGCGAGAGATCGTCGGCGGCCCGGGCCGCGCCGTCCGGCCCAGCATAGGCGGCGGCGTTGAGGGAAAGAGCGAGCTTGAACGCGGCACCGGCCGTGCCGTCATAGCTGTAGCTGGCGTTGGTATTGATCCAGGACCCCAGCCCGATCAGCTCGTCGCGATACAGCATCGGCACCGCCGCACCGTTGAGCGCGCCGCGGTACCCTTGCGGCGGTGCCTCGAACGGCGTCACCGTGGTGTTGCCGAAGATGTCGCGCCATTGCAGCGCGACCTGCGCCATGGTGCCGACGCCGAGATAGGGGTTGGCTGCCTTCGGCGGCAGATCCGGATCAGACGGGTCCGGCGCGGCGTTGACCAGCGCGAACTGCGCGCCGATGCCGATCGATTGGCGATAGTCGAAATCGGCGAGGGCAACCTGCGCCAACCGGTTGCCGCGCGTCCGCGCCGAGCGCGCATGGCTCTCGAACGCGCCGGACTGATCGTCGTCATGGTCCTGAGGACCGAACGGCATGCCCAGCGGAGTAGCCTTGTAGAAGACGTTGCCCGCGAGCCCCGCGGCCAGCGAGGTGTAGAGCTGATACATTGTCTTCTTGGCAAAGTCCGGCGCCGCTGGATCGTCCGGCGGCAGGCCGAGATTGTCGCGCGTCAACGAGAACCCGATGTTCTGCGGCGGCAGCTGGTCGCGCAGCGAGAACAGCTGCGGGTCGAGATCGAGCACGGCATTGACCGGGAACAGTCCGGGCGCTGCGCTGGCGCCACGGGCGATCAGGTCGACATCCAACCCGTAATAGGCGGCCATGCTGGCAAAGCTCATCCCGGGCGCGGCGGAGGAACTGACCTGATAGGTCAGCGGCGGGATGTAGAAGACGGCCGCGAGCGCAACAGCGACTTGCGGATTGAACGCGGCGATGTCCTGGCCGCTGATGGAGTGGATGGCGCCGGCAGAGAACAGCCTGGCGAGCTTGTCGAGGGTGGCCTGCGCGTCGATGGACCCGCCGGCACCGCGGACCAGATCCGCGTCGGTCAGTTGGCGCACCGCGCCCACGATCGGCACCAGCGCGCCCGCGGCGAGCGGCTTGGTCGCGTTGACCTCGGCGATCCGCCCGGGCCCAGGGCCGTAGGTCGCCGCGAGCGCATCGAGCGATGCCCCCGCCGCAACCGGCGCCGTCTGGCCTGTCGAGGCGAGCGACACCGTCTGTACCAGATCGCTCTGCGGATCGACGGCGTCGGTTGTCACGAAGGCGTTGACGAAATCGGGAAGCGTGGTGCCGAACGACTCGCTGCCTTTCGTAGCGAACGTCACGACCACCGTCACTACGCCCGAGCCGGAGGAATCGAAGACGGCGGCCGGCAAGCCCTCGCCGCTTTCGACGTTCTCGTAATAGAGATAGTAGCCGCCGCTGCGGACCGTGCTGAGCTCCCACATCAGGCGGATGAACTGCGCCGGGGAGTTGGCAATGCCGCGCGGCGGAGCGTCCTCGGTAGCCAGCGTCAGCCGGAGCGCCGCCGCCGGATTGGTCTCGGTCGAGAGGTTGGTCTGGGTGATGAAGGCGAGGAAGTTGGCATCCGCAGGCGTCACCAGCATCGGCGCGCCGGGTCCAGACTGGTTGTAGAGCAGGAAGACGGCGGAGGCGATGCCTTCGCCCAGGGCGTCCATGGCGGTCAGGATGCGCTGCAGTCGCACCGCATCCTCCGAGCTGGGGCCAACCAACTCATAGACGAACGGCAGCGACGGCGCGGACGCCGGACCGCTCGGCAGATCGCCTGCGCCCACGCCCTGCGCGGCCAGCGCCGCCGCGTCGGGCAGACGCTTGATCTGAACGTCGAGCCGCGTGCACCAGGCCCAACGTGCGATGTCGGCATAGTCGGTGCGTCCCGTAGCAGGATTGCTGCGGCCGGTCTGCGGCTGGAATTTCGGCAGCAGCGCGTAGGTCGAACGAAGATCCGGCATGACGGCGCGGATCGACTGCTCCCGCGTGGCGACCAGATTGGTCTGCGCCGGCGGCAGGCTCCACAGCGTCGGCTGCACCTGCGCGCCGGCATCGGCCGCCGCGGCCACGCCGCTGCGGTTCGTCAGGGCCAACAGGCTCGCGACGGAGCCGCTCGACCAGCGGGCGTAGCCGCTGGCGGTAAACGGCCGCGGCTGGCGCTCGGCGAGCGGCAGCGCCGCGAATGTCGGGCTCGGGACGAAATTGCCCGGCCCCCTGGCCCAGCTGACGACCACATCGAGCGCCGCATAGGCCTGGCTCAGATCAACCTCCATGCTGAGGTCGGTGCCGTCGTTCAGCAAGATGAAATCGAGCGGGACGCCGTGGCTCTGAGTCTCGCGTGCGAAGCCGACCTTGTAGCTCGTGGCAGAACTGGGTGTCGGAAACTGCTGGCCGGTGAGCTGATAGACTCCATAGGCCGACTGCGTCCTCGGATAGAGGAACGCATTGGACAGCGTCAATCCGTCCTGGACCGGCAGCCGCAACCCATAGACCAGGAAGCGCGAGACCATGCCGGCGGTCTGCCCGACCTGACCCGTGGCCGCGATGGCCGACCACAGCGCGCCAACCGACAGAGCCTGAAGATTGGCGACCGTGAGCAGGCCGCGCTCCGCCTGCACGGAGAACAGGCCGGCGACGCCGCGATTGGCGTCCGCAACCGCAACGGCGGTGGTCTGGAAGAGGCTCGCCACCGTCGCCAGCGTATCGGATGACGGGCCGGATGTCCCTGCGGTCTTGTAGGCGATCGGCCAGATCGCGAGCGGCAAGGTCGGCTGCAGCAGACCGGCGACGCCGTAGAGCACGCTCTGTGCAGCGAGCGCGTCGATCGAGATCGCGCCGAGTTGCAGCGCGACGTCGTCGAAACTGTCGCCCTGCCGCGTCACATAGATCTGCTCCTGACCCTGGCTGTTGATGAGCAGCAGGACGACGCCGCCCTGCAGCATGTGGCGGGACCGGTTGGCCACGATCAGGCGGTCTGGCGTCGTGGTCCAGCGCGGAGGCGACGCCGCATCGGAATAGCGGCCAGCGATGCCTTGCAGCGTGTCCCCGCTCTGCACCACATATTCGAGGCCGTCGACATGCAGCGACAGCCCGGCCCCCAAGGCATGATCGACGTTGGGCTGCACGATATCGGCAATCGTCAAGGCATTGCCGGCGATCCCGTTCAGCTCATCCAGGATACCACCGACGTTGCTCGTCGGGGTCAGCGGATAGGCATAGCTCTGCAGCGCGTCGGCCGCGGCCTGGAGCAGTTGGCGCGCGATCAGCGTGAAGGTGTCGACGAACACCAGGGCCGCCATCGACTCCGCCGAGCTCGTATCGGTCTCCGCGGCAAGCCGGCGCGTTTCCTTGTTCTGGGCCTCGATGTTCGCGGCGACCTGCGCGAATATCTTGCTGACCGTGGTCGCGTAGCCGGACGTGGCCGTGGTGTAGGTCTCGAACGCGATCGGGGACGTCTGGCCACCCGACATGCCGGGGACCTGCAGCTTCAATCCGTCGAACACCGGAAACAGCACCGAACCGGCATCGAGCTTGGTCTTCAGCCCCGACGATTGCGCCGTCGCCGGATTGAAGATGTCGAGCGTGAATCCGTCGGCCAGGAACTGCAGCAGGCCCTTGATCGACAGGAACGGATCGGCCGTGTCGGCGAGACGCGCGACATAGGCCTCGAGCTGGGTGAGCGTCACCGACATGGCCAGCGTCTCGCCGAGCTCGGCCGCATCCCCGCTCTCGTTCCCCAGTGCGTCGATGATCCAGGGGAAGTAGACCTCGGCCAGCACGTCGAAGGACGTCTTGGTGGCGGACGGCGCGCTCGCCGCGGCATCCGGCGCGTCCATTGCGAGCAGGAGCACAAATGCCCCCTGGTTCGAGGCTGCGTCGGTGGCTGCCTCCGGAGCAAGCACGGTGTACTGCGCGCCCGCCATCAGCGACAGTCTCGGCTTGTCGCCGGCGGTGGCGGCAAGTCCCATGCGATGAGCGGCGGCCGGCGCCAGCCGCTTCGGCCGCGGCTTCAGGCTGCGCGCCAGCCGCATGGCCGCGTCCGGTCCGCGTGCATGGGCTCGCTGCATCAGCAAGGCATCCGCGCGCGCCCCCTGGACCTCCCACGGCGCCGTACTGGTCTGTCCGATCACGAAGGTCGCGGAGACTTGAGCCGAGAACGACAGGCTGATCGAAATCGAGAACAGGCCGAGGTTGATCTTGACCTTGAGGCTGATCGTCACGCTCGCGCTGGCGATCACTGGAATCTCGCGATAGCTCTCATAGGTGAGCTGGATCGACAGCACAATCTTGACGTTGACCGAGGCCGAAATGATCGCGAAATCGACGCTGCCGTACAGCAGGCCGATGATGCCGACCGTTCCCGACAGCTTGAAATAATAGTCGCTCTGCAGCGCACCGCTGCTGGCGCGCGATGCCAGCGTGCGCGCGGGATTGTAGGGATGCCACGGCGCCACGACGCCTTCGACGATGCCGAACACCGTGAGCGCGAAGCCCGCCTTCAGAGGCCCCTTCTCGAAATTGTAGCCCAGGCCGAGCTGCAGTCCGATGCCGAACTCGATGACGGGATCGAAAGTGCCGAGGTTGGTCTTCGGGATCTTGGTCGATGTCGCATTGGAGAGCTTGCCGATGTAGAAGCCACCGGCGCCCAGCACCGGCACGCCGTACACGATCACCGAGATCGAGAAGGAGCGGCGGAAATCGAGATTGTACGGGAAGCCGATGTCGATGAAGAAATCGCCGTTGGTGTAGACTTTGATCCCGAGCTGCGGCAGCGTGATCGACACCGCGCCGAAATTGAGGTTGCGGATGATGTCCGGGAAGGTGAAATCGATCTGGTAGACGCCGATGTCGTCGGTGATCTTCTTGTAGAGGATGTCGACGACGAGATTGGCGAGCCCGCCCATCTTCTCGCCGGCAAGCGCCAGCCGCAGGCCGTAGAGATTGGGGTCGTTGAACACCAGCATGGCATCGATCGACCAGGCGCCGGCCACTTTCATCAGGCCGAGATGCCCGGCAATGAGCCAGTTGTTCGACTGGTCGTAATAGGGCAGCCCCGGCGCGCCGCCCTCGTCCGCATTGGGATCCACCGGATTCATCTTGCCCGTAGTGCTTGGGACGGACTGCAGCGCGCAGATCACCTCCTTGGTGCTGTTGAAGCTGGAATGGCCGGTGATTCCGATGCGCTGCCCGAGCACCAGCAGGAACAGCTTGAACCATTCCTCGCCCCGGCCGGGCACCGACGGCAGGTTCTGCACGTCCTGCCCCTTGGCGGGATCGAGCAGATTCTTGAATGCCGGATCATCGGCGACGAGCGGGCTCGAGCCCTCGATGGCGAGGGTCACCTTGCCGTCGGTGCCGCGGCGGAAGGTCAGCGCCGTGATGCTGATGAAGCCGAGATTGATCGGGCTCGACAGCTCGTAGCTGGCCGAAAGGCGTTGCGAGAAGCTCTCGCCGCTCTTGAGCGAGACGTTGACACGGAGCGCATCGAGCGAAATCTGGTTGAGCAGGTCCCATGGCGAATCCAGCGTGAAGTAGGGATTGCCGAGCGTACGCACCAGCGCCTGCACCAGCGACCCGATGCTCCAGCCCTTGAGGCTGAAGGTGACCAGCTCCTTGCCGCTCTCCCAATCCGCGCGGAATCCTTCCCACTCGACGAACAGGATGTTGTTGGAGCCCGCCTCCGTCGTCTTGAACTCATAGCCCATCGTGAGCTTGAGGTTGATCGCCGAATAGACCCAGGTTCCCTGCGCGAAGCCGGAGAACTGTTGCTGGGCCGGCTTCTGGCCGTCATAGCTGACGCCGAGCCGCGCCGGATCGATGCCGACGGTCTGATCGCCGAAGGTGAACGTCCAGCTGAAACCGACGGTGATGTCGTAGCTCGTCTTCAGCTCGCCCTGCTCGGCCGGAATGGTCGCGGTGATCGCAAATTCGGAGATTATGAGATCTCCGGGCAGGAAGCTGGGGAATCCATAGGCGCTGCCGGGCGAAAAGAACTGGTTGATCAGTTCCGAGACCTCGAGCGGCTCCTCCAGCGAGGCGGCGAGGTCCCACCGCTTCGGCGTTTCGAACCCGTCATAGGTCACGCTGACCTTGGTGTGCAACGGCCCGACATCGAGGAAGCCTCCGACGCTCGACTTCCATTGCGTCTGCGAGGCGGTCTGCAGCGCGACCACTCGCGAGGTCCGGAGCATCGGCAGCGGCGCCGCGCGCAACAGCGTCGTCGCATTGCCCCCGTCTGGCGTCTGCGTCGGAGTCTGCGCCGCGATTGAGACCGTTCCCTCCCGCACGGCAAGGATCGGCTGGTTGTTGATCTTGAGCAGATTGAGCGTCAGGCTGAAGCCAGCATCGAACTGAAAGCTCTGCGCGCCGTAATCGACCGCGACCGCGATGTCGCCAAGTTCGAAATCGCCGACATTCTCGACGTCGAGCACGACGGCACCGCCGGACAGGGCCGTCAGGAAGTCGCTCAGCTTCGCGGTCCCGGCGAAGGACGCGAAGAACTGCTTCGCGGAGGTGAACTGGACGGTGAACACGCCGTCGCCCTCGCCGTCCGGCCCCTTGAAGACGCTGGGCGCCAGTACGAACTCGGTCGTGAAGTCGTAGGTCTGCTGCCGCTTCGTGCCGTCGAACGGATAGGCCATCGACCATTGCAGCGCGAAGCTCGTGATCTTGAAGTCGAGGACGCCGGTCGGCGGCAGGACCTGCCAGCTCGTATCCTTCGAGCTGCCGATCTCGATCGAGACCGCCGTGATCGTCGGCGAGCGGCCGAGCGTGCCGGCGATCGAGAAGCCGTTGAGACCGACGAAGGCGAGGAACTGCTGCAGCACGTCCGGAGTCGCGGCGAGATAGCCGCCATTGCCGCCCATCACCTCGATCACCGTGGCCGGCGTCAGCGGCGCGCCGCCTTCGACGACCGCGAGCGCCACCGAATAGCTGGTGTCCGCGCCGGGCGTGATCTCGACGTCGAGCTGATAGGAGCCGGTGCTACCGACGTCGAACTGCGAGGAGATCGCGAGCGTCGGCGCCTGATCGCCGGCATCCGGATCGGCGGGATCGGCCAGCACCAGCACGCCATCGACCTCGTTCGCGCCATCGGGCGCGGGAATGGTCAGAGCCAGGCTCGGATCCTTGACCGTGAACTGCGACGCGAGCTTGAATGTGCCGTCCTGAATCGCGGCCCGCAACTGCCCCGGCGGGAACAGCACGGTCTCGCCGTTGAAGATGCCCATGTTGAGCGCGCCGCTCAGCAGCAGATCGCCGGCCGGCGCGGTGAGGCCAGGAAACAGCAGCAGGAACGGCTTGGCGACATCCGGCAGAGCGACCTTGGCAACGAAATTCTGCACCGCGCCGCCGCTCACGGCACGCCCTGCGGAGTCACCATACGGGTAGGTGCCGGTCGCCGTCGAGAACACGAAGCTGACGTTCTTCAGCGTGCCGAACTGATTGAACGGGAAGCCCCCCATGAAGGCGAAGCTGCTGGTCCAGGTCCAGTTCGACGGCGTCGCCTCGGCCTGCACGATCAGTTGGTCGCCGTCCACGGTGAACACGAGCGTGGCCTTCGCGGCCAGCGGGGTCGCGGCGCCGATGAAGGGGATCGTCGCCGACTGCACCGTGAACGCCGTCCCCTCGACCGGGCCGACGTCGGATTTTGCCACCGTCACCTTGAAGTCGGCCGCGGCCTTGAGGAAAAAGGCCTGGCTCAGCCAAGTGTCGTAGTCGGCGGGAACCTTCACGGCGGGATCGGCGAGGCCTGCCGTCAGGAACGCTGCATCGAGCGCGAAGGCGGTGTCGCCGGCGGCGGCCTCGACAGCGGCGCGAAGATTGTCGATAGCGCTCATGAGCCGGCGCTCCCTCAGATGTCGGCAGAGATGCCGAAGTGATCGCTGGTGTTGCGAACGCGCCCGTAATTGCTCCAGCCGGTCAGATTTCCGGCGCCGCCGATCCCGGGATAGTTCGCCGCCGTCGGCGCGCCCGGCCACCCCATCGGCGCCGCGGTGAACTGGTGGGCCAGCGCAACCGCGCCCGGGGGAGGATTGTCCGGCGGCGCCATGACCGCGTTCATCGGCGTGCCGGTCACCGTGTTCATGATCGTGGTCTGATAGTTGTGCATGCCGTTGTGCGGCCAGACCAGGATGTTGTCGATCGAGTAGAACGGCGCAGCGACGAAGTTGGAGCCGACATAGCCGTAGCCGGGATAAAAGCTCTGCCCCGGGCCGCCGCCGTTGGACCAGAGGAATTTGGAGGCCGCCGTCTTGTCCTTGCCGCGGATATGGGTGGAGAAATAGCCCTTATACTGGTCGAGATTGACAGGAACTCCCACCGCCGTCGGACTGACGAGCAGCGTGTAGGCACCGGGCCCCCCGGTGAGCGGATTATAGAGGCCCGAGGCCGTGCCGTTGACGGCGAACAGATTGACGTTGAAATCGCCGCCGATCACCCGCGTCTCATTCACTCCCAGGGCGCCGACGATATCGTTGATCGTCGACAGCGTGGTGATGTAGTTCGCCGCCGCGGGATTGTTCGGCGGGGAATGGATGCCGAAGATGGTGAGGTCTCGCTGCACTACGCCGAGATTATCGGTCTCGGTGAACGTTGCCATGAACGGCTCGCGCAATCCGCCAAAGGCAACGGGCGCACCGAGCGTGGTCGTGAAGGCGATGCGCGCGGCGACGACGTCCTCATTGAGGCCGCCATTGTGCTGGGCGCCCGCAGGAATCTGGCGCACGCCGCCAAGCCCCGGCGGCACCAGCATTCCGTTGACGTTCACGGCACCGATAGGCACCACCATGCCATTGTACGGCGCGGCGGCGCCGCCGCCCGGCGGCACCGACAGGCCGCCATGACCGCCGGTCCAGATGTTGGGCCCGGTGAAATAGCGACGGAGGTTGCCTGCAGTGTCGGTGCGGCGATAGAGAATGCCGACCGTTTCGGCGCGCCCGCCGGTCCCGGTGTAGAGCGGCGGCACGGCGTTCCAGCCGCCTGCCACCATCGTGGCGGGGTTGTTGAGCCCGAACTGCACCATGGCGAGTGCATTGATGCCGCCGGTCTGGCTCGCCAGCGCGTTGGGCGCATTGTCGCCGGAGCTCACCTCGATGATGACGATGATGTCCGGCTGCGTGGCCGTCAGCACGGCATTGATCACCGCGCGGCGCTGGATCGCGCTCTGCATGTCGTTGAGGCCGCCATGGCCGCGCTGCCGCTTGATCGACGCGGAAAAGATCTTGTTGACCGAGAAGCTCTCGATATTCCAGAACAGGATCCGCGTCATGATGACGGCTCCTCCAGCTCGGGCTTGCGTGTGGCGAATGCGAGCGACTGCTCGCAGCCCGGATTGTCGTCGGCGACATAGGCCGCGTACCAGCCGAGGCTGCCGGTGTTGTCGGGATCGCCGAACAGGAAGAACTGGATGTTGGCGGACGGCGGCAGCTTGGCGATGCCGAAGATCTTGATGGCGATATCGTCGATCCGCAGGCAGTAGAACCACTTCGGACCGTCATCAGACAGCTTGCGTCCCGATGCGGTCGGGACCGGCTGGCGCAGGATCGAGATCGCACCGACCGCAACCTTGATGACGCCCTGGATGCTGAACAGGCTGGCGCCGGGCGCCGCGCCCGGCAGGCTCATGCCGATGAAGACCGCATGCTGCGCATCCGAGCCGGTGGTGATCGGTGACCATGCCGCGAGCAGCTGCGACTGGAAGCCGACGCCCGAGGCGAGCGCCCCCGGACCGCCCAGCGTGATGTCATAGACGACGCCGAACCAGGGCCCCTCGAGTTCGGTCAGGTTGAGCTGCGACGTCACCGGCAGGAAGCCGAGATCGGACGGCTTCTGATCGCCGGTCGCGTTGACGAAGCTCTTCAGCTGCAGCGCGAAGCCGCGGAACAGGCTGGTGTCGCGCATCGTCGAGCCGTTGAGATTCCAGGCCAGGTTGCCGGTCGCGACCTCGAACCGCTTGGCGCCAGGCGTCGCCTGCGGATAGGTCATTCCGACGGCGAGACCGGAGAAGGCGAGGCCGACGCCGAGCGCCGCCTCTGGCGTGTCCGGCGGACTGCCGAACGACAACAGGTCGAGCGTCTCTTCGGCGGTGCTCTGAAGCGCCGTGAAATCGAGCCGCCCCCAGACGAGGAAGTTGCTCGCCACCGTGGCGCCCTGGTCCTGGGTGCCGATCGTGTTGAACTGCACGCGGTCGAAGGCGACGGCAGGCAGCACGTTCGACGGGCTGGTCAGCACGTTGGTCGTGTTCTGCTCGAAGACATAGGCGCCGCGGCCGCCCTGATCGACATAGCTGCCCTTGAGCACGATTCCCGTGAAGGGCTGTGGCTTGCCGCGCGAGTACAGCCGCGACACCGGCGCGCCGAACAGCGCGGCGACCGAGAGCTGGACGTGGCTGTCGAACCGCGTCAGCCTGGCGTTCTCGAACAGCGACTGCAGCTGCAGCACGGTGAAGTCGAACTCGCCGCTCATCTGCACCGCCACGGGCACGTCGGGCGCAACGCCGCTCGAGACGTTCGCCGCATAGCGCGGATCTTCGTAGTCGATCAGGCCGAACAGGCTCGAGCTGCCCGAGGGCATCGTGATCCGGCCGCTCCGGCCGTCGACCGTGACGCGACTGACAGTGAAGCCGAAATGATGGGCATTAAAGCGCGTGAAGTCGATGCCGGCGGCAAGACCCGCAATCTCCGGCGGCATGTCGCGCTGGCCGAGATCGGCCGCGAGCACGATGACGCCGGTCCAGTTCGGATCCTGGGCAATGCGCGCGAAATTCTCATAGAATGGGCCGGACGCTCCCTTCGAGCGTGCGATGGCGTCCGCAATGTAGTCCTGCAGCCATTGCGAGAGGCCGGTGTAGGACAGCGCGGCGGTGACCGTCGGTGTGCCGGGCAACAGCGAGAACTGCTCCGCGGACGTCCAACGATTGGCATTCGTGACCCGCTCCAGCAACGAGCCGGAGCAGAACTTCATGATCATCACGTTGCGGTAGGCGGTGGCCGACGCGCCGGCGCCGACCGCCGCGGTCATGGTCCAGCCCGCAATGTTGACGGTATTGGCGAACTGGGCGCCGGTGCCGAACGGCTCCGGATTGACAGCGACCAGAAAGAGCTGGTTGGTCTGCAAGGCGTCCTGCATCGCCTGGGTTGGAGCAGATAGCGCGAATGGCAGGGTATTGCCGTCGCGGTCGAGCGATTGCGCCATGCTGACCTTCAGATAGGCCCCCGTCGCCGGATCGCGCTCGATGATGAAGCCCTGAGGCGTCGTCCCATCGGTGCTGGGGCCGTCCGCCAGCGTGCCGTGCAACGCGTGAGCCCGCGCCGCCTGCACCCGCGCCGACCACGTCTTGCTGCCATAGCCCGAGATCAGCGACTTGCGGGTTGCGGCCACGATCTGGCTCTCGAACTGGACGAGCGTCGCGCCATCGAGGCCGCTGCTCGCAGCAGCTCCATAAGGCGCCAGCGGGAACGTCTTGTCGCTGCCCTGGGCGAGCGGCATGAACGGCGGCGCGGATTGGAGTATCTCCGCATTCGCGGCGCCGGCCGCGGCCGCACCGTAGATCGCGCTGCCTTCGGGCTCGGCCAGATAGTCGACGGCCCCGCCCCCGGCGACGATGGTCACCCAGGAGGTCTGGTGGTCGTCGGTCAGGCGCGGCGCAACGGCGCCGCTCGCGGGACGGTTGAGATCCGCCGTCTCGAACGGGAACACCGGCGCGTAGCCTGGTTTCGAGGGGATCGCGTTGAGGCGATCGTTTTGTGTTGCAGGCAGGCTGACGTCGTACGCCTTGAAGCTGAGCGCTTCCGATCCGAACAGTCCGCCCATCAGCTTCGCGACCTGGCCGGCCGCGCTGCCGTCGGCACTGAGCGCATAGTGGCCGGCCAGGCTCAGATAGGCGGTGCCGGTGTCGGTCTTGGCCGATCTCGCGACACTGGTGGCAAAGGCGAAGCCCCCGGCGCCGAGCGCCGGCGCCGTATCTCCGCTGCCAGCCCCGAGCGGTGTCAGTTGCACGACACGCCCGCCGGTCGTGCGGAATTCGCTGGTCAGCGCAGGCGCCCCCTTTATGGCAAAACCGGAACGCAGATAGCCCTGTTCGAGCTGCTCTCGGCTGATCACGCGGTTGGCCGGATCGCCGAGGTCGAAAGCGCCCGCGATCGAAAGCTGCGATGGCAACGCCGCCACCGTCATGGCTGCATACTGCGCAGCTTGCAGCGACGCCGTCGCATTGTTGTTGATGACGTAGCGGACGCCCTGCCCCAAGCCCTGGCTGACGAACGCCTGTTTCGAATCGAGCAGCCCATCAAAGGTCACGCAGCCGGTGTTGGCGCCGCCGAAGGGCACGTAGGCGTAGATGCGATTATTGGAGGCCGGCGCAAGCCGAATGCCGAGCGGGTTGTCGCCCTTGCCCGCGAAGCCGATGAACGGAGGTGAACTCAGCGCCGAGCCCGACAGGCGCAGCGCCCCACCGTCAATATCGATCCGGCTCTGATCGAGGATGTAGAATTTGGCGTTGCTGGCGAACCAGAGGTTCATGTTGCCCGAGACCTGGTAGACCGGCGGCAGATTGATGAAGGAGACGCCATAGCGCTCGAAGTCGCCAAACACGACCGGATTGGCCGAGGCAAGCCAGACGACGGCGCGATTGCGCGTCGCCTTGCTGATATAGGTCCGTGCACGCTCGGCGAACCCGCCGGGATCCCGATCGAGATCGGCGGGCCGCTGTGTCGCGAACAGATAACTGCCACCGTACTTCTTCAGCGAGTCATCGTAGTTGATGAACGGTGGCAGCGACGAGCCCGCGCCGAGAAGGTAGCCGGCCCAGCCAACCGAGCCGGCAACCCTGGTCTCGTAGATCGCGGAGGAGTCGACCTGCTCGAACTGCGCTGACGCGGACGCGTCCATGCTCGTATCACCCGATCGGGAAGATGCCGAGCAAGGTGCCCGCCAGTGAATAGAGGGCGCGATCGTCGATGATGTCGCCCTTGATGATGGTCACCGTATATTGCGTCGAGCCCAGCGCCGCATATTGCACCGTGATGCCCGCCTTCCACGTCGTCGCCCCGATCGTGATATCAGCACCGAGGACCGCAGTGATCTGCGACTGCGAGACGATCGGCGTCCAGACCGGGATTCGGCCCTGATACTGGAACGAGACGTAGGTCGTGTTGTTGGTGTCGCCGCTCGGCGTCGTCACCACGTTGCTGTTCGGACTGGTCGGGGTGTTCACCGTCGGCAGCGCCGTGAAGGCCGCGCGCGGATACTCTTCGGTCCGCGTCGCCGCGGGCGCCGCTGACTTGACGGACGAACTGATCGGGAAGATGCCGAGCGTCACGCCCTGGAGCGAGTAGAGCCCACGATCGTCCACGATCTCGCCCGAGATGATGGTCACGGTGTACTGGGTCGATCCCAGCGCCGCATACTGGACCGTGATGCCCTTGCGCCAAGTCGTTGCGCCGATCGTGATGTCGGCCCCCAAGACGACTTGAGGTTGAGCCTGCGAAACCACCGGCGTCCAGACCGGAATGCGGCCCTGATACTCGAAGACGAGCTGCGTCGTGTTGTTGGGATCGCCCGTCGGCGTCGCGACGACATCGGTGTTGGGACTCGTGGGGGTTTTTACTACGGCGGGAGCGGTGAAACGAATACCTTCACGATCAGACATGACTATCTCCTTTTGTAAAACACAGGTCGAAACCTGCAGCGCGCAGCTGCTGAGCGCAGCTGAGGCGAGTCGAAAATCAATAAACTACCAATGATCGAAATCTATCAGAGGTTGCATCGTGTAACAGAGTTCGCAGGGGCGGTCAATCGGGCCAGATCACAGTCCTGCCCCCCACGCCCGATAACATTCTGGTGTTTACATCTCACGCGAAGCCGGGCCGGCCCTCAGCGGCTGCCTTGTCTCCGAAGCATTTGCATCGCACGCTTCATCGCTGCGGACCGGGTGAACGAGCCGAGCACGATTCCGGTAAAGCTGCTCTCCTTTCCGGAATCGACGATCGCTCCTGTCATCGTGACCGTGTAGTAGGGACCCATGGGGTTCATGGTCACGGTCAGCCCCTTGCACAGGACAATGCCGGCAACAGCGACATCCTCGGCCAGCGTGACCTTCACCTCGCCAATCGACACGAGCGTCCTCCAGCACGGGATCGTACCGTTGACGAAGAAGGTCACCCAGGTGCTGTCGTTGGTGTCGAACGTTGCGGCCACCTGCGCATTGCAATTCGTCGTCAGCTGGGTGTCGACGGTTTGATCGGTGAGCTGAGATGGCGCAGCGGGCAAGGCGGCTTCCGTCCTCGTTCAAACGCTCAGCGTCATGCAAGATGACCAGCCGGAGGTGACAAATAACTAGCCGCCGTCGGTTTGCGAGTCCATTTGCAATCCGGCCCCTGCAGCAATCCGGCCGAGGCTCCGCATCCCACGCAGGTGCGACCAAGGCCCCGGCCGTAACCTCCCCTGGCCAAGATTCCCGGCGGGGTTTCGCAACAGGCACGATCCGCTGCAAAAGCTGCTCTTCCCGGTTTTCTTCAAACCTACCAGCCTGTTGCCCGCCCCTCCCGCCGATCGCATGCCGCACCGGGAAACGCCTCGCCCCTTGGATGGGACGCCGCCGATGCCAAGGCTGATTTCTCTTTATTTTTCAGCTCGTTGGTGTTGACAGCAACGTGGGACGCCGCCGCATCGGACGCCGCAAACGGCAGACGCCGGACCGATCGGGCGCAGAGTCATCTCCGGCCTGAACGCCAGAGCGTCGCTCGAGCGGGCGGCAATCCCGTCTCCGGCGGCCTGCGTCGGGTTGCCTCCGGACCCTGCTGTTTCTACAACAGCCGGAGCGCCTCCCAAGTATCAGGACCATCCCTCAAAGTGAACGAGCAACGCTTCATCGGCTCGCTGACCGGCTTACGCTTCGTCGCGGCCGCAACGGTCGCCATCGGCCACGGCGCCCCGTCGTTGGCGCAAGGCCTGCTGCCGGAGCTCATCGCTCAGGTCAGCAGCATCGGAATGACGATGTTCTTCGTGCTGAGCGGATTCGTCCTGTGGCTCAACTATGCCGCGCGCTTCCAGTCGCAACCGTTCGGAAACGCTCTTCGTGAATTTGCCATCGCGCGATTCGCCCGGCTCTACCCGATGTACGCCGTGATTGTGCTCGCGGTCGTCGCATACGTCGTGATCGCGCGAGACCTCTCCGCGCCCTCGCTCGGCTTCATCCTCACGATGACGCAAGCCTGGTTTCCCGTGCAGAACGGCACCATGCTGGTCGCGGTCGTGCCGTCGCTGCAGCACCTCTGGTCCATCAGCGTCGAGCTGTTCTTCTACCTGCTGTTTCCGTTCGTCTGCCTGCTGTTTGCAGGCGTCGCCAGGCTGCCCACGATCATCTGGATCGCGCTTGCGAACATCGTGACTTTCGCGCTGACGATCGCCGCCGCTTTCACCTTTGGCGATGCGTTGTTGCGGGCCGCCGCGCCAAGCCTCACGCAAAACGGGATGCAGTGGCTCACCTACTACTCTCCCTATCTTCACATCGCTCAGTTCCTGGCCGGCTGCCTTGCCGCCATGATCTACAAGAACCGCGCCGATGCCAGCATCGGTGACGGGGAGCGACGCTGCGTGAGGCTCCTGTTCTGGCTTGCGCTGGTGAGCCTCATCTGTGCGCCTGTCCTGCTGTTTCTGCAGCCTCGTCTGCCCGGCTGGTCGTTCGTGATCGAACTTGCCGTACGTCTCATCGAGATCTCGGGATTTTCGATCGTCTTCGTCGCCGCCAGTCGGTACGGCCATGCCGCTTGGCTGTCGTCCAGAGCCCTGATCATTGGTGGCGAATGCAGCTATTCGATCTATCTGCTGCATCCCTTTCTCATTCGGCTTGCGATGATCGGAAAGTCAGATGCTCCCGGCGCTCTCGAGCTCGCACTGCGGCTCGGTCTGTTCGTTGCGATTGCGGCGGCGGTGGCCTGGGTCACCTACATGCTCATCGAGGCGCCCTCGCGAACATGGTTACGGAGAGCCTTCCGCACCAGCGCACCGCGCGACGTGATCCATGCGACGCCGGTCTGAGCGCCGTGTCACCGGCCCGTCCGTGCTTCGCGGTGCGCCTCTACCAGCGGCTTATCCGGAGCCTTGCCGTGCCTTGAATCAGGAGCCAGACGAAGCTGCCGCCGCTAACGACAGGGCGCGACGTCCAACGTGAACAATCGCTGATCCCCCGCGGCAGCCGGCAGCCCGGTACACGCTCCCGCGGCGATGATCAGCCATCGCATGTTCACCTGCTGACACAGGCCCTCGCCTGTCTGCTCCATTTGAACGCGGTTCCGCATGGCGGCCTTGGCCGAGCGCCCGCAGGGCATTCGTTCCACACCGGCGCTCCCACCTCCCAGCCATTCACGACGCAGCCGCCATTGGGCGCGACGTGGCACCCTGGGCCGCAGGACTCATTGGCGACCGACCGGCCGCCTCCTGCCGCAAGGCCAGTCAGCAGCACAACCCAAAACATCAGCCTCATCGCTTTGCTCCATTGACTCCGAGGCGACGAGCCCCTGCGACCGCGCCCCAGCGGAAACCATGAACGTATCAAACCGTTCCCCCGTTGATCGCAGCCTGCTCGCGCTGAGATCTCGTCGGAGATGGTCGCCGCCAGCCTGTGACGAAACATCGCGCCGCCACCACACTCTAGCCCTACTACGCGCACGACCGCGCCATATCCGTGCACGGAAATGGGAAACCATCGTAGCGAGAAGGTTTTCACCATGTTGGGCGATGATTGCGCAGCCTGGGCGAGCGGTAAGCGGAAAAATCACCTCTCCACGCCAATTTGATCGTGGTGAGCCAGCAAGGCGTTGGGGCGCGCGCGCTCAGAAACGTGACGAGCCGAACAACATCAGGAGCCGGCGGCACGAACTGCCGGTCAGCCTTGGATCGTCCGGATGCGCGCCGGACGAGCCCGTGGCGAATGCAGGGAGCGATAGATCGACATGATGGCACGAAAGCTTTCAGTCCGCGAAGTCATTGCCAGATCCTATCCCAGCTGGGACTATGCCATGGCCGACCGGTTGATCGCATGGCTCGATCATTGTGGGTACGAGATCGTGGAGAAGAAGCCGGAGCGCACCGCGGCTCCCGTGACCGACGACGCGCAGCCACACGTGATCAGCGTTTGATGAATTCTGCCCCGTTTCGCCGAGGCGCTGTGAATGATCAGCGCTCCTCAAGCGGCAGCGCTCGGGCGCCGCAGGAACCGCGCATCGCGTTCTGGGGTTCAAGATGACAAGACCAGACGCTCGACGTCTCATCGAGCACCATGAGATCAGGGAAGGATCACCAATGTCTCGCAAGCTCACGCCACGCCAGGTGATCGCACGCTCCTACCCGACCTGGGATTACGCCATGGCCGATCGCCTGATCGCCTGGCTGGATGATTGCGGCTACGAGATCGTCGAAAAAGGAGCCGCGCACCTGGACACAAGTCTGGTGCCTGCTGCGCCGGAATCGACACCGTCGCATGAAAGCACACATTGATCCCGTCGCGGTCGAAACCGCGAACGGGGCCTCCGGGCGCTCATTGGTATGAGAAAGCCGGCCTCAGGCGAGCAGCTGCTTCTCGATTTCGTAGACCGGAAGCTTGACCAGATCCTTGTGGACCTCGCCATGCAGCACCTTTCGTACCGCGTCGGAATAGTCGGCGCGGATGATCCCGAGCGCGCGCGGCGACGCCACCATCGTGACGGCTTTGGTTTCGCCCGACAGGACAGCCTGATGCAGGCGATCAGCAAGCTGCTTGAGAAAGGCGCGCTCAGCCTGATCATGCCAATCCGTCTGATCCACCGAACTCCGAGCATTGCCAAATGACTGCTGCACCGAGCCGGGCGCATCAGTGCCCTGAGCGCTCGTGCGGTCGTTCTCCTGCTCACGGACCTCTTTGGTGTGCAGGTTCGGAAACATGCTGTCACCGACGTTCTCGAGGATCAGTGCCTTGCGGCCGTCGCACACGACGATCCAATCACCGGTTCCGACCTTCAGCTTGTCCATGAGATTACTCCATCATCCGAATTGCAACGAAGAACGTGCTGGGAATCCATCGGGAGACGCCGCCCAGCTATATGCCTTCTTCGAAGTCTTCCAAGGAAAGGCCGAACTCCGAGAGAGCCTCCTCCAGATAGTCGCCAAGCATCGGAGTTTCGATCAGGTACGTCGCGGTGCGATTGTTGTGCGCCTGAGCGGCCTGCGCACGAAGCTCATCCCAATTGTCCAGCGAGCCGTCACCCCGGCCCAACCACATCAGCGCGACCAGATCGATCTGTTCGTCGACATTGAGGCCCCTGATGAAGCTGACGAGCTCCGACCTGTCCGTGTTCAAACCTCGCCCACCGGTACCGGGCGCCGCGTCGTCATCCGCCAAATCTGCCAGCAATTCGGGTTCGGCCGCTTCCATTTCATGCTTGTGGATCTTGGTCACGACGAAGGCGACCTTCTCCGGCGAGATCGAGAGGGTGGGCGTGGTAGTCGTCATTCAGCGTCTCCTGGGTCCCCGGGCAAACGCTCCCAGGTCCCATGCAAGGGACGCTAGGCGTTCCGGAAGGAGCGCACTTTGCGCAAGATCAAGGCAGCGCGGCGGCGTGAAAAACGGCGCAGCAGCCCACGTCAGTTCGACCGCCCCCGGCGCGCGATTGCACCGGGACTGCTTGGATCGACCAGGGACTGCGGGCAATCGATACTACCAGGTCCAAGCGAAAGGGCCGACATGCGGCTGCTGCGCGACCAGGATCATCGGTCTGCCCAGATGAGCTCTTGCGACCTTTCGCTTCTTCGCCTTGCTCGTGTCGGCAATCCGCGTCGCGCGAGGCTTCTCGGCGGCCTTCACGGCCGCAACCTGCGGGTTGGCTTCGACGGCGCTCATCTGCGCGAAGGCGTCGCGGAGACCGTTCTTGGCCACTTCTGCCGGAGGTTCTGCCGGAGGCTGCTCTGCCTTCGCGAGCTTCACCGGAGCTGGCGTGGCGATCGAGGTGTCCATCACGATCCGCTCCGGCCACTTTCGCGTCGACTGAATGCGCACCGGGGGAAGATCCGACGCAGACGACAGGCTTGCAGGCAATGGCACGCTGGGAAGCACGGCATCCGCCAGGACGAGCAGCGCCAGCAGAGTTCCACCGACGAAAAGAAAGTAACGGAGAATGGGCATAATTTACCGCTCCGTCGGCACCTGCGCCGACATCCACCTAACGGAGGATCATGACAGTATGTTCCCGCGTCGAACGCTCGGGTTCAAAGACCGTGGGAGACTAGCGCGACATAATTAGATTTTGGTCGCTGCAACCAGCGCGCATTTGGCCGCGCTGACGTTAACGTTGACGAATCCGACGTGGACCGCCGCGAAGGTCTTGCGGCTGCGCGACCCGACTTGGCCGGGCACGATCCGTCGGCGGTCGGTGACGTGACTGCCGTCGCGCCGGCTGAAGGCGCAGCTGATTTCGACGTCCTTGACTGCGAAACTGTTGGCATTCCGTAGCGTGAAGGTCACCAGCGCCTTCGATCCAAGCCCGCCGCGCCGCCAGGACTGGGAACTGATCCGCAGGCCGGACAGAGCGGCCGGGTCGAGCGCAGCGGATGACACAGGCAGCATCGTCGGCGACAGACTGGCATGCGCGTCCATGACGTTCCGGCCGGAGCCGACCACCGGGGACGAATCGGGGTGCGCATTGGACCCCAGACTGGGCGCCACGGACGAGAGCCCATGCGATGGCTCCGTCCCGTCTTCATCTCCTTCATACCGGCCGCTCGGGGAGGCCGATGTGACTTGCGCAAGGCGGAGGTCGGCCATCTCCTCCTCTTCGACCGACATGATCAGCCACCCGACTGCGCCGAACATGATCAGCGCGAGGATCGCCAACCCCGACACGGCGGCTCCCAAAGGGATGGACGCTCCGCCGCTTCGGCGCATGGCCAGCGACGCCGCGGCATCGGGCTTGCGTCCCAGCAAACGAGAGAGACCCGCGCTCATGTCTGCACCATCGGCTGCCCGGCGGGGGCATCTGGAAGCTTCAATCGGCAAACATCGATAGGGTTGCATGCAAAGCCGACAATTGGAGGGCAGGCCCGGATACCGGTCGGGCAGCCGGGCTGGCGCGGCCGGCGACGGGCCGGTAAACATCCGCTCCGCTGCCGACGCCTCAAGGAACGCCGCCGCGCCGCAAGCGGTTCACTCTTTCGAAAGATCTCGACGATGTTGAATGTCACGTGGGACCATATCCATCTGCGCAGCCCTGACCCGGAAGCCACCGCCAACTGGCTTCACGACATTCTCGGCGGCGAGATCGTCCGCAATCCCGGCCGCATCGACGTCAAGCTCGGCGGCGCCAGCGTGTTCATCGCCAAGGTCGAGCCGGGCGACGGAGTGAACGAGCCGCCGGTGCCCCCGCACCAGGGCCTCGATCATTTCGGCCTCACCGTGAAGGACATTGACGCCGCGGCCGCCGAGCTCAAGGCCAAGGGCGTCACCTTCACGACCGAGCCGACCACGATCCGCCCCGGTGTTCGCATCTGCTTCATCCGCGGGCCCCAGGGCATTTCCATCGAGCTCCTGGAGCGCGACAAGAAATACGTCTGAGCGCCGCCCCGCTCGGCTACGTCATGCTGCCCGGCATGAAGCAGCGGATCGAGAGGCCCTGATAGCCGCGCATCGGCCACACCATGGTGCGCCCGACGCGGTTGGGCTCGGTGATGACCGCCTCGTCGGGAACGTCGAGCCATTCCCCCTCGATGCGGACGCGGTAGTGACCGCCCCTGCTCTCCCAGTCGACATCGCTGACGGCGCTGCCGTCGGCATCCGAGCAGCACGGGCCCTTGCCGCTGCGCAGGCCGTCGAACCATGCCTTGATCTCCGGCGACGAGTTCGCATACTGGCCGCGATCGCGCGCCAGTGACGGTGGCGCGGCGAGTGCGATCAGCAGCGCCGCACCGCCGACCTGGATAGGCGGCTTCCATGGAGCGACCGCCGGTCGCCTCGAACCCGTGTTGCTGATGTCGGCACGATCAGCTCGATGCGGCTCATGGCCGCGGGACACGATCCATTTGCTCATTTCCATCTGGTCCATCTGGCTCCTGCACCACCCCAGGGTGCACGGATAATGATGCATCAACTGGGCCAGATTTCGATTCGATCTCGGCTTCGTGAGAGTCAATCCGGAGTTTTACGCAGCGGCGCGGCATCCCCGCGCATTGCGGATCTCCCTACTCCGCCGCCTGCTCGAGAGGCGCGACCCGCGGCAGAATGATCTGGACGCGCGTGCCGGCGCCCGGCTCGGAGTCGAGATCAAGCCGGCCGCCGAGCCGGTTGGTCACGATGCTGTAGACGATGTGCAGGCCGAGGCCGGTGCCGCCCTGGTCGCGGCGCGTCGTGAAAAAAGGATCGAAGGCGCGGCGGCGGACGTCGAGCGACATGCCGCAGCCATTGTCGGAAAAGATGATCTCGACATTGTCGCGCCCGGACTCCCGCGCCCTGATTTCGATCACACCGCTCCTGCCATCCGGAAACGCGTGCGCGACCGCATTGAGGAAGAGATTGGTCAGAACCTGCCCATAAGGCCCGGGGTAGCTGTTCATCACCAGATCGGGCTGGCAATCCACATTCACCGTCAGGTTCTGTCTGCGCACGCCCGGGCGCAGACTCATCACCACCTGCTCGGTGAGGTCGGCGAGATCGAAGGTGCGCTTGTCGGAGTAGTTGCGGTCCGCTGCGACCTGCTTGAACGACTGGATCAGCTCGGCCGCGCGATTGAGATTTGCGACGAGCTGCCCAGCCGCACTGCGGCTCATCTCGATGAACTCGTTGAGGCTCGACCGCCGCAGTTCGCCCCGCGTGACCGCCTCGCTGAAGCGCTCGGTCTTGCGCTCGAGCGCGGAGGCGACCGTGAGGCTGATGCCGACGGGGTTGTTGACCTCATGGGCAACGCCGGCGACCATGCGCCCGAGCGCCGCGAGCTTCTCGGCTTCGATCAGCGAGGCCTGGGTCTCGCGCAGGTTCCGGAGCGCCGTCTCGGCGGCCTCCTTGGCCTTGCGCATCTCCAATTCGCTCTTCTTGCGCTCTCCAATGTCGAGCGCCACCGTGACGATCTTGTCGACCTCGCCGTCGGCGTCGAGAAGCGGCAGCTTGTTGACCAGCCATTGCCGCATGACGTTGCAAGAATCGAGGTATTCCTCCTCGTAGAACCCGAGGCCGGCCTTCGTCGCCAGCACGCGCTTGTCGTTCGAGTCGGTCTTGTTCGCACCGTAGCGCGACATCAGCTCGCCGGTGGTGCGGCCGAGCGCATCCTCGGGCTCGACGTTGAAGATGCCGGCCATGTAGCGGTTCATCAGGACATAGCGTAGCTCGCTATCCTTGACGTTGATCACCGCCGGCACGGTGTCGATGACCTGCTGCAGCAATCGCCGGCCTTCCGCGATCGCGTCCTCGGCACGCTTCTGATCCGTGATATCGCGAACCACGCCTTCGTAGCGAATTACCTCGCCGTTCTCATCCCGCACCACCGTGGCGCTGTCCGAAAGCCAGCGGATCTCACCGGTGCGCCGGCGCACCTGGTATTCGAACTCGCGCACCATGCCGTCGCGCCGCATCAGCCGCTGATAGCGTTCGCGCGCCAGGGGATGGACATAGATCGTATCCGCGATGTCGTTGACGCTCTGGATCAGCTCGCTCGCGGATTCGTAGCCCATGATGCGCGCGAGCGCCGGATTGGCATTGAGCACGAGACCACTCGGTGTGGTGACATAGATGCCGTCGATCGAAGCTTCGAACAGCTTGCGATAGCTCTCCTCGGCCAGCCGCTGCTCGGCCAGCGCGCGGACGGCCGCCTCGCGCGCCGCGTCGGCATCCTGCAAAGTCTGCCGAAAGACTTCTGCCGCCCGCGCGATGTCGCCGATCTCGTTCTGAACGTCGGTCTGCGGGATCGACGCCGCTTTTTCGCCCGCCGCCAGCGCCCGGATCGAGCGTGCGATCGAGGCCAGCGGCTTCACCGTGCGGCGCACCACGAACGAGGCAGCAAAGATGCCGATCAGAACGCCCGCCGTGCCGAAGATGATGCTCTGCCATTTCGTCTCCGCCAGCGTGCGGGCGAAGTCGCGCGACAGCACCTTGCCCTGGCTGGCACTCAAGGCGCGCAGCAGCTCCGTGACCCGGCCGATCAGCCGCCCCTCGATGCCCAGCACCTCCTTGTCGAGGCGTGCGATCTCGTCCTCGGTGCCGGCAATGGCGATGATCGCCTCGGCGTAGCGGTCCGCTGCCGCGCGCAGGGCGCTGTCCTCGATCGGCATTGCGCGCATGCTGCGGGCGGCCTGCTCGGCGCCAGCCGGGTCCCGCGCCAGCAGCGCCGCGCCGACCTGGTTCTGCACTTGGAACAAGGCTCGCGCCGTGGCGCGATCCGTCAGGCCGGCGATGGCGTCTTCGAAGCTCTCGCGCGCCGCCGGCAAACCCGACAGCAGCTCGGCACGCCGGGCGATCAGCGCGCTGATGCGGTCGATGCCTTCGCGGTAATTGGCGAGCCGCTGGGCAACGCCATCGATGGTCGCCTGCTGCTCCGGTGCCAGCTGCAGGCGCGTCTTCTTCAGGAGCGCGCTGAGCTCGGTCGCCGCCTCCATGGCACGGTCGGAGCGGGAGCCGGGGTCGGTGACGAAATCGCGCGCCGCGAGCCGCAGCTCGTTCATGCGCTGGTCGATCTCCTCGGCGAGATCGCCGACGCCCTGCAGCCGCTGCAACTCGGCAAAGGTCGAATCGATGTGGCGGATGGCGATCACGCTCGCCATGCTGGTCGCGGTGATCACGGCAAGCAGCAGCAAAAAGCTGCCAAAGATCATCCGCCCGATCGTCATCGATCGGAGGCTGCTGCAGGCCGTGTCGAGGTCCGGTAATCTACTCATGGGATCCGATGGTCGGAACCGCACTATATACGAGCCGCCGGGCGGCCAAATGAACATATAGAGAACAATTCTCGTCCGCGCATCATCCGCCGGACGAAAAATAGCCCGTGCGGTTAACCGGCCGCACCGAACTCGAACACCTCGCCATCATAGCCCGCCTCGCGCGGAATGCGCAGCTGGCGACCGCCCTCGGCGGTCTTGGTCATGACCGGCATCACGGTGACGACGTCCATGTTCCGCGCCGCCGCCAGGGCGTCGGCCACCGCGGGCTGCTTGCCGAGCCGGATCAGGTTGCGCGTGGTCGGGAACGGCAGCTTGAAGCGGCCATCCTCGCCGCCGGCCAGCGCCTCGCGCGGCGAGACCCAGACGGAGTCGGTCGATTCCCGGCCGTCATGGGCGCCGAGCTGGTCCGGCGGCGCCGCCGCCAGAAAGAACCAGGTGTCGAAGCGCTTGGGCATGCCTTCGGGCGTGATCCAATGGGCGTAGGGAACGAGCGCATCGAGCGCGAGCACGAGGCCGTGAGCTTCGAGGACCTGGAAAAAGCTGATCTTGCCCTCGCACAGCGCCAGACGATGCGCAGCCTCGATCTCGCGGGCGGCAGCGGCATCGATCAGCGCGTCCGATCGGCCCGGCCGCGCCAGCAGGATGCCGCTCTCCTCGAACGTTTCGCGCACCCCGGCGATGCGGAAGCCGAGCGCCTCGGCCTCCAGGCCCTCATCGCCGGCATAGAGCTCCGGCCTGCCGGCGATCTCCTGATCGCCTCTGTCGACGCTGCCGCCAGGAAACACCAGGGCGCCCGAGTTGAACTCAATCTGATGGTGACGCACCATCATGAACACCTCGATCTCGCGTGCGGCTGCGCTGTCGCGCAGCAGCAGCACGGTCGAGGCGGGACGGACGGCGGCGGCGTCAGCCATAGTCACTCCGCGGCGGTGGCACGAGGTTGCAGGTTGGCGCGGGCATCATAGCGCGCCACGCGCGACAAGAGATAGTCGACCTCGGCCTTGGCCGCGGCCGTGATGCCGGAGGCCGGCTTGCGCTGCGCGCTGGAGGCGATCGCGCCGCGCTTCTGCAGCACGTATTTGCGCACGGCAAGCCCCGCCCCCGGCTGCTGCTCGTAGCGCACGAGCGGCAGATGCGCGTCGAACAGGTCATGCGCGGCATCGCGTTTTCCGGCCTGCGACAGCTTGACGACATCGACCAGCATTTCCGGGAAGGCATAGCCGGTCATGGCGCCGTCGGCGCCGCGCTCCATCTCGAAGTCGAGGAACAGGCCGCCATTGCCGCACAGGATCGACAGCGGCCGCAGCGAGCCATCCTTCTGGAACGCGCGCAGCGTCGAGATCTTCTCCAGGCCCGGCCAGTCCTCATGCTTGAGCATCACGCAGGAGGGGCTGTCCATGACGATCTTGCGGATCACAGCCGGCGTGAACTGGACGCTCAGCGTCAGCGGGTAATCCTGCAGCACCCAGGGAATGTCCTCGCCGATGGCTTCCTGCGCCTGCTTGAAATAGCCCGTGATCTGATCGTCGGTGCGGAGCGACGGCGGCGGCGCGATCATCACGCCAGCGGCGCCAGCATCCATGGTGGCGCGGGCCAGCGCGCGCATGGTGGCAAAGCCCGGCGACGAGACTCCGACGATGATCTGCATGTTTCTCGCGCGCTTGATGAAGCGGATCGCGACCTCGGCGGATTCAGCCGCATCCAGTTTCGGCGCCTCGCCCATGATGCCCAGCACGGTGATGCCGTCACAGCCGGCCGCGGCATAGAAATCGACCAGACGGTCGATCGAGGCCTCGTCGATGCGGCCGTCATCATGGAAAGGCGTCGGCGCAATCGCGAAGGTGCCTTTGGCGGCGGCGGTGAGCTTCATCGTCTGGTCTCCAATCTCTCTGGCGTCATTTCGGGATGCGCCGAGGCGGCATGTCCGAAATGACGACCTGAATACATCAAAACCGCCGTGCGGACTTGGCTATATCGGCCTCCGAAAAGAATATCTCCTCTGCGTGCGCGGCGATGTCCTGGGCGTTCCAGGCCGAGGACGGTGGCTTCCAGCCCTCCATCTCCATCATCCGCATCTCACGGACGCCGCGCGCGGCGGAGACGCCGAGCACCTTGCCGGTCTGGTCGCCGGACAGACCGCTGACCATGTAGAGCACCGCCGGCGCGATGCCCTCGGGTGTCAACGCCGCGTCCGGGTTCTCCTTGTAGCGCGGCAGGTCCGCGGTCATGCGGGTCAGCGCGCCCGGCGCGAGTGTCCACACCCGGATGTTGTACTTGCGGCCCTCGATCGCGAGCACGTTGGACAGGCCCCAGATACCGCCCTTGGCGGCGCCGTAGTTGGACTGGCCGAAATTGCCGATCAGGCCCGAGGTCGAGGAGGTGTTGACGATGACGCCGCCGCCGTTGTCGCGCATCCAGCGGAACACCGGCAAGCTGCAGCAGAAGGTGCCCTTGAGGTGCACCTGGATCACCTTGTCCCAGTCGGCCTCGCTCGACTTGGCGAAGGTCTGGTCGCGCAGGATGCCGGCATTGTTGATGAGGATGTCGGCGCGGCCGAAATGGCGGATGGCGTCGTCGAACACCGACTGCCCACCGGCCATGGTCGAGATGTCGGCGCCGTTGGCGACCGCGCGCCCGCCCTCGGCCTCGATCGCCGCGACCACCTGCTCGGCCATCGACAGGTCCGAACCGGAGCCGTCGCGCGGCCCACCAAGGTCGTTGACGACGACCGCCGCGCCCTCGCGCGCGAACAGTCTTGCGTAGGCCTCGCCGAGACCGCCACCTGCGCCGGTGATCAGCGCCACCTTGCCGTCGAGCAGTCCCATGTGTGCCTCCTCCGCTGTCTTCTTTGCTCTTGTTCGTCATGGCCGGGCTTGACCCGGCCATCCATCTTCGGAAGCGGATGGATGCCCGGGTCAAGCCCGGGCATGACGACAACGAACAGACGTGTCTCACATGGCAAGTATCAACCCAGCACCGTCTTGCCGTTCTTGATCACGGTGACGTTGCGCGCGGTGACCCGCGCCTCGAACGAGATCACGTCGCCGTCCTTCCAGAGATCGACCGTCACGGTCTCGCCGGGAAACACCGGCGAGGAGAACCGCGCGGCGTGCTGCTGGAACGCCGAGGCGTCGTAGTCGGCATAGGTCTGCAGTACGGCGCGGCAGGTGAGACCGTAGGTGCACATGCCGTGCAGGATCGGGCGCGGGAAACCGGCGCGACGCGCGAATTCGGGGTCCGAATGCAGCGGATTGCGGTCGCCGCACAGGCGGTAGATCAGCGCCTGGTCCGGCCGCGTGGAAATGTCGACGCTGCGATCGGGCGCGCGCGACGGCACCGGATGCGGCTCGGGGATCCCGCCGGACGGGCCGCCGAAGCCGCCGTCGCCCCGGGCGAAACGGGAGGCGACCAGGGTCGCCAACGGCGCGCCGCTCTCGTCGCGCAGGATCGTCTGATGGCGAATGACGGCGCCCTTGTCCTTGCCCTTGTCGGACACCGCGAGCACGGAGGAGTCCGCCGTGATCTTCGCGGCCGTCGCCAGCGGCTGGTGAAAGGTGATGTCGCGCTCGCCGTCCACAACCAGCACCCGGTTGAGCTTCATGTCGCCAGGGCCCGAACCCCAGGCGGCGACGGAGGCAAAGGTCGGCACCACCTTCAACGGCCGCGGCTCGGCGGTGGCCTCGTTGACGAAGGCGAGCTCCCTCTCGTCCATCGGATCGGCGCCCATGCCGATGCCATAGGCGTACAGCATCACCTCGCGATCGCTATAGGCATAGGGCTGCCCGATCGCCTTCATCGCCATCAGCTCATCGTAGTTGATCGGCATGTTGTTGGTGTCCTCCCCGAAACGCGTTCCTTGTAGGGTGGGCAAAGCGAAGCGTGCCCACCGCCTTTTCGTCTGGCAACGGTGGGCACGGCGCTCCGCGCCTTTGCCCACCCTACGCGCTTGTCGTTGCGCGGCGCCCATTGCTGCGCCCTCTCCCCCAAGCGAAGCGGAGCTTCGCAAGGGCGGGAGAGGGCTCCGCCGACGTCAGCCCCACACTCACTCGGTCGTCATTGCGAGGAGCGCAGCGACGAAGCAATCCAGAGTCTTGGAAATAGCCCTGGATTGCTTCGCTTCGCTCGCAATGACGTCCACCGGCATTGTTGCTCCTCAACTACACCGGCGTGAAGAACGGCAATGGCGCGCCGTCGGTCGGCTTGAACACCACCTTCACCTTCTGGCCGATCTTCAAGGCGTCGAAATCGCAATCGACGAAATTGGTCTGCAGCGACGGGCCCTCCTTCAAGGTGACGTAGCCGATCGCGTAGGGACCAGTCGGCGACTTCCGCATGATCGAGAACGTGTAGATCTCCCCCTCGCCCGCGCTCTGCTCCCACACCGTCTGGTCGGAGAAGCAGAACGGGCAGATCGAGCGCGGAAAGTAATGCGCCTCGCCGCAGGCGGTGCAGCGCTTGAACATGAACCTGCCCTCGGCGGCGGCATCCCAGAACGCCTTGGTCTCGGGATTGGTGACGGGGGCCGGCAGCTTCTTCTGATCAGACATCACACGCGCTCCAGAATGCAGGTCGAGGCGGCGTGGCGCAAGCCGAGCAGGCCGCCGGTGCCATGGGCGATGGCGAGATCGCAGTTTTGCACCTGGACCTTGGGATGGGCCTCGCCGCGCAATTGGCGCACGGCCTCGATCACCTTGGTCATGCCGCCGCGGTTGACGGGATGGTTGCTGCACAGGCCGCCGCCATCGGTGTTGAATGGCAGCTTGCCGACGCCGAAGATGAGGTTGCCGTCGGCGACGAACTTGCCGCCCTCGCCCTTCTTGCAGAAGCCGAGATCCTCGAGCTGCATCAGCACGGTGATGGTGAAGCTGTCATAGATCGAGGCGTATTTGATGTCCTTGGGCGTGATCCCCGCTTCCGCGAAGGCACGCGGGCCGGACCACACGCCGGCGGAATAAGTGAGGTCGAGATCCTTGCCGCCGCGCGGCCCCTTCATCGCCTCGCCATGGCCGATCAGCCGCACCAGCGGCTTCTTCAGGCTCCTGGCGATCTCCGGCGTGGTCACGATCAGCGCGCCGCCCCCGTCGGTGACCACGCAGCAATCCATGCGATGCAAGGGATCGGAGATCATCGGCGAGTTGATGACGTCCTCGACGGTCACCACCTCCTTCAGCATCGCGTGCGGATTGTACTGCGCGTGATGCGAGGCTGCGACCTTGATCCAGGCAAGCTGCTCCGACGTGGTGCCGTAGTCGTGCATGTGGCGCATTGCGCACATGCCATAGGCGTTGTGCGTGGTGGCGCCATAGGCCATCTCGAAGTCGGCCTCTGCGCCGGCGGCGCGCGGCGGCATCGGGCCGGTGCGCGGCTTGCCGGCCAAGGTGATCAGCGCGATCGAGCATTTGCCGGCCGCGATCGCTTCCGCAGCGTGGCCGACGTGGATCAGATAGGAACAGCCGCCGGTCTCGGTGGAATCGATGTGGCGCACCTTCAGCCCGAGATAGTCGACCATCGGCCAGGCGCCGCCGGGCGCATCGCCGCCGCAGAAATAGCCGTCGACGTCCCGCACGCTGAGCCCGGCATCCTCGAGCGCGCCCTTGGCGACCTCGGCATGCAGCTGCGCCGTGGACTTGTCGGGTGCATGCCGGGTGGGATGCTCATAGATCCCGGCAATGTAGGCCTTGCCCTTGATGGTCAATTCCGTCTCCGCTTCCTGTCGTTTCGTCCCGAATGGTTGAAGATTTTTTGGACCGTTGGATGAGGCTTGGCAAGCGCGGAAAATATTCCGCGAGGTGGAGATGAGCCGTGGTCTTGCCCTTCACTCCGCTGTCGTCCCGGGCTTGACTCGGGACACATACCCACCGGCCAATGTTGGTAAGGACGATGGTCGACCAGCGTGCGCGACAACTTCTCCCTGTGGATATGGGTCCCGGGTCAAGCCCGGGACGACAGCGGTGATGACGCGCGATCGTGCCCATATCGAACTACGCACGACATCGCATTCCCGCGGCAGACACTGCCCGGGTGATGCTGGTCTCGCTCACCCTCATCACGTCGGAGGGCGCAGGGAAGGCCAGGCGTCGGCTGACGCCTGCGGCCCGCCTGCGAAAAAAATGCAGGCGGCAGGTACCACAGGTGCAGCCGGAAAACGCCCGGCCTTCCCTGCGCGACGGTCTTAACGCTTATACGCAGTCTGCCTGGTGCGCCGGGCTTGTTGGCCACCATTCGCGACAATGCTTGCGCATTGCGCGGGACACCAGCATCGGGGTGTCAGCACGCTGCGACTTCACGTCCGCGCCATGCCGTTCGTCGGCGCGTCCGAAGACACGCTGCGGCACAAGCGCGGCCATCGCTCCCCGCCTCGCGTGTCGTGACGATCGCGCGCAACGCCCCATCCGAGTGAGGCGGGATGCGCGCATCAAAACACGATTTCTGAATTTCGTAAAGCAGATTCTGCCCGACGGGCCGTTTGCGCAAGGCACATCTGGGGGGGTCCTGCCTCGAGCCGGCGGGTGCAGAAGCCGGACCGAGTGCGCTGGTCGAGCTCGGCCGGACCGCTCGGAGGTCGACCTACACCCCGGCCATGCGCGCCAGGACGGCACAACGGAACGAACCGCGTGACCGGCCGTTGCTCCTGCGCTGCATCATTTCTCGGATCCTCCGGGTGTCGTGCACGCCTTTCCATGAGGGCAGATGATGACCGCAGCCCGGACCACAGCGCGCGCGCTCGCGGCGTCGACGCCCAGCCGCCTGACCAACTCGACACCCTCCCTCCAGCCGCTGGCGCGTCGCAGCCGGTCGCTGGCGAAGACTCATCCATTTCTTCTAGCGGCAGCGGCGGCCACGGCCGTTCTGGCCGTCACAGCACTGATCAATCGCCGCCTCGCCAAGTCTGCCGAGCGGGCCAATCCTCCTGCCGGCCAGTTCATGGACGTCGACGGCGTCCGGCTGCACTATGTCGAGCGCGGCACCGGCGTGCCGCTGGTGCTGCTGCACGGCAACGGCAGCATGATCCAGGACTTCGCCTCCAGCGGCCTGATCGATCTGGCGGCGCAGAACTACCGTGTCATTGCGTTTGACCGGCCGGGCTTCGGCCACAGCGACCGGCCGCGCAACGTCGTGTGGACGCCGATGGCGCAGGCCGGGCTGATCAAGAGCGCGCTCGATCGCCTGGGCGTATCGGAGGCCTTCGTCCTGGGTCATTCCTGGGGCGCATCCGTTGCCGTCGCGCTCGCCCTCGAACATCCGGCCATGGTCAAGGGCATGGTGCTCGCCTCCGGCTATTACTATCCGACCTTCCGGTCCGACGTGGTGGCCGGATCGGCTCCGGCCATTCCCTTGCTGGGCGATATCCTGCGCTACACCATCTCCCCTCTGATCAGCCGGATGATGTGGCCGCTGCTGATGGCCAAGCTGTTCGGCCCACGATCGGTTCCGGCGAAGTTTGCCGGCTTCCCCAAGGAAATGGCGGTTCGCCCGTCGCAGATCCGCGCCTCCGCCGCGGAGGCCGCGCTGATGATTCCCGATGCTTTCCGCTTCAGGAGAGCGTACGGTGAGCTGAAGATGCCGGTCGTGATCGTTGCCGGCGATCAGGATCGCCTGATCGACATCGACGCGCAGTCCAGACGGCTTCATCACGACGTCCGCCAGAGCACCTTCCGCCGCGTGCGCGGCGCTGGGCACATGGTGCATCAGACGGCGACCGACGCGGTCATGTCCTCGATCGACGAAGTCGCCGCGGCTGCCTGAACGGCGGAACGCAGACATGGCTGCCGATGCGGGACACGCGAGGTCAAACCGGGCGGAGCAGCGATGAGGGGATACGATGCCTGCCGATACGATGCCTGCCGAGGAAGCCCGCATGCCGATCTGGCAGGAAAAGCATCTGCGCGCCGCAACCAAGGCGGCCGGCGTCGCCTTGTGGTCATGGAACGTCGACACCGACGCCATCACGATGGACGAGCGCGCCTATGAGCTGTGGGAGGTTTCCAAGACCCACACCAGGATCACATTCGAGGTGCTGTCCCGGAACATTCACCCGGCCGACCTGGAACGGGTGAGATCGGCGTTTTCAGCGACGCGGGCGATCGTCGGCCCGTATGAGATCGATTTTCGCATTCTCGCTGACGGCGAGATCCGCTGGATTTCCGCCCGCGGCCAAGGCGACGACGCCGACATCGCCGATCGGCTGATGTTCGGCATCTTTCTCGACGTGACCCAGCGCAAGCAGGCCGAAGAAGCCAACGAGCTGCTGGCGGGCGAGATGAGCCATCGGGTCAAGAACCTGCTGACGATCGCGACCGCGCTGACGCAGATGACGTCGCGCACGGCGGCGACGAAGGAGGACATGGCCCACGAGCTGGCCAGCCGGCTGATTGCGCTCGGACGTGCCCAGGACCTGATACGTCCACGGCCCGGGGGGACGAACGAAGCGGCCCTGCTCGGCGATCTCGTCTCCGTGTTGCTTGCTCCCTACGACGAGAAGGGCGCCAGCGTCCGCATTCGTATTTCGGTGCCGAAGATGAATGTCGGAGAACGCTCGAGCACGACATTGGCTCTGGTCATCCACGAGCTCGCAACCAACTCGGCGAAATACGGCTCGCTGTCGGTCACGAGCGGCACACTGGACGTCTCCTGCACGGCTCATGACGACGAGGTCGTGATGACGTGGACCGAACGCGGCGGACCGCCGAAGTCGGCCGCCACGACCGAAGGCTTCGGCAGCAAATTGATCCACCGCAGTGTGAACGCCCAGCTCGGCGGCAACATCGCGTTCGACTGGTCAGACGAAGGCCTGGTCGTGACGCTCCGCATGAGCCGGGAGCGGATGGCGAACTGACGCCCCTGGCCGCCCGTGTCGCTTCGTTCACGTGGGCACTATATGCAATCCTCCCAGGACATGACCGCCGGCAAGATTCCCGTCCTCCAGTAGATCACCTTATCATCCCGGGTCTCGAAAATGATCGCTCTCTTGGCATCCGGGCTCTTGGCGATCACCCAATGATTGGGTGCGGGTGGCGGCTCCGTGACACCCTGCTTCAGCCGCTCGGCCTTGTCTTCCTCGGTCTCCTCGCTCTCGTATGGCGCGAATGTCCGCTCCGTCGCTCCATAGGCACCCGCGATGTCGGCCTCCGTCGACCCCACTCCAACTCCGTTCGCGTCGACGATCTTCGGATCTGGTCGGCGCCCATCGTCGAGAAAGAGGTAGATCGCGGCAATCCTGCCATCGACGATCACGTAGGACAGCGCTTCGTCCTTGCCGTCGGCGCGACTGGCGACATAGCACTCCTTCGTGTACGGCGGCTCCATCGGACCAAGCTTTGCGTTCAACGCACGCTCGGCCTCGGCAACGGTCATGCCCAGGTCGACCGGCCCCACGCCACGCCAGGACATGACCTCGGCGTGGCTCGAGGTCGATATCGCCGCGATAGCCGCGAACAAGAAAACCAGAACTCGCATGGATCACCCCTATCGACGCCTCCATGCATATAGCAACATGTAGTGAATACGGCAGATTTATGCGACATCCGCACGAGTGGGTGAACGGGAGTCATCCAGAGTTGGGCAAGGACGCTAGATTGCTTCGCTACGCTCGCAATGACGGTGGTGTGAGCGCACGACACACTCCCAGGCGTCATTCCGGGGCAGACCGCTCGACAAAATAGCGGAGCCATTTGACGTGAGAGCTGAGCGCGGGTTCCAGAGCCACGACGGGCCGCTGCGACGACGAAAGCGAAAATCTCGCGCAATGATCCCGTCTGTGGTTATGGATTCCCGGCTCGCGCAGGCGCGCACGAGCGCCCCGGAATGACGAGAGGTATACAGATCGCATGATGGTGGGCACGGCGCTCGCGCGCCTTTGCCCACCCTACGGCACGTCGCCTGGAGTGCCTACTCCGCCGCCATCTGCCGTGGCGCCGGCGGCGGGCTGGCGAGGTCGGCGGCGAGTTGCGCATAACGCACTTTCGCGTCGTTCACCGCCTTCTCCTTGACGGGGCCGTAGCCGCGGATCTTGTCGGGCAGCGACAGCAGCTCGACGGCGATCTCGGCATTGGCCGGCGACAACAAGTTCAGCACCGTCGCGACGTCCTTCTCATAGCCCGCGATCAGGTCGCGCTCCATCCGGCGCTCGGCCGCATAGCCGAAGATGTCGAGCGGCGTGCCGCGCAGGCCCTTGAGCTTCGCCAGCAGCCGGAACAGCTTCATCATGCCCGGGCCGAAGCTGCGCTTCTTCGGCCGCCCCTGGGGATCGAGGCCGGAATTGAGGATCGGCGGCGCGAGGTTGAAGGAGATCTTGTAGTCGCCCTCGAAGGCGTCGTGGAGCTGCCTCTGGAAGGTGCCGTCCGAGAACAGCCGCGCCACCTCGTACTCGTCCTTGTAGGCCAGCAGCTTGGCGTAGTTGATCGCGACCGCGCGCGGCAGCGCCTCGCCGTAGCCGCCCTTGTCGGCGGCCTCGCGCACCTGATCGACCAGCTTGCGGTAGCGCTTGGCGAGCCGGCCGTTCTGGTAGGCCGTGAGATAGGTCATGCGATGGGCGATGATCTCGTCGAGCGTCATCGCCTCGAGCGATTTCGGCGGCACCGCCTCGTCCTTGCCGGTCATCATGTCGGCGAGCCGCTCCGGGTTGACCACCGCGAGGCGGCCGAGCCGGAACGCCTCGGTGTTCATCTTGACCGCGACGCCGTTGATCGCGATCGCCTTCTCGATCGCCTCGGCCGACAGCGGCAGCAGGCCCTTCTGGTAGGCATACCCCATCATCATCATGTTGGTGGCGATGCTGTCGCCAAGCAGCGCCTCGGCCGGCTTGGTGAAATCGAGGAAGCTCGAGTCCTTGTGCAGCGCCGTTTCCAGCAGGCCCGTCACCTTGCGGTTCTGGAAGTTGAAGTCGCGGTTGAGCACGAAATCGGCGGTCGGAATCAGATGGCTGTTGATGACGCCATGGGTGCGCGCGCTGTCGCACAGCGTGATCGTCTCCTTGGCGCCCGCCACCACCTCGTCGGCGGCGATGACGAGATCGGCGGTGCCGGTGACGATACGCGAGCAGGTCACATCGGCGGTGTTCTCCGACAGGCGCACATGGCTGAGCACCGCGCCGCCCTTCTGCGCGAGGCCGGACATGTCGAGGATCATCGAGGCCTTGCCCTCGATATGGGCGGCCATGCCGAGCAGCGCGCCGATCGTCAGCACGCCGGTGCCGCCGACGCCGCCGACCGCGACGTTGTAGGGCCGCTCCAGCGACGGCTTGGTCAGGGGCTCCGGCATCACGCCGATGTCGCCGAGTTCGGCTGGGGCGCGGCTGCGCGGCTTGCCGCCGTCGATCGTGACGAAGGACGGGCAGAAGCCCTTCACGCAGGAATAGTCCTTGTTGCAGGAGGACTGGTTGATGACGCGCTTGCGCCCGAGCTCAGTCTCCAGCGGCTCGACCGAGATGCAGTTCGACTGCACCGAGCAGTCGCCGCAGCCTTCGCAGACGGCCGGATTGATGAACACGCGGCGCTGCGGGTCCTCCATCGTGCCACGTTTGCGGCGGCGGCGCTTCTCGGCGGCGCAGGTCTGCACGAACACGATCGCCGAGGCGCCCTTGGTCTCGCGCAGCGTCTTCATGACGTTCTCGAGCTCGTCGCGATGCGCCAGCTTGACGCCGGGCGCGATGCTGTCGGCCGGATAGGCGTCGGGATTTTCCGAGACCAGATAGATCTCGCGGATGCCCTCGGCATGGAGCTGGAAGGTGATCTGCTGCGGCGACAAATCGCCGTCATGGCGCTGGCCGCCGGTCATCGCGACCGCGTCGTTGTAGAGGATCTTGTAGGTGATGTTGGCCTTGGAGGCGATCGACTGGCGGATCGCGAGGCTGCCGGAGTGGAAATAGGTACCGTCGCCGAGATTGGCGAAGATGTGCTTCTCGTCGGTGAACGGTGCGATGCCGACCCATGGCACGCCCTCGCCGCCCATATGGGTGAAGGTCTCGGTGTTGCGGTTCATCCACAACGACATGAAGTGGCAGCCGATGCCGGCGAGCGCGCGGCTGCCCTCGGGCACCTTGGTCGAGGTGTTGTGCGGGCAGCCCGAGCAGAAATACGGCGTGCGCGCCACCGGCGAGATCAGCTGCATCTGCGAGGCGTCGCGGCCGTTGAACCAGTCGGCCTTGGCGCGCAGCATCGCCTTGATCTCGGGGTTGAGGTCGAGGCGGAGAAGACGCTCGGTGAGCGATGTCGCGAGCGAGGCGACGGAGAGCTCGGTGGCAAACGGCAGGAAGCGCTTGTCGTGGTCGTCCATCTTGCCGACGATGCGCGGGCGGACGTCGTCGCGCCAGTTGAACAGCTCCTGCTTGACCTGGTTCTCGACGATCTCGCGACGCTCCTCGATGATGAAGATCTCCTCGAGGCCGACCGCGAACTGCCGCACGCCTTCCGGCTCCAGTGGCCAGGGCATGCCGATCTTGTAGAGGCGAAGCCCGATCCTGGCGGCGACCTCCTCGGTGATCCCGAGCTCGCGTAGCGCCTGGCGGATGTCCTCGTAGCTCTTGCCCGACGCCATGATGCCGTAGCGGGCGTTCGGTGAGTCCATCGTGATGCGGTTGACCTTGTTGGCGCGGGCAAAGGCGATCGCGGCAAAGCCCTTGTAGTCCTGCAGCCGCCGGTCCTGCTCGAAGCGGTCATCCGGCCAGCGCAGATTGAGGCCGCCCGGCGGCATCTCGAAATCGGCGGGGATGACGAACGGCGTCATCTCGTCGTTGAGGTTGATCTCGGCGGTGGTCTCCACCGTCTCGGTGATCACCTTCATGCCGACCCAGCAGCCGGAATAGCGCGACATCGCAATGCCGAGCAGGCCCATCTCGATCATCTCGTGGATCGAGGACGGGTAGAGATAGGGCATCAGCGCCGAGATGAAGGCATGGTCGGACTGATGCGGCACGGTCGAGGATTTGGCGCCGTGGTCGTCGCCGGCGAGACAGAGCACGCCGCCGTTCTTGGCGGAGCCGGCCGCATTGCCGTGGCGAAACACGTCGCCGCAGCGGTCGACGCCGGGGCCCTTGCCGTACCAGATGCCGACGACGCCGTCATACCTGCCGCCGGGCGACAGTGCGAGCTGCTGCGAACCCCAGATCGCGGTCGCCGCGAGGTCCTCGTTCACGCCGGGCTGGAACTTGATGTTGTACTGCTCGAGATGCTTGCGGGCGGAGAACAGCTGCTGGTCGTAGCCGCCGAGCGGCGAGCCGCGATAGCCGGAGATGAAACCGGCGGTGTTGAGGCCGGCGGCGCGGTCGCGCCGGATCTGGGCCATCGGCAGCCGCACCAGCGCCTGGATGCCGGTCAGGAAGATGTGGCCGGAGCTTGCGGTGTATTTCTGGTCGAGATTGATCTCGCTCTCGTTGAGTCCCATTCCGCCCTCTTGCCGTGCCTTGTCGGGGTGCGCGGCTGCCGCCGGCCGGCGGAAGCGCGCGTTCTGCCAATCATTTATGTCTGCTTTTGAAGAATGCGCATCACAAATCTCGTTTGCGCAGGGCAGCCAACCGAAATCGCAATTTCGTGGCGGGAGCCGGCCGCGGCTTTTGCGGTTTGTGTCGAAAACCCCCGCCGCCGCGAAATGGGATGATGCGTGCCATGGCTTTGGCGGCTCGGCGGACGGTTACTGAAGCGTTGTGGCCGGCGCGATTCCGGCACCAGACGAATTGTGCGATGCGACAAGACCGCCGCCGTTCATCCCCGATCGTCGCCCGCAAATACGAAGCGCGGCATGTTCCATTTGTAGCGGATCGCGAGCAGCCGGAACGACAGTCCGAGCGCGAAGGTCAGCGCCGTCCACCATCCGCTGGCGATGCCGAGCGACAAGCCGGTCGCATAGACCAGGCCCGTGACGAGGGACACGCTGGCGTAGAGCTCGGCGCGAAACAGCAATGGCACGTCATTGCACAGGATGTCGCGCAGCACGCCGCCGGCGCAGCCCGTGATCATCCCAGCGACGATGACGATGCCGATCGGCACGTTCATCTGCCAGGCGATGTCGCAGCCCGTCATCGTGAACACGACGAGGCCGACCGCATCGAGAACGAGGAACGCCATGGTCAGCCTGTGAACCAGGCGCGCCATCGCGATCGTCACGAACGGCGCCAGCACGGTCAGCAGCAGCAAAGACGGGCGCTCGACCCAGGCGAGCGGATAATGGCCGAGCAATACGTCGCGCAAGGTGCCGCCGCCGAGCGCGGTGATCGCCCCCAACAAGCAGACGCCCATCCAGTCCATGCTGCGGCGTCCCGCCGCCAGCGCAGCCGTCATCGCCTGCGCCGCCAGCGCCACCCAGGTCAACAGATGCAACACGCTGTCACCGGGCGGCAGGTTCCACATGAGGTGAGCTCCAGAAGTTCCAATAGAACGAGAATCGCAATGCTCGCGAGGAACCTTAGCGCGCCGTGCAACGATACAAATTGGGATTCGCGCAGGTTTCGCGGAACGGCCCGGAGCCGCCCTGGTTGTCAGGTGACAATCACCAGGAGGATGAGATGGCCAACGAACGGCTTCCCAACGAACGTTATCCCGACGGCATGAACCGTCCCGACATGTCCACACGTCCCGACATCACTGGGGCTGGAATGACGGGAACAGATTATGAGCGCACGCCGCCAGTGGACAACCGGCTGCAGCCCGATCTCGAGCCGACGAACGCCCCCAGCTCGACGGGCCGCATCGCGGCCTATGCCCTGGGCATCGCGATCCTGCTCGGCGCGGTGTTCTACGGCCTGAACAACATGTCGATGCGCAACGACCAGACGAGCACCACACCGGCTTCGCAATCGGCCTCGACCACCAAAGATAACACCTCGACCGGCGTGACGACCGGCGCCGCGGGAGATCGCACCACACCGCCGCCGGCGGCCCCGAGCGACAAGCCCAACGCCGTCAAGTAGTCTCGCGGACGGCAATCAGCGGTCTCACTCCTGGGCGGCGGGTGAGCAATCATCCGCCGCCGCTTTTTTGGCGAGTCCTCCAACAAATTACGCGAAGTGTGCGAGGGCCGCCGTGGAACCATAGCAGCGCGAACCGATTGGCTCATTGACACTCTCACCCAGGAGATACGTAATGAAAGCTCTCTCCATAGCTATCGCAGCCGCGGCAAGCACGCTGGCCGTGACCGCCGCTTCGGCGGCACCGATCTCTCCCGCAGCCTCGGCGGTCCCGCAACGCGACATCCAGAACGTCCGGATGGTCTGTAACGAGGAAGGCCGCTGTTGGCGCGAGCGCAGTGAACGCCGCGTCATCATTCAAGGCGAAGATCGCGATTCCTACGCGTACGCTCCGCGCGAGCGCTACATCGAGCGGCGCGGCTATGAAGACCGCGGCGGCATCGGCTTCCGCGCTCCGGGCGTGAGCGTCGGCATCGGGACGGATCGCTACTAAGCGATTTCCGCGAACTCAGACTGAAAAGCCGCGGCAGAGTCCGCGGCTTTTCTACAGGCGGATGAGATCGGGATCTGCGGGAGGCCGGGCGCGCAGCCCGATCTCAACCGAAGATCCTGTTCAGCTCGCCGCCGGGATAGCCGTTGGCCAGTTCGGTGAAGGTGCCCTGCTCAGCCATCTCCTTGGCCGCCCGGATGAAGCCGGCCCAGGCCATCCGGGCCAGCGAACCGCCGACGCTGATGCGGCGCACGCCGAGCTCGGTGGCTTGCCCCAACGACAGGCCAGAAGCGCCGATCAGAAGGTTGACCGGCTTGGGCGCCACGGCTTTCACGACCGCAGTGATCTCCTCGATCGTCTTGATCCCGGGCGCGTAGAGACAATCCGCGCCCGCTTCGGCATAGGCTGCGAGGCGGTCGGTCACGAGCTTGAGGTCGGGCTTGCCCCAGAGAAACGCCTCGCAGCGGCCGGTCAACAGCACGTCGGCGCCGGTCGCATCGATGGCCTGCCGGGCCGCGCGGATACGCGCGATAGCGAGCGCGCGCTCATAGAGCGGATCATCCCTGTCGCCCGTGGAATCCTCGATCGACAGACCGGCCACGCCGGTCGCGACCGCGCGCGTGACGTTGGCCGCCACACCCTCCGGCGCATCGGCGAAGCCGCCCTCGAAATCGGCATTCACGGGAATGTCGATGGCGGCGCTGAGCGATTTCAAATGGGCGAGCACCTCATCCAGTTCGACCTTGGTGTCCGCCTTGCCAATCGACCACGCGAAGCCGGCGCTGGTGGAGGCGATCGCGTTGAAGCCGAGATGCTGCAGCATCTTCGCCGTGCCGACGTCGAACGGGTTCGGCAGCACGAAGCAGCCGGCCTCGTGCAACTTGCGAAAGGCTGCGCGCTTGTCCGCCGTGTTGGTCGCCGTCATGTCATCCTCCCATGCATCGTCGCGTTGTGTGGCAGCATAGAGCCGCGATCATTGCGCCGCCACGACATTGCGCAAGAATGTTCGCTCTTCGCCCAGAATGAGCTTGTGCTCCTCGGCCTGCGCGAAGTTCGCCCGGCCCTCGGCATCGCCGCGCAAGGTCGCGCGATAGCGCTCGTAAGCCGCGAGACTGTCGAATGAAATCAGGCCGTAGGCGATGTCGTTGGTGCCTTCGTGAGGCATGAAATAGCCGATCAGGTCGCCGCCACAGCGAGGAATGATCGACAGCCAGCGCTTGGCGTAGGCCTCGAACACGTCGCGCTTGAACGGATCGATGCGATAGCGGATGAAGACGGTGATGGTCATGACAACCTCCGGTGAGTTCTGTATCATCGACACTATCCGCTTGCCCGACGAGAATGCTTCGTCTAGCATCGAAGTATGAAATCAGGTCCGGACATTGCGATGGTGGCGGCGCTGGTCGGCGATCCCGCCCGCGCCAACATGCTGACTGCGCTGCTCTCGGGCCGTGCGCTGACCGCGACCGAGCTCGCCCAGGAGGCCGGCGTGACGCCGCAGACGGCGAGCTCGCATCTTGCCAAGCTCGAAGGCGGCGGCCTGATCGAGCCGGAGAAGCAGGGTCGTCACCGCTACTACCGGCTCGCCGATCCCGACGTCGCCGACGTGCTGGAGAAGCTGGCCGGCCTCGCCGCGCGCGCCGGCCACATGCGGGTGCGCACCGGACCAAAGGAGCCGGAGCTGCGGCGCGCGCGCATCTGCTACGACCACCTCGCCGGCGATCTCGGCGTGCAGATGCTCGACAGCATGACGAGGCAGAAGCTGGTGCGCCGGCGCAAGCAGGAGATCGTGCTGACCGAGGACGGCGAACACTTCCTGGCGCAGCATCTGCGGATCTCGCCGGAAATGCTGGCGCATCCCCGCCGGCCCGTCTGCAAGGCCTGTCTCGATTGGAGCGCGCGGCGGCATCATCTCGCGGGCACGCTTGGCGCAGCGTTGATGAAGCGCTTCACCGAGCTGAAATGGGCGGCGCGCGATGCCACCCCAGGCAGCCGCGTGGTGAATTTCAGCCGCGCCGGCGAAAAGCATTTCGCGGCGCTGTTCGGTCCGGCCGAAGACTGACGATCACGCGCTCTTTATCGCAGCGCCTTCCTGCCTTGCGGCCAAAACCAACACGGGGCACGGAACGACCATCTCATTCCCGTCTTTCCTGGAATCTCCATGTCCCGTTTCGCCGGGCGCGACAATCGCCGCGAAAGCGAGCACCGCATCGCAGAGGACGACGCCGCGCGAGCCCTACGGCATCAATCTCGAAGGCTTCCCTACCCCGTACCCGGTCAGCCTGCTGCCTCTGTTCAATGACGGCGAGCAGAACGCGCCGGAGGCCCCACTCGCGACGGAAGCAGCGCTTGTCGTGAGGCAGCTGTGCCGACATCACCAGTGGTGACGACGGTGCCAACGGCGGCGCCAGTGCCGATGATGGTGATGCCAGCCCCAATGACGGCGCCGCCAACCCCAATGCCGCCGGCGCCAGCCCCAATGATGGCCGTGACCATGGTGTCCGTGATGATGACCGTGATGCCCCCAGCGAACCTGCTCCGGCGCGAGCCGATCGGCCTCATCCTGCGAACCGACCGCGCGCTCGACGTGCTGATCCCTTGCTGAAGGCGCCGCTTCGTTCAGCGGCAACGGCGAGAGCGGCGCAGCGACCGCATCGGTGGTGCGGAGCACGGCGCCGGCCGCCGCCGCGCAGCCGAACCCGAATGCCAGCTTGAGGAAATTCCGTCGTTCCATCGCACGCCTCCATGATCCACGAGCCAGAGCATGTAGTGAGTATACGGCCGATCACCTGAACGTGAGCTGAACTGGCGCATGCCCGCGACACCACCATGGCTCTGCCACCTTCGCCGATCCTGGTACGCGCCGCCGGCCGATCACTCCTCGACCGCCTGCGCCAGCACGAAGCTCTCACGCGTCCGCGTCACGTACGACGAAGATGGCTGACGGCATCGAGTTTCCTCCGGTCCGTGTTGGTGTCGTCACGGAGCAGGATCAAAAACGCGACCTCGCCGTCGTCTCGATCATCGCCGCGCGATGACGGGAGACTATCAAAATCAACGAGGCCCGGAGTGCCTAGGAGTCCGGGCCTCGTCACCTCGCGACCTCGCGCGAGCGAAGCCGGTCGGTATTCAACGAAATCTAGCGCCCGTTCACACGGATCGCATTGAGCTGGCTCAAAACGTCAGTAGCAGCGCGTGATCGTGACGGAGTGATCGCCGCCGCGGCGGCCCGGTACCGTCACGGTCTGCATCGGACAGCTCGACACATAGGGGCGATCGGACGGCACGACATTCGGCGGATAGCGGTGAACCCAGTCCCACGGGACGTCATACGTATAAGTGTAGCGCACGTCCGCCGATGTGTGCTCGGGGATCTGCTGCGGCACGGGCTCGCCAGGGCCGCCATAGGCGAAAGCGCCGGCGGCCGGCAGATAGGAACGATAGCCGCGGTGGTGCTGACGGACAAAGGGCCGCGCGCCAAGCGCCGGCGGGACGACCTGGCTCGGCCCCGCCTGACCGGCGGCGACGGGCGCAGCCACCGCGGCGCCGGACTGGGCCGACGCGGCCTCGGAGGAGAACATCAGCGCGGCGGCTGCCGCGCAGACGACCAGAACTCTGGAATTCCGATATGCCGATGTTCCGACAGCCATGATACGCGACCCTACTCTTCTGACCCACCAGCGATCGATAAATGCTAGGCCAGCGGCCCAGTTCCCGCAAACCCATCGTTAAAGGTTAGTTAAGACACAGGCTTAACGCCAGGGGCGGAAACGGCGCAGATTGCCGCGCCGCTCCGGCGGCAGCGCGCTGCGGTCGCCGGACTTCGTCAAATACGAAGGCGACACGCCGGTGCGCTGCCCTCCCACTTCTTCACTCCCCCTCAGAGCGGCAGATTGTCGTGCTTCTTCGCCGGCATTTCCATCTTCTTGTCGCGGAGCATGGCGAGTGCACGCGCGATGCGGCGGCGGGTGGAGTGCGGCATGATGACGTCGTCGATGTAGCCGCGCTCGGCGGCGATGAACGGCGACAGGAAGCGGTCCTCGTATTCCTTGGTGCGCGCGGCGATCTTCTCCGGATCCGCCATGTCGGCGCGGAAGATGATCTCGACCGCGCCCTTGGCGCCCATGACCGCGATCTGCGCCGTCGGCCAGGCGTAGTTCATATCGGCGCCGATCTCCTTGGAGGCCATGACGTCGAAGGCGCCGCCATAGGCCTTGCGGGTGATGATCGTGACCAGCGGCACCGTGCACTGCGAATACGCGAACAACAGCTTGGCGCCGTGCTTGATCAGCCCGCCATATTCCTGCGCGGTGCCCGGCAGGAAGCCCGGCACGTCGACGAAGGTGACGATCGGGATGTTGAAGGCGTCGCAGAAGCGGACGAAGCGCGCGGCCTTGCGCGAGGCATCGCTGTCGAGCACGCCCGCCAGCACCATCGGCTGGTTGGCAACGAAGCCGACGGTGCGGCCGGCGATGCGGCCGAAGCCGGTGACGATGTTCTTGGCGAAGCCTTCCGCGATCTCGAAGAAGTCTCCCTCGTCGACGACCTTCAGGATCAGCTCCTTCATGTCGTAGGGCTTGTTCGGATTGTCCGGGATCAGCGTGTCGAGCGACATGTCGACGCGCTCGATGTCGTCGAAGCTCGGCCATTCCGGCACGCCGTCGCTGTTGTTCGACGGCAGGAAGTCGATCAGCCGGCGCATCTGCAACAGGGTCTCGACGTCGTTATCGAACGCGCCGTCGGCGATTGAGGAGCGCGTCGCGTGCACCGAGGCGCCGCCGAGCTCTTCCGCGGTCACGACCTCGTTGGTGACGGTCTTCACGACATCTGGGCCGGTCACGAACATGTAGCTCGTGTTCTTCACCATGAAGATGAAGTCGGTCATGGCCGGCGAATAGACGTCGCCGCCGGCGCACGGGCCCATGATGACGGAGATCTGCGGGATCACGCCGGAGGCCAGCACGTTGCGGCGGAACACATAGGAATAGCCCGCGAGCGCCGCGACGCCCTCCTGGATGCGGGCGCCGCCGGCGTCATAGAGGCCGATGATGGGCGCACGCGCCTTCATCGCCATGTCCTGCAGCTTGGTGATCTTCAGCGCGTGGGTCTCGGACAGCGAGCCGCCGAACACGGTGAAGTCCTTGGCGAACACGAAGGTCTTGCGGCCGTTGACAGTGCCCCAGCCGGTGACGACGCCGTCGCCCGGGACCTTGGTCTTCTCCATCCCGAACTCGGTCGAGCGGTGCTCGACGAACATGTCGAACTCCTCGAAGCTGCCCTTGTCGAGCAGCAGCTCGATCCGCTCGCGGGCCGTCAGCTTGCCGCGGGCATGCTGCGCCTCGATGCGCTTCTCGCCGCCGCCGAGCCGCGCGCCGGCGCGCCGCGTCTCCAAGGTGTCCAGGATGTCCTTCATGCGCGTCCCGCCCGTTCCCGATCTCGTGAGTGTTGGCGGCCTTCTAACACGGCTATTTCGGAGGCGAAAAGCGGCTTTCGGACGGGTCGCCCCTCCTCCCACAGTTCGGAATTGGAAGCAGAATCATGGATATGGCCGCTCGACCAAGCCTTGCCGATCCGGCCGATGACGCAGCCCGGGGCGCCGTGCGGGGCGGCGTCCGCCTGCTGTTGCGGCTCGAAGGGCTGGTGCTGGCGGCCGCGGCAATCGCCTTCTACGCCCATCGAGGGGACTCGTGGTGGCTGTTTGCGGCCCTCTTCCTGGGGCCCGACCTCAGCTTTGCCGGCTATCTCGGCGGCCCCCGGATCGGAGCGGCCGTGTACAACGCCGCGCATGCCACGCTGCTGCCGGCCGCCCTGCTCGCGGTCGGACTGGCGCTCGGCGTGCCGCTGGCGACCCAGCTCGCCACCATCTGGCTCGCCCATATCGGCGTCGACCGGCTGGTCGGCTACGGCCTGAAATACACCGACGGCTTCGGCTTCACCCATCTCGGCCGGATCGGGCCTGCCGCGCCGCGAGGCTGAACGCCGGATGCAGGGACCTGCCGCGACGGGTAGGATGCCGGCATGATCCGATTCCGAGACATGGCCGGCCTGGACCGGCGCAGCCTGCTGCGCGGCGCACTGCAGGCCGGGCTGGTGACGCTCGGCACGCCGCTGGCGCGCACGGCGCTCGCCCAGGCTCCGCCGCTGAAATCCAACCCGTTCACGCTCGGCGTCGCCTCCGGCGATCCCAGCCCCGACGGCTTCGTGATCTGGACCCGGCTCGCGCCCGAGCCGCTGCAGCCGCGTGGCGGCATGATCGCGCTGCCGCGCGAGGTGAGCTGGGAGGTCGCGACCGATCCGGCGATGACGACCATCGTGCAATCCGGCATTGCGGTCGCCCGCATCGAGCTGGCGCACTCCGTCCATGTCGAGATCGAGGGCCTCGCTCCGGCCCGCGACTATTTCTATCGCTTCCGCCTGCCGGAGGCGGAGAGCCCGATCGGGCGTGCGAGGACCTTTCCCGCCGCCGGCGCCGACGTCGCGCAGATGCGGTTCGCTTCCGCCGGCTGCCAGGAATGGGACCGCGGCTTCTACACGGCGTGGCGTGCGATCGCGCAGGACCATCTCGACTTCGTCTTCCACTATGGCGACTACATCTACGAGAATGCGTACGCCGCCGAGTCCAAGGGCGTGGCGCTGCCGCGCACCATGCCGAAGCATTTCGCCACCTGCTACACGCTGCCGGAGTACCGGCAGCGCTATGCGCTCTACAAGACCGATCCCGACCTGCAGGCCGCGCACGCCGCCTGCCCGTTCCTGCCGAGCTTCGACGATCACGAGGTGATGGACAATTGGGCCGGCGATCGCGACAAGCGCGACACGCCGCCGGAGGCGTTCCTGTTCCGGCGTGCCGCCGCCTTCCAGGCCTGGTACGAGCACATGCCGGTGCGCCGCGCGCAGTTGCCGCGCGGACCCGACATCCTCGCTTTTCGCCACCTCGCCTTTGGCAGGCTCGCCGACATCGCCGTGCTCGACACCAGGCAATACCGCTCGAAGCAGCCCTGCGGCGACGGCATCAAGGCCTGCCCCGAGGCCGACGAGCCGAGCCGCACCATGATGGGCGCGCAGCAGGAGCGGTGGTTCGCCGAGGGTCTGCGCGGCAGCCGCGCAACCTGGCAGGTGCTGGCACAGCAGGTGATGTTCGCCCCGCTCGACTGGCGCTCGTTTCCGTGGCTGCCGTCGTCGGACGTGCCGCTGCGCAGCCTCGACAAATGGGACGGCGCCAGCGCCGCGCGCGACCGCGTCATGCAGATGCTGCGCGAGGCCGGCATCACCAACACCGTCGTGCTGACCGGCGACCTGCACAAGGGCGTCGCGCTCGAGCTGAAGCAGGATTGGCGCGATCCGGCCTCGCAATGCGTCGGCGTCGAATTCCTGGCGACGTCGATCTCGTCGGACGGCGACGGCTTTGCGCGCTACGACAACGAGCCGACATTGTTCGCCAACAATCCGCATCTGAAGTTCTTCAGCAACCAGCGCGGCTACATCAGGCATGTCGTGACGCCGGCCCGCTGGCAGGCCGACTACCGCGTCGTCGACCGCATCAGCGTAGCTGACGGCACCGTGTCGACCGCGAAATCCTTCGTCACCCTGGCCGGCAGGCCGGGACTGGCCGACGCCTGAGGCGACGCGCGCGCGGCAAGGCCGCCGCCACGTCGTGTGGCGATCTGCTCGCTGACAACAGCCGGTCGTCCTGCCGCGTAGGGTCGAGGTCATGACTGGGACGCACCGTGCTTGGCGTGATCGCACCCGGAGAGATTTCGCTTGAAGTCGCCGCTTCGAGGCATGACGTCGCGATCCCCGCGGCGGAGTGCGCCCGGGCTTTGCTTGAGTTCGTCCCCTTCCGTGGAAGAAGAGGCGCAAGGAAGGCCGGGAGCCTGCCGCCCCCATGGCCCCCGTGCAGAGAAAATGCACGGGGCAGGAACCACAGGTTCGGCTGGGACTTCCCGGCCCTCCCTGCGCGATGGTTTGAACGGGTTATACGTGATCTCCCCGGGGACCGGCTTGATTGCCCCCGTCGCCAGCGGATCATCCCCACCGACTTGGCCTCAGCACCGGGAGGCCAGGACCACACGATTTCGCCGTCGCATCGCTCCGTTCGTCGGCCCGATCGTGAGACCAGGCTGCAGACCGACACGCCCACCGCATCCCCGGCCCGACGTTCGTGACGATCGCGAAACGTCCCTCTTGGCGGGCCGGGATGCGCGGAAATGTGGAGGTGATTTGCCCGACGGTGCAAGTGATCAGTCCGCGACAAACTGGCACGACGGGCAGTTCGGGCATGGATGATATGCGAGGATTGCCCGTCGGGCAGAGGCCTCCTTTCTGTCCATCGCTTTCTGGACAACTATGACGACGCCTCTCCACGCCATAATCGAATTCGCCAGCAAAGCTGAGCCTGCTGGCCAGCTCGGGCACCTTAAGCTATGGTTGCGTGTGAGGCAGGCGGCTCCTCACATCCTGCCGAAGGGCATCTATGGCTGGCGCCTGGACCGATGAGCAGAACGACGCCATTGTCGCCGATTATTTCGCGATGCTCGCGGATGATGTCGCGGGGAGACCGTACAACAAAGCCGAACGTAACCGTGCCGTGCAGGCATCGACCGGCCGAACACACGGTTCGATCGAGTACAAGAATCGAAATATCAGTGCCGTACTCAAGGGGCTCGGCGAAGAATGGATCGCTGGCTACAGGCCCGCCTTCAATTTTCAGTCCTCACTCGAAGTTGCCGTAGCTCGCTGGCTGGACCGCAACCCGGAATGGCTCGCACGAACGACGCGGGCGGCAGCGATCTCATTAGGATCAGGCTATGGGGAGCCTCCGCCACTGTGGATCGGACCGCCTCCAACACACAGCAACGCGCCTCCCCCTGAAGAGCTCGAACAGATGGTGGTGATTGCCAGAAAATACGATGTGGGGGCACGGGACGCGCGCAATCGCGCGCTCGGCCGCGCCGGTGAAGAACGCGTTCTGGCCCATGAGCGCTCAACTCTGCTGGCCGCAGGCCGGACCGATCTCGCGCGCCAAATTCGATGGGTTTCCGACGTCGATGGCGACGGCGCGGGCTATGACATCAGGAGCTTCGAACCCGACGGTCGAGAACGGCTCATCGAGGTTAAGACGACGAACGGCTGGGAACGCACGCCATTTCACATCACTCGAAATGAGCTCGCGATTGCCGAAGCGTATCGCGACGACTGGCTCCTGGTGCGACTATGGAATTTCGCCCGAGATCCGCGAGCCTTCGAGTTGCGACCTCCCCTCGAAGCGCATGTCTCGTTGATGGCGACGAGCTATCAGGCTAGCTTTCTGTAGCGATCAAATCCCGCAGCGCACCACACGCTGCGTTGTCCACCAGTCTCGCTCTTCGCAGGTCATGACGCCGTTTGACAGCTCCGTGATCCCTCGTTCTACTTGGTTGCCAAGCCGCAACAAGCGGCGAGCCAGGAGGACGGTCATGGAGCGACATAATAGTGCCGCGCCGTCGGCGCTTGATGCGCCCGCTCGTTTCAGACTTACCGACGCATTGCCTCGAGCCGCTCGACGGTCGCTGCGGCTGACGGCAGCGACCGTCGTCACGATCCTGCTGACCGCGGCCGGTCTCAGCCTCTGCAGCCGCGCCCATGCCCAAGGCATCCCCAAGGACACGCCTGCCCGGATCGAGATGTATCCGATCCCCTCGCTCACATTGTCCGACCGGCAGTTCCTGTCCGGCGACGACAATGGCAAGCCGGTCACGGTCGTGGGCGAGCTGCGCGTCGCGCAAGGCAGCGGCCGGCTGCCGGTCGTGGTGCTGATGCATGGATCGGGCGGCGTCGGCGGCAACATCGCGGCGTGGAGCCGCACCTTCAATGCGATGGGGATCTCGACCTTCGCGATCGACGGCTTCACCGGACGCGGCATCACCGCCACCAGCACCAACCAGGCGCAGCTCGGCCGGCTCAATTTGATCATGGACATCTATCGCTCGCTCGACGTGCTGGCGAAGCATCCGCGCGTCGATCCCGAGCGCATCGTGCTGATGGGATTTTCGCGCGGCGGTCAGGCGGCGCTGTATGCGAGCCTGGAGCGTTTCCACAAGCGCTGGAACAATTCCGGGCTGCAATTTGCCGCCTACATCCCGTTCTATCCGGACTGCTCGACGACCTATGTCGGTGAGACCGATGTGGTGGCGCGGCCGATCCGGATCTTTCACGGCGGACCGGACGACTACAATCCGGTGCGGACCTGCAAGGCCTATGTCGAGCGGCTGAAGGCAGCGGGCCGCGACGTTGCGCTGACCGAATATCCAGACTCGCCACACGGCTTCGACCTCGGCCTGCTCGGCGCCAACATGCTCGCCGTCGCGCCGAAGGCGCAGACCGTGCGCAACTGCCGCATCAAGGAGAGCGACGGCGGGATGCTGATCAATGCCGAGACGCAGCAGCCCTTCACCTATCAGGACGCCTGCGTCGAGCTCGATCCGCATGTCGGCGGCAATCCCGCCACCGCCGAGGCCGCGCGCCAGGCGGTAACGGACTTCCTGCGCACGCTGTTCAAACTGTCGTGAGCAAAAATAGAACGATTTGGATCAATTCTTGAGGTGACAGATCGAACGCATCGGGTGTTCCTGCGTTGTCGCTCACTTTTCGACGATGAAACGGAGCCCGATGATGCGCGCCTCTCGCCTTGCGATCCCCACTTTGCTGACTGCCCTTGCTCTGGCTGGCGCCGCCCATGCCGCGCCGGCCTCTCCGTTCCGCGGGCTGGAAGGCTCCTGGAGCGGCGGCGGCGTACTCAGCATGTCCGACGGCAACCAGGAGCGGCTGCGCTGCCGCGCGGCCTATGACGTCGGCGGCGCCGGCGAGCAACTGCGGCTCAACATCCGCTGCGCCAGCGACAGCTACAACATCGATCTCTCCAGCGACGTCGCCTATCGCGGCGGCGAGATCTCGGGGCAATGGAGCGAGGCAAGCCACAATGCCTCCGGCACCATCGAGGGCCGCGCGGTCGGCAACCGCATCGAGGCGCAGGCGCGCGGCCAGACGTTTTCGGCCGGGCTGTCGCTGACGACGCAGGGACGCCGGCAGACGGTGTCGATCCGGCCGGCGGGCACGGAGATCACCGGCGTCAATTTGGAGCTGTCGCGGCGGTGACGAGAATGTAGGGTGGGCAAAGGCGCGCAGGAGCGACGCTTGCGTCGCTCCGAGCACCGTGCCCACCGCGCCGGGCAAGACGGTGGGCACGGCGCGCGACGGCGTCATCTACGACTAAGAATGTGCCTCGCGCCTTTGCCCACCCTACTGTCAATCACCTACAGCGCGCCGATGTCCTTCAGGCAGGCCTGCGCGAGCGTCATGCGGTCCGCAACATGGCGCTCCTCGGGGCAATCCATGTTGAGCGCGAACACGGTGGGCTGGTCACCCTTGTCGACCCAGCCAACCATCCAGCCGAGCGCGCCCTGCTCCTTCCCCAGCAGCCCCGACTTGAAATGGATCACGGCCTCGCCGACCTTGGTGGTCGGGATGATGTCGCGGGTCAGATCCTGGCTGCGCTTCGACACCGGCAGCGCGCCGCGCCTGAGGCGATCGATGAAATCGACCTGCTCCACCGGATCGATGCGAAGCGCGCCTGTCAGCCAGAACTGGTCGATGCCGCCGCCGATATCGTGATTGCCGTAGTCGAGCTCCTCGAGATATTTCTGCATGCGCTCAGGACCGATCCGGCGCGCGATCTCCTGATAGACTGGGACCGCGGAGACCGCGATCGCGCTGCGCAAGGTGTGATCCTTGTTCCAGGCCTCGATCGATCTCGTGACGCCATCCCATTTGAACACGTCCTTGTCGGGATCCTCGACGACGCCGGTCTCCAGCGCGATCAACGAATTGGCGATCTTGAAGGTCGAGGCCGGCAGCTTCGCCTCGCCGGAGCGATCGGTGTCGCTGGCGATGATGAGATACTCCTCGACCTTGTAGGCCAGGAACGTGCCCTTGGTGCCCTCGTCGGTGAAGCGCTTGACGAGATCGCCACGGACCTCGTTGCGCGGCGGGGCGACATGCGCGAGCGAGCGCGCGGGCAACAGGCTGGCGCCGGCCATCAGGGCAAGCGCATGGCGGCGGCTCATCATGGACATCGCAAGTCTCCGTCGTCGTTCGCCCTCCCTACCACACGGCGGTGACGACCGACGCATGACGGAGATCACAAATGCGGCGCTAGCGCATCGGACGCGACAGATTGAGCACGAACACCAGCACCTCGGCGACGGCCTTGTAGAGCTCCTCCGGGATCTCGTCGCCGAGCTCGACATTGGAGAGCGCGCCGGCGAGCACCTCGTTCTCCTCGATCGGGATGTCGTGCGCCTTGGCGACCTCGATGATCTTGGCGCCTATCGTGCCCTTGCCCTTGGCGACGACGCGCGGCGCGCCCTGGCCCTTGTCATAGTGCAAGGCGACGGCGAGCTGGGTCTTGTTGGCGGCCTTCACCTCGATGCTCATAGCGCGCGATCCAGGAAATGGCCGGCCTTGGGCGGCATCACGGCCGGCGGCGCGCCGTCCTGCACCACGAGATCGCCCGGCGACAGCTCCGCGCGGCTGAGGGCCTGGCTGAGTTCGGAGAGACCGGCGCGCAACCGCGCGGCGGTGACCGGACGCTCGGCCCACATCCGCACGGAGGTGCGCTCGGCGCTGAAGCTGATCATGGCATGCACCGGGCCGGCCGGCTCGACGTCGAGCGAGAAGCGCGCCCGCCAGACGCGCTTGGCCGCGTCCGGCGACTGCGTGCCGCCGTCACGCGAGATCTCGAACTGTGCCATCGCGGTCCCTTGCGGGGTGGCGAAGGGAATCTCGAAATTCCAGCGCGGCAGCGCCGGATCGGTGCGCGCGGTCGAGGCGTCCGGGCGATCCGGCAGCGAGGCGACCTGCAGCAGGGTCTGGCGCGACAGCGCCTGGTCGGTCTCGTCGAGCAGGCGGTGCGCGATCGCCGGCAGCGGCGTGTCCGGGCCGAGCGTCGCCGTCGCCACGGCCTGCGGCATCGGCGCAGCCCCGCGGAACGGCGGCGGCGGCGTGTTGGTGCGCACGACCATTTCGGCGCGGCCATTGGCGTTGCGTCCGGGAACGAGGCCGGCGGCACGCGGAATCTGCTGCTGCGCTTCCTGCAGCACGGCCAGCACCGTGCCGGGCGTGAGCGACTGCGCCTTGGCGCCCGTCAGGGTCTCGATCAGCGCCGAGCCGGTGAAGCCGGCAGACACGGTGTCGGGCCGCCCCATTGCCGTTGCCCAGGGCTGGGGCGGCAGCTCGATCTCGATGTCGGGCACCAGCGAGGGTGCAGCGCTCTGTTGTTGCGCGGCGGCGGCGCGGCCGGCCTCGGACAGCACCGAGGCATAGGAGCCTCCCGGCGACGCCGACGTCGAGGCCGCCATGCCGGGATCGACAGTCTGCAGCACCGTCGCCAGCGTCTGGCGCAGCACGATCAGCGCCGCCTTCAGGTCGGGCGTGCCGGCGCCGGCGGTGCCATTGGCGAGCGAGGATTCCAGAAACAGGCCGGAAAGCCGCACGGCGCTCTGCACATCCTCCGCGGTCAGCGCCGGCGATAGCTGGGTCTGCTGCGCCAGCACCTGGGCCACGGCCGCGCGCAACGCCGGCGGAAGATTGGGCGCGTCGGCGACGGCCTGGAGATCGGCGAACAATTGGCCCTGGCTGCCCTGGCGGGTCGCCGCCTCCTCGCTGGCGATCGACAATGCGAGCCGCTCCAGCCCGGTCAGCGGATCCGGCGGCGGAGGCAGCGCCGGTGCCAGCTGGCCGGTGACGTCGACGACGGTGGCGGCCGGCGTCGGGGTGCCGGTGGTGCCAGTGGCAGCGCTGCCGCCCTGGCCGACGATGGCGAGCTGCAGCCCCTGCGCGGTCTGCGACACTGCGACCTGCACGGTCTGGCCGGCCTGCAGCGGCAGCTCGCTGGCGAGCTCCATCGACAGGTTTCCGATCGCGACCTGGACCAGGTTCTCGGCGAGCACCTGCTGCACCCTGGCGCTGAGCAGCGCACCGGCCTGTAGCGTGGTCGCGGCCTGCGGCGCGGTTCCGGCCGGCGAGCTGCCGACGCCGCGGACGGCGCTCACGGAAGGCGACGGGGTGACACTCTGGACCATGCGCGTACTCGGGTTACGCGCAGAGCCTAGCGGGTGCCCCTAAACCCGGCGTTAACCGGCCTCAGAGCGCGGCGTCGACCGCCCGGAGGATGCGGACGGCGGCCTCGTAGTCGATCTGCTTGGCGGCCCGGCGGCTCATCGCCTCCTCGTCGGCCCCCCATTGCGCGACGTTCCAGTCCTCGTCGACATGGGCCGCCGCCCAGACCTGGCCGGGGTCGCGCACCCCATGCGCCAGCGCCAGCGCCAGCAGCGCCGAGCCGGTCAGCGTGGTGACGACATGCGTCGCCGCCACCGTCCACGGGCCGGTCGGCAGCGCGCCCCGCGCCGCCTGCACTGCGGCCTCCGGCTGGGTCACGTGCACGATGCCCTCGGACAGGATGAAATGCGCGCCGAGGCTGTCGCGCGCCCAGTCCAGCACCGGGTCCCAATGCTCGGCCTCGCGCGCGACCAGCCCCTCGGGATGGCCGGCGCGGTAGAACAACAGGTCGGACTGGAGATATTTGGCGATGTCCTCGCGCACGTCGTCGGTGCGATCGACCACTGACTGCACGACGCTGTTGGCGAATCGCGTCAGCGGCATCGTGGCGGGATCGATGCTGTCGCCCTGGGCCTGCCACTCGGCGGCCACTGCCTCCGCCAGCTCCCCGGCGGGAACGATGACAACGCGCCCCGACGGCGTGCGGATCGGCCGACCGTCAAGGGTCACGTTGAAGCCGCCCTCGGCGGCGGCGGCGGTCCCGGCCTCCTTGTAGAAGCGCTTGCGCAGCGGCGTCCGCATCGCCTGGCGCGCCGATTCCTGCGGATCGAGCGGCGACCGGCCGACGACGTCGTCAAACAGTTCACGCATCAGAATTCCAGCCCTCTCGCGGGATGATCACAAGGGATCCGTCATTTTCGCGCTAGATAAGCCCTGTCCGCCCGAAATGCGAGCTGCCGATGCGTGCCCTGCTGTCCGCCCTCGTCCTGATCGGCAGCGCCGCCCCGGCCGCGGCCGGCTTCCGCACCCCGGAATCGCTGGTCCGCAATGTCTATGCCCATTACGGCCAAGGCGTGCCGGAACTCTCCGCCGGGCTGCCGCGGACGGCCGAGGTCGCCCGGCAGTTCTTCGATCCGAGCCTGGCGAAAGCCTGGACCGCCCCGCGGCGCGAGCCCTACGACTTCCTGGTGCAGAGCCCGCGCTGGAAGCTCGGCCCGGTCGCGATCTCGATCCTGCGCAAGCAGTTCGACAAGACCTATGTCGCCGCCAGCTTCGACAACCAGGGTCGCCGCATCACCCTCAACTTCATCGTCGTCAAGGGACCGGACGGCTGGGTCATCCTGGACGTCGAGACGCCGCACGATTCACTGCGGCTGTTCCTGGAGCAGTTCCGGAACTGAGCGGCTGCGTAGATGCCGCTCACTCCTCCGGCGCGTTCTCGATCGGGTCGAAGCGGTCGTGCTCGAGCCCGAGCAGATTCCACGACTGCAGCATGTGCGGCGGCAGCGGCGCGGTGGCGTCGATGACGCCGCCGCGCGGATGCGGGATGACGATGCGGCGCGCCAGCAGATGCAGCCGGTTCTGCAGGCCGCCGGGCAGCGCCCAGTTCTCGATGTTGAAATATTTGGGATCGCCGACGATGGGGTGGCCGATATGGGCCATGTGCGCGCGCAACTGATGGGTGCGCCCCGTGACCGGCTTCAAGGACACCCAGGCGAGCTTGTTGGCCGAGGCCTCGACCACGGCGTAGTAGGTCACCGCGTGGCTGGCGCCCTCGTCGCCATGCGCTGCGACGCGCATGATGGTATCCTCCTCGCTCTCCTCCTTGGCGAGATAGGTCGAGATGCGGCCCTGCTTCGGCTTCGGCACGCCGGCCACTAGGGCCCAGTAGATCTTGCGCGCTGAGCGGCTGCGGAAGGCGCCGGTCAGATGCGTGGCGGCGAAGCGGGTCTTGGCGATCAGGAGGCAGCCGGAGGTCTCGCGATCGATGCGGTGCACGAGCCGCGGCTTCTGACCCTTGGCGTCGCGCATCACCTCCAGCATCTGGTCGATGTGGCGGGTCATGCCGGAGCCGCCCTGCACCGCAAGCCCCGCGGGCTTGTTGAGGACGAGCACGTCGTCATCCTCATACAAGGTCATCGCCTTCAGGCTTTCGAGCGTCTTGCGCTCGCCCTCGGTGAGGCCGGCGCGCTCCCTGGGCGCATCGAGCTTGAGCGGCGGAATGCGCACGCTCTGGCCTTCCTCCAGACGATCCTTGCTATCAGCGCGCTTGCCGTTCACCCGCAGCTCGCCTTTGCGGACGATGCGCTGGATGTGGGAGAACGACAGGCCGGGGAAGCGCGCTTCGAGGAAGCGGTCGACGCGCATGCCGTTCTCGTCGGCGGTGACGACGACGGTCTGCACCTTGGTCGGCAGCACCGGCGTCTCGGGCTCGGGCTTCTTCGGCGGCGGTGCGGCGACCGGCTTGCGCTCGGCCCGCTCGGCGCCAAAGCGCACGGGCTTGCCGGCACTGGCGCGCTTGGCCGGCGGCCGCTCGCGCGACTCGAACGCGTCGCGACGATCCTCGCGCTCGGCGCGCGGGGCGCGGACGCGATCGCCCTTGCCCCGACCAAACTCGCTACGCGGTGCCGCCTCGCGCTCGCCGGCAAAACGGTCGCGCCGCGGCCGCTCGCCATCCGGACGCTTGGATGGCTCGCGCTTGGCTGGTGCGCCTGCGCTGCGCGCAGCCTCGGCCTTCGGCCGCTCGCCCTTGCGGCGGTCGGCGGGACGGTCGGATTTGCTCTGGGTTCGCTTGATGCGGCGGCTCATGGCAGGTTGCGTATCTCAAAAGCCACTGCCAGTCACGGCGAAATCGGGATAAATCGGCCCGGCGAGGCGTTGCCCCGCGAAATCGGACGTGATCGGAGCGAATTGAATGACGCTGACGAGAGTGGCCCTGACCATCGTAGCGACCGCGCTGACGCTGGGTGCCGCGCAAGCTCAACAAAGCCCGATGCCCGACGACATTGCCTGGAAGCTGATCGAGATCGGCCGGGCCATCGACCCGCCGAAGACCGCCGCGATCTACGCGCCGCTGCAGGCCAGGGAACCCTACATCGGCGTCAAGGTTCAGCGCGATGTGAGATACGGCACGGCCGAGCGCAATCTGCTCGACGTCTTCACGCCGGACAGCGCCGCCGCGCCCCGCCCGATCCTGATCTTCGTGCATGGCGGCGCCTTCATCGGCGGCAACAAGCGCACCACGCCGGACGGCCCGTTCTACGACAACATCATGCTATGGGCCACCAAGCACGGCTTCGTCGGCATCAACATCACCTACCGCCTGGCGCCGAAATTCCCCTGGCCCGCCGGCGTCGAGGACGTCGCCAGCGCGGTGCAATGGGTGGCCGCCCACGCCGCCGAGAACGGCGGCGATCCCGCGCGCATCTATCTGATGGGCCATTCGGCCGGCGCGGTGCACGTCGCGACCTATGTGGCGCATCCCGAATTCCACAAGGTCGCCGGTGGCGGCCTTGCGGGCGCGATCATGGCCTCGGGCGTCTACGACCTCACCGCGACGCCGCTCGGCGACCAGGAGATGGCCTATTTCGGCACCGATCCCTCGCGCTTCAAGGAGCGCTCGTCGCTATCAGGCCTGCAGGCCTCGAGCCTGCCGCTTATGATCGCCTCCGTCGAGCTCGACCCGCCGCGCTTCGTCGAGCAGTTCGACCTCTTGAAGCAGGCCGCCTGCAAACGGCCTGCGGGCTGTGCGCGCGCGGTGATGCTGCCGCAGCATAGTCACATGTCGGAGGTCTACTCCATCAACACCGAGGACGACCGGCTGACGCGGGAGATCGTGGAGTTCGTGCAGAGCGGGAAGTAAACTAACGTTCTGCTGTCACCGCAACGACGGCAGCTCTCTCAACCTAGGACGCGCCGGGTCGTCGGGCGCGTCCTCCGGCCCTAGCGCTGCGCGTGCAATTGGAGAGACTGCATTTCCGCTGCAGCGCTTGCGTCTATTTTCCGATCACCGATATGCTGACATTCTTTGGAATGTTGATTGGGTCGTTGGACTGGTTGGCAAAGTCCATGTGCCACCAGGTATTATCTATGAAGACGCTGATTACAGGAAGCGCCCCCGACTGTTTAACGGTGATGTTGTTACCGTTGCTCTGGAAGCTTGTTCCGATGCCGGCATTCACAGTATCGATGGTGCCGCCAGAAGACTTGGCAAGATCGAAGACCTCGGTCTCCTTGTCTCCAATGAATTTGATCTGCGAATGCCAGTTTAAGCGGACCGGTCGTGCCGCACTGGGCACAACGCTCAACGAAACTGCGTAGGTGCCAGCCCTCAACCTGTCGCAAGTCCATGAGAACGAATTGCCTCTAGTCACGGGTCCGGGGTCATCGGTCTGTGTAATAACACACCGGTTGGCGAATTTTTGCTCCGGAGGAATCGGAGGCGGCAAAGGCGTCAGAATCAGCGAATCGGAAAAACCGGCGTTTGCATCGTCGTTGAGCGCCAGCATGGAGGACTTGGCCGGTCTGTCGATGACGATAATTTTTTCACCGGCACTCACCGTTCCCGGCAGGGAGGCGTCCTTCGCCGCGGCACCCATCCATTTCACAGGAAGCGGGTTGGGACTGCCGCCAACCACGCCGTAAACTACACGGAACGACAGGTCGGAATCGGTTGCCTTGTCGGGAACAATGTACAAGCCTCGACTCTTCTGCCTGATACATTCCTTGTAAGCATCCGCCGCCTCGGCCCCGAGGCCTGTCCAAGAGATGTTGTGGAATTGCTCCTGCGAAAAACTCTCCGTCGTGCTTGTCTTGTAGCGGTCGATACTCTCACGGAACTGGTCGTAATTTGCGCCCACCGGCACTCCGTATATGACAGCAGATGCACCGGCCGATTCCTTGATCTTGTTATAAGCCTCCTTGTCTACGAACGTCGCCATTCGCCAATCGGACTTGGAAGCATCTATTTTGTTGTAGGTAGAGACGATCAGTGCTGCGTTGCACTCCGACAAGGACGCAGCCGCTGCACTTCCAGCACCGAAAATCACAAGGCTTACAGTGGATGCGACCGCTCCCAGCTTGAATATCATGGCTCGCTCCTGCGGGTATGAATTGTAAAAAAAGCTTTCCTAATGAGAGGAAGCTGCCCTTAAAGAATCGCTTTGTCCAGCTCCGAAAATGAGTTGCGACCGGACAGGGTCTCACAACAACTAGGGCTGCTGTCGAACTGCAGCCCCGCCTTCACAACACTTACCGACAACGCACTTGTTGGGCCAACGAGAAAGATGAGCTGGACGCGCGACGCAAAAATCGGTCTCGGGATTTCAAAAGTAGTCGCCAGAGTCGATGAAGGTGTCAAGCGAAGTCCGAGATCGATCCCGACTGCTTAACCGAAGGCCGCATCGCGACCGCTGCACCCAACGGCAGGCTTGCTGCACTGCGCAAGTTGGCGGAAGCTAGAAGATGGGCCGCGGTACCAGTCTGATTTTCTTGCTGGACGGTAAAATCAACGTAGTCCGGCGGAGCAACGATCAACGCCTCTGGAACGAGGCGCTATTCAACCGCCCCGCTCCTTCCGCAGCTTCGCCCAGTAATCGAGCCGCTTCCTGATCTCGCGCTCGAAGCCGCGCTCCGGGGGATCGTAGAACTGCTGGCGACCGAGGGCGTCGGGGAAGTAGTCCTGCCCCGAAAACGCGTCGGGCGCGTCGTGGTCGTACTGGTAGCCGGCGCCGTAGCCTTCGCCCTGCATCAGCTTGGTCGGCGCGTTGAGGATGTGCTTCGGCGGCAGCAGCGAGCCGCCCTCCTTCGCCACCCGCTTGGCGGCGCCGAAGGCCTTGTAGGCGGCGTTGGATTTCGGCGCGGTCGCGACATAGATCACGGCCTGCGCGATCGCGAGCTCGCCCTCGGGCGAGCCCAGGAAATCATAGGCGTCCTTGGCGGCGTTGGCGATGACCAGCGCCTGCGGATCGGCCAGACCGATGTCCTCCACCGCCATGCGCACGATGCGGCGCGCCAGGAACAGCGGGTCCTCGCCGGCGTCGAGCATGCGTGCGAAATAGTACAGCGCCGCGTCGGGATCGGAGCCGCGCACCGCCTTATGCAGCGCCGAGATCAGGTTGTAGTGGCCGTCGGCCGACTTGTCGTAGATCGGCGCGCGGCGCTGCAGGATCTCCTGCAGTTGCACCGCGTTGAAGATCTCGTCCTTGCGCGCCGAGCGCCAGACTTCCTCGGCGAGCGTCAGCGCGGCGCGGCCGTCGCCGTCGGCCATGCGGATCAGCACGGCGCGCGCCTCGTCGTCGAGCGGCAGCTTGCGGCCCTCGACCGCTTCGGCGTTGCTGTAGAGCCGCTCGATCGCAGCGGCGTCGAGCGAGTGGAACACCAGCACGCGCGAACGCGACAACAGAGCGGCATTGAGCTCGAAGGACGGGTTCTCCGTGGTGGCGCCGACCAGCACGACGGTGCCGTCCTCCATCACCGGCAGGAAGGAATCCTGCTGGGCGCGATTGAACCTGTGCACCTCGTCGACGAAGAGAAGCGTGCCCTGCCCGGTCTCGCGGCGGGCGCGCGCCGCGTCGAACACCTTCTTCAGGTCGGCGACACCGGAGAACACCGCCGAGATCTGCTCGAAATGCAGCTCGGTGGCGTCAGCCAGGAGCCGCGCCACCGTGGTCTTGCCGGTGCCGGGCGGGCCCCAGAAGATCAGCGAGCCGAGCGTGCGCGTCTCCAGCATGCGCGTCAGCGCGCCGTCCGGTCCCAGGATGTGATCCTGTCCGACGACATCAGACAGCTTGTGGGGCCTGAGGCGCTCCGGCAACGGCCGCGGCGCATCGTGCTCCATCCCCGCCGCGGCGAAGAGGCTCGGGCCTCCCTGCTGGGGGCGCTTCGGACTCATCCGCCGAGCGTGACGTTGATCTGCTGGCCGCCGCGCAGCACGGTGATGCGCCAGATGCGCGCGGCCTCGCGCGACGCCTTGTCGAGATCCGCAGTCTTGGCGATCTTCTGATTGTTGACCGCCATGATGACGTCGCCCTTCTGGAAGCCGACATTGGCCGCGGTGGTGCCGTCACCCGGCTCGAGAATGACGACGCCCTCGGTGTCGGCATCGAGATGCAGCTCGTCGGCGACCGCCGGCGAGATGTTGGCGACCTTGGCCCCCTGGAACGGCGAGCGGCCGTTGATGACCATCTCGTTGCGCCCGGTATCGGGCGCCGTTTCCAGCGCGACCGCCACCTTCACCGGCTTGCCGCCGCGCTGCACCTCGATCTGCGCGGTGCCGCCGAGCGGACGCGTGGCGAAGCGATAGTCGAACGCGTTGGGATCGTCGACGGTCTGGCCGTCGATCGACACGATCAGGTCGGACGACTTGATGCCGGCCTTCGCCGCCGGGCTGTTGGCCACCACCGACGCCACCAGCGCGCCGGTCGGCGAGCGCAGGCCGAGGCTTTCCGCGATCTCCGGCGTCACCGCCTGCAGCCGCGCGCCGAGCCACGGCCGCTTCACCGCCTTGCCGCCGCTCTTGGCGGAGGCCACGACGACGCGCACCATGTTGGCGGGGATCGCGAAGCCGATGCCCTGCGAGCCGCCGGACTTGGAATAGATCGCGGTGTTGATGCCGACCAGACGGCCGTTGATGTCGACCAGCGCACCGCCGGAATTGCCGGGATTGATCGCGGCGTCAGTCTGGATGAAGAACTGATAGTCGGTGATGCCGACCTGGGTGCGCGCCAGCGCCGAGACGATGCCGTGGGTCACGGTCTGACCGACGCCGAACGGATTGCCGATCGCCAGCACGATGTCACCGACCAGGAGATCGTCGGAGTTGGCGAGGTCGAGCGTGACGAACGACTCGCGCGTTCCCTTCAATTTCAGCACGGCGAGATCGGTGCGGCTGTCCTTCAGCACGATCTCGGCCTCGAACTCGCGCTTGTCGGCCAGCGACACCTTCACCTCGTCGGCGCCCTCGATGACGTGCACGTTGGTGACGACGAGACCCGACTGATCGATCATCACGCCCGAGCCGAGCGAGCGCTGCATCTGCTCCTGCGGTCCGCCCTGCAGGCCGAAGAAGCGGCGGAACACCGGATCGTCGAGGAAGGGATTGCGGTTCTGCACCACCTTGGCGGCGTAGACGTTGACGACCGCCGGCTGCACGCGCTGCACGATCGGCGCATAGGACAGCCGCAGCTCGGCCTGGGACTGCGGCACGCGCCGGTCCTGCGCCGCGACGGAAGACGCGGCCAGCAGGGACAGCAGCAGGACCACGGAAGTGCGAATCAACGTCATGCAAAGAATCCCGGACAATGAGGACTTCGATATAGGCGGAACGGCGGGTGCGGCCAAGCTCAGGCGGTCTGATGCGGCGCTTTGATGGTCTCCGCAACGGGTGCGCAGGACAGCCGTTCCTGGTGCCGCTCGCCCCAGCTTCTGAGAACCTCGATCACCGGCCGCAGGCTCTCGCCGACCTCGGACAGGCTGTATTCGACGCGCGGCGGCACCTCGGCATAGACCTTGCGGACGACCAGCCCGTCGTCCTCGAGCGCCCGCAGCTGCTTGGTCAACATGCGCTGAGTGATGCCGGGCATCAGCCGGCGCAGCTCGCCGAAGCGCTGGCTGCCACCCTGCAGGTGGTAGAGGATCACGCCCTTCCACTTGCCGTCGATCAGGTCGAGCGTGGCTTCGACCGCGCAGCCGGGACGGCGGGTGAAATTCTTCCGTTTCATCGCGTTTTGGCCCAATAGTATCCAAATGGGGACTAGTTCCCCATTTTTACAGTACTTGCTGAAGTGATGCCAGCAGGACAAACAGATCCTATTGCCAAGCCAACCAGGAGGCTGTTCATGAAGGCCGTCGGATACCAGCAGTCGCTGCCCATCACCGAGGACCGCGCGCTGTTCGATTTCGAGACCGCCAAACCCGAGCCGAAGGGACGCGACATCCGCGTCGCCGTGAAAGCGGTCTCGGTCAATCCGGTCGACACCAAGGTGCGCAAGCGCGCCGCACCGCCCGCCGGCGAAACCAAGATCCTGGGCTATGACGCCGCTGGCGTGGTCGAGGCTATCGGCCCGGACGTGAGCCTGTTCAAGCCCGGTGACGAGGTGTTCTACGCCGGCTCGATCCTGCGCCAGGGCACCAATGCCGAATTCCATCTGGTCGACGAGCGCATCGTCGGCCGCAAGCCGAAGAGCCTGTCGTTCGCCGAAGCCGCCGCCCTGCCCCTGACCTCGATCACGGCCTGGGAGCTCTTGTTCGACCGGCTCGGCGCAATCCCCGGCAAGAGCCTCGACGACCGCACTTTGCTGATCACGGGCGCCGCCGGCGGCGTCGGCTCGATCCTGATCCAGCTCGCGCGCCGGCTCACCGGGCTGACCGTGCTCGCCACGGCGACGCGACCGGAGTCGCGCGACTGGTGCCTGAAGCTCGGCGCCCATGCCGTGATCGATCATGGCAAGCCGATGAAAGAGCAGATCGACGCGCTGAAGCTGCCGCCGGTCGCGCTCATCGCGAGCCTCACCCACAGCGACCAGCACTACAAGGCAATCGCCGACTTCATGACGCCGCAGGGCAAGTTCGGCCTGATCGACGATCCCGCCGAGTTCTCGCTCGCCGCCTTCAAGGGCAAGGCGATCTCGATCCACTGGGAATCGATGTTCACGCGCTCCTCGTTCACGACCCCGGACATGATCGCCCAGCACAATCTGCTCAACGACGTGTCGGATCTGATCGACAAGGGCGTGATCCGCACCACCCTCGGCGACAATTACGGCACCATCAACGCCGCCAACCTCAAGCGCGCGCATGCGTTGATCGAGAGCAACAAATCACGCGGCAAGATCGTGCTGGAGGGGTGGAGCTAACTAACAGGCCAACAGTAGGCAAAGGCGCACACGCGGTCTCTCCACGCGCGAGATCGCGGTGGCGCCGTGCCCACCATCCCGCCGATCGAAAGCATAAGATGGACGGCAACCGACGCGCGGTCCGATCAGCGGCCGTGAGCGATTGAGACTGGCCGACCGTCCCGTTTCCCCTTAACGAAAGCCGAGAAGAGCCTCCTTGCAACTGGAATAAGCGGCCGTGAGCAGCCTGAAGTCCGCGACCAACCCGCCCGCCGATCACGGCGGGCGCTCCGGATCTCCGCTCGAGGTTCTGCGGATCTTCCTCACGCTCGGCCTGACCTGCTTCGGCGGTCCGATCGCCCATATCGGCTATTTCCGCGACGAGTTCGTCGTCAGGCGGAAGTGGATCGACGAGCATGCCTATGCCGATCTGGTCGGGCTGTGCCAGTTCCTGCCCGGCCCCGCCAGCAGCCAGGTCGGCTTCTCCATCGGGCTGATGCGCGCCGGCTATCTCGGCGCGCTCGCCGCCTGGACCGGCTTCACCCTGCCATCGGCCGCGATTCTCGTGCTGTTCGCCTATGGTGCCGGCCAATTGAGCGGTCCGGTCGGCGACGGCCTGCTGCATGGACTGAAGCTGACCGCGGTCGCCATCGTCGCGCAGGCGGTCTGGGGCATGGCGCGCACGCTCTGTCCCGACCGGACGCGCGCCTCGATCGCGGTCGCCGCAACCCTCATCATCCTATTCAGCACCGCCTCGCTCGCCCAGATCGGAGCGATCGTTCTCGGCGGACTCGCCGGTCTGTGGCTCTGCCGCGGCGAGGCGGCGCCGTCCGGACACGTCGCGATCCCGGTGTCGCGGACCGTGGGGCTGGTTGCGCTCGCCATGTTCGTCGTCCTATTGGCGGGACTTCCGCTGCTGCGCGGCGTGACGGGATCGACCGGCGTCGCCTTGTTCGATGCCTTCTATCGCTCGGGCGCACTCGTGTTCGGCGGTGGGCACGTCGTGCTGCCGCTGCTGCGCGAGGCCTTCGTCGGACCTGGCTGGCTGAGCGACGACGCCTTTCTCGCCGGCTACGGCGCCGCGCAGGCCGTCCCGGGCCCGCTCTTCACCTTCGCGGCCTATCTCGGCACCGTGGTGGCTCCCGAGCCGCACGGGATCATCGGGGCTGCGCTTGGTCTCCTGGGCATCTTCCTGCCGGGCATGCTTGTCCTGCTCGCCGCGCTGCCGTTCTGGGACTCGTTCCGCAAACGCGCCGGCGCCCAGGCCATGATGCGGGGGGTCAACGCTGCGGTGGTCGGTGTGCTGGGAGCGGCCCTGTACGACCCGGTCTGGACAACCACCATCCACAACGCCGCGGATTTTGGCATCGCCCTGATCGGCTTCGTCCTGCTGGTCGCATGGCGCGCGCCGCCGCTCGTCGTGGTCGCGTTCAGCGCCGCTGCCGGCGTCACGGTCGCGCTGGTGTGAGCGGCGCCGCCGTCGCATCACATGGTGGCAAAGCGCCGCCACGGCGGCGCCTTGCCACCAGCGAACCGCCGTGCGCGGCTAATTGTGCTTCTTCCAGAATATGCGCGCGCCCTGCACGGATTGCGCGACGTTGATGCGGGCACGCTCGAACGGCGTCACCACGCCGTCCACCTTGGCCTTGTTTTCCAGCTTCTGGACGTGGATCTGACCGCGGACGAGCTGCTGCGCCTCCGGATAGGTCAGCCGTCCGCTCGCGATGCCGCTGTAGACGCGATGTGACTGGTTGTGCTGACGCGCATCGATCAGCGGCGTGCCCGCAAGGCTTGCGCCCGATGTCAGCACGAGCAGCAGCGCAGCGGCCATGATGGCCTTCATTTCACTCTCCTGTGGTTGTCGTCCACTGGCGTGAAGACCTCATTGTCCGCAATTCTCCAGCGAACGGCCGCCAGGATGCGCACGATCAGCGGTGTCGGCCGTGCCCGCGCTCACACTGCAGCCCGTTCGGCCGATGAAGACGAACGCCGTCGCATCGACGGTCCGGCAGAGCCGCATTTCACGCCGCGAGGCGCCTCCGAAAAAAAACGCGGGTTGCGTGAGCTACCGGTCTTGCAAATCTCACCTTTGGGTGCATGTTCGCCGCGCACTACTTTTGAATGAATCATTTTCAGCAATCATTTGCGACGCATGGCGGCGAGACCATCGGCCCATCCCAGCGCGCACATCAATGGAGACCGGCCATGAAGACGATTCAGTGGCTCATGCTCACTTTCGCGACGACCATTACCGCAAGCGGCCTTGCCGGCGCCTTCAGCCCGGCCAGCGCCGCCCCTCCACCGCCGGCGAAGAACTGCCCGGCCTTCGGCTGGTCGGAGGGACTGGGCAATTATCTCAAGCCGGACGCCGCCTTCCCCACCTCCGACACCAAGACCATCCCGACGCCGGACTGCAATTTCCATCAATGGTCGTGGGAGGCGTTCGTCTGGGCGACGGCGCTGGTGAAGGATTCGGGCTCCGGCGCCGCCGTCCCGCGGTTCATGACCTTGGCGACGCCCGACGAGTTGCTCGGCAACGCCGAGAATGCCGGCGCACCACGGCCGCGCCCGCTGACGCTGGCGGCCCGTGCCCAGGTCTTCCACGGCACGGCCGGCTTCACCGAAGGCGCCGGCGCCATCGTCGAAGCCGACGGCAACATGCTGGTCGCGCAGAACGGCTATCCCGTCTACGCCTCGGTTCACATGAACCAGAGCTATTTCAGCACGGCGCGCAAGAACCTGATCGCGACCGGCGGCTACCAGAGCCAGCCGGCGGATTCCTCCTTCGCCGTTGGCGATGCGGTGTTCAAGGCGACGTGGCTGCGGCTCGACCCCGGGCAGGCACCGCCTGCGGGCGCCTATACGACCCAGGCGCAGGTACCGGTGCTGGAGAACAACATTACCCCCGGCCTGATCACGATCCGCCCGGTGCCCGGCAAATTCGTCACCGTGACCGTGGCGCTGATCGGCCTCCACGTGGTCGGCTACACCGAGAACCACCCCGAATTCCTGTGGGGCACGTTCGAGCTGAAGAACAACTCGCCGCAGACGCCGGACAACACCTTTGCGCCATCGGCAAGCCGCTCGGATCCGAAGAGCTACACGCTCTACAAGGGCCGCACGCCGTTCTCACAGGTCAACATCCCGGCTCTGCCCGGCGCCAACCGGCCGCAACTGCGGCTCGATCCGGCGACCCAGAAGCTCACACCGGTGAGCAACGTCGTGCTCGAGAATCAGACCGGCGGCGAGAACCAGCCCAATGGCGTCGGCAACATCTTCGCGATCACGGCGCAAGCCCAGGGCTTTCTCTCCGGCCTGAAAGGCCCGCAATCGACGTTCGCGAACTACGCCCTCGACGGCACGGTCTGGATGCTCCCCAACTCGTATAATCTGAACAGCAACCAGACCAGCGCGGTCGGCTCGGTCAATCTCGCCAACGCCACCGCCGAGACCTTCGTGCAGAACGCCGACAACACGCCGATCAAGAACGTGCTGAATTGCTTCCTGTGCCACAACCCGACGTCGTATTCGTTCCAGACGCCGCCGCCGGCCAAGCTGCCGAACCGGCTGATCGCGCTGAGCCACGTGCTGTCGATCGGCTCACCCTACGAGGTGCCGAACTCGATCTCCGGCCGGCTCCTGATGCGGCCAGATCCGTTCAGGAAGTAGAGCGACGAACCTTGCGCGGCGGCGCCGGCAACGGGGCCGCCGACGGTCATTTCGAACTGATGGCAGATCCCAGGATCTGCCATCAAGCGATTGAACCGACGCCGGTTATCGGCGCGCTCCGAACACTGTGGATGAGCGCGAGGTCAGGACGGCGCGGCAAACCGCTTCGGTCCTTGCGCTGCCTCAGCCTTTGTCTCAGCTCTGGCGACGAAGCCCTTGGCGAGGGCGTGGTAGAGCCCCTCCTCGCAGATGAGACGCGAGGTCGATACCCTTGCCGAGCGCGAGCGGCGTCGTGCCGAAATAGGCGTAGTTGCCCATCAAGGCCAGCGAGGTCAGGCCCGCGGCGATCACGGTGGCGATGACGAGACTCGAGGTCCGCGTCTCGCAGGCGCGGCTCATCTCCTCGATGCCGAACACGATGCCGGCGAGCGGCATGTTGAAGGCGGCCGCGACCCCAGCGGCGGCGCGCCAGCCAGGATCAGGCCGGGCTGGCGGCGCGGCGACAGCCGGCCCAGCGCGAACATGATGGAGGCGCCGACCTGCACCGTCGGACCCTCGCGGCCGACCGAGCCGCCACAGAGCAGTCCGAGCAAGGTCAAAAGCACCTTGCCGATGGCGATGCGGATCGACACCAGCGGGCTGCGCGCTTGTATCCGTCAGGTGCCGTGCGGCGATCGCCTGCGGAATGCCGCTGCCTTGCGCATTGGGGAAGTAGCGCTGGGTCAGATAGACCGACAGCGCGAAGCCGGCGGGCGTCATCACCAGGGACGCGTAGCGCGATTTCGACAGCAGCCAATTGAAGGCGAGCTGGGCCAGGTCGGCGAGCTCCGCCAGCGCCACCGCCGCGGCGCCCACCACCAGGCCGCCGGCCACGAACAGCACCCGCCGCTGCCACCGCGCCGAGGTCAGCTTGAGCCAACGCTTGCGGCGGGGGGTGATGGTCAGCATGAGCGCAACGGAGTCCGTTCTCTACGCAGGTGCAGCACCCTCGACGAAAATCAGCCGACGGTCCAGCGCCTTCCAGCGCTCGCCCAGGGCTTCGGCGTATTCGGCCGACGCATACCATTCGCGCAGCCGCGCCATCGACGGAAACTCCACGATGATGAGGGTCTTGGCGGGCGGGCCGCCTTCGACCGTCTCGGCGGCCCCGCCCCGGACCAGATAGCGCCCGCCGTATTGCGCGATCGAGCCCGCCGCGCGGGTGCGATTGCGCTCCATCGCCTCGATGTCGCGCACCTCGACCTCGGAGATGACGTAAGCCGCCATGGCTGCCTCAGGCGATGGTGTCGAGGATACCGCCTTCGGCGCGCAGCGCGGCGCCGTTGGTGGCGGAGGCCTGCGGCGAGGCGGCGTAGACGACCATGTTGGCGATCTCATCGACGCCGGCGAAGCGCTGCAGCAGCGAGGCCGGCCGGTGCTGCTTGACGAAAGACGAGGCCGCCTCCTCCTCCGACTGCCCGTTCTGGCGGGCGAGATCCTTGACGAAGGTCTCGACGCCTTCCGACATCGTCGGTCCCGGCAGCACCGCATTGACGGTCACGCCGGTGCCGCGGGTCAGTTTGGCGAGGCCGCGGGAGACCGCGAGCTGCGCGGTCTTGGTCATGCCGTAATGGATCATCTCGGTCGGGATGTTCACCGCCGACTCCGAGGAGATGAAGATGATGCGACCCCAGTTGCGCTTCAGCATGCCCTGCATGTAGGCGCGCGCCAAGCGCACGCCGGACATGACGTTGACCTCGAAGAAGCGGCTCCAGTCCTCGTCGGGAATGTCGAAGAAGTCCTTGGGCTCGAAGATGCCGGCATTGTTGACGAGGATGTCGACCTCGGGAAGCGCCGTGACGATGGCGTTGCAGCCTTGGATCTGAGCGACATCGCCGGCGACGCCGCGCAGCTTGGCTGCTGGGACCAGCTGCTTGAGCTTGGCGACCGCCTCATCGACACGGGCTTGGCTGCGACCATTGATGACGACCTCCGCGCCGGACGCGGCAAGCCCCTTGGCGATGGCAAAGCCGATCCCGGCAGTGGAGCCGGTGACGAGGGCGGTCTTTCCCGAAAGGTCGATGTGCATAAGCAGCTCTCCGTTGTGCCGAAGGAACGGATGTGGGGCGTCGTCGCGCCAACGCAACGCGCTACATGCAGCGCTGATTCCTTCTGATCGATCGTAGCCCGGATGAGCGCAGCGATATCCGGCGCCACACGAGCTGTGCAGACGAACCCCGGATGTCGCTTTGCTCAGCCGGGCTACGGATCCTCAAAATAAAAACGGCGCCCGAAGGCGCCGTTTTGAAACTCGGATCGGAACGACGCTTACGCGGCTTCCGAGGTCTCCTGCACCGGGCCGGAATCTTGACCCTTGGCATCGACGTCGCGGTCGACGAACTCGATCACGGCCATCGCGGCATTGTCGCCGTAGCGGAAGCCGGCCTTGATGATGCGGGTGTAGCCGCCGTTGCGGTCCTTGTAGCGCGGCGCCAGGACGTCGAACAGCTTCTTGACCTGGTCGACATCGCGCATCTCCGCGATCGCCTGGCGGCGCAACGCCAAGCCGCCCTTCTTGCCGAGCGTGACGAGCTTCTCGACGATCGGCCTGAGCTCCTTGGCCTTCGGCAGCGTGGTGACGATCTGCTCGTGCTTGATCAGCGCGGCGCACATGTTGGCGAACATCGCCTTGCGATGCTCGGCGGTGCGGTTGAGCTTCCGATGAACCTTGCCGTGACGCATTGTCTTAGTCCTTCATTTCAATCTGCCGCGACGGTTCGTCGGACATGTTGCTCAGGTGGGCTGCCTGCGTTCGCCCAGAAGTGCGAGTAGCGAATGGCGAGTAGCGAATAGTTCTTCCTATTCGCCACTTCCTACTCGCTATTCGCCACTCCCTATTCGCTCAGTAATGATCTTCGAAGCGCTTGGCCAGCTCGTCGATGTTCTCCGGCGGCCAGCCCGGCACTTCCATGCCGAGATGCAGACCCATCTGGGCCAGCACTTCCTTGATCTCGTTCAGCGACTTGCGGCCGAAGTTCGGGGTGCGCAGCATCTCTGCTTCCGACTTCTGCACGAGGTCGCCGATGTAGACGATGTTGTCGTTCTTCAGGCAGTTCGCCGAACGCACCGACAGCTCGAGCTCGTCCACCTTCTTGAGGAAGGCCGGGTTGAAGGCGAGGTCCGGGATGATCTCCTGGGCGACTTCCTTGCGCGGCTCTTCGAAGTTGACGAAGACGTTGAGCTGGTCCTGCAGGATGCGGGCGGCATAAGCCACCGCGTCCTCCGGCGTGATCGCGCCGTTGGTCTCGATCGTCATGGTCAGCTTGTCGTAGTCGAGGATCTGGCCCTCGCGGGTGTTCTCGACCTTGTAGGAGACCTTGCGGACCGGAGAGAACAGGCTGTCGACCGGGATCAGGCCGATCGGCGCGTCCTCGGGGCGGTTGCGATCGGCGGCGACATAGCCCTTGCCGGTCGCGACCGTGAACTCCATGCGGATCTCGGCACCCTCGTCCAGGGTGCAGAGCTGCAGGTCGGGGTTCAGAACGACGATGTCGCCGACGGTCTGGATGTCACCGGCGGTGACCGCGCCCGGGCCCTGCTTCTTCACGACCATCCGCTTCGGGCCTTCGCCCTGCATCTTGATCGAGATGTCCTTGATGTTCAGCACGATGTCGGTCACGTCCTCGCGGACACCGGCGATCGAGGAGAACTCGTGCAGCACGCCGTCGATGTGCACCGACTGCACAGCGGCGCCCTGCAGCGACGACAGCAGGATGCGGCGAAGCGCATTGCCGAGCGTCTGACCGAAACCGCGCTCCAGCGGCTCGGCAACCACGGTGGCGAAACGGGTCGCGTCGGAGCCCGGCGTGACCTGGAGCTTGTTCGGCCGAATCAATTCTTGCCAATTCTTCTGGATCGTCACTGTTTCACCCATGGGCCAGTCATGGGATCTGACTGACTGGCGTTGGAGAACCGCGCTTCAGATCGCGGCAGTCGAAATGTCTCAAAAGCACGAAGAGGCGGACATGCTGTCCGCCTCTTTCAGATTAGACGCGCCGACGCTTGCGCGGACGGCAACCATTGTGCGGGATCGTCGTCACGTCGCGGATCGAGGTGACGGTGAAGCCCGCAGCCTGCAGCGCGCGCAGCGCCGATTCGCGGCCAGAGCCAGGGCCGGCCACCTCGACCTCGAGGGTGCGCATGCCATGTTCCTGGGCCTTCTTGGACACGTCCTCCGCCGCGACCTGCGCGGCATACGGGGTCGACTTGCGCGATCCCTTGAAACCCATCGTACCGGCGGACGACCAAGCAATGGTGTTGCCCTGTGCGTCGGTGATGGTGATGGTGGTGTTGTTGAACGACGAATTCACATGAGCGACGCCGGAGGCGATGTTCTTGCGCTCGCGACGGCGGACACGTGTGGCTTCCTTGGCCATATAAGTACCTTTCTTGAGATCTCAACGCCGCCGTAATGCCAGCGGCTACACCAAACGAGCGAATGGTAAATAGCGAATAGCGAGAAGGGCTCCCCCTACCCGCTATCCGCGCATTCGCAATTCGCCAATTACTTCTTCTTGCCGGCGATCGCCTTGGCCGGCCCCTTGCGCGTGCGCGCATTGGTGTGGGTGCGCTGACCACGCACCGGCAGGCCGCGGCGATGACGCAGACCGCGATAGCAGCCAAGGTCCATCAGCCGCTTGATGTTGATGCCGGTCTCGCGACGGAGGTCACCCTCGACGACGTAGTCACGGTCGATGATCTCGCGGATCTGCAGGACTTCCTGGTCGCTCAGCTGGTTGACGCGGCGATCTTCCGCGATCTTCACCTTCTCCACGATCTCACCCGCGATCTTCGGGCCGATGCCATGGATGTACTGGAGCGCGATCAGGACGCGCTTGTTGGTCGGGATGTTGACACCGGCAATACGGGCCACGGACTTCTCTCCTGTCGCCGATCCCAGGACGGACCGGCCTTCATTCTCGCTATCTCGGGCAGGTGTCCGCAAACGCGAACAAGACGCCCACCCCTCGATTCGTGGGGCCCGGCATCTCTGGGAAAACCATCCGACTTTGATGCGGGCTTATTAATGGATTCACACGGCGGTCGTCAACCGCCCCTACAAGATTCGATCACCTCGCCGCACGCTTTTTTGCAGCCTTTGCAGAGGTTTTGCGGGTTCCCCTGGTGGCCTTGGCGGCGGGCCTGGCAGCCTTCTTCGAAGCCTTGGAGGCCTTCTTCGGCGTCGTCTTGACTGCCTTTCTTGCGGTCTTGGCGGACTTCTTGACTGCCTTTTTCGTCGGTGCGGCTGCCTTAGGAGCCTTTTTGGCAGCCTTCTTGGCCGATTTTGCCGGCCCCGTCTTGCCCGGTGCCTTGGCGCTGCGCTTGGCCGGGCTCGCCTTCTTGGCCGCCCGGTTACCGCCGGTCTTGCCAACGGCGGCCAGGATCCGACCGATCTCCTCGGTCACCTGCTCGATCGGCATCATGCCGTCGACGGTCGCCAGCATCCGATGGTCGGAATAATAGTGGATCAGGGGTGCGGTCTGGTCGCGGTAGCTGGCCAGGCGCTTGGTGAGGACCTCCGGCGTGTCATCGGCCCGAACAGCTTCGCCGCGCGCGCGGGTCTCGGCGGCCCGGCGCTCGACGCGCTCAAGCAGCACACCTTCATTGACGCGGAGTTCGATCACCGCATCGAGCTTCATCTGCTTCTGCTTCAACAGCGCATCCAGCGCCTCGGCCTGCGGCACCGTGCGCGGGAAGCCATCGAGGATGAAACCATTGGCCGCGTCGGGCTGCTCGATCCGGTCCGCGATGATGCCGACCACGACCTCGTCCGGGACCAGACCGCCCGCCGCCATGATGTCCTTGGCCTTCAGCCCGATCGGCGTCTGCGCCGCCACCGCGGCGCGCAGCATGTCACCGGTCGACAGCTGGACGATGCCATACTGCTGCACGAGGCGCTGCGCCTGCGTTCCCTTGCCCGAGCCGGGCGGTCCCAGAAGAATGAGTCTCATCGAATTTCGCCCCCCGGCACACGGTGAGCGACCCTCCCGCACACCTTGTTCTTGGCTTTGTGGTTCCCGGGCCGCGATCCGCCGCTATCCGCGGCGGCGCCCCCGCAGCTTCGACTTCCTGATCAGCCCCTCATATTGATGGGCGAGCAGATAACCCTGAACCTGCGCCACGGTATCCATCGTAACGCTGACCACGATCAGAAGCGAAGTGCCACCAAAGTAGAACGGGACGGAAGCGTAGGAAATCAGAATTTCCGGGATCAGACACACGATCGCCAGATAGATGGCGCCGAGCACGGTGATCCGCGACAGCACGTAATCGATATATTCCGCGGTGCGCTCGCCCGGCCTGATGCCGGGGATGAATCCGCCGTGCTTCTTGAGGTTGTCCGCGGTCTCGGTCGGGTTGAACACGATCGCGGTGTAGAAGAAGGCAAAGAACAGGATCAGCGCCAGATACAGCACCAGGAACAGCGGCCGGCCATGACCGAGCTGCGTCGTGATCCACTGGAACCACTCGGGTCCCTTGCCGGCGTTGAAATTGGCGACCGTGGTCGGCAGCAGCAGCAGCGACGAGGCGAAGATCGGCGGGATCACGCCCGAGGTGTTCAGCTTGAGCGGCAGATGCGAGGACTGGCCCTCGAACATCTTGTTGCCGACCTGGCGCTTCGGATACTGGATCAGGAGCCGGCGCTGGGCGCGCTCCACGAACACGATGAAGGCGATCACGGCAACTGCCATCACGATGACAATCAGGATCAGGCCGGTCGACAGCGCGCCCTGACGTCCGAGCTCGAGCATGTTGGCGAGCGCCGAGGGCAGCTCGGCCACGATGCCGGACAGGATGATCAGCGAGATGCCGTTGCCGATGCCGCGCGAGGTGATCTGCTCGCCCAGCCACATCAGGAACATGGTGCCGCCGGTCAGCGTGATCGCGGTGGAGAGGCGGAAGAACAGGCCGGGATCGGCAACGACGTTGCCCGCGCCTTCGAGGCCGACGGCGATGCCGTACGACTGCACCGCGGCGAGAATCACCGTCAGATAGCGGGTGTACTGATTCAGCATCTTGCGGCCAGCCTCACCCTCTTTCTTGAGGGCTTCGAGCTGGGGCGAGACGGTGGTGAGCAACTGAATGATGATCGATGCCGAGATGTACGGCATGATGTTCAGCGCAAAGATCGCCATGCGGTGAATGCCGCCGCCGGCGAACATGTTGAACATGCCGAGAATGCCGCCGGCCTGGGTCCGGAACACCGAGTCCCAGATGTTCGGATCGATGCCTGGCAGCGGAATGTAGGTGCCGAGGCGGTAGACCAGCAGCGCACCGAGGGTGAACCAGATGCGCTTCTTCAGCTCATCGGCCTTCGCGAGCGCGCCGAAATTGAGGTTTGCCGCCAGTTGTTCCGCTGCTGAGGCCATGTCTAGCTTTCTCCCGCCGCCCTTCTTCACCGCATTGGGCCCCGCGAGGGCTCGCAGGGCCGGGCAGACGCCGGATATTATCTGGTGCGCGGCGCGTTCTGTCCATTGCCCTGCCCTATCCGGCATGCGCCGGAGGCAGGGCAATGACGCAGATGTTACGCAGCCTCGCCTTCGTCCTTGGCTGGCGCCAGGAGCTTGACGGTGCCGCCGGCCTTCTCGACCGCCGCGATCGCCGACTTCGAGGCGCCATGCACCTCGATGTTGATCTTCGCAGTGAGCTCGCCACGGCCGAGCAGACGCACGCCGTCCTTCGGCCGCCGCAGCGCGCCCGACTTCACCAGCGCCTCGGCGTTGATCACGCTGCCGGCGTCGAGCTTCTTGGCGTCGATCGCCTGCTGGATCCGGTCGAGATTGATCTCGACGAAATCGAGCGCGAAGATGTTGTTGAAGCCGCGCTTCGGCAGACGGCGATGCATCGGCATCTGACCGCCTTCGAAGCCCTTGATGCGCACGCCGGAGCGCGCGGTCTGGCCCTTGCCGCCACGGCCGGAGGTCTTGCCCTTGCCGGAGCCGATGCCGCGGCCGACGCGCATGCGCTTCTTGCGCGCGCCGGCGTTGTCGGCGATATCGCTGAGCTTCATCGCCCTTCTCCTTACTTCTCGTCGACGATGCGGACGAGATGATGAACCTTGGTGATCATGCCGCGGACCGCCGGCGTATCCGGCAGCTCGGTCACGCGGCCGATCTTGTTGAGCTTCAACCCGATCAGCGTCTCGCGCTGCGAGTGATGCCGGCGGATCGGGCTGCCGATCTGCTCGATCTTGATCGTCTTGGCGCTAGCCATGGTGTTCACTCCGAGTTGCGCCATCCGCAGGACGACGCGCGTGCGTTAGTCGGCTGCTGCCTCGGCATCGCCACCGACGCGGCGGGCCTGCAGAGTCGACACCTTGATGTTGCGGCGCGCGGCGACCGAGCGCGGGCTATCCTGGTGCTTCAGCGCGTTGAAAGTCGCGCGCACCATGTTGTACGGGTTGGACGAGCCGATCGACTTCGCCACCACGTCCTGGATGCCCAACGTCTCGAACACGGCGCGCATCGGGCCGCCGGCGATGATGCCGGTACCGGCCGGAGCCGCACGCAGATAGACGCGGCCCGCACCGTGACGACCGAAGATGTCGTGGTGCAGGGTGCGGCCCTCGCGCAGCGCGACGCGGGTCAGGTTGCGCTTGGCGGAGTCGGTCGCCTTGCGGATCGCCTCCGGAACCTCACGTGCCTTGCCGTGGCCGAACCCGACCCGGCCCTTCTGATCGCCGATCACGACGAGCGCCGCAAAGCCGAAGCGCTTACCGCCCTTCACGACCTTCGCGACTCGGTTGATGTGGACGAGCTTGTCGACGAACTCGCTGTCGCGCTCCTCGCGCTCCTTGCGATCGCGACCGCCTCGTTCCCGTTCACCTGCCATGGTGCTATCCAATCTTCTGAGGGGCTCTGACGCCCATATCCATTGATGTTAGAAGCTCAGCCCGCTCTCGCGCGCCGCGTCGGCCAGCGCCTTGACGCGCCCGTGATAGAGATAGCCGCCGCGATCGAACACGACTTCCTTGATCCCCGCCTTCACCGCGCGCTCGGCGAGCAGCTTGCCCACCGCCTTCGCCGCGTCGATGTCGGCACCGGTGTTGCCGGCCGAGCGCATCTCCTTCTCCATCGACGACGCAGAGGCGAGCGTCTCGCCCTTCTGGTCGTCGATGACCTGAGCGTAGATGTGCTTCGACGAGCGGAACACCGACAGACGCGGACGGCCGCCCGCGGAGCGGCGCAGCGACAGCCTCACACGCTGCTTGCGCCGGGCATTCGTAACCTTGGCTCTCGACATGTCCGGCTCCGTTACTTCTTCTTGCCTTCCTTGCGGAAGATGAATTCACCCGCGTACTTCACGCCCTTGCCCTTGTAGGGCTCCGGCGGCCGATAGGCGCGGATTTCGGCGGCCACCTGGCCGACGCGCTGCGGGTCGATGCCCGTGACCGTGATCTCGGTGGGCTTCGGCACCGCGATCGTGATGCCTTCCGGGATCTGGTAGACGACGTCGTGGCTGTAGCCGAGCGCGAGCTGCAGGTTCTTGCCCTGCATCGCGGCGCGGTAGCCGACACCGGTGATCTCGAGCTTCTTCTCGAAGCCCTTGGTGACGCCTTCGACCAGATTCGCGATCTGGGCGCGAGCGGTGCCGTACAGCGAACGGGCGCGCTTGGTCTCGGCGCGCGGGGCAACCTTGACCTGGCCGTTCTCGAACTTCACGTCCACGTCGTCATGGACGATGAACTGAAGCTGGCCCTTCGGCCCCTTCATCTTGACGGTCTGTCCATCGACGGAGGCCGTCACACCGGACGGCACCGCCACAGGCTTCTTGCCAATACGTGACATGGCTCAATCCTTCTTAGAACACCGTGAAGAGAACTTCACCGCCGACATTCGCGTCACGCGCGCTATGGTCGGCCATGATTCCCTTCGGTGTCGACAAAACAGAAATTCCGAGCCCGTTGTTCACGCGCGGCAGGTTCTTCACCGAGGTGTAAACGCGGCGGCCGGGCTTGGAGACGCGCTCGATCTCGCGGATCACGGGCTCGCCGTCGAAATATTTCAGCTCGATCTCGATCTCGCTGCGGCCCGACGGATGCTCCAGCGTGGCATAGCCACGGATGTAGCCTTCGGACTTCAGCACCTCGAGCACGCTGGCGCGCATCTTGGAGCCGGGAGTCGAGACCTTCGACTTCGAGCGCATCTGCGCGTTGCGGATGCGGGTGATCAGATCGCTGATGGGATCGTGCGTTGACATGGTGCGACCCTCCTTACCAGCTCGACTTCACGAGGCCCGGGACCAGGCCCTTGGACCCGAGCTCGCGCAGCGCGATGCGGCTCAGCTTGTTCTTGCGATAGTTCGACCGCGGACGGCCGGTCAGCTCGCACCGGTTGCGGATGCGGGTCGCCGACGAATTGCGCGGCATCTCGGCCAGCTTCAGGGTCGCGGCAAAGCGCTCCTCCATCGGCTTGGACTTGTCGGCGATGATCGCCTTCAACCGGGCGCGCTTCGGGGCGGCGTTCTTCGTCATCCGCTTGCGCCGGTTGTTCTTCTCGATTGAACTCTTCTTTGCCATGCTTGGCTCCTGGGTATCCGCGTTTGAGAAGCTGTTCAGCGTCTCACTGCCGGAACGGGAAATTGAATGCGGTCAGAAGGGCACGGGCCTCATCATCGGTCGTCGCGGTGGTGCACACCGTGATGTCCATGCCCCAGCTCTCCCCGGCCTTGTCGAAGTCGATCTCGGGGAAAATGATGTGCTCCTTGATGCCGAGCGAGTAGTTGCCGCGGCCGTCGAAGCTCTTCGGGTTCAGACCGCGGAAGTCGCGGACGCGCGGCAGCGCGACGTTGATCAGGCGGTCGATGAACTCGTACATCTTGGTCTTGCGCAACGTGACCTTGCAGCCGATCGGCTGGTTCTCACGCAGCTTGAAGGTCGCGATGGCGACGCGCGAATAGGTCACGACCGCCTTCTGGCCGGCGATCAGCGACAGGTCGGCCGCCGCCGTCTCCGCCTTCTTGCGGTCGTTGACCGCCTCGCCGATGCCCATGTTGAGCACGACCTTGTCGAGCCGCGGCACCTGCATGACGTTGGCGTAGCCGAACTTCTCGGTCAGCTGGCTCTTGATCTGGCGATCATATTCCGTGCGGAGGCGCGGGGTGTAAGCAGTCTCAGCCATCGATCTCAACTCCCGAGCTCTTGGCAACGCGGACCTTCTTGCCGTCCGCCTGAATCTTGAATCCAACGCGCGTCGGCTTGCCGTCCTTACCGACATACGCGACGTTCGACAGGTTGATCGGCGCCTCCTTGGAGATGATGCCGCCCTCCTGGTTCTGCGTCTGCTTCTGGTGACGCTTCACCAGGTTGATACCGCGCACCAGCGCGGTGCCCTCGTCGGGACGCACCTCGAACACCTCGCCGGTGCGACCCTTGTCGCGGCCGGTCAGGACGATCACCTTGTCGCCCTTGCGGATCTTGGCAGCCATCACAGCACCTCCGGCGCAAGCGAAATGATCTTCATGTGGTTCTTGGCGCGCAGCTCGCGCGGCACCGGCCCGAAGATGCGGGTGCCGACCGGCTCCGACTGGTTGTTGATCAGAACGGCCGCGTTGCGGTCGAAGCGGATCACCGAGCCGTCGGCGCGGCGGATGTCCTTGCGGACGCGCACCACGACGGCCTTCATGACGTCGCCCTTCTTCACCTTGCCACGCGGAATGGCTTCCTTGATCGACACCACGATGATGTCGCCGACGGTGGCATAGCGGCGCTTCGAGCCGCCCAGCACCTTGATACACATGACACGGCGTGCGCCGGAATTATCGGCCACGTCGAGGTTGGTCTGCATCTGAATCATTGATGCACCTCGTCCTCTTCATCTGCTGCGCAGGAAAGCTGCGCCTTGTTTGATCCCGAAAGCGAAATGGGCCCTCTTCGACGAGGGCCGCTTCGCGCCTCAGGCGGTTTTCTTGTGCTCGCCCCGGACCACGGTCCAGCGCTTCAGCTTCGAGATCGGCTTGCTCTCCTCGATCCACACCATGTCGCCCGGCTTGAACTCGTTGTTCTCGTCGTGGGCGTGGTAGTTCTTCGAGCGGCGGATGGTCTTCTTGTAGATCGGGTGGGTGAAGCGCCGGTCGACGCGCACGACCACCGTCTTGGCCTGCTTGTCGCTGACGACAACGCCCTGGAGGGTCCGTTTCGGCATGTCGAGCCTCTTACTTCGTCTTGGCGCGCTGCTGCGCGGCGATGGTCTTGATACGGGCGATGTCGCGACGCGCCTCGCGCAGCCGAGCGGTGTTCTCGAGCTGGCCGGTGGCACGCTGGAAGCGCAGGTTGAAACGCTCCTTCTTCAGGTTGACGATCGCATCGTCCATCTGATCGGGGCTCATCGCGCGAATGTCGGCAATCTTCATCTCGGCCATGACCATTACTCCGCAATGCGTTCGACGAAGCGCGTCTTGATCGGCAGCTTGGCGGCCGCCAGCAGCAGCGCCTCGCGCGCGATCTGGGTGCTCACGCCGTCGATCTCGAACATCACCCGGCCCGGCTTGACGCGGGCCACCCACAATTCCGGCGAGCCCTTGCCGGAGCCCATGCGGACCTCGGCCGGCTTCTTCGACACCGGAAGATCCGGGAACACCCGGATCCAGACGCGGCCGGCGCGCTTCATGTGACGGGTCAAGGCACGACGGGCGGCCTCGATCTGGCGCGCGGTGACGCGGTCCGGCTCCATCGCCTTCAGCCCGAACTGGCCGAAGGCCAGCGTCGCGCCCGAGGACGCAACGCCGTGGATACGGCCCTTATGCGCCTTTCGGAACTTGGTCTTCTTTGGTTGCATCATGGCTTTGAGCCCTCAAACCTGTCTTGTCGCGGCTGATCGATCAGGCCGCGTCGCGGCGCGACCGCGGCTGCGAGCTCTCGCCGCCGCCTTCGTTCATCCGCTTGTCCTGTGCCATCGGATCGTGCTCGAGGATCTCGCCCTTGAAGATCCAGACCTTCACGCCGCAGGTGCCGAAAGTGGTGAACGCGGTGGCCACACCGTAGTCGATGTCGGCGCGCAGCGTGTGCAGCGGCACCCGGCCCTCGCGGTACCATTCCATGCGGGCGATTTCCGCACCGCCCAGACGACCCGAGCAGTTGATGCGGATGCCCTCGGCGCCGAGACGCATCGCCGACTGCACGGCGCGCTTCATGGCGCGCCGGAACGCCACGCGGCGCTCGAGCTGCTGCGCGATCGACTCGGCGACCAGGGTCGCATCGAGCTCGGGCTTGCGGATCTCGACGATGTTGATGACGACGTCCGACGAGGTGATGTCGGCGACACGCTTGCGCAGCTTGTCGATGTCGGCGCCCTTCTTGCCGATCACGACGCCCGGACGTGCCGAGTGGATCGTGACGCGGCACTTCTTGTGCGGACGCTCGATCACGATGCGGGCGACGGCCGCCTGCTTGAGCTCCTTGTGCAGGATCTCGCGGATCTTGACGTCTTCATGCAGCAGCTTGCCGTACTCGGCCTTGCCAGCGAACCAGCGCGAATCCCAGGTCCGGTTGATGCCGAGACGCAGACCGATCGGATTGATCTTTTGACCCATCGTATTCTCCCAGCGCCTGCTTTAAGCGCTCGCCTCGACCTGACGGACAATGATCGTCAGCTGCGAAAACGGTTTGAAAACTCGGCCCGAACGGCCACGGCCGCGCGGCGAGAAACGCTTCATCACGATTCCCTTGCCGACGAAAGCCTGCGAAACGACGAGATCGTCGACCTCGAGCTCGTGATTGTTCTCGGCATTGGCGATCGCCGATTCCAGGCACTTCTTGACGTCGACCGCAATCCGCTTGCGCGAGAACTGCAGGTCGGCGAGGGCTGCCGACGCCTTGCGGCCGCGGATCATCTGCGCCACCAGGTTCAGCTTCTGCGGGCTCACCCGAAGCATCCGGGCCACAGCCTTGGCCTCGTTTTCGGGGAGGCTCCGTTCGCGCTTTGGTTTGCTCATCGCTTAATCCTCAAGCCTTCTTGGCTTTCTTATCGCCCGAATGGCCGTGGAAGGTGCGGGTCGGCGAGAACTCGCCGAACTTGTGGCCGACCATCTCTTCGTTGATCGCCACCGGCACGTGCTTCTGGCCGTTGTAGACGCCGAACGTCAGGCCGACAAACTGCGGCAGGATGGTCGAGCGGCGGCTCCAGATCTTGATGACGTCGTGACGGCCGGACGCGCGCGCCGCATCTGCCTTCTTGAGCAGCGACGCCTCGACGAACGGGCCTTTCCAGACTGAACGAACCATGTCCGTCGTTCCTTACTTCTTCCGCTTGTGGCGGCTCAAGAGAATGAATTTGTCGGTCGACTTGTTGGTGCGGGTCTTCTTGCCCTTGGTAGGCTTGCCCCACGGAGTGACCGGGTGACGACCGCCCGAGGTACGGCCTTCGCCGCCGCCGTGCGGATGGTCGATCGGGTTCATCGCGACACCGCGGTTGTGCGGGCGACGACCCATCCAACGCTTGCGGCCGGCCTTGCCGATCGAGGTGTTCATGTGGTCCGGGTTCGACACCGCACCGATGGTGCCGCGGCAACGGCCGTGCACCAGGCGTTGCTCGCCCGAGTTCAGGCGGACGATCACGTAGTCCTGGTCGCGGCCGACGATCTGAGCATACGTGCCGGCCGAACGCGCGAGCTGGCCGCCCTTCCCGATCTTGACCTCGATGTTGTGCACGATCGTGCCGACCGGCATGTTGCCGAGCGGCATGACGTTGCCCGGCTTCACGTCGACATAGTTGCCGGCGACGATGGTGTCGCCGACCGCCAGGCGTTGCGGCGCCAGGATGTAGGCGAGCTCGCCGTCCTGATACTTGACCAGGGCGATGAAGGCGGTGCGGTTCGGATCATACTCCAGCCGCTCGACGGTGGCCGGAACGTCGACCTTGTCGCGCTTGAAGTCGACCGTACGATACGACTGCTTGTGGCCGCCACCGAGGAAGCGAACCGTGATGCGGCCGGTGTTGTTGCGACCGCCGCTCGACTGCTTGCCTTCGGTCAGCGCCTTGACCGGCTTGCCCTTGTACAGGGCCGAACGATCGACCATCACCAGCTGGCGCTGGCCCGGCGTCGTGGGATTGAATGTCTTCAGTGCCATGGCAGCTCAGCCTTACAGTCCGGTGGTCACGTCGATACGGTGGCCCTCTTCGAGGGTCACGATCGCGCGCTTGCTGTCCGATTGCGAACCGAAATTGCCGCGGAACACCTTGGTCTTGCCCTTGCGGACGAGCGTGTTGACGCTCCTGACCTTGACGTCGAACAGCTTCTCGATCGCCTCCTTGATCTGAGGCTTGGTCGCCTTGGCGGCCACCTTGAACAGAACCTTGTTGTGCTCGGAGGCGAACGTCGCCTTCTCGGTCACGACCGGCGCGATGATGATGTCGTAGTGGCGCGGATCAATGGTCTTCATTTGAAGCGCGCCTCCAGCGCATCGATCGCCGCCTTGGTCAGCACGAGCTTCTGACGGCGCAGGATGTCGTAGACGTTGATGCCCTGGATCGGCAGCACGTCCAGGTTCGGGATGTTACGGGCTGCAGCGGCAAAGCCGTTGTGCAGCTCAGCACCGTCGATGATCAGCGCGTTGGTCAGGCCGAGACCGGAGAAGTGACCGATCAGCGCCTTGGTCTTCGCCGCCTCGAGGGTGGCGTTCTCCAGCACGACAAGATCACCGTCCTTGGCCTTGGCCGACAGCGCATGCTTCAGCGCCAGCGCACGGACCTTCTTCGGCAGGTCGGTCGCATGCGAGCGCACGACCGGACCGAAGGCGCGGCCGCCGCCACGGAACTGCGGCACGCGGGCCGAGCCGTGACGAGCACCGCCGGTGCCCTTCTGCTTGTACATCTTCTTGCCGGTGCGCCAGATCTCGGCGCGGCCTTTGGCCTTGTGGGTGCCGGCCTGGCGCTTGTTCAGCTGCCACTGAACGCAGCGCTGAATGATGTCGACGCGCGGCTCCAGACCGAAGATGGCGTCGGAGAGCTGGACGGAGCCGGCTTCCTTGCCCTCGAGGGTGGTGACTTTCAGTTCCATTTATGCGCCCTCCTGCACGGCCGGCGCTTCGGCAGCCTGCTCACCCGCGACCTTGAACTTGCCGGGCTTCGGCGCTTCCTTCGGCAGCGGCTTCTTCACGGCGTCGCGCACCGAGATCCAGCCACCCTTGGAGCCGGGCACCGCGCCTTCCACCAGGATCAGGCCACGCTCGACATCCGTCTGCACCACACGCAGGTTCAGCGTGGTGATGCGATCGACACCCATGTGACCGGGCATCTTCTTGTTCTTCCAGGTCTTGCCGGGGTCCTGACGGCCACCGGTCGAACCGATCGAACGGTGCGAGATCGAGACACCGTGCGTGGCGCGCAGACCGCCGAAGTTCCAGCGCTTCATACCGCCGGCGAAGCCCTTACCGACCGAGGTGCCGGTGACGTCGACGAACTGGCCGACGACGAAGTGATCGGCCTGGATCTCGGCGCCGACCGGAATCAGCGAGTCCTCGCTGACACGGAATTCGGCGAGCTTGCGCTTCGGCTCGACCTTGGCGACCGCGAACTGACCGCGCTCGGCCTTCGGCATGTAGACCGTCTTGCGGCTGCCGCTGCCGAGCTGCAGAGCGACGTAGCCGTTCTTCTCGGTGGTGCGGTGACCGACCACCTGGCAATTGCCGAGCTTCAGCACGGTCACGGGGATATGTTCGCCGGTCTCCGTGAAGACCCGCGTCATCCCGACCTTTTGTGCGATCACTCCGGAGCGCATCGGCGTGCTTCCTGTTCTTCTCTATGTCCGCGTGAGGTGCGAACGTGAATCCAAAAACTTAGAGCTTGATCTCGACGTCGACACCGGCGGCCAGATCGAGCTTCATCAAAGCATCGACGGTCTGCGGGGTCGGATCGACGATGTCGAGCAGGCGCTTGTGGGTGCGCATCTCGAACTGCTCGCGGCTCTTCTTGTCGACGTGCGGCGAACGGTTCACGGTGAACTTCTCGATGCGGGTCGGCAGCGGAATGGGTCCGCGAACCTGCGCGCCGGTCCGTTTCGCCGTGTTGACGATCTCGCGCGTCGACGTATCGAGGATACGATGGTCAAACGCCTTGAGACGGATGCGGATATTTTGGCCGTTCATTGCCGTATCTTTCTGTGAGTAGTGAGTGGCGAGTAGCGAACGGCGAATGGATAATCTCCATTCGCCACCCGCCATTCCCTATTCGCTGTTGTTACTCGATGATCGAGGCGACGACGCCGGCGCCGACGGTACGGCCGCCCTCGCGGATGGCGAAGCGCAGCTTCTCCTCCATCGCGATCGGCACGATCAGGTGCACTTCCATCGCGATGTTGTCGCCCGGCATCACCATCTCGGTGCCTTCCGGCAGATGGACGACGCCGGTCACGTCGGTCGTGCGGAAGTAGAACTGCGGACGATAGTTGGTGAAGAACGGCGTGTGACGGCCGCCCTCTTCCTTGGTGAGGATGTAGGCCTCAGCCTTGAACTTGGTGTGCGGCTTGACCGAGCCCGGCTTGCACAGCACCTGGCCGCGCTCGACGTCCTCGCGCTTGGTGCCGCGGAGCAGCGCGCCGATGTTGTCGCCGGCCTGGCCCTGATCGAGCAGCTTGCGGAACATTTCGACGCCGGTGACGGTGGTCTTCTGGGTCGGGCGGATGCCGACGATCTCGATTTCCTCACCGACCTTGATGATGCCGCGCTCGACACGGCCGGTCACCACGGTGCCGCGGCCCGAGATCGAGAACACGTCTTCGACCGGCATCAGGAAGGGCTGGTCGATCGGACGCTCCGGCTGCGGAATGTACTCGTCGACATTGCGCATCAGCTCGAGGATGGCGTCGTGGCCGAGCTTCTTGTCCGAATCTTCGAGAGCGGCGAGCGCCGAGCCCTTGATGATCGGGATCTTGTCGCCCGGGAATTCGTACTTCGACAGGAGCTCGCGAACCTCGAGCTCGACGAGCTCCAGCAGCTCCGGATCGTCGACCATGTCGCACTTGTTGAGGAACACGACCAGCGCCGGCACGCCCACCTGGCGAGCGAGCAGGATGTGCTCACGGGTCTGCGGCATCGGGCCGTCAGCGGCCGACACGACCAGGATCGCGCCGTCCATCTGCGCGGCGCCGGTGATCATGTTCTTCACGTAGTCGGCGTGGCCGGGGCAATCGACGTGCGCGTAGTGGCGGTTCTTGGTCTCGTACTCGACGTGCGCGGTCGAGATGGTGATGCCGCGCGCCTTCTCTTCCGGGGCCTTGTCGATCTGGTCGTAGGCAGTGAACGTCGCACCGCCCGTCTCGGCCAGGATCTTGGTGATTGCAGCCGTCAGCGAGGTCTTGCCGTGGTCGACGTGACCGATGGTGCCGATGTTGCAGTGGGGCTTGTTACGTTCAAACTTAGCTTTGGCCATTTGACTCTCCGTTCAGTCGCTCACTTGAGCTCGCGACAATCAGGCAAACTTCTTCTGGACTTCGGCCGACACGTTGGCCGGCGCTTCAGCGTAGTGCGAGAACTGCATCGTGAAGGTCGCGCGACCCTGGCTCATGGAGCGCAGGTTGTTCACGTAACCGAACATGTTCATGAGCGGCACCATCGCGTTGATGACGTTGGCGTTGCCGCGCATGTCCTGGCCCTGGATCTGGCCACGACGCGAGTTCAGGTCGCCGATGACCGAGCCGGTGTAGTCTTCCGGGGTCACCACCTCGACCTTCATGATCGGCTCGAGCAGAACCGACTTGCCCTTCTGCAGCGCCTCGCGGAAAGCCGCACGAGAGGCGATTTCGAAGGCCAGCGCCGACGAGTCGACATCGTGATACTTGCCGTCGACCAGCGCCACCTTGACGTCGACCACCGGGAAGCCGGCGACGACGCCCGCGCCGAGCACGCTCTCGATGCCCTTCTCGACGCCCGGGATGTATTCCTTCGGAACCGCACCGCCGACGATCTTGGACTCGAACACATAGCCGCCGCCCGGCTCGTTCGGCTCGACCACGAGGCTCACGGCCGCGAACTGGCCGGTACCGCCGGTCTGCTTCTTGTGGGTGTAGTCCACGTTGGCCGGCTTGGTGATGCGCTCACGGAACGCCACCTGCGGCGCGCCGATGTTCGCATCGACCTTGTAGGTGCGCTTGAGGATGTCGACCTTGATGTCGAGATGGAGCTCGCCCATCCCCTTCAGGATGGTCTGGCCCGACTCGTGATCGGTCGACACGCGGAAGGACGGATCCTCCGCGGCCAGCTTCGCCAGCGCGACGCCCAGCTTCTCCTGGTCGGCCTTCGACTTCGGCTCGATCGCGATCTCGATGACCGGCTCCGGGAACTCCATCTTTTCCAGGATCACCTGGTTGGACGGATCGCACAGCGTGTCACCAGTGCGGGCTTCCTTGAGGCCTGCAAGAGCGACGATGTCGCCGGCATAGGCTTCCTTGATGTCCTCGCGGTTGTTCGCATGCATCAGCAGCATGCGGCCGATGCGTTCCTTCTTCTCGCGGGTCGAGTTCACGACGCCGGTGCCCGAGGTCAGGACGCCCGAATAGATGCGGCAGAAAGTGATGGTGCCGACGAACGGGTCGTCCATGATCTTGAACGCCAGCAGCGCCAGCGGCTCCTTGTCGTCCGCCTTGCGCACGACCTCGTTGCCCTTGTCGTCGGTGCCCTTGATCGCGGGCACGTCGAGCGGCGACGGCAGATAGTCGACGACGGCGTCGAGCAAGGGCTGCACGCCCTTGTTCTTGAAGGCCGAGCCGCACAGCACCGGATAGAAGGCGCCGGTCAGCACCGCCTTGCGGATCAGGCGCTTCAGGGTCGCCTCGTCCGGCTCGTTGCCGTCCAGGAACGCAGCCAGGGCGTCGTCGTCGAGCTCGACGGCGGCTTCCACCAGCTTCTCGCGATATTCCTTGGCCTGATCGGCGAGATCAGCCGGAATCTCGGCGTAGTCGAACTTCGCGCCGAGCGCCTCGTCGTTCCAGACGATCGCCTTCATCGTCACGAGATCGATGCAGCCCTTGAAGTTGTTCTCCGCGCCGATCGGCAGCTGAATAGCCACCGGCTTCGCACCCAGGCGATCGACGATGTCGGACAGGCACTTGAAGAAGTCGGCGCCGGTCTTGTCCATCTTGTTCGCGAAGACGATGCGCGGCACCTTGTACTTGTCGCCCTGACGCCAGACGGTCTCGGTCTGCGGCTCGACGCCCTGGTTGGAGTCGAGCACGCAGACGGCGCCGTCGAGCACGCGCAAGCTGCGCTCGACCTCGATGGTGAAGTCGACGTGACCGGGGGTGTCGATGATGTTCAGGCGCTTGCCGTTCCAGAACGCGGTGGTCGCAGCGGAGGTGATCGTGATGCCACGCTCCTGCTCCTGCTCCATCCAGTCCATCGTCGCAGCACCTTCGTGCACTTCGCCGATCTTGTGGCTCTTGCCGGTGTAATAGAGGATGCGCTCGGTCGTGGTCGTCTTACCGGCGTCGATATGCGCCATGATGCCGAAGTTGCGATAGTCTTCGATGGCGTGTTGGCGGGGCATGGGTGTGTTCCCTGATTTCCGTCGGTTTCGCCGTTACCAGCGATAGTGCGAGAAGGCGCGGTTGGCTTCAGCCATCCGGTGCACGTCTTCACGCTTCTTCACGGCGTTGCCCCGGTTATTGGAGGCATCGAGCAGCTCCGCCGAAAGCCGCTCGGTCATCGTCTTCTCGTTGCGGTCGCGCGCGGCCGAGATCAGCCAGCGGATGCCGAGCGCCTGCCGGCGGGTCGAACGAACTTCGACCGGCACCTGGTAGGTCGCGCCGCCGACGCGGCGGGAGCGGACCTCGATGGTCGGCATGACGTTTTCGAGGGCCTGCTCGAACACCGTCAGCGGGCTCTGCTTGGTCTTGGCCTCGATGATGCCGAACGCGCCGTAGACGATACCTTCGGCGACCGACTTCTTGCCGGCGTACATCACCGAGTTCATGAACTTGGTGACAATGATGTTCCCGAACTTCGGATCCGGAAGCACTTCACGCTTTTCGGCTGAATGGCGACGCGACATGTGATCTTGTTCCCGCTTCTCTCGAACGTCTTACTTCGGACGCTTCGCGCCATACTTCGAACGGCGCTGCTTACGGTTCTTGACGCCCTGGGTATCCAGCACGCCGCGGAGGATGTGGTAGCGCACGCCCGGCAAGTCCTTGACGCGGCCGCCGCGGATCATGACCACCGAGTGCTCCTGCAGGTTATGGCCTTCACCCGGGATGTAGCCGATCACCTCGAAGCCGTTGGTCAGGCGCACCTTGGCGACCTTACGAAGCGCCGAGTTCGGCTTCTTCGGGGTCGTGGTGTAGACGCGCGTGCAAACGCCACGCTTCTGCGGCGACTGCTGCAGCGCCGGCACCTTCTTGCGCGACTTCTGCACTTCGCGCGGATTTGCGATCAGCTGGTTGATCGTCGGCATCTTGGCCTTCACCCTTCTCAACGTTCGCACGGAGACCGCGACCGGCTTCCGCAAATTCTGTTCGAGGTTCCCCGCCTCACCGGGCCGTTCGCGCGATCAAAACCCACGCAAAACGAAATCGCGCCAACCGTTCATCGCTGAACGGAAAGCGCTTGACGCCACAGAGGACCGCGATCACCACCAGTCAGCTTGCGCTGGCGGGCGGCCTACCGAGGTCATGCATCCGAAATTGGTCTCAGGAGAACGAGCTCGAGAGATCTAATATCGTTTTGGCATTGCCTAGCTATGATCGACAGCGTTTGAGCGGCATTCGTCGAGGGTGGTGCCCGTCCCACCCTGTTCTGGGTGGTCTGGGTGATCCGTACCGACGCTGGCGAAGCTCACCGCCTGTCGTTGAGTGCCGGCCTTTTATAAGCGGTAAATATCCAAGTCAAGCAAAACGACGCCGCAGGACGCTCAAAGAAGCGCTTCTGGCCGCTGCAGTTTCCGCTCCGACGGTGCCCCCGCGTCCTAAGGTATCTGTAGACCGCAGAGCCCTGCCCGCGCCTGCGCAGTCACCTCTCCAACCCGGGACATATTCAGAGACATTGAAGATAAGGCTTTTTTCGGCTTTGGCCGACAAGGATGGCGCCACGACGAGGCGTCCGGTGACAGAATATACCGATATTGCGATCATTGGCGGCGGCTTGGCCGGCGCGATCACGGCCGCCATGCTCGGGCGTGCGGGCATCCCGGCGATTCTGGTCGATCCCCATGCGATCTACCCGGCCGACTTTCGAATCGAGAAGATCTCCGGTGCCGGGCAGATCGACCGGTTCCGTCGCACCGGAATCGCCGACAAGGTGTTAACCCAAGCCACCCTGGCCCCGGAGAACTGGATCGCCCGATTCGGCTACGTGCTCGAACGGGCGCCAGTCCAGCAATATGGCATCCCGTACGATACGCTGGTGACGGCCGTGCGTGACGAGATCTGTGGCCCTGTGACGCGAATCGTCGCCAAGGCCGTGGCGATCACACTAGGCGAGGATCGCCAGTCGGTCGTGCTGTCCAACGGGCACACGATCTCGGCCCGCCTCGTCGTGCTCGCCAACGGGCTGAACGTTGGGCTGCGGCACATGCTGGGAATCACCCGCAAGATCGCCAGCCCCGCCCATTCCGTCTCGATCGGCTTCGACCTGACACCGGTCGGCCGCGCCGCCTTCCCGTTCCCGGCCATGACCTACTTCCAGGAGCGGGCCAGTGCGCGGGTGCCCTACATCACCCTGTTCCCGATCGGCGAGCGCATGCGGGCGAACCTGTTCGCCTATCGCGAGGTGGATGATCCCTGGCTGCGGGCGATCCGGCGCGCCCCGGTCGAAACGCTGACGACCGCCCTGCCCGGCCTGCGGCGGATCACTGGCGAGTACGCCGTGAGCGGCGAGGTGAAGGTCCGGCCGGCCGATCTGATCACCAACAGCGGATATCGCATGCCCGGCGTGGTGCTCGTCGGCGACGCCTTCTGCACCACCTGCCCCGTCACCGGCACCGGCTCCGACAAGGTGTTCACCGATGTCGAGCGCCTCTGCAACGTCCACATTCCGCGCTGGCTGGCGACTGACGGCATGGGCGAGGCCAAGATCGCGGCCTTCTATGCGGACCCGGTCAAGATGGCCTGCGATGCGTGGTCGCTCGAGAAGGCCTGGAATTTCAGATCCGTCTCGATCGGGACCAGACCCTATTGGCAAGCGCAGCGCTGGGCACGCTTTGCAGTCTCGCTCGGCCGCGGCACGCGGCAGCGGCTGACGAAGACCATTGCGCCGCTCAACGCTTATTCGTCGTCATCATCGTCATCGTCATCATCATCATCATCGTCTTCATCGCTGTCGTCGTCGGCCTGATCGGCCCGACTCGGCTGGTGGCCCTGGTCGTCCCACAACTTGCGATAGACACCGTTCTTGGCCAAGAGCTCGGCGTGGCTACCGCGCTCGATCGCCCGGCCGCCGGAGATGACGATGATCTCGTCCATCTCGACCACCGAGGTCAGGCGGTGGGTCGACCAGATCATGGTGCGGCCCTTGGCGACCTTGAGCAGGGTGCGGTTGATTGCGGCTTCCGTGGTCTGGTCGAGCGCCGAGGTCGCCTCGTCGAGCAGCAGCACGGAGGGATTGCGGATGATGGCGCGGGCGATTGCGATGCGCTGGCGCTGGCCGCCGGACAGCGTGTCGCCGCGCTCGCCGACGAGCGTGTCGTATTTCTGCGGCAGGCTCATGATGTAGCGGTGGATCTCGGCCTTCTTGGCCGCCTCCTCCACCTCGGCGTCGGTGGCGCCCTCCTTGCCGAGCCGGATGTTCTCCCGCAGCGACATGTTGAACAGCATGTTCTCCTGGAACACCACGGCCATGCTGCCGCGCAGCGAATCGCGCGTGACCCTGCGGATGTCGACGCCGTCGATGGTGACGCGGCCTTCGTTGGGCACGTAGAGTCGCAGGATCAGGTTGAGCAGCGTGCTCTTGCCCGAGCCCGACGGACCGACGATCGCGATCCGCTTGCCGACGTCGAGCTTGAGGCTGAGATTGTCGAGCACCGGCGTCTGGCTGCCCTCGTACTGGAAGGTCACGCGCTCGAAGGTGATGTCGTGGCTGATGCGGGGCAGATCCGGCGCGCCCGGCCGGTCGGCGCCGCGGGTCGGCTCGTCCAGCAGCTCCTGCATGTGCCGGATTGCGGCCGCCGAGGAAATCGACACCGGCACGAAGTGCATGACATGGGCGATGTTGTAGGACACCTCCCAGAACGCGCTCTCGAAGGTGACGAAGGTGCCGATCGTGATCTGGCCCTTGGTCGCGAGATAGGCGCCGAGGGCGAGCACGACGAGATGCAGCAGCAGCACGGAGATCGTGACCGTGCGCTCGACCATGGTCGACAGGAACATCGCATCGGCCATCTTGCGCCGCGCCGCGTCGTTGCGGAAGCTGAACCAGCCGAATACCTTGCGGTGCAGGCTGAAGGCCTTGATGACGGCTTGCGCCGCGATGTTCTCCTGGATCACGCCGAGCAGCGACGCCTCGTTCAGCTTCTGCTCGTAATTGGCCTGGACCGCCTTCGGCGTCAGGATGCGCGGGCCGATCAGGGTGATCGGAAACACCAGCAGCGCGATCGCAGCGAGCTGCCAGTTCAGGAACAGCATCAGAATGATGCCCGCAATCAGCTCGAGGAACGGCAGCACAGCGCTGTTGGCGAAACTCTTCACGACGTTCTCGAACGCCGACATGTCGACCGAGAAGCGCGACAGGATCTCGCCGCGCTTGGTGCGCTGGAAATAGGCGGCCGGCAGGTTCTGCACGTGATCGAACAGACGGGTGCGGACATCCGAGATGACGCAAGCCGCCAGACGCGCATCCCAGCGCTCGTAGAGCACGGCAACGATCGAGGTGAAGATGCCCGCAACGGCCAGCACGCCGAGGATGCGATAGAGCGCCTCGAAATCCTCCTCGCCGAGCGCATCGTCGATCAGGAACTTGAGGCTGAGCGGCATGATGACGTTGAACAGCGTCTCGATCAGGACGCCGATCGACACGAAAGCCAGCATCTTCTTGTATCTGGCGAGCAGCGGCGAGACGAAGCCGTAGATGGTCGCAAGCGCACCGGCGGCCTCGCGGGCCGTGTAGACGACGAGATCCTCGTCGTCGTCATCATCGTCGTCGAGATCGTCGCCCTCGTCCTCGCCGTCCTCATCGTCGTCCTCGTCGGAGGGCGGCGGCGCAGGCTTGCTTGCCTGTGGTGGCTTGGTGGCCTGCGGCGGCTTGGATGCCTGCGGCGGTTTGGCGGCCTGCGACGGCTCGGAGGGCTGCGACGGCTCGGAGGGCTGCGACGGCTCGGAGGGCTGCGGCGCTTCAGATGTGTGCTGCGCTTCGGCTGCCAGTGGCGCGTTGGCGGCGAGCGGTGTTTCCGGCGCTTGGGGTGCCTGCGGCGCTTGGGGCGCGGCGGTTCCAGAAAGCCGCTTCGCGATCTCGGCTGCGGCGCCCGCGGCAGCCGCAATTCGCTCGCCGGCAATCCGATCGTCCGCGGCCTGACCGGGCGGCGCCGAGGTCGAATTGGATTTCGAACCTCGTTTCGAGCCTGATTTGGAAGCCGGTCTCGACTCTGACTCTGGTTTCTTGGGCGCCATGCAACCAACCGAAGCAGCGCGGCCGACGAGAGCGCCAGCCTTGCGCGTCAGGCCTTTAACATCTGCACAGCGCCGCGGCCAGCGTCCTCAATCTTCGTCCTCGACCTTGTCGAAGAACGAATAGCGCAGGCTGTCGGCGTCGGCGTACCACTGACCGGGCCCCTTGTTGGCCGCGAGCGTCGCAGCCCACACCTCGTCGGTGCAATCGCGGCGGTGCATGGCCAGATCAAACCCGTTGCCGAAGAACAGCTCCGACCACTCCCACCAGGTGCCGAGCTTCTTGACCCCACGCAGCAGGTCGTAGCGGTCGACCAGCGCCGGGGCCATGTCCGAGGTGATCGAGCCGAACACGAGGCCGGTCTTGACGACGCGGTTGAGCTCGCGGATCGCGCGCGCAACCTGCTTGTCACCGAGGTGGCAGAGGCTGGTCTCGAACACGAAATCGAACTCACCGGTCTTGAACGGCATGTCGGTGATCGAGCCGAGCTTGTTGTACTTCTTCAGCGCCTTCGGCGTCTTGCCATGGATGTAGCGGTTGTTCTCCATGCCCCAGGCATCGATGCCGCGCTCGCGGAGCGCTCCCACCAGCTCGCCGCTCGCGGAGCCGGCGACCAGGAGCTTGTAGCCCTTGCCCTTGCCGGCCCGGTTCCAGACGATCTTGATCAGGCTGGTCAGATAGTCCGGATCGGTGAACTGCGACCACGCTTCGCTGTACGGCCCCTGCCCGCGATAATTGTCGAAATAGTCGCGGTCGATCTTGTCCGACAGCGGCATCTCGGCCTGCGAGCGGGCGCGGCGCAGCCGCATCATCTCGGTCAGGATGATGTCGGTGGCCGCATCTGAGGAATCGAGCAGCCCGTTCAAGGTCGAGTCGAACAGGTAGTCTCCGACCACGACGATACCGGGGTGCTCCTTCGGCTCAGGCCGGTGATTGGTCATGACGTCGCGCACCGGCAGACCGCCGGGCAGCGCGTTGACCGATGACAGCCAGCGATGGATCTTGCCTTCCATGAAGTGCGCGCGCGCGTCGCCGAGCGCCGCCGGGAGCGACTTCAGCGCGGCATCGATCAGCTCCTGGTCCGACAGATTGGCGAAGGCGAGCGCATCCGAGCCCGCGATCAGCCAGTTCAGCACGCCGTGCTTGCCGACGTCGTGGCGCGAGCCCTCGTTGTAGATGCAGCAGCCGCCGAACGCCTCCGACATGAACCAGGAGCCAGGGATCTTCTCGCCCCAGAACGGCTCGTCGAACAGGATCGAGACGCGCAGATAATGCGCGGGACGATCGAAATAGGCGATGTGCTTGACCATGGACTGGCGCAGCTTCTCGCCGTCCCAGCCGACCGTCGACAGCCAGGAATGCGGCAGACACACCAACACGAGATCGAACTCGCGCGTCTCCGGCCCCTTGCCGTTCATCATGTTGAGCCGGTAGCGGCCCTGCTCGGTCTTGCCGATGCGGAGCACGCGATGATTGAGTTTGATATCGGCATCCACCTCCGAGCGAAGGCACTCGATCAGCTGCTCATTGCCGTTCTGGATCGAGTACAGGCCGATATAGTCGTCGATATCCATCACGAAGTTCTTGAGCGCATTGAGGCCGTTGGTGTTGTGGGCCTCGGTCGCGAGGTCGGAGCGCGACATCACCTTGAAGAAGCGCTTGGCCGTGGGATCCTCGACCTCCTCGTCGAGCAGCTCTTCGCAGGTCTTGTAGGCCCAGGGGTGCTCGTTATCGTGGGCGCCGACGCCTTCGTAATATTCGACCGGCGACATTACCTCCGTACAACGCTTGCGGAACGCCTCGACGGCAGCGGCCGTCTTCGGGCCGTACTTGCGGCGCAGCCCGGGCACGTCGTCGAGCAGCTCGCCGTCGAGCTGGACCTGCAGCGCATCCATCGGAATCGTCTGCAGACCGAAATGCTGGATCAGCTCGCGCAGCGGATCAGGGCCGGTCATCGAGTAGTCGTAGATTTCTGCGACACCAGCCTCATACATCGCCGGTGCGGTATCGAACTTGCGCGTCACGATCTTGCCGCCGAGCCGGTCGGATGCCTCGAAGATCGTCACCTTGCAGAGATCGCCGAGTTTGCGCCTCAGGTACCAGGCGCTCATCAGTCCACCCGGACCGCCACCAACAATCGCAAGGTCAAGCATCTAAGTTCCGCCATCTCCGGCTGTCAGCGACGTTGCCGGTCGTCCATATCAGGGGTCCTGCCACCCTCGGGGCTCGATCGGCCATAGCGTACCCGGCCCGCAAAAGATTTGCGCCGGAGCAAATCGGCGCATCGCCACGGGAGTCGACGGAAATCAGCTCAGCGGATCTGATGCTTCCAAGAGCACCTCTGTCCCTGAAGGGAAGATGAACAACGGGGCAGCAGCGCGGCAACAGGAGAAGAAAATGTCAAAAAAAGGCCGGCAACCGCCGGCCTTTTCTACGCGTGATGAACGCACGGCAGACCCCAACACCGTCAGGGTCTGCCGCAATCGTCCGTTTACTCTGCCGGCGGCAGAGCGAGCGGCTGAGGCTCGGGCTGCGCCGGCACGATCGCCGCCTGCTTCTCGCGCTCGTCGAGAATCAGCTTGTCGCGCTTCAAGGCGACTTCGCGGATGCGGGCCATCGAGGCGCCGGTGCCAGCCGGGATCAGACGGCCGACGATGACGTTCTCCTTGAGACCCTCGAGCGGATCGATCTTGCCGTTGACCGCCGCCTCGGTGAGGACGCGGGTGGTCTCCTGGAACGAGGCCGCCGAGAAGAACGACCGGGTCTGCAGGCTCGCCTTGGTGATGCCGAGCAGAACCGGAGTGCCTGTGGCCGGCTTCTTCGCCTCCTCCACGGCTTTCGCGTTGAGCAGGTCGAACTCGATCTTGTCGACCTGTTCGCCCGAGATCATGTCGGTGTCGCCCTGGTCGGCGATCTCCACCTTCTGCAGCATCTGACGGACAATCACCTCGATGTGCTTGTCGTTGATGAGCACGCCCTGCAGCCGGTAGACCTCCTGGATCTCGTTGACCAGATAGGCCGCGAGCTCCTCGATGCCCTTGATCGCCAGGATGTCGTGCGGCGCGGGGTTGCCTTCGACGATGAAGTCGCCCTTCTCGACGATGTCGCCATCCTGCAGATGGATGTGCTTGCCCTTCGGGATCAGGTACTCGCGCGGCTCCTCGGTCTTGTCGACCGGCTCGATCGAGATGCGACGCTTGTTCTTGTAGTCGCGACCGAACCGGATGGTGCCGGCGATCTCAGCGATGATCGCGGCATCCTTCGGCTTGCGCGCTTCGAACAGCTCCGCCACCCGCGGCAGACCGCCGGTGATGTCGCGCGTCTTGGCGCTTTCGGTCGAGATACGCGCCAGGATGTCGCCTGGCTTCACCGTCGCACCGACGTCGACAGAAAGAATCGCGTCGACCGACAGCATGTAGCGGGCATCGCCGCCGCGGGCGAGCTTGAGCACCTTGCCGTCCTTGCCCTTGATCACGATCGCCGGACGCAGATCCGCGCCACCGCGCGTTCCACGCCAGTCGATGACCACGCGCTTGGCAATACCGGTGGATTCGTCGAGCGTTTCCGAGATCGACAGACCTTCGGTCAGATCCTCGAACCCGATCGTGCCCTCCGCTTCCGTGAGGATCGGGCGGGTATAAGGATCCCACTCGGCGATGCGCTGGCCGCGCTTGATCATGTCGCCGTCGTCGACGTGCATGCGCGAGCCGTACTGGATACGGTGCGTCGCACGCTCGGTGCCGTCGGGGTCGACGATCGTCACGACCATGTTGCGGACCATCGCGATCAGGTGACCCTCGCTGTTGCGAGCGATCGACTTGTTCCTGATGACCACCTTGCCTTCGAAGTTCGATTCCACGAAGGACTGCTCGTTCAGCTGCGCCGCGCCACCGATGTGGAAGGTGCGCATCGTCAGCTGGGTGCCGGGCTCACCGATCGACTGCGCGGCGATGACGCCGACAGCCTCGCCATGATTGACCGGCGTGCCGCGCGCCAGATCGCGGCCGTAGCACATCTTGCAGATGCCGTTGACGAGCTCGCAGGTCAGCGCCGAGCGGATCTTCACCTCCTGCACGCCAGCCTGCTGGATGGCGTCGATGTGGCTCTCCTCCATCAGCGTGCCGGCCTTGACCAGCACGGCGTTGGTCGCGGGATCACGCACGTCATCGCAGGGCACGCGGCCCAGGATGCGCGAGCCGAGCGAAGCCACGACCGTGCCGGCATCGACGATGGCGCGCATCTTGATGCCGAGATGGGTGCCGCAATCGTCCTGCGTGATGATGCAGTCCTGCGCGACGTCGACCAGACGACGGGTCAGGTAGCCCGAGTTCGCGGTCTTCAACGCGGTGTCCGCGAGGCCCTTGCGGGCGCCGTGGGTCGAGTTGAAGTACTCGAGAACCGACAGACCTTCCTTGAAGTTCGAGATGATCGGCGTCTCGATGATCTCACCCGACGGCTTGGCCATCAGGCCGCGCATGCCGGCGAGCTGACGCATCTGGGCCGGCGAACCGCGGGCACCGGAATGAGACATCATGTAGATCGAGTTGATGTCGGCATCCGCCCCCGTCGCCGTCTTCTTGGTGACGGAGATTTCCTTCATCATCTCCTTGGCGATCTCTTCGCTGGCCTTCGACCAGGCGTCGACGACCTTGTTGTACTTCTCGCCATGGGTGATCAGACCGTCATTGTACTGCTGCTCGAAATCCTTCGCCAGCGTACGGGTGGTGTCGACGATCTTCCACTTGCCCGCCGGCACGACCATGTCGTCCTTGCCGAACGAGATGCCCGCCTTGAAGGCGTTGTAGAAGCCGAGCGCCATGATGCGATCGCAGAAGATCACCGTCTCCTTCTGGCCGCAGTGACGATAGACCTGATCGATCACGCCCGAGATTTCGCGCTTGGTCATCAGCTTGTTGATGACCTCGAACGTGACGCGCGGATGCTTCGGCAGGAGATTGCCGAGCATGACGCGGCCCGCGGTGGTTTCGATCCAGCGCTTGGCGACCTTGCCGGTCTCGTCCATGCCCTCCCAGCGATACTTGATCTTGCTGTGGAGATGGATGGCCTTGGCGTGCAGCGCATGCTCGAGCTCGGCCATGTTGCCGAACGCCATGCCCTGGCCGGGCATGCCTTCGCGCATGATCGAGACGTAGTAGAGACCGAGCACGATGTCCTGCGACGGCACGATGATCGGCTGACCATTGGCCGGATGCAGGATGTTGTTGGTCGACATCATCAGGACGCGCGCTTCCAGCTGCGCTTCGAGCGACAGCGGAACGTGGACGGCCATCTGGTCGCCGTCGAAGTCGGCGTTGAACGCGGAGCAGACCAGCGGATGCAGCTGGATCGCCTTGCCTTCGATCAGCACCGGCTCGAACGCCTGGATGCCGAGGCGATGCAGCGTCGGCGCGCGGTTCAACAGCACCGGATGCTCGCGGATGACCTCGTCCAGGATGTCCCAGACCTCGGGGCGCTCCTTCTCGACCAGCTTCTTGGCCTGCTTGACCGTCGTCGACAGGCCCTTGGCATCGAGCCGCGAATAGATGAACGGCTTGAACAGCTCGAGCGCCATCTTCTTCGGCAGGCCGCACTGGTGCAGGCGCAGCTCCGGACCGACCACGATGACCGAGCGACCGGAATAGTCGACGCGCTTGCCGAGCAGGTTCTGACGGAAGCGGCCCTGCTTGCCCTTGAGCATGTCGGCGAGCGACTTCAACGGACGCTTGTTGGCGCCGGTGATGACGCGGCCGCGGCGGCCGTTGTCGAACAGCGCATCCACCGCCTCCTGAAGCATGCGCTTCTCGTTGCGGATGATGATGTCCGGCGCGCGCAGCTCCATCAGCCGCTTCAAACGGTTGTTGCGGTTGATGACGCGGCGGTAGAGGTCGTTGAGGTCGGAGGTCGCGAAGCGGCCGCCGTCGAGCGGCACCAGCGGCCGCAGGTCCGGCGGGATCACCGGCACCACGGTCATGATCATCCATTCCGGCTTGTTGCCGGAGTGGCGGAAGGCCTCGACGATCTTCAGGCGCTTGGCGAGCTTCTTGTGCTTGATGTCGGAGTCGGTCTCCTGCATCTCCGCACGCAGCGTCTGCTCGAGCTTCTCGAGCTCGAGGCCGCGCAAGAGCTCACGGATGGCCTCCGCGCCGATCATGGCGGTGAAGCTGTCCTGGCCGTATTCGTCCTGCGCCTTGAGATACTCGTCCTCGGACAAGAGCTGACGGTCCTTGAGCGCGGTCAGACCCGGCTCGAGAACGACGTAGTATTCGAAGTACAGGATCCGCTCGAGATCCTTCAGCGTCATGTCGAGCAGGAGGCCGATGCGCGACGGCAGCGACTTCAGGAACCAGATGTGCGCGACGGGAGCGGCGAGCTCGATATGGCCCATGCGCTCGCGCCGGACGCGCGACAAGGTCACCTCGACCGAGCACTTCTCGCAGATGATGCCCTTGTACTTCATCCGCTTGTACTTGCCGCACAGGCACTCGTAGTCCTTGATCGGCCCGAAGATGCGGGCGCAGAACAGGCCGTCGCGCTCGGGCTTGAAGGTGCGGTAGTTGATCGTTTCCGGCTTCTTGATCTCGCCGTAGGACCAGGACAGAATCTTCTCCGGAGACGCAATCGAGATCCGGATCTGGTCGAAGACCTGAGCCGGCGTCGTCGGATTGAAGAGATTCATAATTTCTTGGTTCATCGTATTCTCCTCGCGGGCCGATCGGGGGTCGGCCGCAAATTCGAAAATCTCTCAACGGGCGCCTTGTCCTGACCCGCGGGGGAAGGCGCCGGCACCCGGCCGTCCGAGACGGCCGGGCCTGACCTCTTGAACTACTCGGCGGCTTCCGACGTCGGCGCCGGTCCGAGCTTGGAGTTGTGCAGGTCGACGTTGAGGCCGAGCGAGCGCATTTCCTTGACCAACACGTTGAACGATTCCGGAATACCGGCCTCGAACGTGTCGTCGCCGCGCACGATCGCCTCGTAGACCTTGGTGCGGCCGGCGACGTCGTCCGACTTCACCGTCAGCATCTCCTGCAGCGTGTAGGCCGCGCCGTAGGCTTCGAGCGCCCACACCTCCATTTCGCCGAAACGCTGGCCGCCGAACTGGGCCTTGCCGCCCAGCGGCTGCTGGGTGACCAGCGAGTACGGGCCGATCGAACGCGCATGGATCTTGTCGTCGACCAGATGGTGCAGCTTCAGCATATAGATGTAGCCGACCGTCACCTTGCGATCGAACGCATCGCCGGTGCGGCCATCATAGACCGTCGACTGACCGGATGCGTCGAGGCCGGCGAGCTTCAACATCTCCTCGATGTCGGCCTCCTTGGCGCCGTCGAACACCGGTGTGGCGATCGGCACGCCACGGCTCAGATTGTGACCAAGCTCGATCAACTCGTTGTCGTTGAGCGACTTGATGGTCTCGTCATCGCCGTAGATCCGCTTCAAGGTCTCCTTCAGCGGCTTCACGTCCTGCTTCGACAGGTAGGCATCGACCGTCTGGGCGATGCGCTTGCCGAGGCCGGCGCAGGCCCAGCCAAGATGCGTCTCGAGGATCTGTCCGACGTTCATGCGCGAGGGCACGCCCAGCGGGTTCAGCACGATGTCCGCATGCGTGCCGTCCTCGAGGAACGGCATGTCCTCGATCGGCACGATCTTGGAGACGACGCCCTTGTTGCCGTGACGGCCGGCCATCTTGTCGCCCGGCTGGATCTTGCGCTTCACCGCAACGAAGACCTTGACCATCTTCATCACGCCTGGCGGCAGCTCGTCGCCACGCTGCAGCTTCTCGACCTTGTCGAGGAAGCGCTGTTCCAGCCCCTTCTTCGACTCGTCGTACTGCTTCCGCATGGCCTCGATCTCGGCCATCAGCTTGTCGTTCGGCGAGGCAAACAGCCACCACTGCGACTTCGGATACTCGTCGAGCACCGCGCGCGTGATCTTGGTGTCCTTCTTGAAGCCCTTCGGACCGGAGATGCCCTGACGGCCATCCAGCATGTCGGCGAGACGGCTGTAGACGTTGCGGTCCAGGATCGCCTGCTCGTCGTCGCGGTCCTTGGCCAGACGCTCGATCTCTTCCCGCTCGATCGCCAGCGCACGCTCGTCCTTGTCGACGCCGTGCCGGTTGAACACGCGGACTTCGACGATCGTGCCCTGCACGCCCGGCGGCACCCGCAGCGAGGTGTCGCGCACGTCAGAGGCCTTCTCGCCGAAGATGGCGCGCAGCAGCTTCTCTTCCGGCGTCATCGGGCTTTCGCCCTTCGGCGTGATCTTGCCGACCAGGATGTCGCCGGCGCGCACCTCCGCGCCGATATAGACGATGCCGGCTTCGTCGAGGTTCTTCAGCGCCTCTTCCGACACGTTCGGAATGTCGCGCGTGATTTCCTCCGGACCCAGCTTGGTGTCGCGGGCCATCACCTCGAATTCCTCGATGTGGATCGAGGTGAAGACGTCCTCCTTCACGATCCGCTCGGAGAGCAGGATGGAGTCCTCGAAGTTGTAGCCGTTCCACGGCATGAACGCGACGAGCACGTTGCGGCCGAGCGCGAGCTCACCGAGATCGGTCGACGGACCGTCAGCGATGATGTCGCCCTTCTTGACGATGTCGCCGACCTTCACCAGCGGACGCTGGTTGATGCAGGTCGACTGGTTCGAGCGCTGATACTTCATCAGCCGGTAGATATCGACGCCCGACTTGGTCGGATCGAGATCCTCCGTGGCGCGGATGACGACGCGGGTGGCGTCGATCTGGTCGATCACGCCGGAGCGGCGCGCCGCGATCGCGGCGCCCGAGTCACGGGCAACGACGCCTTCCATTCCGGTACCGACGAACGGCGCCTCGGCGCGAACCAGCGGCACCGCCTGGCGCTGCATGTTCGAGCCCATCAGCGCGCGGTTGGCGTCGTCGTTCTCGAGGAACGGGATCAGCGCCGCGGCCACCGAAACGAGCTGCTTCGGCGACACGTCCATGTAGTCGACCTTGTCGGGCGTCATCGGCACGACTTCGCCGGCGTGACGGCAGACCACGAGGTCCTCGGTGAAGCGGCCCTTGGCATCGAGCGGCACGTTGGCCTGCGCGACGCGGTAGCGCCCCTCCTCCATGGCCGACAGATACACCACCTCGTCGGTGACCCGGCCGTCCTTGACCTTGCGGTACGGCGTCTCGACGAAGCCATACTTGTTGACGCGGGCGAAGGTCGCCAGCGAGTTGATCAGGCCGATGTTCGGACCTTCCGGCGTCTCGATCGGGCAGATGCGGCCGTAATGCGTCGGATGCACGTCGCGCACCTCGAAGCCGGCGCGCTCGCGCGTCAGACCGCCCGGTCCAAGCGCCGACAGGCGGCGCTTGTGGGTGATCTCCGACAGCGGGTTGGTCTGGTCCATGAACTGCGACAGCTGCGACGAGCCGAAGAATTCGCGCACGGCAGCGGCGGCGGGCTTCGCGTTGATCAGGTCCTGCGGCATCACGGTGTCGATGTCGACGCTCGACATGCGCTCCTTGATGGCGCGCTCCATGCGCAACAGGCCGATGCGGTACTGATTCTCCATCAGCTCGCCGACCGAGCGGACGCGGCGGTTGCCGAGATGGTCGATGTCGTCGATCTCGCCCTTGCCGTCACGCAGGTCGACCAGGGTCTTGATGACCGACAGGATGTCTTCCTTACGCAGCGTGCGCTGGGTGTCGGGCGCATCGAGCTCGAGGCGCATGTTCATCTTGACGCGACCGACCGCGGAGAGGTCGTAACGCTCGGCATCGAAGAACAGCGACTGGAACATCGCCTGCGCCGAATCGAGCGTCGGCGGCTCGCCCGGACGCATCACGCGGTAGATGTCGAACAGCGCATCCTCACGCGTCATGTTCTTGTCGGCCGACAGCGTGTTGCGGATGTAGGGGCCGACATTGACGTGGTCGATGTCGAGCAGCGGCAGGTCCTTGTAGCCCTGCTCGTTCAGCACCTTGAACAGCTTGTCGGTGATCTCCTCGCCGGCCTCGGCGTAGATCTCACCCGTCTTCGGATTGACGAGATCCTCGGCGATGTAGTTGCCGAGCAGCTCCTCGTCCGACATGCGCAGCGCCTTCAGCCCCTTCTCCTGGAGCTGGCGGGCGGCGCGCACGGTGAGCTTCTTGCCGGCCTCGAGCACGACCTTGCCGGTGTCGGCGTCGATCAGGTCGTTCACGGTCGAATAGCCGCGGAACCGGTTGGCGTCGAACGGAACGCGCCAGCCTTCCTTGATGCGCTTGTAGATCAGCTTCTTGTAGAAGGTCGACAGGATCTGCTCGCCGTCGAGGCCGAGCGCGAACATCAGCGACGTCACCGGCAGCTTGCGGCGACGGTCGATGCGCGCGAACACGATGTCCTTGGCGTCGAACTCGATATCGAGCCAGGAGCCGCGATACGGAATGACGCGGGCAGCGAACAGCAGCTTGCCCGACGAATGGGTCTTGCCCTTGTCGTGGTCGAAGAACACGCCCGGCGAACGGTGCATCTGCGAGACGATGACGCGCTCGGTGCCGTTCACGATGAAGGTGCCGTTCATGGTCATGAGCGGAATGTCGCCCATGTACACGTCCTGCTCCTTGATGTCCTTCACCGACTTCGCACCGGTCTCCTCGTCGATATCGAACACGATGAGGCGCAAGGTCACCTTGAGCGGCGCAGCGAAGGTCATGCCGCGCTGGCGGCACTCGTCGACGTCGTATTTCGGCGGCTCGAACTCGTAGCGGACGAATTCCAGCATCGAGGTGCCCGAAAAGTCGGAGATCGGGAACACCGAGCGGAACACCGCCTGCAGGCCCTCATCCGCTCGCCCACCCGTGGGCTCGTCCACCATCAGGAACTGGTCGTAGGACGCCTTCTGAACCTCGATGAGGTTCGGCATCTCCGCGACTTCCTTGATGTGTCCAAAGAACTTGCGAACGCGTTTGCGACCGGTGAATGTCTGCTGCGCCATCGTGGCCTCTCATTTCGTCGCCCGGAGGGGCGAACCTTCCGAAACAGCGGCTGCCACCGCCCCTTCGGGTTGAATTTCGATCCATTTCGAGGATCTGAGGCCCAAAGCCGGAACGGAAACGTCCCAGCTCTGTTCTTCAGACCAGCAAAACGCAAAACGACGCGCGAGGCGCGAGGGCGCACCCGCTCGTCACAACCATCTCGTCACGGACTGCAAAAGCCCGAAATTGCCTATCTCCCAACGGTCTAAGGGCGGAGACGCCACTCCACCGATAACCGGCTTTTCGTGCTGCCGACCCAATATGGGCCGACGATAGCCGAGATTCGAGGGGGAAGCCCCCAAATCTCCACACTTTTCCGTGTTCGGCCCGCAACGGGCGATCCTGTTGCACGCCTTTTGCAGTATCCCGGCCCGACCCGACACCTCTGCAAAACTCTTTTGTCCCGATGATGACCGGGCGATGTTACCGCCCGGTCATCATAATCTCTCGAAACCTTCGGACCTGCCTTAGGCCGCCGGAAGGCTCCGCTTGCAATCTTGCGATTACTTGAGGTCGATCTTGGCGCCAGCCTTCTCGAGCTGAGCCTTGATCTTCTCGGCCTCTTCCTTGTTGACGCCTTCCTTGACCGGCTTCGGGGCACCCTCGACCAGGTCCTTGGCTTCCTTCAGGCCCAGGCCGGTGATGGCGCGAACTTCCTTGATGACCTCGATCTTCTTGTCGCCGGCCGAAGCCAGGACAACCGTGAACTCGGTCTTCTCTTCCGCCGGAGCGGCAGCGGCAGCGGCCGGGCCAGCAACCGCGACGGCGGCAGCGGCGGACACGCCCCACTTCTCTTCCAGGAGCTTGGCGAGCTCGGCGGCCTCGAGAACGGTGAGCGAGGACAGGTCGTCGACGATTTTCTGCAAGTCAGCCATTGATCTACTTCCTTAAGATGGTTCGGTTCGAAACCAGGTTTTGAGTGTTTGCGAAGGGCGTCAGGCCGCTTCGCCCTTTGAGGCATGAGCCTGAATGACGCGCGCGACCTTGGCCGCGGGTGCGTTGGCGAGCTGGGCGAGCTTGGTCGCCGGTGCCTGGATCAGGCCGACGAGCTTGCCGCGCAGTTCGTCCAGCGACGGCAGCGAGGCGAGAGCCTTGACGCTGTCGACATTCAGGACGGTTTTACCCATGGAGCCGCCGAGGATGACGAACTTTTCGTTCGCCTTGGCGAATTCCATGGCAACCTTGGGCGCCGCGACAGGATCGTTCGAAGTTGCGATCACGGTCGGCCCCTTCAACAGGGGACCGATGCCGACGACGTCCGTGCCTTCAAGAGCAATTTTGGCGAGACGGTTCTTCGAGACCTTCACCGACGCGCCCGCCTGCTTCATCTGCATGCGCAGCTTCTGCATCTGGGCCACGGTGAGGCCGGAATAGTGAGCGACGACCGCGACGCCCGTGGTCTTGAAGACCTCGTGCAGTTCCTCGACCGCCTCTTTCTTTGCCGCTCGTTCCACAGCAAGCTCTCTCCGGTTGGCGGCCTTCGCCCGAAAGCGGGACCGCCGGGTTGCACCCGCCGCCCCACCAAACCTGACCTCCGGACGGAAGAACCCGAGGACACGCAAGGCAAAACGGCGATGAATAGCCTGCCCTTCCGCAAGGCTTTATCGGCCCACGGAGTGTCGAGGTTCGAACCAAACCTGCATGCCACCACGACAGAGGCAGTGGACATGCCGAAATCCGGTCTTCACCCGTCTATGCAGGCTGGACGATTAAGCCATTGAGGAAATTGAATTCCGCGCCGGCGCCTGCAGTCTCGGACAGGATCGGGGTGATCGGCGGACCGACCTCCCCTGCGGCATTCGAGAGCAGAAAGATCCTTCTTCCTTCCGGGTCATCCAAACGGATATCCTCAAAAGGAATGCTGATCCTCTAGGCTTTCGGAATGCGCACACGGGCGCGCCAGCAAAAGCCGACCCGCCCGGAAGCCGGTTCTTTAACGGGTGAATGGCGACTTGCCAAGACCCCAAGAGCAAAAATCGCACCAGTTACGTCGGCCAGTCCCGTAGCCCGCATGAGCGTCAGCCAGCGCCCAACGGGCGCAGGCGGAAGCGAGATGCGGGACTCTCGCCAGACCGTCGCGCGGAGAAACCGGCCCCGGAGATCGCTTCCGCCTTCGCCCGAGTGGCTCCGGCGGCGCTCTTCCGGGCTACCCGTCTACCCCTTCGGGCAGGACGCCCCGGCCTCGGCCCAGGCCTTGATCAGCTCGCCGAACTGCTTCTGAGTCCCCGGCGCCGGCGTCCGCCCTGCTCCCGGATTCCAGCCCCAGCCGACCAGTTCGTCCTCAGCCATATGATGAATCAGCTGGGCCATGGTCTTGCCGCCGTTGAGCTTCGGGTCCTTGATCTGGGTGCAGATCTGGCCGAGTGATCGGCCCTGCCAGGCCATCTCGATCGGCGCCAGCTGCCACTTCGGATTGCCGGGCACGCGCGCCGGGTCGAAATTGGCTTCGTGGTGACAGGTCGTGCAGGCGAGCCCGCCGGGCGCGCCCATGCCGGCCTCGCCGCGGACCACCAGCGGCTGGTGCGGAATCATCTTGTCGGTCTGGGTCGGACGATCGCCGGCCGGATGGCAGTTCATGCAGCGCGGCGACTGCAGCACCTTGCCGGCCTCCTCGAACAGCGCCACCGCGCGCTCCTCCTTGTTCTTGATCTTCGCGAAGTCCGCTGCCGGCTTCAGGCCATTGGCCACGCGGGTCGCCTCGGGCGCGGCATAGGCGCGCTGAAGCCCCGGATAGGCCGCGACGGCAACCGCAGCCAGGCAGCCGGCGAGCAACGCCATCGCCCCCGTTCTAACCAGTCTCATGCAGTGTCTCCCGGCCGGATCGGCAATTGCGTGGGGCGCGGCAGGCCGAGCTTCGCCATGGCGTTGGCGACGGCCGGTCCGAGCGGCGGGACGCCGGGCTCGCCTACCCCCGATGGCTTCTCTGTCGACGGCACGATCGCGACCTCGATCTCGGGCATCTCGTGGATGCGCAGCGAGCGGTAGGTATCGAAATTGCCCGACACCGGACGTCCCTCGTCGAGCGGCTGCTGCGCATAGAGGATGTGGCCCAGCGCAAAGCCGATGCCGCCCTCCATCTGGGCGCGGATGATGTCGGGATTGACCGCGACGCCGCAGTCGACAGCGCACCAGACCTTGTGCACGACCGGTCCGTCGGCGCCCATCGACAGCTCGACCACCTGGGCGACGTAGGTGTTGAAGCTCTCGACCACGGCAACGCCGCGGGCGCGGCCCGCCTCGAGCTTGGCGCCCTTCCAGTCCGCGAGCTCGGCGACCGCCTGGAGCACACCGGCGTGACGCGGCTTGTCGGCCATCATCGCCAGTCGCCCCTCCACCGGATCCTGGCCGACGGCTTCGAGCAGCTGATCGACGAACGCCTCGACAGCGTAGCCGGTATGGGTGTGGCCGACGGAGCGCCACCACAGCACGGGCACGCCGACATCGACCTGGTGCAGGTCGCAGCGGAAGTTCGGCACCTGGTACGGGATCTCGTTCGAGCCCTCATAGGCGGTCGCATCGAGACCGTTCTTCATGGTCATCGCCTCGAACGGCGAGCCCTTCATGATCGACTGCCCGACGATCGTATCCGACCACGCCACGATCTTGCCGTCGCGAACGACGCCGCGCATGCGATGCAGGCTGAACGGCCGGTAGTAGCCGCCGCGCATGTCGTCCTCGCGGGTCCACACCAGCTTGACCGGACGTCCCGGCCCGATCGCCTTGGCGACCTGCGCCAGCTCCATGGCGACATGGGTCGACTGCTGCGCGCGCCGGCCGAAGCTGCCGCCGGCGAGAATCGTCTTGAGATCGACCTTGGCGATGTCGAGCCCCAGCACCTGCGCGATCACGGCGTGATCAGGCGTCGGAAACTGGCTGCCGTAGCGCGCCGACGCGGTGTCGCCCTTCCAATGCAGGAAGGCGTTGATCGGCTCCATCGGCGCATGCGCCAGATAGGGGAAGACGAACTCGGTCTCGATCAGCTTGCCGCCCTTGGCGATCTCGGCGTCGACATCGCCCTCCTGCTTGACCAGCGCGCCCTGCTTCTTCGCACGTGCGCGAAACTCCTCCAGCAATTGCGCCGTGCCGCGCGTCTCCGCCTTGCTGTCGTCCCAGGTGATCTTGAGCAGGTCGCGTGCCGTCTTGGCCGGCCAAAAGCCCTCCGCATAGACGGCGACGCCATTCGGCACCTCCTTGACGTCGACGACGCCAGGCACGGCCTTCGCTGCTGATGCGTCGAAGGAGGCCACCTTGCCGCCGAACCGCGGCGAGCGCGCCACCAGCACGGTCAAGGTCCCCGGATCCTTGATGTCGAGCGTGTACTCGGCCGAGCCGTTCGACTTCGCCACGCTGTCGAGCCGGGTCACGGCGCCTTCCTTGCCGATCAGCTTGAAGGCGGAGGGATCCTTGAGCTGCGGGTTCGCCGGCACCGGCTGTTGCATCGCCTTCGCGGCCAGCGCGCCGAAACCGCTCTGCTTGCCGGAGGGATGTCTAACGATACCTTTATCGACCGTGATCTCCTCGGCCGGCACCTTCCATTCGTCGGCAGCCGCAGCCACCAGCATCGCGCGCGCGGCGGCGCCGACCTTGCGCATCTGCTCGTAGGAATTGGCGATCGCGCTCGAGCCGCCAGTGCCCTGCACCCCGAACAAGAGATTCTTGTAGAGCACCGGATTCGAGGGCGCATGATCGGCGCGCATCTGCGACCAATCGGCATCGAGCTCCTCAGCCACCAGGGTGGCCATGCCGGTGAACGGGCCCTGTCCGAACTCGATGTGCTTGCAGAGAACGGTGACGGTGTCGTCCTGGCCGATCACCAGAAACGTGTTCGGCGCGATGTTGACGGATTTTGCCGCAGCAGCGTCCTGCGCGTAGGCGACGCCGTTGCGCGCGACATAGGTGGCGAGCACGAACCCAGCGCCGGCTTTCAACAGCGAGCGGCGCGACAAGGTCGCAGCGGCTTCAGATTTCACATGAAGGTTCATGATCAGCCCTCCAGAGTCTTGGCGGCCGAATGAATTGCGGCGCGGATGCGGACATAGCTGGCGCAGCGGCAGATGTTGCCGTTCATTGCGAGATCGATGTCCTGGTCGCTGGGCTTCGGGGTCAGGCTGAGCAGCGCGGCCGCGCTCATCACCTGGCCCGACTGGCAGTAGCCACATTGTGGCACATCGTGCGCGGCCCATGCCCTCTGGACGGCAACCGCTTCTTTGCTGGAGAGCCCCTCGATCGTCGTCACCTCGCTCTTCCCGACTGCCGACACCGGCAACGAGCAGGAGCGCACCGTCTGACCGTCGAGATAGACTGTGCAGGCCCCGCATTGCGCAACGCCGCAGCCATATTTGGTGCCGGTCAGCCCAACATTGTCGCGAATGGCCCAGAGCAACGGAGTGCCGGGGTCGACATCAACCTGATGCTCCCGCCCATTGATCTTCAAAGTGAACGCCGCCATGGCCCCTCGCTCTATCTGTCGTCCTAACAGCAAGAGTTAGAAGCATTCGAGAATGGTTCGCAATTCACAGAGATGTGCAGTGCGTCAAAATATTTCTGCGCGGGGCGGAACGTTTTGGACGTAGCAGCCCGCATCAGCGTCAGCCACAGCCCGCAAAGGCGAAAGCGACATGGGGGATGGTCCGTCCCGGGTCGTTCCGCTCGCCCGGGCTACGAGCTACTTGACTTGATAAGGCATCATCTCGCCGGCGAAGAACGCTGTGAGATTCGCCACCACGCAGGCCTGCATCGCGACGTGCGACTCCCTGGTGTTGCCGCCGATATGCGGCGTCACCACCACGTTGGGCAGGGAGGTCAGCTCATCCGGCGCATGCGGCTCCGTCTCGAACACGTCGAGGCCGGCACCGGCAACGGTACCCTCCTTGAGCGCCGCCACCAGCGCCCGCTCGTCGATGACCGAGCCGCGCGAGATGTTGACGATGTGGCCGTCGGTGCCGAGCTTCTTGAGGAGGTCGGCGTTGACGACGTGGGTGGTCTCGGCGCTGGCACGGACGGCGATCATCAGCACGGTGCACCATTCGGCGAGCGCATCGAGGCTCGGGAAATATTGATACGGCAGATCGTCATAGCGGGTGCGGTTGAAATAGCCGACCTCAGTCTCGAAGGCGGCTACGCGGCTCGCGATCTTGCGGCCGATCTCGCCCATGCCGTAGACGCCGACCTTGCAGCCGGCGAGACCGGGCGGCGGCTTCATCAGCGGCGATGGTTTTGCGGACGCCCAGCCCCCGTCGCGGACATAGGCGTCTGCCACCGTCAGCCGCCGCGTGGTCGCCAGCATCAACATCACAGCGACGTCTGCGACCGCCGCGGCATTGGCGCCCGGGCTGTGGCCGACGGCGATGTTACGGGCCGCGGCCGCCTTCAGGTCGACGCCGTCGTAACCGGTGCCATAGCAGACGATGGCCCCGAGCGCCGGCAGCCTGTCCATGTCGGCAGCCCCCAGCGGCGTGCCGCCGGCCGTGATCAGCGCCCGGATCCGCGCGACCTCGTCCGCCGGAAACACCTCGTGCGCCGGCTTGCCGCCGCTGTCGAGCAGATCGAACCGATCGGCAAAGCGCTGGGTCAAGGATTTCGGGAGGCGGGAATAGATCAGGACCTTGTCGGGCATGTCGGCCGGTACTCCAAAATGCGAAGGGCGGGATCGATGAACGATCCCGCCCTCCCCAATCTAACCTATGCTTGGCCGCTCAGGCGAGCACGGTGCCCGGCTCGACCTTGACGCCCGGGCCCATCGTCGAGGAGACGGCGACGCGCTGGACGTAGGTGCCCTTGGCGCCCGCCGGCTTGGCCTTCACGACCGCATCCGCCAGCGCCTTGATGTTCTCGACCAGCTTGTCCTCGGCGAACGAGGCCTTGCCGACGCCGGCCTGGATGATGCCGGCCTTCTCGACGCGGAACTCGACCGAACCGCCCTTGGCGCCCTTGACGGCACCGGCGACGTCCATGGTCACGGTGCCGATCTTCGGGTTCGGCATCATGCCGCGCGGACCGAGCACCTTACCGAGACGGCCGACCAGCGGCATCATGTCGGGGGTGGCGATACAGCGGTCGAAGTCGATGTTGCCGTTCTGCACCTTCTCGACCAGGTCCTCCGCGCCGACAACGTCGGCACCGGCGGCCTTGGCTTCCTCGGCCTTGGCGCCGCGGGCGAACACGCCGACGCGCAGCGTGCGGCCGGTGCCGTTCGGCAGCATGACGACGCCGCGGACCATCTGGTCGGCGTGGCGCGGATCGACGCCGAGGTTGATCGAGACCTCGATGGTCTCGTCGAACTTCGAGACGGCCCGCTCCTTGATCATCTTGATCGCGTCAGCAAGCGGGTAGAGCTTGGTGCGATCGATGCCCTCGCGGGCCTTCTTCAAACGCTTTCCGAGTGCCATGGCGCCTTACCCCGCAACTTCCAGACCCATCGAGCGGGCAGAGCCCTCGACCATCTTCATGGCCGACTCGATCGAGTCGCAATTCAGGTCCTTCATCTTCTTCTCGGCGATCTCGCGCACCTGCGCCTTGGTCACCTTGCCGGCCTTGTCGCGGCCCGGCGCCTTCGAGCCGGACTGGATCTTGGCAGCCTGCTTGAGGAAGTAGGACATCGGCGGGGTCTTCATCTCGAAGGTGAAGGACCGGTCCGCATAAATAGTGATGACCACCGGGATCGGGGTGTTCTTCTCTTCCTTCTGGGTCTGCGCGTTGAACGCCTTGCAGAACTCCATGATGTTGAGACCGCGCTGACCCAGCGCGGGGCCGATCGGCGGCGACGGGTTGGCCGCACCGGCCGGGACCTGAAGCTTCAGGTAACCGGTTACTTTCTTTGCCATTATGACTCTCCAATGCGTTCGCGATTCTGCCTGATGCGAACGCAACGCCTTCGGGCGACAAAACCCTCAGGCGAGGTTTGGGACCGTGGTCCGGCGCGCTTCATCCGGCTGGCAAAGCCGGTCACGCCTCCCACGAACGAAATCGCCCCCCGGTTGGGGAGCGAAGGGCGCCCGATACACGAGATCAGACGAAAAGGAAAGGGCTGAGCCCTTTCGTAGCCCGGGCGAGCGCAGCGACCCCGGGGGGCATCGCCGGCATCAGTGTGAACCCGGATGTCGCTGCGCTCATCCGGGCTACCGCCCCACGAGGCTTAACCGACGATCTTCTCGACCTGGTTGAATTCCAGTTCGACCGGGGTGGCGCGGCCGAAGATCGACACCGCGACCTTGACCCGCGAGCGCGCCTCGTCGATTTCCTCGACCACGCCAGAGAACGAGGCGAACGGGCCGTCGGCGACGCGGACGTTCTCGCCGATCTCGAACGACACCGAGGATTTCGGCCGCTCCACGCCTTCCTGCATCTGGTTCAGGATGCGCATCGCCTCGCCTTCGGAGATCGGCATCGGCTTGTTCTCGGCGCCGAGGAAGCCGGTCACCTTGGGCGTGTTCTTGATCAGGTGGAACGCCTCGTCGGTCAGCTTCATCTTCACCAGCACGTAGCCGGGGAAGAACTTGCGCTCAGCGTCGATCTTGCGGCCGCGGCGCACCTCGGTGACCTTCTCGATCGGCACCAGCACCTGCTCGAACAGGTCCTCGAGATTGCGCTGCTTGGCCTGCTCGCGGATCGACTCCGCGACCTTCTTCTCGAAGTTCGAATAGGCGTGGACGATGTACCAGCGCTTGTCGGAGCTTTGCGTTGCGGTTGCCATCAGTGAATGCCCAGCACGAGGGTGATGAGATAACGGATGATCTGATCGGCGGCGAAGAAGAACACCGAGGCCAGCGCCACCATCACGAACACCATGATCGTGGTGATGGTGACCTCGCGACGGCTCGGCCACGAGACCTTGGCGGTCTCCGAGCGCACTTCCTGCAGGAATTTGAACGGGCTGGTAGCCATCGTCAGGGGTCCGCGTCCGTCATCGGACGATTGAAGAGTTGACTGGGAAAACCGAACAGCCGTCCTTGGCCCACCCTCTTGTCGGAGAGATGAGCCGAATCCACGGGCTCGCTTGTTCGGGGAGTGAAAAGCCGCGCCGGATATCCGCTTTTATCGCGGGCCGGCTGCAGGTTGCCAAGATATCTACTGTCCGGCCGGTCAAAGGTCAAGATATGGGCATGCCGGGCCTCGGCGGTCATTCCCGTGGCAGGCCCCCGCCAGGCTCGCAACAACGCGGTTTTTCGTGCCGCGGCAGGCCATTTCCGCACCACGGCAGGTTGAGCAGTTGCCGCGACGAAATGCCCGCGGTGGAGCGGCTCCTGCTCTTGCCGGGCCTGCGCCACCCGCTCATTCTCGTCCGCACAAGAACAATCCGGAGGAAACCCATGACCTTTGCCCCGCGCAAGGGACGGACGCGCCTTGCCGCCGTCAGCCTTGCTGCTCTCGGTCTTGCCGCTCTCGCCCTCACCGCCGTCCCTGCCTGTGCCCAGGCCCAAGCCCCGCTCAAGATCGGCGTGCTCAGCGACTTCTCGTCGGTCTATTCGGACATCGGCGGCCAGGGCAATCTCGAGGCCACCAAGCTCGCGGTCGAGGAGTTCGGCGGCAGCATGTTCGGCAAGCCGATCGAGGTGATCAGCGCCGATCCGCAGAACAAGGCCGACATCGCCGCCGCGATCGTGCGCAAATGGTACGAGAACGAGGCCGTCGACATGGTCATCGACATGCCGACCTCGGCGACCGCGCTCGCCGGCATGGAGATGTCGAAGCAGTTCGAGAAGCTGATGATCGTGACGGATGCCGCGAGCTCCGACATCACCGGCAAGTCCTGCTCGCCCTACACCGTGCACTGGACCTACGACACCTACGGCAACGCGCACACGGTCGGCAGCGCCATCGTCAAGAACGGCGGCAACACCTGGTTCTTCATCACCGCCGACTATCTGTTCGGCCATTCGATCGAGCGCGACACCGGCGACGTCGTGCGCGCGGCCGGCGGCACGGTGGTCGGCAGCGCCCGCCATCCCCTCAACAACCAGGATTTCTCGTCCTTCCTGCTTCAGGCGCAGGCCTCCAAGGCCAAGATCATCGGCATGGCCAATGGCGGTGGCGACACCATCAACACCATCAAGCAGGCCGCCGAGTTCGGCATCGTCGCCGGCGGCCAGAACCTCGCCGGCATCGTGATGTTCATCTCCGACATCCACAGCCTCGGCCTGAAGCTCGCCCAGGGCCTGATCATCACCGAGGCGTATTACTGGGATCTCAACGACCGCACCCGGGCGTTCGGCAAGAAGTTCTTCGAGCGCATGAAGCGGATGCCGACCATGAACCAGGCGGCGACCTACAGCGCGACCCTGCACTATCTCAACGCGGTCAAGGCAGCAGGCAGTCGCGACACCAAGCCGGTGCTCGCCAAGATGCGCGAGACCCCGGTGCGCGACGCCTTCACCGACAACGGCGTCGTCCGCGAGGACGGCCGCATGGTGCACTCGATGTTCCTGTTCGAGGTGAAGAAGCCCGAGGAGTCGAAGGGCCCGTGGGACTATTACAAGGTGCTGGCCGAGGTGCCCGGCGACCAGGTGTTCCGGCCGATGAAGGACGGCAACTGTCCTTATGTGAAGCAATAAGGGGTTGCTGAAATGCATTCGGGGCTCGCGCGTTGCGGGCCCCGGCCTAACCTGTCTCGTCGACTTTTGCCTTAAGTGCTTGATCTCGCTGGCAGGAGTGGAGAGGCTCGAACTCCCAACCCCCGGTTTTGGAGACCGGTGCTCTACCAATTGAGCTACACTCCTAGCGAGCCGGGACAGTGTCGCCGGTTCGCGCGCTTTGAAGCATAGACCTCCCCCCGAATGCAAGGGTGCAATGGGGCAAATCGACTGGTCAGACCACAACTTCCGCGCCAGACTTGATGCAAACCGACAACAGGACTTCAGGGAGAGCCCATGACCCCGCCGACTGCCGCATCCAGCGCGCACCTTTCCGCGCTCCGCTCGCTGACGCCGCCGCTGCCGGATGACCGCCCCGAGGCGCTGGGCCTGTCCCAGGCGCGGCTGCAGCGAGCTTCGGATGCGTTCAAGCGCGAGGCCGACAAGGGAACCATCCCCGGCGCCACCCTGCTGGTCGGCCGCCGCGGCCGGATCGGCTGGTTCGACGCCATCGGCCGGCAAGCGCCCGACGCCGACACGCCGATGCGGCCGGATTCGATCTTCCGCATCTTCTCGATGACCAAGCCGATCGTCTCGCTCGGGATCATGATGCTGGTCGAGGACGGCGAGCTGTTGCTGTCCGACCCGGTCGCCAAGTTCATCCCGGAATTCGGCGAGCAGAAAGTGGGCGTCGAGACCTGCGGCAAGCTGGAGCTGGTGCCGATCGCCCAGCCGATGACGGTCCAGGACCTGCTGCGCCACACCTCGGGCCTGGCGTATGAGCACACCGGCACCGGGCCGGTGCACCAGCTCTACCAGCAATCGCGGGTGCGCAGCCGCAAGATCACCAATGCCGAGCACGCGGCCATCGTCGCCGGCCTGCCGCTGATCTGCCAGCCCAGCGCCGAGTTCAACTACAGCCGCTCGACCGACATCCTCGGACGGATCATCGAGGTCGTCGCAGGCACATCGCTCGGCGCCTTTCTCTCCGAGCGCATCCTCAAGCCGCTCGGCATGAATGAGACCGACTTCTTCACGAGCGAGGCCAATGCGCACCGGCTCGCCGAGCCGTTCGCGAAGGACCCGTGGACCGGCGAGGCGGTCAACCTGTTCAAGATGACCGAGCAGCCGCTGATGGAATCCGGCGGCGGCGGGCTGGTGGCGACCACGATGGACTACGCCCGCTTCTGCGCGATGCTGCTCAGCAAGGGCAGCCTCGACGGCACCCGGCTGGTCGGCCGCAAGACGCTCGAGCTGATGGCCTCCGACCATCTCGGGCCGCACGTGAAGACGGTCGGCACCCTGCTGTCGCCCGGTCACGGCTTCGGCCTCGGCTTCGCGGTGCGCCGCGAGGCCGGCATCGCGCCATTCCCCGGCTCGCCCGGCACCTTCTTCTGGAGCGGCATCGCCGGCACGTTCTTCTGGATCGATCCGAAGGAGGAGCTGTTCTGCGTGTTCATGGCGCAGGCCCCCGGACAACGCGACTACCTGCGCACGCTGGTGCGCGACGTGGTGTATGCGGCCGTGGAGTGAGGGCGCCTGCTTCGTAGCACGGATGAGCGCAGCGACATCCGGGATATCCGCTCTCGTCATGTGACCCCGCATATCGCTTCGCTCATGCGGGCAACAACGCTGTGTTCGCGGCGAATGCGGGCCTGCCCCGTTTGCCCGGATGGCGCGACAACCACTGCTGTCGTCCCGGCGAACGCCGGGACCCATACCGCGTGATTTGTCGAGGGACGTCACTGCCAGTTGCCGGCCTCATGCCGGCCGGTGGTTATGGGTCCCCGCGTTCGCGGGGACGACACCGTTGGATGAGGCCATGGCACCGGCCCCACTGACAGCTCTCCTCAACTGATCGTCGCGCCGCCGTCGATCACCATGGTCTGTCCCGTCATGAAGTTGCCGGCGGCCGAGCCCAGGAACACCGCAGCGCCGGCGATCTCGTCGGGGATGCCGATGCGGAGCAGCGGCGAGCGGGCGGTCGAGGCCTTGAGGTTCTCCGGATTGTCCCACAGCGCCTTGGCGAAATCGGTCTTGATCAGGCCGGGCGCGATGCAGTTCACGCGCACATTGTGCGGGCCGTATTCGCAGGCGAGGTTGCGCGCGAGCTGCATGTCGGCGGCCTTGGAGATCGCGTAGGCACCGAGGATGGTCGAGCCCTTCAGGCCGCCGATCGAGGAGACGATGATGATCGAGCCGTCCTTGCGCGCGATCATCTGCGGCACGACCATGCTGATCAGCCAGTTGTTGGCGACGATGTTGTTGTCGAGGATCTTGCGGAATTGATCGTCGGAGATGCCCGCGAGCGGCCCGTAATACGGGTTCGACGCCGCGTTGCAGACCAGCACGTCGATCCTGCCGTAGATGCGGTTGGCCTCGTCGACGAGGTTCTGCAGGTTCTCCTTGCTGGAGATGTTGGCGGCGACCGCGGCCGCGGTACCCGCTCCAAATCGCTCATTGAGCTCCTTGGCGACAGCATCGCAGACATCCGCCTTGCGCGAAGAGATCACCACCTTGGCGCCGTGCTCGGCCATGCGTTCGGCAATGGCGAGCCCGATGCCGCGCGTGGATCCGGTGATGACGGCGACCTTGCCGGTCATGTCGAACAGGGTCATTGGGAGTCCTCCTTGGCTTGTTGGAATGTCGTCGGCTCCGACGGCTCATTGTAAGTCCCGTAGCCCGGATGAGCGCAGCGACATCCGGGGTCTCACGTGCTGTCCCGGTGAACCCGCATGTCGCTGCGCTCATCCGGGCTACGGGATGCCTCACGCCAGCTTGCTCGTCGTCAGCTCCGGCCCAGCCGGCTGATGCATCGCCTTGTGCCTTGCATCCGCGATCCACGGCTGCTGATTGACCATTGGCAGGCGCCATGTGCTGGTCTCGCCGGCCACGATGTGGTCGAGCCGGGTCACCGAGCAATTGTCGATGTCGAAGGCCAGCCCCTTCTCGACCAGGCCGCCGAGCGCCAGGCCAACAGCCGCCTTGATGGTGCCGCCATGGCCGACGGCGATGACGTCGCGGCCGGCTTCCGAAACCGTGATGCGCGCAATCGCCGCTGTCACGCGGGTGTACAGATCCATGTAGCTCTCGCCGCCCGGCGCCGGCTCATCGATGTCGGCGAACCAGTGGCTGCCCGCCGGCCGGCTCGCCAGGAACGCGGCGCGGTTCATGCCCTGCCATTGCCCGAGATGCTGCTCGGCAAAAGCGGTCTCCCTGATCATCGCTGCGGGACGCGGGAATCCGGCGGCCCAGATCGCCTCCGCAGTCTGATGCGTACGCATCAGATTGCTCGCATACCACACCGCGCTGCGCGGCAGGATTTTCGCGACCGCCTCGAACACCTCGCGATCGGAGGTATCGCAGGCGATGTCGGACTGGCCATAGATGTTGCCGCCGTCGCTGCGCACCGGCGCGTGACGCACCCACCACCAGCGCGTGGTGACGACAGAAGGTTTCGTTCCATCAGCCGACATCGCTCAAACCCTTCCCTCCGCTCGTCTCTCGCTGTACGTGAAGGCCTAGATCGTCTCAAGCCGCTTGGCGATCTCAGCACGTTTGAAACGGCGTTTGAATTCCGTTGCGCGGCACGCAACTGATTACAATTGAAGCAGGAGGAAACATGGGCCGCCTCGAAGGCAAATCCGTCATCATCACCGGCGCCGGCAGCGGCATCGGCCGCGCCGCATCGCTGATGTTCACCAGGGAAGGCGCGCGGCTGATCGCAGTCGATCGCAGCGAAGGCGTCAAGGAGACCGTCGAGCTCGTCAAGCAGCAGGGCGGCATCGCAGAAGCCGTGATCGCCGACGCCGGCTCCGAGGCCGACGTCAGCGGCTTCATCGATCGCGCCGTTGCGACCTATGGCAAGCTCGACGTCATCTGGGCCAATGCCGGCATCTCCGGCGGCTTGATCCCGATCGCCGAGCAGACCGTCGAGCACTGGCAGGAGATCCTGCGCATCAACCTGATCGGCCCGTTCCTCGCGGTCAAACACGCGATGCCGCACATGGTGCGGCAGCAGCGCGGCGCCATCGTCTGCACGGCTTCCGTTGCGGGCCTGAAGTCGGGCGCCTCGGGCCATCCCTATGCCGCAAGCAAGGCCGGCGTCATCAGCCTGGTGCAGACCACCGCCTATTCGCTGTCCGGCACCGGCGTGCGGATCAACGCGGTCTGTCCCGGCCTGATCGAGACCGGCATGACCAAGCCGATCTTCGACGGCGCCAAGGAGCGCGGCACCGAAGGCAAGATCGGCCAGCTCAATCCGCTGAAGCGCGCCGGCCAGCCGCACGAGATCGCGGCGATGGCCCTGTTTCTCGCCAGCGACGAGGCGTCCTACGTCAACGGCCAAGCCTTCCCGGTCGATGGCGGCCTGACGGCGTCGATGCCATATGCGGGAAAACCGATTTAGCCGGGTTGCCGCGCCAAACACCGGTGTCCTCCCGGAGAACGCCGGGACCCATATCCCCTGGCCGGAATGAAGCCAGCAACTGACAGCGACGTCCCTCGCCAGATCACGCGGTATGGGTCCCGGCGTCCGCCGGGACGACAGCTGTTGTTGCCGCGCCACTGCGGCCCGTTCAGCACAGCTGCGCGCAACACACTCCGCTGTCGTTCCCGCGAACGCGGGAACCCATACCGCGGAATCGCGCGAGCAACGTGGCTGCCGGCTGTCCGTCAGGCGACGTTCCTTTCTGCAGCCGTCATTGCGAGCGCAGCGACGGAGTTCAATCATGATGACCGCGTGCAATCATGCAAAATTCTTCCCGCGACGCCTTCGCGCCCGAGTGATCCCGAATTTCACCGCCCTCTCGCATCGAGGGCGCAGGGAAGGCCAGGCGTCGGCTGACGCCTGCGGCCCACCTGCGAAAAAAATGCAGGCGGCAGGTACCACAGGTGCAGCCGAGAACGCCCGGCCTTCCCTGCGCGACGGTCTTAACGCTTACTTCGTGCTCTCCCCGGGGACCGGCTTGATTGCCCCCGTGATCGACGCAACTCGCGAGCGCTGGCGTCAACTTGACCTCGGCACCGGGGTATCAGGACCACGCGACTTCACGTCCGCACACTGCCGTTGGTCCGCACATCAGATAAGCATGCTGCGGCAATCCGCGGCCATCGCCTCCCCGCCTCGCCTGTCGTGACGATCGCGCGCAACGCCCATCCGGTGAGGCGGAATGGGATAAGCAAATCACGAATTCCGAAAACGCGAAAGAAGAATCTTTCGCCTTCGCCGCTGGACGGGACGATCGCCTTGATCGCGCTCGCAAACTCTTTTTGTCGGCGCCAAGACCATCCGCTGGTGACGATCGCCAAGACCCTGGCGGGCCGCAACAGCCACATCAAGGTGTCCTACGGCATCGAGGCCGGGCTGTTCGTCGCGATGGCCGATATTCCCTCCGTGGTGATCGGCCCCGGCGCCATCGCCCAGGCGCACAAGCCGGACGAGTTCATGGAGGTGGCCGAGCTGGAGCAATGTGCCGACATGATCGAGAAGCTGATCGCAAGGTGCAGCGAGCCGAATGGGTTGGATAAACTGGCAAGGCACTGACCCTGATGCCAGCCGCGACCGAGCAAATACGATGAGAGCTGAGCTGAATTTCCTGTCCAGCAGCGATGCCGATCCGCTGCAGCGTTTTGCACCTGATGGCGCCTTCGGCATTTCAGTCAGCGCAATGATCGGACCGCCCGGAGAACAGCGCTACGAGTCGTTCGACTTCGTGATTTGCACGCCCGAATGGTGCGCCTCCAACATGCGCAGCCACATCGAAACCGGACAACACTATCTGTTCGTCCGACTTCGACCATGCGCGCTTGGAAGGATATGTTCAGGCCGATTGCGACAGGAGCGAAGCCGCCATCATGTCCTCCCATTTCATTTTCCGGGGCGTCGGCCCTGGGCTCCATCTCATGACAGCACGCGCGGCCCGATGGATTCCCGGTTCGCGCCAAAGGGCACGCCCCCGGAATGACTGGGAGAAACGCACGCGACGCCTCCGCCCGCCCCCGTGGCCGGCCCGGCGAGCGCCGCACCCCCATTGCCTGTCGTCCTCGCATTTCAAAATATTCCATGTGGCCTGCCGGCCACAGCTGCGCGCGATGGAACCCGCTAAACTGTTCGCGCTTGCGGCGCGGATGTCGGGTTGCCGACGTTGATGCGCCCGGGCTCTCGGTCAGGCAGGTCGGTCTTGCAGGGCGACTCGTGGGCCGAAGCAGATGGGGTTGGGGGACTCTCGATGCAGGTGATCCGGGGCACAGGCCGTGCGGCTGGCGGCAGGTTTGGAATGCGCGCGCGCCGTACCGATCATGGTCGCCTGCGATGGATCGCGGCTGCCGTCCTGCTCTCTTGTGCCGCCCTGCTTCACCCGGCGCCGGCGGCGGCGCAGTTCGTCTGCCAGAGCACCTCCGGCAGCGGCCAGGGCAGCAACGCCTTCGGCTCGACTCTGCCAAACAACGTGGCCTGCGGCATCAGCGTCGACGCCACCGGCGTGAACTCGGCCAACACCGGCCTCGGCGTCAGTGCCAACGCCAGCGGCTCGGCCTCCGCCAACGTCGCGGTCGGCGGCGGCGCATTGAGCTTCAGCGCCCCCAACGCCTCCGGCCTCAACTCGACCAATATCGCCATCGGCGGCGCCGATGCCAGCAGCGGGCTCGACTCCCGCAACATCGCGATCGGCACCAACGCCAATGCCAGCGGGTCGGTGTCCAACAATATCGCGATCGGCACCAATGCCGTTGCCAGCGGCACCGGCGTCGCCGCCACCGCGATCGGCCATGCGGCGACGGCGAGCGGCGACCGCGCCGTCACCGTCGGCGCCAACAGCAGCGTCATCGGCACCGACAGCAGCGCCTATGGCAGCGGCAACATCGTCACCGGCAACAGCAGCGGCGCCTTCGGCACCGGGCAGCACGTCAACGGCAATGGCAGCTTCGCCATCGGCGATCCCAACGTGATGAACGGCAACAACAGCTTCGTCTATGGCGACAACAACACGATCAACACGACCGCCGCCGCAGGCTTCGGCGACAACATCCAGGTGATCGGCTCCAACAACACCGTGGCGGCGACCGCGAGCGCCAACAGCGCCTCGATCCTGGGCAGCGGCAACACCGTCAATGCCGCCAACGCGATGGTGGTCGGCAATGCCAACACGGTGAGCGGCGTCGGTGCGCTGGTGATGGGCAACAACAGCACGGTCAGCGGCGCAGGCGCCGTGGCGCTCGGCTCCGGCACCGCGGTCGCGGGCACCAATGCGGTGGCGATCGGCGCGGGCACGGCGGCCGCCGGCGACAATGCGGCCGCGCTCGGCGCGGGCTCGAGCGCGAACTTCGCCAACTCCACCGCGATCGGCACCGGCGCCGCGACCACGCGCGCCAACCAGGTCGCCGTTGGGACCGCCGCCAGCACCTACACGCTCGCCGGCATCACCTCGGCCGCCAGCAGAAGCGCGCAGTCGGGATCGGTGCAGCTCGTCACCTCGGACGCCTCGGGCAATCTCGCCACCACGACGCTCGCCAGCCTGGGGCTTGCCTCGGCCGGCGACCTCGACCGCATCAACACGCGGCTGAACGATCTGTCGAGCCGCAACAACAAGGCGATGAACGGCGTCTCGATGGCGTTCGCGATGGCCGGCGTGCCGACCCTAATGCCGCAGGAACGCTTCGCCGTGACCATGAACTGGGGCAATTTCCAGAGCACCAACGGCGTTGCCGTCAACGCCGCGGCGCGGATCACCGATCGGGTGCAGCTCAATGCCGGCCTCGGCTATGGCGCCAACGAGAACCTGCTGGGCGCGCGCGTCGGCGTGCGGGTGGGCTGGTAGATCGCCTCGCGATGGTGTTGCGCAAGCTCGTTGGCAAGCCCGTCCGCAAGCTCCTGGCCGGCCTGATCCTGTGCGTTGTCGCCGCAACGGCGGCCGAGGCACAGGACCCGCGCCCCGCGGCCTCGCCGACGCCGACCCAGGCGCCGGCGCAAGCATCCTTGCCGGTCAGCCCGGAGCAGGCGCTCTATCTGATCCGCTCGACGCTGCTGTCGCTCAACGATGCCAACCGCAGTGGCAACTACTCGGTGCTGCGCGATCTCGCCGCGCCCGACTTCCAGGCCCGGAACGCCGCCGCCGATCTCGCGATCGCCTTCATCGACCTGCGCCGGCGCAACGTCGATCTCTATCCCGTGGCGTTGGCCGCGCCGCAGCTCTCCACCCCGCCCTATCTCGATCCCGGCAAGATGCTGCGCCTGACCGGCTTCTTCCCGACGCGGCCGCTGCAGATCAATTTCGACCTGACCTTCCAGAACGTCGACAATCACTGGCGCATCTTCGGCCTCTCGGTGGCGACGCCGCAGGCGCCGGAGCCCGCCCCCGCGGCGTCACCGACGCCGGCCAGGAAAGGTGCGGCAACGGGGAAGAATTGAGCGCGGCAGCTTGCCGGTCATCCCCGGTGTCACATTCCGGGATCGACCGACGAGTTGCGACGTTGAAAACGTCGATTGGACATTCGATCCCTTCACACACGTCATTCCGGGGCGAGGCGCGAGCCCGGACTCCATTTGACGGCGGAGTTCAGCGCCAGAGGGAGCCCGGGCTCGATGCTCCGCATCGCCCCGGAATGACGAGCGTGGCGCGGCATGTCTTCCGTCATCGCGAGGCGCCGGGCTCAGGGTCGCGCCATGTCGTAACGAGCGACCGTCTGGTTCAAACCACGACAGGCGTGCCTGCCACCAATTTTTGCTTCGCGTCTCGAACCGCCCTCTCTTGCGCGCCGTCGAACCTCGCAAGCGGACCATTCCGGCTTCGCCGAACCGAAGGATGGATCACATGTCGAGGATATCGAAACTGCCCGCGCTTGCCTTGATCGCTGCCATGGCGGCCGGCGCGGCTGCAACGAGCGCCAGCGCGCGCGAGGTCCAGCTGCCCCGCTGCGAGCTTGTCTCCTGGGGCGCCTGCGGCACTCCCGAAACGACGATTCAACAGGCCTCCCGGTCGCGCAGCCGCGACACCTCGCCGACCTACATGAAGCAGACCGATCCGCGCTACAGCAGCGCGATGATCACGGCTGGTGGGGGCGGTGGAGGCGGTGGCGGTGGGGGCGGCGGCCGCTGACGAATGCGGCCTCGAAGCCCGGGCGAACGCAGCGACCACGGGGTCGCTCGCTCCACGCAGCATTCCGGCGCGAGAGGCCCCCGCATGTCGCTTCCGCCGTCGCTCTCCGAGCTTCGGCGTCAGCTCATGCGGGCTGCCGAACCGCCCGCGCCTTACGCTGCGCCCGCCTTCTGCGCGTAGGCCCAGGCCTGCTTGGTCATCGGCACCATGCGCTTGACCGACTCGATCGCCTTGTCGTTGGCAGCGGTGCCGTCGCGGATGCGGCCGATGATGCCCTGCAGAATGCCGGCGAGCCGGAACAGGTTGTAGGCGAAGTACCAGTTGAGGTCCGGCAGCTCGGTGCCGGTGACGCCGCGATAGATCGCGGCCGCCTCCTCCATGGTCGGGATGTTCTTGGCCTTCAGGTCGACGCCGTCGAGGCCCGGCATGATCCACTGCATCAGCAGATAGGTGAAGTCCGCCATGGGATCGCCGAGCGTCGACAGCTCCCAGTCGAGCACCGCGATGACGCGCGGCTCGGTCGCGTGGAAGATCATGTTGTCGAGCCGGTAGTCGCCATGCACGATCGAGACGCGCTGCTGCGCCGGCAAGGTGCGCGGCAGCCATTCGATCAGCTTCTCCATTTCGGGAAGGTGCTCGGTCTCGGACGCACGATACTGCTTGGTCCAGCGGTCGACCTGACGGGCAAAATAGTTGCCGGGCTTGCCAAAATCGGCGAGGCCGATTGCGGCGGGATCGTAGGTGTGCAACTTCGCCAGCGTCTCGATCTTGCTGGTGAAGATCGCGCGGCGCTGCGGCGCGTCGACATGCGGCAGGGTCGGATCCCAGAACACCCGGCCCTCCTCCATCGACATGATGTAGAAGGCAGCGCCAATGACGCTGTCGTCGTTGCACAGCGCGTAGGCCTTGGCGACGGGAAAGCCCTGCTTGCCGAGCGCGGCGATGACGCGGAATTCGCGATCGACCGCATGCGCCGACGGCAGGAGCTTGCCGAACGGCTTGCGCCTGAGCACGTAGGAGCGCGCCGGCGTGTTGAGCCGATAGGTCGGATTGGACTGGCCGCCCTTGAACTGCTCGACGGTGAGCGGGCCGGCATAGCCCTCGACATGCTCGGCCATCCACGCCGCGAGCTTGGCTTCGTCGAAGCGGTGCCGCTCCTCGACCGGCTTGGTGCCGGAGAATTCTTCGTCCTTCTTGACGCCGTCGGCCACGACGAACTCCCTTGGGTCATATTGAACGTAGGGTGGGCAAAGCGAAGCGTGCCCACCGCTTTTCTCGGAGACTGGAATGGTGGGCACGCGCCTGCCCGCGCGCTTTCGCGCCCGAGCCGACGCTTTGCCCACCCTACAAGGTCTGCGTCAATGCCGCGGCTCGTTGGCGTACTTCTTCATCTCGAGCCGGGCGATGGCGCGGTTGTGCACCTCGTCCGGGCCGTCGGCAAGACGGAGCGTGCGGATGTTGGCGTAGTCCTTGGCGAGACCCGCATCATCTGACACGCCGGCGCCGCCGAACGCCTGGATGGCGTCGTCGATGATCTTCAGCGCCATGTTGGGGGCAGCGACCTTGATCATCGCGATCTCGCCCTGCGCGGTCTTGTTGCCGACCTTGTCCATCATGTCGGCGGCCTTGAGGCACAGCAGGCGCGTCATCTCGATGTTGGTGCGGGCCTCGCCGATGCGCTGCTCCCACACCGAATGCTCGATGATCTTCTTGCCGAAGGCCTGGCGCGTCATCAGCCGGCGCACCATCTTCTCCAGCGACTCCTCGGCCTTGCCGATGGTGCGCATGCAGTGATGGATGCGGCCCGGACCGAGCCTCCCTTGCGCAATCTCGAAGCCGCGGCCCTCGCCGAGCAGGATGTTCTCTTTGGGCACCCGGACGTTCTCGAGCAGCACCTGGGCGTGGCCATGCGGCGCGTCGTCGAAGCCGAAGACCGGCAGCATCTTCTCGACCTTGATGCCGGGTGTGTCGAGCGGCACCAGGATCTGCGACTGCTGCTGATGCTTGGCGGCCGACGGATCGGTCTTACCCATCAGGATCGCGATCTTGCAGCGGGGATCGCCGACGCCCGACGACCACCATTTGCGGCCGTTGATGACATAATGATCGCCGTCACGCGTAATGCGGGTTTCGATGTTGGTGGCATCGGACGAGGCCACCGCGGGCTCCGTCATCAGGAAGGCCGAGCGGATCTCGCCGTCCATCAGCGGGCGCAGCCATTTGCGCTTCTGCTCCTTGGAGCCGTAGCGGATGAACACCTCCATGTTGCCGGTGTCCGGCGCCGAGCAGTTGAACACCTCCGAGGCCCAGGAGATGCGGCCCATCTCCTCGGACAGCAGCGCATATTCGAGATTGGTCAGGCCGGCGCCACGGAACTCGTCATCCTCGTGCTCCGACGGCGGCATGAACATGTTCCAGAGGCCTTCGGCTTTCGCCTTGGCCTTGAGGTCCTCCAGGATCGGGATCACCTTCCAGCGATCGCCCTCGGCGTCCTGCTGCTTGTAGATCGGCACCGCCGGGCGGACATGCTTGGTCATGAAGCTGCGCACGCGCTCCAGCCATTCCTGCTGCTTCGCCGACATCGTGAAGTCCATGGGACTCTCCTCAGGGTTTCCTCGAGATTGTTTTGACCGCAGTGTCGGTCCGCACGTCGCGTTCTTGCAAGTGTGATCTTGCGCGGCACGACCGCGCGAACCGTCGCTGCAGTGCCAAAATGTCGTCTCGCGGAAGCACCGCGATTGACATTCCGGCCGTCTCAAACAATAGTTTCATACAATTGTTTGAAACGCAACTCCCCACCCTGCTTCGTCGTTCGGGAGGACCAGCATGGCGACCGACCAGACCCGGACTGCGATCCTGATCGCCGCCGAGCGGCTCTATGCCGAGCGCGGCTTCTCCGACGTGACCTTGCGCGACATCGTGGCGGAGGCGAACGTCAATCTCGCCGCGGTGAACTATCATTTCGGCTCCAAGGACGAGCTGATCGCCGAACTGTTCGTGACGCGCTCGATCGCGCTCAACCGCGAGCGGCTGCGCGAATTGCGCGCGGCGGAGGATGCCGGCGGCGGCCGCGCCGACATCAGCGACATCCTGCGCGCGCTGGTCGGCCCGATCCTGCGCGGCTGCCTGGGGCCGGAGAACCAGCGTTCGGCGGTGGCGCAATTCATGATCCGCGCCTCGATCGAATCGGTGCCGCCAATCCGCCGCATCAAGAACAAGGAAATCGACCATCTGCGGAAGTTCGCCGCGGCGATGAAGCGCGCTTTGCCCGACAGCTCCGAGGTCGACCTGTTCTGGGGCCTGCATTTTGCGCTCGCCATGGCGCATCACACCATCCGCGAGAGCGAGCGGCTGACCAAGCTCTCCGACGGCCGATGCGACCTCGACGATGTCGAGGATGTGATCGCGCGGGTGGTGCGCGGTGCCGTGCTCGGCTTGACGACGCGCGTGCCGGCGGCAAAGTCACAGGCCAAGGTCGCAGCGCGCGAGGCGCGCTAGACCTCGTGCTCCGCTGGATGAGAAGGAAGCTCGCCTGATGACGCAGCGCCTGCGATTGATCATGGCCGTCGCCGCCACGGCGCTCGCGATGGTGACCGCCAGCGAGCCGGTGCTGGCCCGCGGCGCCGCCGCCAGCATCATGAACTCGCCGGGCTATCAGCGCCGCCTGCAGGAATCGCGGCAGCAGCTGGGCGCGCCGCCGCGGGCCCCGTTGTTCGAAGCGCCGCACTCTTATTCTCCGTGGAAGGCGAAGCGGCACCGGCATCACCGCCACGCCCACTGATCGTACGCTACACCACGTCCTCTGCTTCAAACTGCAGCCCGGATGAGCGCAGCGACATCCGGGGTCCTCACCGGCGGTAGTGACGATCCCGCATGTCGCTTTCGTTCATGCGGGCTACGCGGCTACACCACGCCCTGCTGCTTCAACGCTGCGATTTTCGCATCGTCATAGCCGAGTTGCGCCAGCACGTCCCGGGTGTGCTCACCGAGCAGCGGCGGCGCGCGGTACTCCGTGATCGGCGTGCCCGAGAAGGTGAGCGCATTGCGGATCAAGGACAACTGCGGCTCGAACGGGTGCTCGACCTTCACCTGCATGCCGCGCGAGCGCACATGCGGATCGGCGAACACGTGGGCGAAATCGTTCACGGGTCCGCAAGGCACGCCCGCTTTTTCGAGCTCTTCCAGCCAATGCGCCACCGAGTTCTTCAGGAACAGGCCGGCAAAGATCGCCATGATCTCCTTGCCGTTGACGACGCGGTCGTTGTTCTTGACGAATTTCGGATCGGTGGCGAGCTCGGGCGCCCCTAACACGGCGCAGGTGCGCGCGAATTGCGCATCGTTGCCGACCACCAGCATCAATTCGCCGTCGGTGCAGCGGAACACGCCGGCCGGCATGCCGCCATTCCCCCAGGTGCCGCGGCGCGGCGGCGACTTGCCGTTGACCAGGAAGATCTGGGCGTAGTGCGACAGCGAGGCGATCACGGTGTCGAACAGGCAGACGTCGACGTGCTGGCCGCCGCCGCCATTGACGTCGCGGTGATACAGCGCCGCGAGAATGCCGATCGAGGTGTTCATGCCGGTCATGTAATCGACGATCGACGGCCCGACCTTCATCGGCCCCGCCCCCGGCTCGCCGTCCATGTGGCCGGTGACACTCATCAGCCCGCCCATGGCCTGGAAGATCGCGTCATAGCCGGCGCGCGGGGCATACGGCCCGGTCTGGCCGAAGCCGGTGACCGAACAATAGATCACGTCCGGGTTGACCGCGCGGATCGCCTCATAGTCGAGGCCATAGCGCTTGAGATCGCCGACCTTGTAGTTCTCCATGAAGACGTCGCAATCCTTGGCGAGCGCGCGGATGATCTCCTGCCCCTCCGGGCTCGCGATGTTGACGGTCACCGACTTCTTGTTGCGGTTGGCGCAGATGTAGAACGAGTTGTTGTTGTTCGCCTTGCCGTCGGGATCCCGGAGGTAAGGCGGGCCGAAGGCGCGCGCGTCGTCTCCCGTGCCGGGCCGCTCGATCTTGATCACCTCGGCGCCGAGATCGGCCAGCATCTGCGCGGACAAGGGTCCGGCGAGCACGCGCGTCAGATCGAGAATCTTGATGCCAGAAAGCGGCAGGGCCGACATGGAGTTCCTCCGGGAGATTTATTCCTTGTGGCGGATTTGCTCTGCGAGGCACCGCCTGTCACCCGCGGATACACCATTTCGTGCCCCGGAGCACTGCGCTGGCGGCATGCGGCCTTGCCCGGCACAGGATGTCACCCGGATTCGCGAGGCTCACCGAACCGGTAGCACCCATTGGGAATGCGCCCGCAATCACCGGGGCACGCGCCGACTTTCTTGCTTCGTTTTGTGTGCGACGGGAGTCCAGACACATCCGGACACAGGGAACAAGGAGCCGTTAAGCGTTACAACCACAGCTGGAGACAGGTTTGATGTCTTACCCGGAGCACACCATGACGTCGATCTCTGCCTCCTCGATGAGCGGCTTTTCGCCGCTCGACCTGCTCAAGCAGGAGCTCACCAAGGAAGTCTCGGCCGGCAAGGTCAGCTCGACCGACCAGACCGCCTTGTCGTCGGCGCTCGACGACATCGACTCCGCATTGAAGAGCGGCGGCAACAGCTCGTCCTCGTCGTCGACCTCCAGCACGCCGCCCTCGCCCGAGGAGATGCAGTCGAAGATCGACGATCTCATCCAGAGCGAGGTCGACAGCGGCAAGCTCACCTCCGACCAGGCGACCGAATTGAAGAACGTATTCGCCAATGCGTTCTCCGGCAGAGGCGCCGGCGGTCCGCCGCCCGCACCGAGCGACGATGCCAGCAGCGACACCACGTCGAGCACCTCGTCGTCGTCCTCGTCGAGCTCATCGTCTCAAGTCGAGGAGCTGTTGAAGAAGCTGCTCGAGGCGCTGCAGAGCTCGAACAGCAGCAAGACCTCGTCCTACAGCGCCAGCGGCACCAGCTCGTCGAGCTCGTCCAGCAAGTCGCTGGTGGTCGACTTCTCGGCATGATCCGGCGGTCTCACCATTGTGCCCGCGGTCTATCGCAGCGCTCATGCGGGCTACGTGGAGAAACCGGCGGCGTCACTCCGGCGCATTGAACGTCCGCGCGAAATACACCGGCGCAGCCGTCTTTTTCAGGCGGTAGAGCTGCGCCGGCCGGTTCGGCCCCTTGCGCATCTTGGCGATCGGTTCGATGAGGTCGGCCGACAGCATGCGGGTCCGGAAGGCGCTCTTTTCCAGCGCACGATCCAGCACGACCTCGTAGGTCCGCTGCAGTTCGGGCAAGGTGAATTCCTCGGGCATCAGATAGGCCGGCAGCGAGGTGTACTCGACCTTGTTGCGCAGTCGCTGCACCGCAGCGCGCAGGATCTCCGTATGATCGAAAGCGAGCTTCGGCTTCACGCCGGTCCCGTCGAGCGGAAACCATTGCGCGTCCGCGGCGAGCGCCGTCTCCGCCGCTGACGTCGGGACCAGCGCAAAATACGCGTGGGTCGCCGACCAGCCGCGGGGATCGCGGTTCGCGCTGCCCCAGCTGCCGAGTTGCTCCAGATACGGGCTGACGACGCCGGTCTTCTCGACGAGCTTGCGCCGGGCGCAGGCTTCGAGATCGCGATCCGTGTCGACATCGACGAAGCCGCCCGGCAGCGCGAAAGCGTCCGGGAACGGCTCACCCTCGCCGTGACCGCGGCGCACCAGCAGCACGTGCAGCGCCTCCAGGCGGATCGTGAAGATGACGACGTCGACCGTCGTCAACGGGCGTGGGAAATTAAGCCCGGCCCTGCCTCGCCCGATCTCGCCCGCGCCGCCGCCTGGTTCTTGCCGTCCCGCCATGCCGCCCCCTGACCGCCTTGCCGAATTTTGCCCCTTGACACTAGCACGCTTAGTTGTACTGTCCAACTTACTTAGTTGGCGTAACACACTTACGCCATCAGACGTCAGGAGGCCGCCATGTTCGGCATTCGCTTCATCAAGGCCCAACCCACCACCTACCTCCTCAAATACCGCGCCGGCGCCGTGGTCGAGGAAGGCGCCGGGCTCTCCACCTTCTATTACGGGCCCGCGACCTCGCTGGTCGCGATCCCCATCGGCAGCCGCGACGCCCCCTTCATCTTCCAGCAGATCGCCCGCGACTTTCAGACGCTGACGATCCAGGGCCAGGTCACCTACCGCATCGGCGAGCCGAGGAAGGCAGCGGCGATGCTGAACTTCACCCTCAAGCGCGACGGCAAGACGTACGAGTCGGACGACCCGGAGGAGCTGCCGCAGCGCGTGCTCGGCGCGGTCGAGGTGCTGGCACAGCAGGCGGTCAAGGACATGACCCTGAAGGAGGCACTGCGCGCCTCCGACCGCATTGCCGAGGCGATTGCGGAGGGACTGAAGAGCCGCGCCGACATCGATGCGCTGGGGCTGGAGATCCTCGGCGTCGCCGTGCGCGCGGTGAAGCCGACGCCGGAGACCGCCAAGGCGCTCGAGGCCGAAGCGCGCGAGGCGATTCTGAAGACCGCCGATGAAGCGATCTTCGCGCGGCGCAACTTTGCCGTGGAGCGCGAGCGGGCGATCCGCGAGAGCGAACTCGACACCGAGATTGCGGTCGAACAGAAGAAGCGCTCGATCCGCGAGACGCAGATGGACGCGGAGGCCAGCGTCGCGGCGAAGAAGAACGAGCTGCGCGAGGCCGGCATGGTCGCCGACATCGGGCTGGAGGCGAGGCGCAAGGATTTCGTGGCGCTGAACGCGGCCAATACCCGCACCTTGGCCGATGCCGAGGCCTATCGCGTCGGCGCGCTGATGAAGATCTTCGAGGGCGTCGACACCCGCGTGATCCAGGCGCTGGCCGCCACCGGCATGCAGCCGGGCCAGTTGATCGCACAGGCGTTTTCGGGTCTCGCCGAGAAGGCCGAGAAGATCGGGCAGCTCAACGTCTCGCCCGAGCTGCTGAACAGCCTGATGCAGAAACCCGCGGAGGCTGCCCGTGTCCGGCAATGACCGCAAGGTGGTGCTGGTCACGCGAAGGACGCGGCTCGAGGAGCTGATCGCAAGGTTCCTCACCGCGGACCAGGCCCGCTTCTATGTCGAGCATCTCGGCGCCGACTTCTCCGACTATGAGCGCGAGCACGCGGCCTACCAGGCCGCGCGCTTGACCAGCGTCCAGACGCTGGAACGCTGGGGCCGCTACCAGATCGTCGACCGCAGCTTCCTGCCGAACTTCCTGTTCGGCCCGGCCGACATCGTCGCGGCGCTCGGCCCGGACGGCCTCGTCGCCAACACGATGAAATATCTCGACGGCCAGCCGTTGCTCGGCCTCAACCCGGACGCGGCCCGGCATGACGGCGTGCTGCTGCCGTTCGCGCCGGAGAACCTCGCGAGCCTGCTGCCCGAGGTCGCCGCCGACAAGCGCGCCGCCAAGGCGGTGACCATGGCACGCGCAAGCCTCGCCGACGGCCAGGTGCTGCACGCCGTCAACGACCTCTTCATCGGCGCGCGCACCCATGTCTCGGCCCGTTACGAGATCGCGACGCGCGACAGCCATGAGCGGCAGTCCTCCAGCGGTCTGATCGTGGCAACGGGGCTCGGCTCGACCGCCTGGTTCAAGAGCATCGTCACCGGCGCGCTCGCCATCGCCGGCAGCTTCGGTGGCCGCACGACGGGCGGCGACTACACCCCCCTGCCCTGGGACGCCCGAAGCTTGCGTTTCGCCGTGCGCGAGCCGTTCCCGAGCAAGACCTCACAGACCTCGCTGGTCTGCGGCGGCCTCGTGGGCGCGGAGACCTTGCGGCTGCGCTCGCTGATGCCCGAGAACGGCGTCATCTTCTCCGACGGCATCGAGGCCGACCATCTCGACTTCAATGCCGGGACCGAGGCGGTGATCGGAATCGCGGAGCGGCACGGCCGGCTGATCGTGTAGTTCGGTCCCGCAGGTCGCGTGGTTGGCAGCGTAACGTGCTCTTGCCGCGTCATTGCGAGCGCAGCGAAGCAATCCAGACTGTCTCTGCGGAAAGATTCTGGATTGCGTCGCTTCGCTCGCAATGACGGAGGAAAGACCAAGCGTCCATCTTCCACATGTCGTCGCTGCGGGCGCGCGGCCGTAGGGTGAGCAAAGCGGCCGCCGAAGGCGGCAGCGTGCCCATCGTGGATCGGCGAGCTCTACGGCGAAGATGGTGCGCACGGCGCAATCCCGATCTGGGTCGTGGACAGAACACGGCTGCGCCCTTGCCCACCCTACGGCCGTTACGCCCGCGCAAACACCAGCACGCCGTTCGCCGGGATCGTCACCATCGCCGAGCACGGCTGGCTGTGCAGCGCCGGGCCGCCTGCGATCACAGCGCCATTGTTGCCGACCACGCCCGGATTGACCCAATTGTCGTAGACGTCGCTGTTGAACACCTCTTTCCACTGCCCGGCCGCCGGAAAGCCGATGGCGTAGTCGCGCCATGGCGTCTCGCTCAGGCTCACGATTACGACGACGTCGTCGCCCTGGCCATCCCAGCGGTGAAAGGCGAGCACGCGGTTGCCGTCATGGACGTGGACGATGGCGCAGCCTTCGGCGGTCAGCGCCGGATGGGTGCGGCGGATCGCGATCAGTTCGCTGGTAAAGCGCATCGCATCGGCGGTGATCTTGTCCTCGCCGTCAAGCAGCGCCCAACTGATCGTTGTGTCGGGGTTCGGCGTGTCGCTCCATGGTCTGTCCTCGAACAGTTCCTGGCCCATGAACAGCATCGGGATGCCCGGCGCGGTCAGCAACAGGCCCGTGGCGACGCGGCTGCGGCTGCGCGCATACCAGCAGCGGCTGTCGACGGGATCGGCGAGGCGCGGGATGCGCGGCTCGCGGCCGGCATAGACGATGTCGTGGTTCTCGATCGAGTTCACCGCGCGCCAGCGCTTGTCGAGGCTGAGATCGGCGATCGCCGCGGCGATCGGCTGCATCGCAACGGCAGCGCCGGCGCCTCCGGCCGCGCTGGCGATGGCGCCGCGCACAGCAAGGCGCAGGCCGTCGCTCCAGGTCGCGTCGAAGCCGGCGCCACCTTGTGCGATGTCCCGCACCACCCACGGGTTCACCGGCCAATATTCGGCGATCTGGAACGCGTCGGGCTTCTCGGCGCGCAGCGCCTCGGTGAGCTGCTGGCAGGTCGCCCAGCCGCCGAAGCGGTCCATCACGCTGACCTCGTCGAAGCGCAGGCCGTCGGCGTGGTACTCGCGGTACAGCATCACGGCATTGTCGACGAGGTACTGCCGAACGTCGGCGTTCCAATAGGCGAACACCTGGCCGCCGGCCCAGCCCTGGTCGGTGAAGTACAGGCTGCGGTTGGGATCGCCATAGGCCTGACGGTCGAAGAACCAGATGCTGTTCTCGTCAAAACCGCCGCCGGCGTGGTTGTAGACGACGTCGAACAGCACCGCGATGCCATGGACATGACAGACGTCGATCAAGGCGCGCAGTTGGTCGTCGCAATGACGCACGGTGTCGACGCCGGCGTAAGGCGCCGCGCCAGCCGCGACCAGGATCTCATTGGTGCGGGCGACATAGGCGGCGAGATGCGCCTCCTCGGCCTCGCCATAGTCGGTTTCCGGGCTGAACAGGTCGGTGCCGTTGTAGCCCATGCTGAACATGGTCGGGAATTCCTGCACCGGCAGCAGCTCGATGGCGTTGATGCCGAGCTTCGCCAGGTGCGGCACGCGCTCGATCACGTCGAAGAAGCAGCCGTCGGGATTGCCCGCCTTCATGTCGAAGGTGCCGACGTGGAGCTGGTAGATCACGAGCTCGCTATAAGGCGGCGGTGTGAACGCGGTGTCGTGCCAGGGAAACGCGTTGGGATTACGCAGCACCGAATGCGATTGCGGGAACGGCGGATCGACGGTCAAGAGCCGCGCATGCGGATCGCGCTTGTAACCCGAGGTGCCCTCGCCTTCGACGAAGTACATGTAGGCGTCGCCGTCCTTCAGGCCGGGGATGAAGATCGCCCAATGGCCGTTGCCGATCGGCGCCAGGCGGCAGCTCGCGTCCTGCGCCCAGTCGTTGAACGGGCCGGAGACGTAGACCGCCTTGGCATGCGGCGCGAACACGCGGAAGGTAGCGCCGCCGGTCACCAGGGTGCCGCCCATGGGAGCCTGGAGAAGATGCATCTGCCGCAGCGAAATCCTCAATCCTTCGGGGAATGGCGGCAGCGTAACAGGTTCGAGCAGCATATCCATGATGGTCGGCTCTCCCCGGCGCTCAGAACAGCCGCGCGCCATTCGGCACGGGCTTGTCCGGCTGGAACAGCACGACGTTGCCGGCCTCGTCCGGGAAGCCGAGCGTCAGCACCTCGGACATGAACTTGCCGATCTGGCGCGGCGGGAAATTGACGACGCCGGCGACCTGGCGGCCGATCAGGGTGGCTGGATCGTAGAGCGTGGCGATCTGGGCGCTGGAGCGCCTGGTGCCGATGCCGGGCCCGAAATCGATCGTCAGCTTCAGCGACGGTTTGCGCGCCTCCGGATAGGGCTCGGCCGCGACGATGGTGCCGACGCGGATGTCGACGACCAAGAACTGGTCGAAGCTGATCCCTGCTGCCGCCGGCGCTGTGGGATCATGGGCAAGATGCATGGCGGCCTCATCGAACGCATGACCGCGCGGGAAGGCTTGCGGTGCCGACGCGGTCTGGGTCGGAATCTTTAATCGCCATAAGGGCTCCTGACAATGCACCCGCCCGGCGACGGCACGGCATATGGACGATTGGCTGTATTGGTGTGGCAGGCCGGTCGCAGGGTGCGAAGCCTTCAATCGCAGGCTGGGCAAGCGGGGGTGCCGCTGCCCCGCATCGCCGAGCGGGAGGTGCGTGAATCGCCATGGAATGTCGCTATCCGGCGAATCGTCGCGTGCACGCCTTGACCCGCCCTGCAGCATGTCCGCCGCCGAGCGCAATGATTATGACACGTCGCCCGTATTGTCGCAGTTCGGTCGCTTTGCCTCCAGACACAGCACGGAGGCCCAGCCTGGCTGCGACTACTGGACATCATCAGCAAGCTTCGCCGGGCACAACCTGCCCACCGCGCGTTGCCGGCCCCGGCGCTCTTGGGAATGGTCCTGGCCGGCGCTTCTGTCAGGCGAGCTAGGCGGCGCGCCGCCCGCGCGACAGAGTTTCGGATGGAAGCTCACCGAACATGTCGCGATAGTCTCTTGCGAAGTGTCCGAGATTTCCGAAGCCGCAATTGAAGGCGACTGCAGAGACGGAGGTGCGCTGATCTGCCCCCGAGAGCATCTGCTTTGCCCGTCGCAATCGCACCGTTTTCGCAAACGCCATCGGCGAGTATCCGCGGCTCTTCTTGAAAGCTGTATAGAGCGCGCGGATGCTGACGCCTGTCTGTGATGCCAGCGCCTCGATCGTGATGGCGCGGTCCCAAGAGGCCTCGATATACTCTTCGGCCAGCCGGACGATCCGCGGCACGACGTCCTTTTCGGCTCTCTCCAACAGCTCGCTGAAATTGTGGCGGTGAGCCGACAGGAAGGAAACGATGAGAGCCTGCTCCAGTTCAACGAGCACCGTGCGTGGCAGCTCTGTCGCCGCCGCATCCAACTGATGAGCGAGGAACATCGCCAGATCGCGCAAGACCAGAGCGTTCGGCTGCACCGCAGCCGCTATGGGATCAAACTTGAGGACACCGGCTGGCTTTGCACCGAGCAGCGTCGTCAATGTCTGCTCCAACGCCCTCGCGCTTATTCGAAGAATGAGCTGCTCATAACCTGGCTCGAACACAATCCTGTTGGGTTCGCCAGGCGCAACTATGCAGGACTGCCGCTCGGTTATCGCGATCGCCGTGCGATTCAGAATGGTCAAAGCGCTGCCTTTGAGGCCAATTTGCAGGCGCGCGAAGTCGCTCTCCGGGAACTTGACGACCGCCCTCGCCCCGCCATATGCACAAAAGCCCAGGCCGATATTCGTAAGCTGAAGGTAGTTGCCCACCCCCAGGAAGCCATCTGCCTTGGTGACTGCGAAGCCAGTTGCCCCGTAGACCGTACGCAACGCGTGCTCCATCGCCTCCGGATCGTCTGTACGAATGACGGGAGCGCGGCTCAGGAGGCTTACGGATCGGTCCAAGTTCATCGAAGGATGGTATCTCAGGTTTGACCGGACTCAAACCTGGGAAAAACCCGGTCAGCGGCGAGGTGCCGCAGCTCCCTTCATCGCCGATATAGCTTGAGGTTCCAGTTTCTGAGCGACCTTTGCTGCTGCCCCAGCGCTCTTGGGAATGGTCCTGGCCGACGCTTCTATCAGGCGAGCTAGGCGGCGCGCCGCCCGCGCGACAGAGTTTCGGATGGAAGCTCACCGAACATGTCGCGATAGTCTCTTGCGAAGTGTCCGAGATTTCCGAAGCCGCAATTGAAGGCGACTGCAGAGACGGAGGTGCGCTGATCTGGCCCCGAGAGCATCTGTTTTGCCTGTCGCAATCGCACCGTTTTTGCAAACGCCGTCGGCGAGTATCCGCGGCTCTTCTTAAACGCAGCAGAGAGCGCGCGGATGCTGACGCCTGTCTGCGATGCCAGCTCCTCGATCGTGATGGCGCGCCCCCAAGAGGCCTCGATATACTCTTCGGTCAGCCGAACGATCTGCGGCGCGACGTCCTTTTCGGCTCGCTCCAACAGCTCGCTGAAATTGTGGCGGTGAGCCGACAGGAAGGAAACGATGAGAGCCTGCTCCAGTTCGACGAGCACCGTGCGTGGCAGCTCTGTCGCCGTCGCATCCAACTGATGAGCGAGAAACATCGCCAGATCGCGCAAAACCAGAGCGTTCGGCTGCACCGCAGCCGCTATGGGATCAAACTTGAGGACACCGGCTGGCTTTGCGCCGAGCAGCGTCGTCAATGTCTGCTCCAACGCCCTCGCGCTTATTCGAAGAATGAGCTGCTCATAACCTGGCTCGAACACAATCTTGTTGGGCTCGCCCGGCGCAACTATGCAGGACTGCCGCTCGGTTACCGCGATCGCCGTGCCATTTAGAATGGTCACAGCGCTGCCTTTGAGGGCAATTTGCAGGCGCGCGAAGTCGCTCTCCGGGAACTCGACGACTGACCTTGCGCCGCCATATGCACAAAAGCCGAGGCCGATGCTCGCAAGCTGAAGGTAGTTGCCCACCCCCTGGAAGCCATCTGCGTTGGAGACTGCGAATCCAGTTGCCCCGTACACCGTACGCAACGCGTGCTCCATCGCCTCCGGATCGTCTGTACGAATGACGGGAGCGCGGCTCAGCAGGCTCACGGATCGGTCGAGGTTCATCGGAGGATCGGTCCCCACTCTTATATGGCTTTTGCCAAAATATTGGAGCGTACGTCTTCCGGGCTGATCCAAGTCAACCTCCGAACACTTTCGTCAGGCGGCAGGCGCCTCAGTTCCATCAGGTTCCCGTTTCTCACATGTTAATTCGAAAGGGTAATTGGCTAGTGATGCAGCTAATTCTGAGCAAAGTTTGCAGAGACTGGACTTGAGAATGACTTCAAAATCGCTGCGCGACGCGCTTCAATCTCGTTGAGATGAACAGGCCGCAGGTCTTCTCTGCGGCCGCAAGAGAGGAGACGAACGTGGCGGCACGGGACCAGTATTTCAGCCCGACGACGTGGAACTCATGAGGTCCGTGCTGGACGAGGCGGTGATCATCCTGCCCACTGACACACCGCCAGTGTCTCACGTTTCCTATGGGACACAGTCCTCATGATTGGCTCTCAAGCCTGAGCGGGCGTCGTTCGCGTGCCGCTCGACGGCTTTGAGGGAATGGGGATCAGGTGATCAAGACAAGCGCCCCCAACCGTCGACGCTGGGCGCTTGAGATACTCGATATTGCGAAGCAGGTCACCGAAGCGATGAACTTATGACCTTGTCACAACGCGAGCCTGGCAACGTCCACACGCCTGTCGATATGAGGCGATATGAAGTGAGTCCTTATCATGCTTATCAAGACGGTCACGTTGCATTCTATTACTTATCTTGTAGGGATTACCAGTTCAGTGGCAGTGCACCAGGTCATCCCCTCGCCGGGCACAGCGATCATCTTCCAGTCTGGCACGACTGCAATACGTTATCAGCAGGTCGCCAATCGCTCGACCAAAAGCGATAAGTTGCCAATCAGGCACGCAAATCGTCAACTCAACGTGCCAGGTTCTAAATTCGGAACCGACTGCAAACCGCCAATTGATGTCCCTGGGCGCTGCTTTGCAGACGCCGAAGGGATCCGCAAGGTCGCGTTGTCCGCTCCCGACCCCCTTCGTGGCATACCGATTGCTTTGAACCAAATCGGTCCTGATGCGACGGGTCTGGTGTAGTCGTGGTGCAGAAAAAAATGACCGATATTCGAAGCGGCGACCTGTCCAATCAGGCTGTATTGAAATCGCTAAGTAGACTCCGCGCAGCAAAGCTGCGCCTCGATCGGCCGACGTCGCTCCAATCGACAGAGGCCACCCTGTTGTCGCAGATCGCGCTTTGCGACGTTCTATTGGACGAAATTCAGTCGATCGCTTGCAGCCTAAAGCGGCCGAGGCCGTACCCCGGTGAGCCGACGGCTGGTCGGAACCGGGCACGGCTGTGGTACCGTTCCTCAAACATGGGGTGCAGCGCCGGCACGCGGCGCAGCGATGCCGCCTTCCACCGCTGGAGACGGGGCCGCGTGCCGTCGATTGACGAGGCCGGTGCGGCCGATGGGTCCCAGGGTCCCCCACGCGCATCGCGGCCGCTCGCCGCAGAGTCTCGCAGCCTCCCAAAACTCCGCTGTCTTCCCGGCGTACGCAGGGACCCATAACCACGGGGGATTGGTGACATGAGATGGCCCGACGTCCGCAGCCCAACGGCCTTTACGGAGGATAGGTCCCGGGTCGGCGCCCCGCCGCCGCTTCGCGCCGTCGTGGCTTGCTCGGGACGACAACGGAGGTTGGCGGGAGAGCGGAGACGCGGATCAGTCGTCACGTAGCCCGGATGAGCGCAGCGACATCCGGGTTCACCGACACGGCACGTGAGACCCCGCATGTCGCTGGCGCCGACGCGCGTCCCGCGCGCCGGCTATCGCTCATGCGGGCTACGCGCCGCACCCAGACAGATCCGCCAGATCCGCGCGAGAAGCGCACCATCTCTCCCCCGTCATGGCGCGCGCAATGAAGCAATCCAGACTGCCGCCGCGGGACGATTCTGGATTGCTTCGCTGCGCTTGCAACGACGATTGGCGCGACGGTCTCGTGCGTCAAGCTGTCATTCGCACCGGGCGGTGGGCACGTCGCTGCGCGGCTTTCGCCGCGTAGCGCCTACACGACTACAACTACACATTCTCCAGATGGCACGCCACCCACTGGTCCTCGCCCTTCAGACGCAGCTCGGGCGCCTCCACTCGGCAGCGGTCGAATGCGAGCGGGCAGCGGGTGTTGAAGCGGCAGCCCTTGGGCGGGTTGACGGGGCTGGGAACATCGCCCTTGAGAATGATCGGGGTGCGCTCGGCGCCGGGCTCGGGAATTGGGACGGCTGAGAGAAGCGCCCTGGTGTAGGGATGGCCGGGGGACGCGAAGATCTGGCGGCGCGGGGCGAGCTCGACGATGCGGCCGAGATACATCACGGCGACGCGGTGCGTCATGTGCTCGACGATGGCGAGGTCGTGGCTGATGAAGAGGAGCGCGAGGCCGAACTCGCGCTGCAAATCCTGCAGCAGGTTGACGATCTGCGCCTTGACGGAGACGTCGAGCGCCGACACCGCCTCGTCACAAACGATCAGGTCGGGCTTGGCGGCGAGCGCGCGCGCAATGCCGATGCGCTGGCGCTGGCCGCCGGAGAATTCGTGCGGGCGGCGGTTCACGGCGTCGCGCGGCAGCCGGACGATCTCCATCAGCTCGGCAATGCGCGCATCGCGCTCGGCCGCAGTCTTGGCGAGGCCGAAATTGTTGATCGGCTCGGCGAGGATGTCGCGGATGCGCATCCGCGGATTGAGGCTGGAGAACGGATCCTGGAACACGACCTGCACGCGGCGGCGCATCTCGCGCAGGCGGTGCGGGCCGAGATCGTCGATGCGCAGGCCGTCGAGCACGATCTGTCCGGCCGTGATGTCGAACAGCCGCAGGATGGCGCGGCCGACGGTCGACTTGCCGCAGCCGGATTCGCCGACCAGCGACAGGGTCTCGCCGCGCGCGATCTCGAACGACACGCCGTCGACGGCGTGCACCCGGCTCTTGGCTCGGCCGAACAGGCCGCTGCGGATCGGAAAATGCTTCTTGAGGTCGTTGACCTGCAGCAAGGGAGCGCTCATGCGGCGGCCTGCTCCTTGGCGGCGAAGTGACAGGCAGCGATGTGGTGCGGCGCCTTCTGCTCCAGCCCCGGCGCATATTGCCGGCACACATCGGTGGCGAGCGCGCAGCGGCCGGCGAACACGCAGCCCTCGATGCGCTGCTTGAGGTCCGGCACCTGGCCGGGAATCTCCGCGAGCCGCTTGATCTCGCCCGACAGCGACGAGCCGAGCTTCGGCAGCGCGCCGAGCAGGCCCTGCGTGTAGGGATGGCGGGGGCTGCGGAACAGTTCCCTCACCGGCGCTTCTTCGACCTTGCGGCCCGCATACATCACCATCACCCGCTCGGCGACCTCGGCAACGACGCCGAGATCATGGGTGATCAGGATGATCGCAGCGCCGACGCGCTGCTTCAGTTCCAGCATCAGCTTGAGGATCTGCGCCTGGATGGTGACGTCGAGCGCGGTGGTCGGCTCGTCGGCGATCAGGAGCTTTGGATTGCAGGCGAGCGCCATCGCGATCATCACGCGCTGGCGCATGCCGCCGGAGAGCTGATGCGGATATTCGCGCACGCGCCGTGCCGGCTCGGGGATGCCGACCAGGGTCAGCATCTCCACCGCGCGCGCCTCCGCCTGCGCCTGGTCGAGCCCCTGATGCAGCCGCAAGGTCTCGCCGATCTGGCGGCCAACCGTCAGCACCGGGTTGAGGCTGGTCATCGGCTCCTGGAAGATCATCGAGATGTCGTTGCCGCGAAGCGCGCGCATCTCGCGGTCGGAGAGCGTCAGGATCTCCCTGCCCTCGAGGCGGATGGAGCCGGCGATCTTGCCGGGCGGCTCCGGGATCAGGCGCATCATCGACATCGACGTGACCGACTTGCCGCAGCCGGATTCACCGACGATGGCGAGCGTCTCGCCGGGATTGACGTGGAACGACACGCCGTCGACGGCGCGGTTGATGCCGGTGGGGGTGCGGAAATGAACCTGCAGATTCTCGACCTCGAGCAATGGCATCATTTGAGCTCCCGGCGATCTCTAACTGCGCTGCTCATGGGTTCTTCGCCATGCGCGGGTCGAGCGCGTCGCGGAGGCCGTCGCCGACGAGATTTACCGCGAGCACCGTCACCGACAGGAACGCCGCCGGGAAGAACACGATGTAGGGCTTGACCTGCCACAGCGCGCGGCCTTCGGCCATGATGTTGCCCCAGGACGGGATGGTCGGCGGCGTGCCGGCGCCGATGAAGGAGAGGATCGCCTCGGTGATCATGGCGCTGGCGCAGATGTAGGTCGCCTGCACCAGCATCGGCGCGGTCGTGTTCGGCAGGATGTGGCGCAGGATGACCATCGGCGTGCGCGTGCCCGAGGCGACGGCGCCATCGACATAGGGCTGCTCTCGCAACGACAGCACGACGCCGCGCACCAGCCGCGCCACGCGCGGGATCTCGGCGATGGTGATGGCGAGGATGACGTTGCCGACGCTGCCGCGCGTCAGCGCCATCAGCGCCACCGCCAGCAAGATCGGCGGGATCGACATCAGCCCGTCCATGCAGCGCATCAGCACGCCGTCGGCCCAGCGCACGAAGCCGGCGACGAGGCCGATGGTCAGCCCGATCAAGGAGGCGCCAAGCGCCACCGCGAGGCCAACCGTGAGCGAGACACGGGTGCCATAGAGCACGCGGGAATAGATGTCGCGGCCGAGCGCATCGGTGCCGAACCAGAAATCCGCCGACGGCAGCCGCGTGCGCTTGGCCGGCGCGATCGCGGTGGGATCGACGGTGAAGAGGAATGGCGCGAACACGCCGATGATGACGAGCAGAAGCAGCAGTGCGCCGCCGATCGCCACCGTCGGATGGTTGCGCAGGAAGCCGATGGCGCCGCGCCGGATCTTCGGCGCAACCATCAGGTCGGGCAGAACAGGCGCGAGGACGAGGCCCGGCGGCGGCGATGTGGATGTCGTGGCGGTCAATAGCGGATCCTCGGGTCGACCAGGGTGTAGGTGATGTCGATCAGGAGATTGACGAGCACGTAGACGAAGCTGAACAGCAGCACGATGCCCTGGATCACCGGATAGTCACGGCGCAGGATGGCATCGATGGTGAGCCGGCCGAGACCAGGGATCGCGAACACGCTCTCGGTGACGACGGCGCCGCCGATCAGAAGCGCGATGCCGATGCCGACCACGGTGACGATCGGCACCGCGGCATTCTTCAGCGCATGAATGAACAGGATGCCGCCCTGCCCCAGCCCCTTGGCGCGGGCGGTGCGGATATAGTCCTGCTGCAGCACCTCGAGCATGGCGGCGCGGGTGATGCGCGCGATCAACGCGATGTAGACGCAGCCGAGCGCGATCGCGGGCAGGATCAGGTTCTGCAGCCACGGCCAGACGCCTTGGGCCAGCGGCGTGTAGCCCTGCACCGGAAGCCAGTCGAACTTCAGCGCGAACACGTAGGCCAGGATGTAGCCGACCACGAACACCGGCACCGAGAAGCCGAACACGGCAAAGGCCATGATGATGCGGTCGATCCAGGTCCCTGCCTTCCACGCAGCGATGACGCCGAGCGGCACCGCGACGATGATGGTGAGGACCAAAGTCACCATCATCAGTGACAAGGTCGGCTCGATCCGCTGGGCGATCAGGGCCGACACCGGCAGGTTGGTGAAGATCGAGGTGCCCAGATCGAAGTGCAGCAGACGCCATACCCAGCTGCCGAACTGGACCAGAAATGGCTGGTCCAGTCCGAGATTGGCGCGGATGCGCTCGACGTCGGCCGGACTCGCCTGGTCGCCTGCAATGACAACGGCCGGATCGCCCGGCGCGATGTACAGCAGGCTGAAGACGAACAGCGCGACGATCGCCATCACCGGCAGCGTCGACAGGACTCGTCGGAGCGCATAAGCGAGCATGAGACGTCTTTCGCTTTACGCCGTCTTCGACACGCCCCAGAACAGCGGGATCGGCCCCTTGGTCACGCCGGAGACGTTCTTGCGCCACGCGGTGTAGCCGAGGAAGAAGCCGGTCGGCGCGAACACGACGTCGTCGAGCGCGGCCTTGTTGATGCGCGCGGCAACCGCCTTCTCCTCGTCGAGCGACTTGGCGGCGAACCAGTTGGTGATCTCCTTTTCCACGGGCTCGCTGGTCGGCCAGCCGAACCAGGCCTTGTCGCCATTGGCGCGCAGCGCGGTGTAGGCGGCCGGGTTGATGCAGTCGGCGCCTGCGTGCCAGGTGTGGAACATGTGCCAGCCGCCTTGCGAAGGCGGCGTCTTCTGCGCGCGGCGGGCGCCGACGGTGCCCCAATCGGTGGCGACGAAGTCGACGGTCATGCCGAGCTTCTTCAGGAGATCAGCGGTAACGTCGCCGAACGCCTTGGTGATCGGCTGGTCCTGCGCGACGACGCAGGTGATCGGCTCACCCTTGTAGCCGGCCTCCTCGAGCAGCTTCTTGGCCGCCGCGAAATCGCGTTTGCCTTTGAGGATGTCGCCGCCCGCCTCGGTATAGAGCGGCGTGTCCGGCGTGAAGAAGCCGGGCAGCGGCTTCCACAGCGCGTTGTCGTCGCCGACCAGCGCGCGCATATAATCTTCCTGGCTCATCGCCATCAGGATCGCCTGGCGCGCCTTCACGTTGTTGAACGGCGCATGCAGGTGGTTCATGCGGAACGAGCCGACATTGCCCAGGGGATCGCCGATGTCGACGCCGATGTTCTTGTTGCCCTTCAGCACCGGCACGAGATCGGTGATCGGGTTCTCCCACCAGTCGACCTCGCCGTTCTGCAACGCGGCGGCCGCGGTCGCGGGATCCGGCATGATCACCCATTCGACGCGATCGACCAGCACCTGCTTGCCGCCGGCGAGCCACACCGGCTTCTCCTGGCGCGGCACGTAGTCGGTGAACTTCTCGAACACGGCCTTGGCGCCCGGCACCCACTCGCCCTTGACGAACTTGAACGGGCCAGAGCCGACATATTCCGCCATCTGCTTGAACGGGTCGGTCTGCGCAATGCGCTCGGGCATGATGAAGGCGCAGGGCGCATTGCCCTTGCCGAGCGCGAACAGCATCTTCGGATAGGGCTGCTTCAACACCCATTTGAAGGTCTTGTCGTCGACGGCCGTGAGTTCGTTCTGCAGCGCCTTCAGCATCAGACCCATCGGATCGCGCGCCGACCAGCGCGTGAGGCTGGCGACGACGTCCTTGGCGAGCACCGGCTCGCCGTCGTGGAATTTCAGGCCGGGACGCAGCTTGAAGGTCCAGGTCAGGCCGTCGTCGGACACCTGCTCGGATTCCACCATCTGGCGCTGCGGCACGAACTGGTCGTCGATGCCGTACAGCGTATCCCACACCATCGCGGCCGCGTTGCGCACGACATATTGCGTGCCCCAGATCGGATCGAAATTGGCGAGATTGGCCTGCGGCACGAAACGCAGCGTCCGTGCGGACGCGCCTTGCGCGATCGCCGGCGCCGCGAACCCCGTCAGCGCCAGGCCACTCGCGCCCGCCAATCCCTTCAATACCGTTCTGCGATCCATGTTCTCTCCTGATGCAACTTGCCTGAGTTCAATTGCCGAAATTGTAAGCAAGGCCCATGCCATGCGCGCGAAGGGGATTCATTTGAACGCAAATGAGGCATGAGGCGCAAGGGCGCAGGTGCCGTAGGGTGGGCAAAGGCGATGCGATAATCCCTCCACGTCCGAGGTCACCGTGGCGCCGTGCCCACCATCGCGCCGCACACTCCGCCGCAAGACGGTGCACACGGCGCCATTGCGGTCTCACATTTGGAAACAGCACGGCTGCGCCTTTGCCCACCCTACGCAGTGTGCCAGCTGGCCGCATCACGGCTTGCGCACCGGCGAGCCATCCGCCATCAGCCGCTCGCCCTTGCGTTCGACGATCATGCCATAGGCTTGCGGCTGGCGGTGGACGTCGAAATTGAAGATCGTCTGCTTATAGGATCTGCACAAATCGAGGTCACAGCGCGCCAGCGCGATCTCGTCGCCCTTGGTGGCGCAGGCCGCCACGATCTCGCCCGAGGGTGCGATGATGCAGCTGCCGGCGATGTGGTCGATGCCCTCCTCGATGCCGCCCTTGGCGACGCCGATCACCCAGGTGCCGTTCTGATAGGCACCGGACTGCATCACCAGGCGGTTGTGGAACAGCGAAAGGTCGTCATGCTCCGGTGCGGGCGGATTGTGCACCGGCGTGTTGTAGCCGATCAGCACCATCTCGACGCCCTGCAGCCCCATCACGCGATAGGTCTCGGGCCAGCGGCGGTCGTTGCAGATCGCCATGCCGATGACGCCGCCAAAGGCGCTGGCGACGCCGAAACTTTTGCCCGGCTCGAAATACCGCTTTTCCAGATGTTGGAACTTGCGCCACGGCTCGTGCTCGGCATGTCCCGGCAGATGCACCTTGCGGTATTTCGAGACGATCGCGCCGGTCTTGTCGACGAGAATGGCCGTGTTGTAGCGGTGCACGATGTCGTCTTCGACCGTCAGCTCGGCGTAACCCAGGCAGAAGCCGATGCGCAGATCCTTTGCGAGCGCGAACAAGGCCTGCGTCTCCGGCCCCGGCATCTCGCGCTCGAAATAGAGGTCGATCTCGGCCTGATCGGCCATGTACCAGCGCGGGAAGAACGTCGTCAGCGCCAGCTCGGGATAGACGATCAGGTCGCAGCCATTGGCGTGCGCCTGCCGCATCAACGCCATCAGTCGCGCAACCACCGCGGTGCGTGTTTCGTTCTTGGCAATCGGGCCGAGCTGACCAATGGCAACGTTGACGAAGCGCGGCATGTTTCCGTTCCTTATTTCGGAACTAAGTGATCGTTCCGTGGCGCGCAGCTCTTGCACCGATCATGCCATGCCGGCTCAATCGCGCAAGCCCGGCGCGTAGCCGAACGCCACGGCCGGCTCGGCCGCGGTCTCGACCCACACGCTCTTCACCTGCGTGTATTCGTAGAGCGCCTCGACGCCGGAGGAGCGGCCATGGCCGCTGTTGTTGTAGCCGCCGAACGGCGAGGCGACGTTGATGGTCTTGTAGGCGTTGATCCAGAACGTCCCGGCCTTGACCTGTGCTGCGACGCGATGCGCGCGCGCGACATCCCTGGTCCACACCGCGCCCGCGAGGCCGAACTCGCTATCATTGGCGATCGCGATCGCCTCCGCCTCGGTGTCGAAGCGGATCGCGGCGACGACCGGACCGAACACCTCCTTGCGCGCGATGCCCATGGCGTTGGTGACGTTCTTGAGCACGGTCGGCTTGACGAAATATCCGCCGTCCTGCGCCACGCCAGTTGCGCCAGCGACGACCTCGGCCCCCTCCGCCGCGCCTTCACGGATCATCGACAGCACGTGATCATATTGCTTGGCGTTGTTGATCGGACCGATCTCGGTGTCCGCCGACAGCGGATCGCCGCATCTGATCTTCGCCGCGCCTTTCGCGACCAGATCGACGAAGCGGTCATAGACCGCGCCCTGCACCAGCAGCCTGGAGCCGGCGACGCAGCTCTGTCCGGCGCCGCCGAAGATCGCGGCCTGCGCGCCGACGGCGGCGCGTTCGAGATCGGCATCGGCGAACACGATGTTGGCGGACTTGCCGCCGAGCTCGAGCACCGACGGCAACAGCCTGCGCGCCGCAGCCTCGCCGATCAGCCGCCCGATCGGTACCGAACCGACGAACACGACCTTCCTGACCGCAGGCTGGCCCAGCGCGGCCTGCCCCGTGGTGTGGCCGAAACCCGCGAGCACGTTGACGACGCCCTTCGGCAGGCCCGCGCGTTCGGCGATGCTTGCCAGCGCCAGCGACGTCAGCGGCGTCAGCTCCGACGGCTTCAGCAGCACCGCATTGCCCATGCTGATGGCGGGCGCGATCTGCCAGCCCGCGGTGAAGATTGGCGCGTTCCACGGCGTGATCTGCAGCACCACGCCCATCGGTTCGCGACGCGTGTAGTTGAGATGGCCTGAAGGCACCGGGATGACGTCGCCGTGGAATTTGTCGGCCCAGCCGGCATAGTACTCGAACATCTCCGCGACCTTGGCGACCTCGCCCCTGGTGTCGCGGATCGGCTTGCCGGCGGACAGCGATTCCAAATGCGCCAGCGGCTCGGCCGCGGCGAGGATCGCCCGTGCCACCGCCTGCATCACGCGGCCGCGGCCCGCGGCGGTCAGATTCGCCCACTCCGCCTGCCCCGCCACAGCAGCTGCCGCTGCCTTGGCCGCCACGTCGGCGCCGGCATCGGCGTAGCTGAACAGCAATCTGCCGGTGGCGGGATCATTCACCGAGACTGTCGCGCCATCGCCGACGATGAGGTCACCGCCGACATGGGAGCCGACGGCCTCCAAGTCAGGCCAGAACGGCAGCGTCGCGGCGCGCAGGCGGGGATCGATGAAATGGGTCATGGCGGCAGGCTCACGGCTTCGCCATCGAACCGAGCCGCAGCTCGACGATGCGGTTGAAATCATCAGTGTCGGCAATGCTGGCGGCGCTGTCCGCCCAGATGCGCGCGGTGTCGGCGGCCATCGGCAGCGACAGTCCGAGCTCACCGATGAGCTGCGCCGCGAGCCTGACGTCCTTGCGCATCAGCTGCATGGTGAAGCCGGAATCGAAGGCGCCGTTGAGAATCCAATTGGGCACGTTGACGAGCGTGACGCCGGAGCGGCCCGAGCCGGCATTCAGACCTTCCAGCAGCCGCTCGGCATCGACGCCCGCCGCATCGGCGATGCGCAGCGCCTCCGCGGCGGTGAGCAGGTGCGCGGCGCAGAGGAGATTGTTGACGATCTTGGCGACGTTGCCGGCGCCGACGCCGCCGACATGGACGCGCTTGGCGCTCATGCGATCCAGCACCGGCATCACACGCGCCAGATCCGCGTCGTCGGCGCCGATCACCATGGTCATCGTGCCGCTCGCCGCGCCCTTCGGTCCGCCGCTGACGGGCGCATCGACGAAGCCCATGCCGCGCGCCTTGAGAAGGGCTGCGAGCCGGCGCGAGGTCTCGGGATGCGAGGTCGAGGTGTCGACGATGATGACACCGGCCCTGGCCTGCGCGAGGATGCCGCCGGCGCCCTCCACGACATCGGCGACGATGCCGGCGGTCGGCAGCGACAGGATGACGATGTCGGCGGCGGCGATCACGCCGCCAATGCCGTCGGCAATCGCGATGCCCTCGGCCGCCAGCGCCGCGCGCGTCGCGGCGAGCGCGTCATAGCCGGTGACGGCAAAGCCGGCGCCCTTCAGCGTCAGCGCCATGCCGCGCCCCATCTTGCCAAGTCCGATGATGCCGATCGCCGTCACGTGGCCTCCTGCCAGGATTTGCCTCGGCAGCGTAGCCGCACCAATCCGGAGCAGACATCAGCGCCCTCCGCCGCTAGTGTTGCCCTGAGGTCAACAGTTTCCGAAGCCATGTCCGCCCTGCTCGATCACCACCGCCTGCACTATCTGCACGAGGCGATCCGCCTCGGCTCGGTACGCGCCGCCGCGGAAGCGCTCGACGTCAACGCGTCGGTGATCAGCCGGCAGATCGCACTGCTGGAGAAGGAGCTCGGCCTGACCCTGCTCGAGCGGCTCAGCCGCGGCATCCGCGCCACCGAGGCCGGCGCGCTGCTGGTCGAGCGCTTCCGACAATGGCAGGCCGACCAGGCCGACACCGTCGCGAAGTTGCGCGAACTGCAGGGCCTCAAGCGCGGCCATGTCGACATCGTGCTCGGTGAGGGTTTCGTCAGCGACCTGATGTCCGGCCCGCTCGGCCGGTTCTGGCAGCGCCATCCCGACCTCACCATGGCGTTCGATCTCGCCGGCACCAACGAGGTCGTCAATGCCGTTGCCGAGGATCGCCATCACATCGGGCTGGTGTTCAATCCGGGCGCCGATCCCCGCATCCGGATCGCCACCGCGAGCCGGCAGCCGCTGTGCGCGATCATGCCGCCGGATCACGCGCTGGCGCGGCTCGGCCGTCCCTTGCGCCTGCGCGAGCTCGCCGACCACCCGCTCGGACTGATGCATCCGAGCTACGGCACGCGCCAGATCGTGGCGATGGCGGAGGCCGCCGAACGTATCGCTCTGTCGCCGAAGCTGACCACCAGCTCGATCAACGTGCTCCGCCACTTCGTCAAGAGCGGCCTCGGCCTGACGCTCTTGCCCGCCTTCTCGATCGCCGCCGATCTTGCCGACGGCTCACTCGCTGCCGTGCCGGTCGACAACCGCCTGCTGGCCTCGAGCGAAGCCTGCGTCATCACCCGGCGCGGCCGCGAGCTGCCGCATGCCGCCGGTCACCTGCTGCGCTTCCTGAGTGGCCAGATGCGGGCGTTCCGGGTCGGCGGAGCCGCCGGCAAGACCAGGACGCGCGGCGCCGGACGTTGATCCGCGCAGATCACCGCGGATCGTTTTCCGTTGCGCTCGCACGTGGGTTGCGATTGGATGTTGCAACCTCGGGAATCGACCTCATGCGCAACGTTCTCGCGATCGCGTTCGGCCTGTGGGCGGCGACAGCGGCCCAGGCCGAGACCTGCCGGTTCATCGGCAACCAGATCCTGTGCGACGACGGGACCTCGGGGCAGCGGATCGGCAACAACACCTATTGGAACGACGGCTCCTCGTCACAGCAGATCGGGCGCTTCACCTACAACAACGACGGCAGTAGCTCGCAGCAGATCGGCAACCACACCTACTACAGCGACGGCACGTCGGCGCATACGATCGGAAACACGACCTATTTCAGCGACGGCAGGACGTGCCGACGGATGGGCAACCGCGTCTCTTGCGACTAGGCGATTCGGCCAATGTGACCGACGCTGCAACGGCTTCTCGGAGCTGGAAATATTTGAAATAAAGGGAATTGAACCCTTGCATCGGGGCACGTCGGCTCCGGTCGACGGTCGTTCAACTGGCGTTTCACGAAGGTAGCCATCATGGAGTTCCGCTTTTCTTCAACGATCGAAGACGAGGCCTCACACGTCCGCTTCCAACTTGGAAATCTCGAATTCTTTCGAACCGAGAAATATGATGTGACCTGGCCAGATGCACTCAAAGCGGAGATCGAGCAAGGTATAGCTCAGTTTTCAGATGAGAGACTGCGCGACGCGATCGTGCGTCACGACTTGCCGGGCGCCAGTTTGGAGCGCGTCGTGCAGCCATGGCGGCGGGTGGAGGATCGATTTGCTTCCGATTTCGTTGCGCAGCTTACGCGACAGTTGCCAAAGGTCGTGCGCGTCCATGTCACCAAGTTTGGTCCGGGCGGGTCGCACAATGGCGCATCGATGGCGCCGCGGTTGGTCGTAAGCTATCCGGAAATGAAGGGATTGGATTTCAACAGCGTTCTCGTCCATGAGTTCATCGAAGTCTTGCTTTGGACAAGGTTCCGCAGCGAAGAAGCCAGACTGGGAAAGAGAGCCGCTCATGCCATCAAGGAAGCTGTCGTCGACAAGTTCTGCTCCTGCGACAACCTGATACCCGTCGTTGGGAGCTACAGAAGACAAGCGAGCTATTCCCAACTGCCTCCGGATTGGGAAGGTTGGCTACCAGCTAAAGGGCTGACGTGGAGTTCGTAGCGACCAGGCCAAATCTAGTGCGGCGTCATGCTGGCTGGCGTTGACGCAGCGGTGGTGACGGCTAACAAGTAAGAGGTCACAGTTCGGGCCGGCAAACAGTCAACCACCCGACGAATTCACTCCACGACCAAACCTTGACCGAAAACCCGGCGCGATGAATTCTTGCGGCGAGCCGGGTTTCGTTTGTTACCAAAACATCAGACTCGTCCGCAGCCGTTGCAGCTATCAGCGCGTCTTCCGCGTGCTTCGTATTTCCTGCCATGTGCGCGACGATTGAGGCGTTGACTGCATTGCGGCCCCAACTGCATTCATCCCACTCTGAAACGTCCCAAATTGCGCCGGTTGTCGATACCTTCCCAGCCAGTCCGTATATCTCCAACAAAGCAGCGCGCTTCGGCTCTGGAGCCAGCGACAGCTCATCGCGCTGAACGTGGGTGCTAACGAGCGTCAATTGACCGTCCGCGATGCGCTCCTGAATCGCTCCGATCACAACCTGATCGGCCGCAACCAGATCATGCACATTACTGTCCAGCATGATTCTCATGGATCAGTGTTCTATTTGAAAATGAATCGTCAGGTAAAATGGTTGCCACCATACTTGCCACCAAAGAGAACCTACCTTTGGCTAAGTGGCTGAAAATACTGGAGCGGGTGAAGGGAATCGAACCCTCGTATTCAGCTTGGAAGGCTGCTGCTCTACCATTGAGCTACACCCGCATCTCGGCGTTCCCTAACATGGTCCGCGGCGGGTCTCAACCTCTTCGGGGCGGGGTTTCGAAGCGGATGGGTCCCGGATCTGGCCTGATGGAACGGCCCGAAGCGATGGCAGCGCGCGACACCGAGACCGCGGCACGCCGGCGGCGGCCCGGTTCCGTAATCTGCCCCCTACCCTCGCCGGCCGGACCGTCCTATATTGGCGTGACCATCAACAACGAAAGGAGGTGATCCAGTGTCTTTCACCAAGCGCTGTCACCTCGCTGGGATCGCCCGCTGAGCGGCTCTTCATGAGCGACGTTTAAGGGCGTGATTCGTCAGCGGATTGCGCCATCGCGGCTTGGCAATGGGGCGGTCTCGGCCCTGGACCAGCGAGTTCAAGAACGGAAGCGCGGCGGGTCTCACGGCTCGCCGCGTTTTTTATGGCACCTCCGCCCGTTCCCCGGCGGACGGTGCCGGGGGCGCCGGCTCACTGCGGACGAACCGCCGCGCCAGGAAGCCGCCGAAGCCGAGCATCCAGAAATACTGCACGTACTCCGGTGCAAGCGCTGCGATCACGATGCCCGGCACGAACACGATGACGGGAAAGATCGCGCCGGCGATCTCGGCATGGCGGCCGCTTGGAAGCGCGAGCCACCACAGCGCGGCGTTCAGCGACGCAATGATCGTCAGATGCAGGCCATAGAGGACGGCCACCGCGCTGCTCAGCCTGTAGCCGCCGTAGAGCCCGTTGGTCACCGGCAGCAGCACGATCGACAACAGGAAGAACAGATTCAGGATGACCACGGGCCGGCCCGCAAACGGCTGCCGGGCCAGCCGCCGGTGGTGGCTGATCCAGAACACGCCGGCGATGATGAAGCTGAGGACCAGCCCGGCGAGACGGCCGGAATAGGTATGCGCCAGGTCGATCCAGCCGGGCATATGCGCGAAATTGGGCTTCGGCAGGTCGTAGGCGAGAAGCGTCATCGCCACACCGAAGATGGTGTTGGACAGCGATTCCAGCCGGCGCATCTCGAACAGGTGGGACTGAGGCTCTGTCATGTCGAATCGGAAGCGACCGCGGCGGGGAACGGAGATGAAGCCTCACGTTCTATAGCAGCTCCGGCGCCGCACCGCCCGACCTCGCTGCCGCCCTTGGGCGGCAGCGGTCACTTCACTCGCCACCCTCCAGACCACAATCGGCGATCGAGCGTCAGCCCTCACCGGCACGCATAGATGTGGCCATCGAAGCCGCGATAGCTGCGCGTCGCCGGGTTGTAGCTGCGGAACTGGACGCAGGCCGGCACACCCGCTGTGCGCAGCCGGGGCTTGTCCTCCGGATGCAGCCGGGCCGCGGTCGGGGTTGCGGCCGCAGGCCTCGCCATCACGATCATCGGCCGGCTGGCGACCATGCGCGATGTCCTGCCGCCATCCTTGACCGCTGCATCCCTGACGGCGACCACAACGGCCTGCGCCTGGGCCGCCTTGCCGGATGACGGCTTGCCCGATGAGGCCCTGGCTGGGGATGGCGTCGTCGCGGGCGGATTGGCCGCGGCCGTCTTGGCAGAGGACGGCTTGGCAGAGGACGGCTTGGTCGCTGCTGCCGCCGTCGACGGCGATTTCACGGACGGCTTGGTCAGGGACGGCTTGCCGGCGACTGGCTCTGCTGCGGCGGCCTTCGGAGCCGCATCCTGCTTGTCCGTAACTGCGGCCTGCTTCGGCTCAGCCGAGGCGGCGGATGTCGTCGCAGCCGCCTCCGCAGCCGCGACAGGCTTGACCTCGGCACTGGCCGAAATGTCGGCGCTGGCAGCCTGGCTCGGAACGGACGGCCCGGGATTGACCGACGCGGTCTTGTCGTCTGCAGGGATCTTGTCCTCGGCAACGGGCGCCTCGGCCGGCTTCTTGATCAGCTTCTTGCATTCCAGCGGGAACACCAGCTCGCCCGACGCCGTCAACCCGATCGGCTCGCATCCGCCGAACGGCCCGCTGTCCTTGCCCTGATCCTTGGCCACCTCGCCTGCGGATGGTGAGGAGCCGCCCGGCTCGGCGCTTCGCGCAAGCGAAACGCCAACTGCAATCTGAAATAGAACAACGCCGCACAACAATCCGGCCCGGCCGGCCTTCCGCCCCAATGTACGCATGACACGCTCGCTCGACGCATGAACTCCGACAAGGCCATCACGCCATTGAGGCAAGTCTGTGAAGGCAAGCCGCGGATTCCCGCTGCGATGTCAATTCGATGGCATTGTGTCCTGTTTGCACGACCGGACAGTGTTTGGCGTCCCGCATTGCAGTTGCAATTGGAGCGTGCCAGGGTCCGTCGCACGCGCCGCGGCTCGGCCATTCACGACGGCAGCGCATACGAGCCTGCGGACGGCCATCTTGAGTTCGACTGACTATCGTCCCGACATCGACTGCCTACGTGCCTTCGCGGTCACGTCGGTGATCGCGTTCCATTACGACATCTCGCCGTTCCGCAGCGGCTATGTCGGCGTTGACGTGTTCTTCGTCATCTCGGGCTTCCTCATCACGCGGATCATTCATGCCGAGGCGCAGGCCGGCACATTCTCGTTCGCTGCCTTCTACCGGCGCCGCGCCCGGCGCATCCTGCCCGCGGCGTTCGCGATGGTCTGCGCCACACTGCTCGGTGCGAGCCTGATCCAGCTGCCGCGCGAGACGGTGTCAACCGCCCATCAGGCGCTGGCCGTCCTGACCTTCTGCTCCAACATCCTGTTCTGGTTGCAACAGGGCTATTTTGACGCCGCGGCCATCACCAAGCCGCTGCTCCACACCTGGTCGCTCGGCGTCGAGGAGCAGTATTATCTGCTGTTTCCGGCGCTGGCGCTGGCCGTCTTTGCGCTCCGTCGCTCGCTGATGCTGGCGAGCCTCGGCGCCGTCTGCGCGGTCTCGCTCCTGCTCTGCGTGGTCCAGACCCGGATCCAGCCGGCGGCCGCGTTCTATCTGCTGCCGGCGCGCGCCTGGCAGCTCGCGCTTGGAGCACTGCTTGCCGTCGAGTCCGTTCCGGCGCTCCGCGGACAGTGGATGAGGATCGCGGTGGCCGCGCTGGGATGGATCGCGCTCGGCGCCTCCGCCAACGTGTTCTCGCCGCGCACGCCCTATCCCGGCGTCGCCGCGCTGCTGCCCTGCCTCGGAGCGGCCGCGGTGATCTGGGCCAATCCCACCCCGAGCAAGGCCGTGCTGACGGCCTTCAAGCCGATGATCATGGTCGGGCTGTGGTCCTACTCGCTCTATCTCTGGCACTGGCCAGTGGTCTCGTTCGCGGCCGCCATCTGGGGCCCGCCGAGCTCGATCATGGACAAGCTCGCGCTGCTCGGCGCCTGCGCAACGCTGGCGCTGACGAGCTTCTATCTGATCGAGCAGCCCGCCCGACGTGCCGCATGGCCGGTCACCGCACGTGCGCTCATGGCGATCGGCGCGACCGCGATCGGGGCCTGCGCGATCATGATCTGGTCCGCGGGTTTCCCCGCGCGCTTCTCGCCGCAGCAGCGGGCCTTGGTCGACTTCCTGAGCTACGACCACAAGACCGTCTATGAGGAGGGGACCTGCTTCCTCTACCCGGGCCAGACGTTCGACATGTTGCAGCCTGCCTGCCTCGTCGAAGGGACGCGCCCCAACATCCTGCTGTGGGGCGACAGCCATGCCGCACACCTCGCTCACGGCCTGAGGCGCGCGCTACCTCAAGCTACGCTGTTGCGCGCGACGCTAGCGCAATGCATTCCCCACGACGAGCCGGGACAATCGGCCGCCTGCGCCGACTTCAATGGCCGGCTGCCCGGACTGGTGCGCGCTCTCGCGCCCGACATCGTGATCCTGTCTGGCAACTGGACGCGCACGGCCATGGCGCCCACCGCACGCGAGAACCTGCTCGCCACGATCAACGCGATCACGCGGGCCGGCAGCCGCGTGGTGGTGATCGGGCCGAGCCCGCAATTCGATCGTCCACTGCCGGATCTCCTCATCGCGGCATCACGCTTCGGCATCTCCCCGGACGGGCACATGTTGGATACGTTCAGCGGCATCGACGGCTTTCTGCAAGCCCTGCTAAAGGATTTCCCGCAGACCGACTACGTGTCGCTGCTCACTCTTCTCTGCCCCGGCAAGGATTGCGTTCTGCAGACATCCAGCGGCGCACCGCTTGCCTGGGACGACGGCCATTTCACCGCACAAGGGTCCGAGCTTGCCGCCGCGCGCATCGTCGCGGCCTCGCCCACACTCGCGCCCTTCGCGCCCAAGAGCGAATAGCGCCACCTAATCGTCCGACAAGAACCTCGCGAACACCGGCGCGGCGCGCTCGCCCATGCGCTGGGCCCCTGCCACGGTGAAATGGCCGGCATCCTGGAACAGCCACACGCCACCCTCCACGACCGGGCAATCCTGGTCGCAATAGACCTCCGAGGGCCTGAGCAGCGTCACCTTGGCCAACGGCCTGATCGCCTCCGACAGGACGGCATCGATGATGCGGTTGGTCGCCACCGCCTCGCCCTTCGGCACGGCATCGCACGGCTTGGCGGGCGCATGCCAGCGCGGCCCCGGCAGCATGCGTAGCTGATCGAAGGCGCAATTCACCGGACGGACCTGGCCGCCGACGACGAGGAAATGCCGGCCCGGCCGGTCGAGCAGACGGATCGTCTCGGCAAGATGAGCGGCGACCGCGGCGTTGCGGGCCTGCGCTGCCGGCCCATCGCCGAGATCGAGATAATGCTGCCACGCCTGCCCGATCACCACGAAATCGGCCTGCGACTGCCGGATCCGCGGCAGCTCGCTGTCGCGCAACTCTGCGCACACCTGGGCCCGAGGTCCCTCCGCGGTGAGCCCCGCGAGCGTGGGACATCCGCTCATGGTGGAGACGTGCCCGATCATGCCGCGCGCCTTCAGCGTCGCATCGAGCGCGGCGACATATTGCTGGACGTAGGAATCGCCGAGCAGCTCGACGCCGCGCGTGCCGTCGAGATCGCCGAACGCGCAGAGACGGCCGAAGGTGCGGCCGCATTTGTTGAGGCCGAAGCCCTGCAGCTGGAACAGCGCGAGCTGGTCGTCGGGCAGTCGCGACACGACGCCGTTGGCGCGGAACGTCACATGGGTGAGCGCGGCACCCACGATGAGCACGGTCGCAAAGCTCGCCACCTGCGCGACCCTCGGCCACGGCAGCCGCCGCAGCGGCCGCTCGACGATGACGAACATCAGCGTGGTCAGCACCGCCATCAGCGCGAGCTGCGCCGCCAGTCCCGCCGCGGTCTGCGCCGCATCGCCGAAGATGAAGCGGACGAAGAAGATCACGGGCCAGTGCACGAGATAGAGCGAATAGGACGCAGCGCCGACGGCGCGAACCGGGCGAGCCATCACCAGCGACGTCGGGGCATTGGCCGCGATGATGACGGCTGTGGCGATGCAGGGCAGCAGCGCGGCGACGCCTGCCTGGGACTGATGGCTGCCGATGAGGAGAAGGCTGCCGAACAACAGAACGTCGCCGCAGGCGGCGGCGAGAGAGCGTGCGCGCGGCGACGCTGCCAGGCGGGCCTCGAGCGGAATGGCGAGCGCGCCGAGCGCGAATTCGAACACCCGGAACGGCGTCAGGAAGAACACCGCCTCTGGATCGCGCGGCAACCAGAGTGCGGCCGCGGCAAAGGACAACAACCCGATCGCCGCAATGGCACGGAACACATGCCGACGCGTACCGGCCCACATCAGGAGCAGCGGCGCCAGCGCGTAGAATTGAACCTCCGCCGACAGCGACCACAAATGCAGCAGCGGCAACTGATCCGCGCTCGGCGCGAAATAGGCGCTGGCCTCGCGCCAATATTGGATGTTGGCGATGGAGAGCAGCCCGTGGGTCGCCTCCTTGGCGAGCTGGCGCAGGGCCTCCGGCGACAGGAACAGCCAGCCGACCGCGAACGTCGCCGCTGTCGTCGTGACCAGCGCCGGCAGGATGCGCCGTGCCCTGCGCAGATAGAACTCCGACAGCGAGAACCGCTGCGCGGCGACGTCGCGCAGGATCTGCCCGGTGATGAGATAGCCGGAGATGACGAAGAAGATGTCGACGCCGGCATAGCCGGCCTCGAAACCCGTGATCTTCAGATGGAAGAGAATGACGATGACGACAGCGATCGCCCGAAGGGCATCGATGTCAGCCCGATGACTGCGTTCCAATGTCGTCCACTCCGCGCATTCCTCGAGGCGGACGAGTTGCGCAGACACGAATGGCAACAGCAGGAAACAGTCATGACGTCATCGGACCCATCCGATGACACCGCGCCGGCGATGCCGTGGCGGACGTGAAGGAAGTTTGCTGAAGTCGGCCGCAAGTTCGGCAATCCGTTGAACGATCAGCTCGAATACGGCAATCTGGCGGCGCTGAGGGACCATGCGGGGCTGAGGACGGTGATGAACCTGTTGCGAGGAGAATGGCGGGCAGCGTTCGCGGGAATAGCCGTCTCGGCGCTGCTGGCGGCAGCCACCGCAGCCGCGGCGCAAGCCCAGACGCCTGCTCCCGCGCCCGGTCCCGCTCAGACCACGGTCGAACGCAACGCCAAGGGCGTCGCCGGCAAGCCGATCCAGGTCGGGATCTATCTCAACGTCCAGCCCGACTGCTCGTCCGGCCCCCTTCCCTCCATCCGTCTGCTGACGGCGCCGGGCAACGGCACCGTCACGATCAAGCGCGGCAAGGTCAGCGCGACCAACTACAAGCAGTGCCTCGCCCTGGAGGTGCCGGGCTCCATCGCCTTCTATCAGTCGAGGGCCGACTTCGCCGGCACCGACACGGTGACGCTCGAGGTCAAGTTCCCGCAGGGCCGCACCGAAGTGCAGCGGATCATGATCAACGTCGGCGTCGGGCCGGCGGGGCAGAAGATCTGAGCCGCAGCGCATCGGCGACGCCGCCTCCCTGAGAAAAGGGCCACCTCATGGGCGGCCCTTTGCTTCTGCTTGTCCCAAGCCGGCCGGGTCAGACGTGGACCTGCGTCTGGGCGTGGCTGTTGTCGATGATCATCTTGATCACGTCGTCGCCGGCCGTGAGGTTGCCGCCGGTGTCCTTGATCGTCGCGACGTTGGTCCAGCCGGAGCCGGCGTTGATCTGCAGCGTCAGGTCGCCGTTGTTCAGAACGCCACTGCCGTTGGCCGAGGCCAGGCTGGTGTGCCCGCCGCTGTCGACGAAGCGCACCGCGTCGGCATGGTTGCCGGACACGCTGGCCAAGAGGCCCGAGAGGTCGATGACGTCGCCGGAGGTCCCGGTCTGGAAATCCAGGATGGTGTCGAGCCCGCCGCCGGCGAGATCGCCGGCGTTCCACTTGAACGTGTCGGACCCGCCGTTGCCCGTGAGCTGGTCGGAGCCGGCGCCGCCGATGAGAACGTCAGCGCTGCCCGACCCATTGATCGTATCATTGTAGTTCGAACCGATCACGCCTTCCATATTCTTGTAGCTGTCCGTGCCGAGACCAGGAATGGACACATTCGTGGCGGTCGAGCTTTGAGTCAGCGTCAACGTAAAACCGGCCGTGGCATCCGAGAAGTCGAGCAGGTCGATCCCTGCCCCGCCATCGATGGTGTCGTTGCCGCCGCCGCCGCGGATGATGTCGTCGCCGTCGCCGCCATTGATCGTGTTGGCAGCACTGCTGCCGATCAGGATGTCGTCGCCCGAGCCACCGGTCACGCGCTCGATATTGGCGATCGAGCCGAAGCCGATGGCCGTGCCGGCGCCGAGATTGACCGTCACGTCCTCGCTGGTGATGTAAGTCAGCGTATCGCTGCTGCTGCTGCCGAGATCGGCGGTCACGGCCTCGATATTGCTGAGCTTGGTCCCGTTGACGTCGGTGATCACGCCGCCGGCAACCGTGACGTAGATCAGATCCTGCGACGACGTCCCCTCGATGACGAACGTGTCGGTGCCGATGCCGCCGTCGACGGTGTCGACGCCGTCGTTGACGCCCCAATAGAAGGTGTCGTTGCCGGAGCCGCCGATGGTGACGTCGTTGCCGCTGCCGCCCCGGATGGAGTCGTTGCCGGCGCCGCCGTTGATATAGTCGTTGCCGGAGCCGCCGAGCAGCGTGTCGTTGCCGCCGAGGCCGTAGATGCCGTCATCGTCGGCGCCGCCGTTGAAGTTGTTGCCGCCGCTCGACCCGATCATCACGTCGTAGCCGTTGTTGGCATTGGCCTCGAGCGTGTTGTCGACCGTGGCGGTGATCGCGTCGCCGTCGTTGGCACTGTAGCCGGACAGCCACGGCGCCGAGCCGACCACCCACGACTTGTCCGACAGCGAGTTGATGGTGAGATTGAGCGCACCATTGTCGAGCGCGTTGAAGGCGAGATAGGTCGACACAGACGACACCGAATCGGTGGCCGTCACCTTGTAAACGTACAGGCCCGCATCGCTGTTGTTCGGATCGCCGGTGAACTGGTTTCCGGTCCGATGGATCCAGCTGTCGTCGCCGGTCGAGCTGTAGACGAGGCTGTAGGTGTAGGTGACCGTCCCCGTTCCGCCTGAGAACAGCGTTGCCGCATTCAGGCTGATCACGTTCGGCGAGTCGGTGTTCTGCGACAGCGCATAGCGTCCGTCGGCGCTCGTGGTGTCCACGACGGCCAGCGGCGCCGGCTCGTTCGTGCCGTTGATGGTCACGTCGATGACCTGGCTGGCCGTGCCGTCGACCGACTTCACGGTCAGCGTGTCGTGCTTGACGTCGCCATTGTTGAGCGCCTGGACGTTGGCCGCCGAATTGTTCAGCGTATAGCCCCAGGCCCCGGTCACCGCGTTGAAGGTGAAGGTGCCATACGTCCCCGCCAGTGAAGCGGGCGTCTGGAACTGGGCTTCCCCGCTATCGACGTCGGTAACCGTCAGGGTCCCGCCGGCCGTCAGCGTGCCGTCCTCCTTGACCGTCCCGCTTGCCGTGCCCGCGATCGACGCCGCATCGTTGACGCCGTTCACCGTGACGGTGACGGTCTGCGTCGTCGTCCCGCCGTGACCGTCGTCGATCTTCACCGTGTAGGTCTGATCGATATGGTCGCTGGCGCGCAGCGACTGGATGTCGGCGTCGTTGACGGTGAACGTCCAGTTCACCTTGTGGCCGGTATTGTCGACCGTGGCGTTGAACGAGCCGTAGTAGTTGCTGCCGGCCGGTGTCGTGTAGGTCACGGTCTGGGCATCGCCGTCTACGTCGGTGAAGGCGATCGCGCCGGACGCCCGCTCCACGCCCGGTGTCACGACCGTGCTGGGTTGCACCGAGATGTCGTCGATGACGGCACCACCTGCGCTCGCGAACTTGATCGTCGTCGACGTCGAGGTCGCGGTGAACTGGTAGGTCTGCTCCGTCCAGCCAAAGTTCCAGGCGCTCGTCGTCAGAAGGGGTGTTCCATCAACGGATGATGTCACGGCCGTACCGTAGGTCATCACGTAGAAGTCGACGGTATAGGTCACGCCGACGACGGTGCTGATGGTCTGGCTCATCGAGCTCGATGCGCCGTAGAAGTCGGCCGAGCCGCCATCCGTGCGGCCGCCCACGACGGTGACGGCATGGGCGCCCCCGACCGTCCACGCATCCAGCGTGTAGAAGTTGCCGTTGTAGTAGCCGAACGAGCCGTTCTGGATCAGGTTGCCGCTCGGCGCCGCATAGGAGGCGTCCTCGGTGACGCTTGCCGCGGTCGTTCCGGCTCCGAAGGTCGGCGCGTGGTTCGGCGCCGTGACCGAGCCGGTCTGGCCGCTGGTCACGTTCTCGGCAAAGCCCTGGCCGTCGGTATAGGTAACGTTGGCCGAGATCTTGTGGCCGACGTCGTTGGACCCCAGCGTATAGGTCGAGCCGGTTGCGCCGTTGATGACGGCGCCGTCCCGCAGCCAGTGATAGACGACGTTCGACGCGGCGCCATCCGGATCGCTGCCGAGATTGGCGGTCAGCGTCTGGCCCTGCGTCGCCGTGCCCGACACCGTCACGCTCGCAGCGCCGTCATTGACCGGCGTGATGGTCAGCGTGAAGGCGTCCGAGACGGCATATTCGCCGTCGCTGGCGTAGACCGTGACGTTGACCGTGCCTACGAAATTGGCCGGCGGGGTGCCGCTGAAGGTGCCGGTCGTGGCGTCGAAGTGCAACCACGCCGGCAGGTTGCTGCCGTCGCTGAGGTTCGCCGACAGCGTCAGCAGGTTCGCGGTGCCATCGAAGCGGCCATCGACATCGGCAAACGTGTTCGACGGGATGGTGAAGCTGAACGGCTGATCTTCCGCCGAGCTGCGGTCGGTCAGCGCGTTCTGCAGGACCGGCGCATCATTGTTGCCGAGGATCTGGATCGTCACCGTCTTGGCGGTGCCGTCCTCCGTGTAGACCGTGAAGCTGTCGGTCAGCGTGGTCTCACCTTCCTTCAGCGCCTGGATTCTCGGGTCGTTGTTATAGATGCCGTAGGTCCACCTGCCATCGCTGCCGATGTCGTACCAGCCGTAGCCGTTGGCCGTGTTCGAGGACGTCGCCTGCCACACATCGTTGTGCCCGTCGACGTCGGTCGCATTGAGGTCGCCGCGGGCGATGCCATAGAGCGGGCTGCTCTGGCTGTTGGAGATGCCGCCCTCCTCGGCGATGGTGCCGGTGGCGTCGCCGCTGATCACGGCCGCGTCGTTGACGCCGGTGACCGTGATCTTGAGCGTCGCCGTGTTCGACACCGCGCCCGACGGATCCTTGTCGGTATAGGTGAAGGTGTCCACCGCGGGCACGCCCGCCGCCAGCGCATCGGCCTTGTCGGCGACATAGGTGTAGGAGCCGTCCGAATTCAGCGTCAGATGGCCGTAGGCGCCCTCGATCGAGGTGCCGACGCCCGCCCCCTGCGTCACGCTGCCGGTGCCGGCCACGACGCCGGACACGACGAGCGAGCTGACGGGGTTGTCGACGTCGCTGTCGGCCACCGAGCCGCCGGTCGAGCCGCGGATGACGCCATTCGCAACTGAGATGTTGAGCGTGTCATCCTCGAGCACCGCATGGGTGTCGGAGTTCGCCACCGGCGGGTGGTTGGCGGGGATGACCTCGACGCTGACCGTCTGGGTGGCACTCAGATTGCCGCCGCCAACATTGCCGTTGTCGTTGATGGTGATCGTGACCGACCCCGGCTGGTCGCTGTTCGGCGTGAACACCGCCGATGCCAGATAGGTATTCAGATCGTTGATCTTGAACCCGCTCATCGCGAGCGTCTGCTCGGCGTTGAAGACGCCGAGCAACGGAATGGACAGCGTGCCGCCGGAGATGTCGAACCTCACGGACTCGACGACATTGCCGTCCGCGTCGGAGAAGGTGATCGCGTTCGCGCCGGTGAAAGCGAACGACGCGCCTTCATCGGCGGTCACGTGCGTCGGGGCATGGATCTCCGGTGCATCGTTGACCGGCACCGCGTTGATCGTCAGCGTGCCGATGTCCGTCTGTCCGGCCGCATCACGCACCGTGTAATCCACGGTATCCGCGCCATAGAAGTCGGCCTTGGGCTTGTAGACATAGGTGCCGTCGGCATTGAAGTGAATCGTGCCGCCCTTGGCCGTCGTGAAGTCGCCCGCCACCACGCTCAGCGTGTCGCCGGTGTCCGGGTCGCGGTCGTTGTGCAGAACGCCCTGCGTCGGATCGGACACGGTCAACGTCGTGTCCTCGTTCACACTGGCCGTGTCATCCACGGCCGTGGGAGCATCCTCGATCGGGTTGATGTTGATCGTGATCGTCTGCGTCGCGCTCAGATTGCCACCGCCGACATTGCCGTTGTCGTTGATGGTGATCGTGACCGATCCCGTCGCATCGTTATCGGCTGATGGCGTGAACACCGCCGACGCCAGAATGGCGTTCAGATCGCCGATCTTGAACCCGCTCATCGCGAGCGTCTGGCTGGCGTTGTAGACGCCGAGAGACGGGATCGCGAACGTGCCGCCGGAGATGTCGAACCTCACGGACTCGACGACATCGCCGTCCGCATCGGAGAAGGAGAACGCGTTCGCGCCGGTGAAGGCGAATGGCGTATCCTCGTTCGTCGTCACCTGCGTCGGCGCATGGATCTGCGGCGCGTCGTTGACCGGGGTCACCGTGACATCGATCGTCTGCAGTGCGGTGTTGACGACGTCGGTGTGGACGTTGCCGTCCGACAACGTAGCCTGGTCGGTGACCTCCGCGACCACCGACAACGAGAACGTGCCGTTGTAGTTCGCGGGCGGCGTGATCTGCAGCGGGTGGCTGTCGAACGCGGCGATCGCGGCGGCGCTATCGATCACCCACTTGCCGGCGTCAGCGCCGGTTCCGGCATGGCCGACCGAGAAGGTCGCACCGGCCGGATAGCCCGAAAGCAGCAGCCGCAGGCTTTCGGAGCCGTCGGTATCGGTGACGGCGGCACTGATGAGCTTCAGGTTGATCGTGGTGTCCTCGGCACCCGAGGCCGGGCCGAGATCCACGAAGCCCAGCGTCAGCGCGTCCGCCTTCGGTGCGACGTCGACCGTGACATGCGCGGTCGCGGTCCCGCCATCGCCGTCGCTGACCGTGTAATCGAAGCCGGCGACGCCCGAGAAGTTCTTGTCCGGCGTGAACACCGGATTGCCGTTGGAGAGCGAAACGGTGCCGTGCGTCGCGTTCGACACGCCGGTGACGGTTAAGGTGTTGTTGTCGACGTCGGTGTCGTTGTTGAGCAGGCTGAGCAGCGCGTTGACGGTGAGCGGGCTATCCTCACTCGCCTGGACCGCGTCGTCATGAGCCACCGGCGGCGTGTTGAAGACGCCCGCGAGCGAACGGGTGCCGTCGGTGAAGGCAAAGCTCTCGTAATTCGTGAACGTATCGGTCAGGCCGTTGTGGGTGACCTGCACGCCGATCAGCGTCACGCCGTCCGTCGCGAACACCTTGGTGTAGGTCGCCTCGGCGAACTTGAAACCGAACTTCACCGTGTCGGTGTCAGAGCCGCCGTCGGACACAACGCTGGTGTTGCCGGCAAACCGGACGAGATCCAGCGTGTCGTTGCCGGAGCCGCCGTTGAACACGATGGTCGACGGCGCGATCGCCGTGCCGCTGATATCGGTGATCGTCACCGTGTCGCTGGCGGTGCCGCCGGCGATGGTGATGCGCTCGATCTCGTCGGCGCGGATCGTCGCGCCGTTCGAACCGTCATAGCGCACCAGAATGTCGGTGGCGTTGCTGGCGGACGGATCGTTCAGCGTCGGATTGATCTCGGTACCGGTCGAGGTCTTACCGATGGTGAAATTGCGCGCATTTCCATCGCCCGTGATCGCGAGCACGTCGTAGTTCGGAAAGGTCGTGCCAGACTCCGAGCCGCCGTCGATGACGTCGCTGCCATCGCCCACCGTGTAGAGGAAGGTGTCGTTGCCAGCGCCGCCGAACAGCCGGTCGCCACCTCCTCCGCCGATGATGATGTCGTTGCCGGCGCCGCCAAACAGGGCATCGCCGCCCACGCCGTTGCCGCCGACCAGAATGTCGTCGCCATTTGAGCCGTGGGCCTCGGTCACGCTGCCGAGCTTGTCGGTGCCGACCACCTTGTCGGTCACCGCGGCGCGGTCGGTCACGCTGTGAGCCCCGACGGTCTCGCCGACGACCGTCGCCGCGCTGTCGCCGAGATTGACGAACACCGGCGAATTCGGCGCGTCATAACGCGTCGTGGTCACGGTGCCGGCGGCATCGACCCGGACGGTGAAATTGTTGGTGAAGACGTCGTGATCGCGGTCCTCGACCGCGAAGGCGAAATTGAGGTCGAGATACTGGTCGGCGGCGCTCGAGGTCCCGATCGGCGCGGGATGATCGAGCGGCTGCAGCGAGGTGAAGTTGTAGGAGCCGGTGCCGGTCTCCGACAGCGTCACCGTGAACACGGCCGCATCAGCCGCGTTGCCCGTCACCAGACCATTCTGGCCGATGTAGCTGCCACCGCTCATGCGATAGGCGGTCAGCGTCGTGTGATCCGCCGACATCACGTAGGTCAGGCCGAAGCCGAGCGATGTCAGTCCGGAGAGCTGGTGGTCGGCTGCATCGTAGACGCGCACCGGCGACGCGCCGAAGAACGTCACCGACGGCCCGGGGCTGTCGCCATCGGCCCCATAGGTGATGCGCAGATCGACCGCGCCGGTCGAGACGCTGCCGGCTGCCTCCGAGATCGCGACGGTGTCGACGTCCTGCGACTGCGGGCTGTCATCGTTGACGGTGATGATGATCTGATCGTGCAGCGCAACGGAATCGCCGTCGGAATCGGTGGCGGTCACCGCCGTCGACAGGTCGAGCGTCAGCGTGTTGTCATGGCCGGTGCCGACGTGGTCCAGCGCGCCCTTCAGACGGAACGAATACTGGCCGGTGTTGGCATCGACCTGGAATTCGAAGATCGTGACGCTGCCAGCCTTGGCGATCAGCGTGTTGTCGACCCCCATGCTGTAGGTCAGCGCCACGCCGCCCGACGTCAGCGACAGCAGCTCGGGCGCGAGGTTGGTCTTCTCGACCGTATAGGTGCCGGGCTTGTCGGCGCCGAACGACACCAGCGAGCTCAGATTGCCGGTGAAGTAGGAATCGTTGCCGTTGCCGTCGCCATTGAGGTCGCCGCCATGGTTGCCGGTGGCGGTCACCACCGTTCCGTTCGGCAGCTCGCTCTCGTAGACCGCGGCTCTCAACACCGTCGCGGTCGCAACGGGGGTATCGTCGTCGATCGTCACCGCGAATGACGAGCTGGCGCTGTCGCCATCCGCATCGGTGGCGGTGAAGCCGAAGGTCAGCTTGACGTCGTTCTCGTTCTGGCCGGCCGGATGATCGACGTGCTTCAGCAGCGTGAAGCTGTAGCTGCCTGCACCGGAATCATCGAGCGAGACCTTGAACACCTGGCTGGCCACCGACGGCGGGTTGCCGTTGGTAGGATTGCTGCCGGTGTAGCCATAGACCGTATTGCCGACGACCCAGAGCTTGACCTGGACGCCCCCGACCGTCAGCGAGCCCGCGTCCGAAGTGGCGTTCTGGCCGTTGATGATGCCGCTGAACGCGACCGCGCGGTTCACGCCGCCGCTGTTGTTGTCGTCGGCGCCCCAGGAGATCGCCAGCGAGCCGTTGGCCGTGACATTGGCACCGGCGACGTCGCCGGTGGCCGCTCCGGTGTTGCCGCCGGAAAGCCCATCCTCGTCGACGGTCCCGGCATCAGACGTGCCGATCGCGGGCCGGCCGTTGTCGTCATTGATGGTGACGGTGAAGTTGCCGCCGGAGGCGGTATCGCCATCGGCATCGGTCGCGGTGAAGCCGAGCTTCAGCGACAGTGCATTGGTCTGGCCCGAGCCGACGTGATCGACATTGTCCAGGAGCTCGAAGGTGTAGCTGCCGGAGCCATCGTCGGACAGCGTGATGTGGAACACCTTGCGGTCATTCGTCGTGAGCTGGCCGCCATTGTCGTTGGCGACGCCCCAGATCTCGGTGTCCGACACGCGGATGAACTGCACCGCCGTGCCGTTCGACGTCAGCGTCGGACTGCCTGCGCCGGTGGTCTTGACCACGTCGCCGGTATGGATCGCGCTATCGAATGCGACGCTGCGATTGGCCGCGCCCGAATTGCTGTCGTCGGCACCCCAATTGATGTTGAGCGCGACATCGGCCGCGGTCTGGGTCTGAAACACCTCCGCGCCAGCAGAGCCGGTGGCGTTCTCGGTCAGCGTCGCGGCGGTCGGCGAACCGAGCACCGGCACGTCGTCCTTGACCGAGACGGTGAAGCTGTTGCTGGACGTGTCGCCGTCGCCATCGGTCGCCGTGAAGCTGAACGACAGCTTGACGATGTTCTCGCCGCTGCCGGCGGGATGGTCCAGAGTGCCGAGCAGCTTGAAGTTGTAGGAGCCGTCGTTCTGGTCGCTCAGCGACACTTCGAACACGCGGGCGCCGTGGGCGAGATCGCCGCCGGTGTAGCCGACGAGCACGCCGTTCTCGAAGGTGTACTTCACCGTCTGGCCATCCGACGTCAGCGTCAGATTGCGGCCCGAACTGTCCTCGGCGTCGACATTCGCGCCCGCGCTCGTGTAGCGGAAGGTGACCGAGCGGTCGCCGAGCCCGCCGCCCGAGGTCTTGTTGCTGTCGTCGGAGCCCCAGCTGATGTTGAGGTCGCCGCTGACCGCGGTCGGCGCCTTGGAGACATCCGTGCCGCCCGGCAGATCGTCCTCGTCGACGGTCCTGGCATCGCCGGCCGCCGCCACCGGCGCGGTGTCGAGCACCGTGACCTTGAAGCTGCTGGTGACGCTGTCGCCGTCGGAATCCGTGGCCTTGAAGCCGAACGTCAGCGGCAGGCTATCGTCGTTCTGGCCGGACGCCGGGTGGTCGATGTTGTCGTACAGCGTGAACTTGTAGCTGCCATCGCCGCTGTCGGACAACTGGATGGTGAAGACGGTGCGGTGATCCGCGGTGACGGCCGTCAGCAAGGTGCCGTCGCTGGAGATCGTGTAGCTGATCGCCGAGCCGTCGGAGGTCAGGCCCGTGGCGCCGGCGGCAGTGGTGAAGGCCACCGCGCGGTTGTGCCCCACGCCCGTATTGTTGTCGTCGGCCCCCCAGGAAATGTCGAGGCTGCCGGTCTGGACCGTCGAGTTCGACGCGTCTGGATGGCTGGTGTCGTAGCCGTCGGTCGGCAGGCTGGCCTCGCTGACGGTCTCGTCCTCGGCGCAGCCGACGGTCGGCACGTCGTCCGTCACCGCCACCGTGAAGCTGCTCGTGGCGCTGTCGCCGTCGGAATCGGTGGCCTTGAAGCCGAAGCTCAGCGCCAGGCTGTCGGTGCCCGACTTGCCATGGTCGAGGTTGTCGAGCAGCGTGAACTTGTAGCTGCCGTCGCCGTCATCGCTCAGCGTGACGGTGAAAACGGTGCGATGATCGGTGGTGACCGCGCTCAGCGTGGTGCCGTCGGACGAGACCACGTAACTGATCGCATAGCCGTTCGACGTCAGCCCGTCCGGGGCGGTCGTGTCGAAGAACGCCACCGAGCGGTTGTTGGTCGCGCCGGAATCGTTGTCGTCGGCGCCCCAGGAAATCGCGAGGCGGCCGGTCTGCACGGTGGAGTACGGCGAATCCGGGAACAGGACGTCGTAGAGATCGGTCGGAAGGTTGGCTTCGCTGACGGTCTCGCTCTCGGCGTGCCCGATCGTCGGGACGTCGTCGATCACGGTGACGGTGAACGTGCTGCTGCTCGAATCGCCGTCGGAATCGGTCGCGGTGTAGTCGAACGTCAGCTTGACGACGTTGCTGCCCTGCCCGGCCGGATGATCGAGATTGCCGAGCAGCTTGAAGGTGTAGGTGCCGGTACCGTCGTCATCGAGCGAGACTTCGAACACGCGCTGCCCGAAATTGAGGCTGTTGCCGGTGTAGCCGACCAGCACGCCATGATCGAAGGCGTATTTCACCTGCTGACCGTCCGAGGTCAGGCCGCTGAGGCCGACATCGCTGCCGTTGGTCACATGGACATCGGCGGCAGCGTTGGACGTGTTGGCGAAGCGGACCGAGCGATCGGCGGCGCCGCTGTCGTTGTTGTCGGCACCCCATTTGATGTTGAGCGCGCCGGTCACCTGAGGATCGCGGCTGCCGCCATCGTGGCCGCCGAAATCGTGACCGCCGAAATCGGGGCCGCAATCGCCGCCACCGGCGTTGAGACCGGCTTCGCTGATGCTCTTGGCCGCCCCGGTATGCGCCTCCGGGCTGTCGTCGTTGACGCTGACCTTGAACGTGCCGCTGACCTGATCGCCGTCGGAATCGGTGGCGACGTATTTCAGCGTCAGGGCGATGCTGTCCTCGGTGTTGGGCACCGGGTGATCGAGATTGTCGAGCAGCGTGAAGCTGTAGGATCCGGAATCGAGGTCGGACAGCTTCACCGTGAACACGGCGGCATTGGCCTTGTTGCCGGTCCAGTTGCCGTTGCCGTCGATGTAGTGCTGTCCGTCGAAGCGGTAGGCCGTGATCAACGTGCCGCCTTCGCTGACGCCGTAGGTCAACGCGACGCCGTTCGAGGTCAGGTGCTGCGCGGCGAGCGTGGTAGTGGCGTCGGATGCGAAGGTGACGGCGCGGTCGCCGTTCACCGGTGACGCACCGGTGATCCCGACATTGCCGAGATTGTTGGCGCTGTCGCTGCCCCAGGAGATGCCGAGATCGCCCGTTGCGACCGTGTTCTGGCCGGGGACGTCGCCAGGTCCGCCGGCGAGCCCGGTGGCTAGCCCGTCCTCATCGACCACGCCGGTGGCCATCTCCCGGTTCAGCACTGGCGCGTCGTCGTTGATCTTGACCTTGAAGGTGTCGGAGACCGCATCGCCATCCGAATCCGTGGCGACGAAGCCGAGGGTGAGCGTGACGTCGTCCTCGGTGTTGTGGGCCGGATGATCGATGTTGTCGATCAGCGTGAAGCTGTAGGACCCCTGCCCCTGGTCGGACAGCGACACCGTGAACACCGCAGCCGTGGCCGGATCACCGGTGGCATGGCCCTCGCCGTCGACGTAGGTGTGATGCGCTTCATCGTAGCGGTAGGCGGTCAGCATCGTGCCGCCGGCGGACACGGTGTAGGTCAGCGCGACGCCGTTCGACGTCAGATGCTGGGCGGTAAGCGTAGAGACCACGTCGACGGCGAAGGTGACGGCGCGGTCGCCGTTGACCGGCGCACCGTTGATGCCGCCGTCGACATGGCTGTTGGCGCTGTCGGCGCCCCAACGGATGCCGAGGAAGTCGGTCACCGTCAGATTGGCGCCCGCAGCGTCGTTGCCATCCGCGTAGGAATTGCCGGGATTGCCGAGACCATCCTCGTCGACCACGGAGTAGCTGACGCGCTCGCCAAACACCGGGGCGTCGTCATTGACCTCGACATTGAAGCTGCCGTGGATTGCGTCGCCGTCGGAATCGGTGGCAACGAAGCCGAAATACAGCCCTTGATTATCCTCGCTGCCGTGGACCGAATGGTCGAGATTGCCGGTAAGGTTGAAGGTGTAGGAGCCGTTGTCCAGATCCGACAGCGAGACGGTGAACACCGTGGCGCTGGCGAGGTCCTCCGTCGGCTTGCCGTTCGCGTCGACATAGGTCTCGTGGGCGGCATCGTAGCGATAGGCGGTCAGCAGCGTGCCGTTCTCGGAGACCTGATAGCTCAGCGCAATCCCGTTCGACGTCAGCCCCAGCTCCTCGAGCGAGGGAACCGTGTCCGCGGCGAAAGTGACGGCGCGATCGCCCTTGACCGACGCGCCATCAATGCCGCCGTCGACATGGCTGTTGGCGCTATCGGCGCCCCACAGGATGGCGAGCGTCTTGGTCACCGTCAGATCGGCGCCGGCGACGTCGCTGCCTTCCACGTAGCTGTCGCCGGCATTGCCGAGACCGTCCTCGTCGACCACACCGGCGCTCGGCGCATCGCCGAACTCCGGCGCGTCGTCGTTGACTTTCAGGGTGAAGCTGTCGGTCACCGCGTCACCGTCGGAATCCGTGGCGACGAAGCCGATGTTGAGCGTGACGTCGTCCTCGGTGCCGTGCACCGGGTGATCGAGATTGCCCTTCAGCTCGAACGTGTATGAGCCGCGGTCCTGATCGGACAGCGACACCGTGAACACCGTCGCGCCGGCCGAGTCCGTCGGCTTGCCGTCGGCGCCGACATAGGTCTCATGCTCGGCGTCGTAGCGATAGGCCGTGAGCAGCGTTCCGTTGTCGGACACGACGTAGGCGAGACCGAAGCCGTTCGAGGTGAGATTCCGGGCGTCGAGCGTCGCGACCACGTCGGCCGCGAAGGTCACGGCGCGGTCGCCGTTGACCGGCGTGCCATCGATGCCGCCATCGACATGGCTGTTGGCGCTGTCGGCGCCCCAGCGAATGCCGAGCGTATCGGTGACCTTCAGGTCTTCGCCATAGGCGTCGCCGTCATCCTTGTAGCTGTTGCCGGCGTTGCCGAGGCCGTCCTCGTCGACCACCGAATAGCTCGGCTTCTCGCCGAAGCTCGGGGCGTCGTCATTGACCTTCACCGTGAAGGTGTCGGTGATCGCATCGCCATCGGAATCGGTGGCGACGAAACCGATGTTGAGGGTGACGTCATCCTCGGTGCCGTGCACCGGGTGATCCAGGTTGCCCGACAGCGCGAAGGTATAGGAGCCACGGCCCTGGTCGGACAGCGACACCGTGAACACCACGGCGCCCGACAGCCCCTCGCCTTCCAGCGGCTTGCCGTTGGCATCGACATAGGTCTCGTGCGCGGCATCATAGCGATAGGCGGTCAGCACGGTGCCGTTCCCCGACACTTCGTAGCGCAGGGCAAAGCCGTCGGAGGTCAGATCCTGCGCCTCGAGCGAGGCCACCACGTTTGCGGCGAAGGTGACGGCGCGGTCGCCGTTGACCGGCGTTGCGTTGATGCCGCCGTCGACATTGTTGTTGGCGTCGTCGGAGCCCCAGCGGATTCCGAGCGTATCGGTGACCGTCAGGTCTTCGCCATAGGCGTCGCTGCCATCGGCGTAGCTGTTGCCGGCATTGCCGAGACCGTCTTCGTCGACCACCGAATAGCTCGGCTTCTCGCCGAAGCTCGGGCCGTCATCGGCGACATTGACGGTGAAGGCGCTGTTGACGGGGTCGCCGTCGGCGTCGGTCGCGACCACCTTGAAGGTCAGCGGCAGCGACGCGTCGTTGGCGCCGTTGTGGTCGATATTGTCGGACAGGGTGAAGGTGGCGCTGCCGGAGCCGGTGTCGGACAGCGACACGGTGAAGATGTTGCGCGCGCCCTCACCCTCACCTGCGGTCGCGATGATCTCGGTGCCGTTAGCCGACAGCGTGTAGGAGATGGCCTCGCCGTTCGAGGTCAGGCCCAGCGCCTGCAAGATCGCGATCTCGGACGCGTCGAACACCAGCGAGCGGTCGCCGTCGACCACGGTCCCGTTGGAGCCGCCATCGACCTTGCTGTTGCCGTTGTCGGCGCCCCAGCCGATGTGGAGATCCACGCTCGCGGTGGTCGGCTCGAAGCCGTCGCCGCCCACGACCTTGGCGACGAGCTCGCTCTCGCCGCCGCCTTCGCTGCCGCCGCCGGTGTGCTCGGCGACATTGATCGCCTCGACGGTGCCGGCGACCGGCGAATCGTCGTTGACGCCGATCACGATCGTCACCGGCGCGGTGTCGCCGCTGCCGTCGATGGCGATGACGTTGATGGTGAGGTTCAGCGTGTCTTCGGTGCCGAAGACCGGATGATCGAGCGGCTGCAGCAGCGTGACCGTATAGGTCCCCGCGATCGTCGCGTTGGCGTCGAGCGTGACGGTGAAGACCTGGTTGGCGACGATCGAGGGATCACTGCCGATATAGCCGATCAGCTCCGGCTGGCCGTTGACGGTGGTGATCGCAAAATGCACCTCCTGGCCGCCGGACGTCAGCCCGGCAAGACCAGGCTGTGACGCCGCAAACGCAAAGGCGCGGCCGATCACGTCGGTGCCGAAGTCGACGTTCAGCGAACCGGTAAAGCTCGTCGCCACGCCGCCGATGTCGCCGCTGCCGCCGGGCCGGCCTTCGGACAGGCCGTCCTCATTGAGCACCACGCTGTCGGCGACGCCGGCAATCGGCGTCGGATTCGGCGTGACCGGATTGTCGCCGAATTTGGTGGTGGTGTCCTCGGCTCCCAGCAGCCCAAGCGGCGTGCCGCCGATCAGCGCATCGATCTTGAACGTCCCGAAGTTCGCTCCGGCAGGCACGCCCGGCGCACCGGGCGTTCCCGCGGCGGGCAGCACCGACTGGTCAGTGGTGATGGGAAACAGCTCGGCGAACTGATCGCCATTGATGATTCGGTCGGGGCCGACCTCGAAGCTGACGTCCTTCAGCGGGGCGCCGTTGGTATCGAAAACCGGGTCGATGGACACCGTCGACTGATTGTCGAACAGGATGATGAGGCGGTTGCCGATCTTGACGAAGGTCAGCCGCTCGCTGGCGATGTCGCTGAAATCGATCTGGCTCTGACCGTCGAGGTGAACCGTAATGGCTTGGTTGCCCGGCGGTTTGCCGATCTTGAGGTGCTTTGCAGAGGCGCTGGATGGCTGCGAGGACGTGCCGGTCAACTGGGCCAGCAGGACAGGAGCATTCATGCGCCAAAACCTCCAAATATGGGGCGCTTTGGTGGCACTCCCATTTCTATCGTTAAACTATTATTAAACGAGAATACGGGTCAATATTACCGGTTCTTGTTAATCAGACTTTAGGGACTTTGGGTAAATGCAGTCAAGTGCAGCGGCATTTATGAAGGTAAATTAGTCCGCGCCTATGCTTCCGCGCCACGCATGGCGCAGCCGGAAAGACAAGATTAAATCGGGTTTTGGCCTGGAGAATTACTACTGATCCGCAGTTGTTCCGCGCGCAATACTTGCGGAACACCACGCACGCTGTCGTGAATATGAGCTGAGCGCCATGAAATGGCCGAAATGGAACTCCGCCTCTCGCGAATTATTTGCGAAAGGCGGAGCCTATTCTTGAAAGAGGTTGTGCAGCGGCAGAATGCCTCAGATGCGGCTGACCACGCAGGCGACCGGTTCATATTTGCGCAAATACAACAGCGCCTGGTCACCGATACCATCGAGCCACACGCCGCGGCCTGCGTAGCGATAGCCGTCGCCCATCGGAACGAGACGGACCGGAATCGCGTGGCGAGGATGGAGGTAGAGCTGCGCGGTGACGATCTCGCCCGGCGCGAGCACGGGACGAGAGCGCAGCACGTAACTGCCGCCATTCTCGCAGGCGATCGCAAACGCCGCGCCCGGCAGCACCACGGCGTCGGCCCGCGCGATGCCGATCATCCCACCGATCGCCGACAGGACCACTGCCCCGCAAACCATGACTTGCTTGATATTCACCGCGGCCCCCTGCTCGCCAGCTTCCCAGCGTGCATTAAGACCGCAAACGGCGCCGGCTACAAGTCGTTCGGCTGCGACATTCAGAGCAGCAACGGCCGGCCCGGATCACGGCCGCCGCCGATGTCGGCTTCGGCCGCCGGCGTGACGTCGCTCTCGCTTTCGTGGTGCGGCCGCTCGGCATAGGGCGCCGCGAACAGGCTGACGCCGCGGTGATCGATTGCAAACAGCGGCATCAAGGACTGCAGATCTCGTCCCTCCATCAGAGCGGCCCGCCGATTGTCGAGCACGAACCACTTGCCCTCGAGCCGGACTGCGACGACGGCGTGATCCTGCCTTACGGCGAGGTCCCGGACCAGCAGCAGCTTGAGGTCGGATTCCGGCGTTCCCGCCGCCAGCAACAACGCGTATTTCGCGATCGCGTAGTCCTCGCAGTCACCGAGGCCGCTGCGCAAGGTCTGCAGTGGCGAACTCCAGACGTCCGGCAGGCCGTGTTGCTGATCGTCGCTGACGTAGCGCACCGCCTGGTTGACGCCGCGATTGATGATTTCCGCGCGTGCACGACCTTCGCTGGCGGCAGCGGCCGACCGCATCAGCGCGACGAAGAAGCGCTCCGACGCCGAGCAGCGCGCGTCATCGCCGTTGCAGCGGTCGGTCGACATCCGCTCGCTCGCCATCGCAGCCTGGATGCCGCGCCATTTCACCCACAGCACGCCTTCGGGTGCGCGGAACGTCATCAGGCCGAACGGCTCGTCGCTGGGATTAGCGACCGCCGGCCCCTGCGGGGCGTCGCTGACTGATCCGGCGCGCCCGGCCGGGTCGGTCGATGCCACTTCCACAGGCCCGGAGGCCGCGCGACGCAGGCCGTCGTGCTTGGCGAGCACGGCATTGATGGTGAAGAAACGGACGGGCGGCGGCACCGGCAGCGCGCTATCCGCAGTGCCCTGCAGAGATCTACGATTTGAAGTCTCGGCAAACGCAGCGCCGGCACAACCGGCCACGACCGACAACACAAGCGCAAGCCCCAGCGCGCGCGGGCGAACCCGCGGCCGATCGATCCGCAACATCAGTGACGCCCTGTATGCTCCGGGGCATCGGCCGACGTCATCGCGTCGATCCCTGTCCCGGTTGTTATCGGATCAGGGATAGGGCCGGCGCGGCTTCGGGCCGGTTAAACCGCGGTGATGTTCGCGGCCAAGCTGCGAACGCGACTAATCGCGGCCGACCAAATCGCGTCGCATTTGAACGATTCAGAATTTGGTAACGCAGGCCGGCTCGCTCAGCTGCGGATCAGCGCAGCGACTTCTGGGATCTCACATATTTTTCGCGGAGAACCGGGTATCGCTGCACTCACACGAGCTGCCCGCGCCTGCGGTCAGCGCTCCCGCAGCGCCTCGTCGCGCAGCATGCGAGCAGGCTTGACCAGATAGTCCAGCACCGATTTCTTGCCCGTCAGGATCTCGACGGTCGCGACCATGCCCGGGATGATCGGAAGCGGCTGCTGGGCGGTGCCGAGGTGGTTCTTCTCGGTGCGCACCATCACCCGATAGAAGGTCTCGCCACGCTCGTTCTTGTCGCCTTTCTCGTCGGTGATGGTATCGGCGCTGATGCGCTCGACGCGCCCGTGCAAGGAGCCGTACACTGAGGAATCATAGGCGCTGAGCTTGACCACCGCCTCGTGGTTGGGACGGATGAAGGCGATGTCCTGCGGACGGATGCGGCCTTCGACCAGCAGCGTGTCATCGAGCGGCGTGATCTCCATCAGGCTGGCGCCTGGCGCGACCACGGCGCCGATGGTGGTGACGTTGAGCCTGTTGACGATGCCGCGCACGGGCGAGCGCAGTTCGGTCCGCCGCACCCGGTCCTGGGCCGACTTGATGTTCTCGTCGAGCACGGCGAGATCGCCGCGCGACTTGGCGAGATCGTCCTCGGCCTGGGCGCGAAACGCCGTGACGATGTTGAGCCGGCGAGCGCGCGCCTCCTGCACGGCGGCCTCGGTCTTCACGATGCTCGCCTGCACCACCGCGAGCTGCCCCCGCATGTCGGTGGCCTGGCGGTCGGCGCGGAGCATCTCGATCTCCGGCACCACCTTCTGGTCGAACAGCTTGCGGGTCAGCCCCAATTCGCGATTGAGCAGTGCCAACGTCTCCGAGAAGCGCTTCTCGGTGGCCCTGAGCTCGTCGATCTCCTTGCTCTTCTGCTGCTCCTGCTGCTGCACGACGTCGATGTCCTGCGCGAGCTTGCGCGCATGGGCGTCGAACACGGCGCGCTCGGTCTGCACCGCGCGCGGGGCGTCCGCGACGAGCTCCTCGGGAAACTCGACCGGGCTGCGGCCCTCGGTTTCCGCCGCCAGCCGGATCACCCGCGCCGCCATCGCGCCGCGGCGCTCGCGGATCTCGCCGAACTGCGACGCAAAATTGGTGTCCTCGATCCGCGCCAGGGGCTGATCCTTTTCGACGATCGCGCCTTCCTGCACCAGGAGATCGGCGATGATGCCGCCTTCCAGCGATTGAACCACCTGGGTCTGGCGCGACGGCACGACCTTGCCATTGCCGCGCTTGACCTCATCGAGCACGGCGAAATGCGCCCAGATCAGGAAGGTGAAGAACAGGCCGAGCGAGGCCAGCAGCAGCATCCGCGCCGTCTTCGGCGTGCGCAGCTCGACGGCAGCCCTGATGTCGTTGGAGAACGCGAAATCGCTGAGCGCCATGTCACCGCGTCCCCTGGACCGGCTTCACCGCGTGGCTCGCGGCCGGCGCCGCCGCGGGCTGCTGCGGACGCAGCATGGTGAGGATCTGCGCGGTCGGACCGTCGGCGACGATCTTGCCGGAGTCGAACACCAGGATGCGGTCGACCAGCGACAACAACGAAGGCCGGTGGGTCGAGACGATGATGGACATCTCGCCTTTGGCCAGCGACTTCAGGCGCTCGAGAAATTCGCCCTCGCTGCGGACGTCGAAATGTGCAGTCGGCTCGTCGAGGAATAGCACGCGCGGCTTGCGGATCAGGACGCGCGCCAGCCCGATCGCCTGCTTCTGCCCGCCCGACAGGCTGCGGCCGCCTTCGGCGATCATCATCTCATAGCCCTGCGGGTGGCCGGCGATGAAGGTTTCGACGCCGGCGAGCCGCGCTGCCTCGAGCACCTCCTCATCGGTCGCCGCTGGGCGGCCGAGCGTGATGTTGTCGCGCAGCTTGCCGTAGAACAGGTCGGTGTCCTGCAGCACGAAGCCGATGCCGGCGCGCAGATCGGCCGGGTCGTACTGCTGGATGTCGATCCCGTCGATCAGGATGCTGCCTTCGGTCGGCGGATAGAACGCAGTGGCGAGGCGGCCGACGGTGGTCTTGCCCGAGCCGACCCGACCGATGATGCCGATCTTCTCGCCCGGCTTGATATCGAAGGAGACGTTGTCGAGCGCCTTGGTCTGGCTTCCCGGATAGGAGAAGCTGACGTTCTTGAACTGGATGCGGCCCTGGTTGATCTCACGCGCGACGTAGATCTTTTCCGGCGGACGCTCACGGTCCAGGGACATCAGCCGGTCGATCGAGCGCAGCGCCGACGTCGTCTGGGTGAAGCGCGTCATCAGGCCGGCGATGCCTGCGATCGGACCGAGCACGCGACCCGACAGCATGTTGGCCGCCACCAGCGCGCCGACCGAGAGCTTGCCGTCGAGGATCAGGAACACGCCGACCACGACCAGCAGCAGGCTGCAGAACTGGCTGGCGACGCTCGCCGCGGTCATGGCCATCGACGCCCAGAACTGGACGTCCTCGCTGGAGCGCGCCTGCGCCGCCACCGAGCGCTCCCACACCGTCTGCACCCGGCTCTCGCCGGCCACCGCGCGGACCGTCTCCATTCCGTTCAGCGATTCCACCAGAATGCCGTGACGCGCGGCGGACTGCGCCTGCATCTGCCGCATCGCGCGTTCGAGCGGCCGCTGGATCAGCAGCCCGACGGCGATCATCACCGGCAGCATCAGCAGCGGAATCCAGGCGATGGGACCCGCGATGATGAACAGCACGATGATGAACACGACCGCGAACAGCATGTCGGTCGCCGACACCACGGTGCCGGAGGTGAAGAACTCGCGAACCGAATCAAAGTCGCGCAGCTGGTTGGCGAGGATGCCGACCGATGGCGGCCGCTTGTCCATCTTCAGCGACATCACGTGCTCGAAGATGTTGGCGGCAAGCACCACGTCGATCTTCTTGCCTGTCATGTCGATGATGCGGCTGCGCACCACCTTGAGCAGGAAGTCGAATCCGATGGCGAGGAGAAGGCCGATGCCGAGTGCGACCAATGAGGGGATCGCGCCGTTCGGGATCACGCGGTCGTAGACGCTCATCGTGAACAGCGGCGCGGCCAGCGCCAGGATGTTGACGATGAACGCGGCGATCGCGACATGGCCGTAATTGGCGCCGAAGCGGCTGACCACCGACCAGAACCAGTGCGTCTTCGGCACCTCGCCGGCTGCCGCCACGCGCGGATCGGCGACTGTGGCGGGCCGCACCAGATAGGCAAAGCCGACATATCGCGCCGCGACCGCCTCGAAGCGCTCGATCGCCGGCTGTTCACGACGCGAGGGATCGACGATGGTGAGGCGGCCGGCGGCCTCGTCGATCGTCAGCAGGATGCGCGTGGTGCCGTCGTGAAACATCAGCACGCAGGGCAGCACCAGCGCGGGGATCTCGCTCAGCGGCCGTTCGACCAGTTGCGCCTCGAGCCCGGCCCGCTGCGCGGCGCGCTCGTAGAGCGCGATGCTGAGCACGCCGCTGTCGAGCGGCAGTCCGGATAGCAGCGCGCTGCGGCTCAAGGCGCGGCCATGATGAGCTGCGAGGTAAAGCAGACTGTCGCTGAGAGGATCAGTTGCTGCTGCGGCTGCGCTCATCTGCGGCATCACGTGGGCCGTCTCTTCGAGCTCGAACCTTGTCGGACGAATATTCAACGACGCCTCGAAAACCCATCTGGCCCACCGAGCAGCGCGGACCTGCACCCATTGCTTCTTGCTAATAATTTGCCTTAGCCCAATTCTTTGGCTCACACTTGGCTTTTTCAAGATTTTTGCAGGTGCTTCTCGACAATCTCAGCGCAAAGTAAATGCGTATGGTGAAAAGCCGGCGCGACATGCACCGGCTTTGTTAGTCTCACCTATTTCGGCGCGTGCCCGTTGGGGCTCTGAGCGAATCCGCCGTACTTTCCGGACGCGACGAACAGCGTCGTATCCTCAGGATCGCTCGAGGCCCACCGATCGCCAAAGGTAATCGGCGCAGGATGCTTCGGCGTACCAGCATGCAGGCCGAACATCGGCACCGGACCGGCGGAGCTCAGCGGCTGCGGTCCGGGCGCAGGCGCGCTCAGCCGAACAGGCGCCAGGCTATAGCCGATGAAGCCGCTCGGCGTGTCCACCGGCTCGGTCTCCGGAGGATGCCCGGTCTTCAGGTAGTTGAGCATCTGGCCCATCGCGGCGAGCAGCTGATAGTCAGCGAACACAACCACACCGCGCGCCGACACCAGCGACACGTTGGCATTGAAGTACTGGTTCTGTGAGTTCAGGAGATCGATCAGCGTGCGCTGGCCGAGTTCGTATTCCTTGTTGTAGGCGACGAAGGTGCGACGGGCCGCTTCGACATCGCGCACGAGGGCGGCGACGCGATCGGCGGTGATGATCCGGGCCGCCCAGGCCTTGTCGATCGACTCCAGCGCATCGCGCTGCAGCCGAGCGTGCTTCTGCTGCTCCTGGATCATCCGCTGCGCGGCTTCCTCACGGCGCCAGCTGTTCTGACCGCCGTTGAAGATATCCCAGGACGCAACGACCTTGCCGCTGACCTCGTCGTAGCGATTGGTGTAGGTGATCGATTCCTTGCCGGTCGTCGCGCGGCCTTCGAGCGAAAGCGTCGGCAGGAAGGTGCCGGTCGTCGCATCGAAGCCCCGCTTGGCAGCCGTCACATCCGCCGCGGCGGCGCGCAGGGTCGGATTGAACTTGTAGGCGATGTCGAGCGATTCCGCCTTGTCTCTCGGCATGTCGGACAGCCGGCCCGGGAAACGCAGGTTATAGGGCTCGACGCCGACGACCTTGCGATACTTCGCCCGCGCCACTTCCAGGCTGAGACGGAATTCTTCGAGCACGGCCTGCGCTGCAGCGACCCGCTCCTCGGCCTGCTGGGTGTCGCCCTCGCCGGCCCGGCCGCCCTGGAAACGGGCCAGCACGTTCCTGCGCAGCTCGAGATGAACCTTGAGGTTCTTCTCGGCCAGCGCGACCAGCCTGGAGTAGCGCACCACGTCGACATAGGCCTCGGCGGCATCGAGACCGATCAGCTCGGTTCGCTCCAGCACGCGGTACGCGGCGGCATCGACCCGCGCTGCCTGGCGCCACACTTCATTGATCGAGGAAAAGCCATCGAACAGCAGCTGACGGACCACCACGCCGGCCTCGCGGCCGCGCAGGTAGCGGCCATTATTGGCCGGCGCCGGTGAAACATACTGCTTGAGCATCTCGGGCCCGGCGCTCGCATCGAGCCGGACCTGCGGCAACAGCGTCCCCTGGGACTGGCGAAGCTCGGCTTCGGTGGCCCGCCGGTTGGCGGCGGCCTCCCCGACACCGGGATTGGTCTTCACCGCCTGGTTGATGGCGTCCTGGATGGTGAACGGCTCAGCGCCCAATGCCGGGCTAAAGCTCATTCCCACAACACATATCAAAATCGGTGTATATATGCTCTTGAACATATGGAACCGATAACAAACGTGAGATCAGCTCGCAACGCGACTCGCCACAGTTGCGACGAAAAACCGCCCGGTTGTGGCAGAATAGCTACGCTCCGCCACATTCTTCGAGACGAAAGATTCAGAATTCTGAAGCAAAATCAATGCGGTGGGGATGGCGCGAAGCCGACGCGGTTGATTTAAAGCCAGCTATTTTTTGTTTCATAAAGAAAATCTCGCGACAGAGAATGTCGCGTTTTCCGTGGTTGCTTCAATATATCGATCGCTTTCGCGGCATTAACTCGGCTGTGGCAGCCGGAACGTCACCCTGCGAGGGCGGACCGGCAACAAGCGATTAGTAGCCCACCGTTGCCAAGCCGGCTTGTCCGGAGCCTGGGTTCTGGCGCGTCGTCATGGCAGCCGTGAGCGATTGCCGCCGAGGGATCGAGGAACAACCAAGGATACAATGGAGGTCACGATCGGTCGTTGGATTTCCGGATCTCGCCATGACCCAGATGCGACCCATTGATTTCGGCGCTCCATCTGCAGGGAATGCGGCGGCAATGCCCAGGGGGTCCCCGATCCTTGCAAAATCTCATGGAGCTGAGAGGCAGTAAATTGGTGGGGGAGGCAGGACTCGAACCTGCGAAGCCATGAGGCGGCTGATTTACAGTCAGCTCCCTTTGCCACTCGGGACACTCCCCCGTATCGACGGCAATTCGGGCCGGCCGCGGAACAGCAGCGTCGGGACCATCAGCGCCATGGAGACGGTAAGACCGCGGGGCCCGGATGAGTGGGCGCGCGCGGCCGGGGTCGTTATGATCGAACCCGCCCCTCGAAGTCAACCAAGGGACGACGAATTTTCCCGTCTCAGCGGTGCCAAATTGCCAGAATCCGCAAGCCGTGACAGAAGCTCGGGCCATGAGCGAACGCGACCGAAAGCCACCTTTTCGCCGTCCGGGCGGTAAATTCTCCGGCAAACCGCGCGGATTCGAGCGCCCCCAGCCGTGGCGGGAGCGCGGTCAGGACTCGGATGGCCCCGTCATTCTCTATGGCTGGCACACCGTGACCCTGGCGCTGGCCAATCCGAAGCGGAGGATTCGCAAGCTTTACCTGACCGAGAACGCTGCCCGCCGGCTCGCCGACGAGCGGATCGAGACAAGGGTGACGCCCGAGATCGTGCGTCCCAGCCAGATCGACCAGCGGCTCGGTCCGGACGCCGTGCACCAGGGCCTGTTGGCGGAGGCCGATCCCCTGCCCTCGCCGGACATCGACACGCTCGCGGCCGAGGGGCTGATCCTGGTGCTCGACCAGATCACCGATCCGCACAATGTCGGCGCCATCCTGCGCTCGGCGGCGGCGTTCGGCGTGAAGGCCGTCGTCACCACCGGGCGCCACAGCCCCGAGGCCACCGGCGTGCTGGCCAAGTCCGCCTCCGGCGCGCTGGAGCTGGTGCCGATCGTCACGGTGCAGAACCTCGCCCGCGCGCTGACGCGGCTGAACGAACGCGGCTTTCAGACAGTGGGGCTGGACAGCGCGGGCGAGGAGGACATCGCGGCGGTCGCCTTGCGCGAGCCACTCGCGCTGGTGCTGGGCGCCGAGGGCAAGGGCCTGCGGCAGTTGACGCGCGAGACCTGCAGCGTCGTGGCACGGCTCGACATGCCCGGCGCCATCAAGAGCCTCAACGTCTCCAATGCCGCCGTGCTCGCACTCTATGTCGGCGCGACCCGCATCGGATTGATGCCGAAATGACGAAGCGCCCGCGCGCATGCGGCGCGCGGGCGCTGGCGTGAACGAAGGTGCGGCTGATCAGTAGTAGCGGCGCAGCACACGCTGGCCGTGATAATAAGGCGAGGCGCCCCAGCGATAGGCGGGGCGGGGCTGGGCATATACCACTTCGGGGGCGACGCGAGTCGCCTCATAAGCATGCCGGCGGTGGTGATAGCGATAGACCGGGAGCGCCTGCTCCTCATAGGCCGGATACGGCGCGAAGGCGCCGGGACCGCTGTAGGTCGGACCTTGGTTGACATAGTAGTACTGCCGCGTCGGCTCGGGCAGCCGCTCATAGCTCGCGCCGCAGGCACCGCAGCCGTGGCCATAGGTGTAGCCGGGCTGATAGAAGTATTGCGGCTGATACGTCACCGTGGGCTGGTAGGTCACGGTCGGCTGATAAGTGACCGTCGGCTGATAGGCGACCTGCGGCGCGCACGGCGTGGCGTAGCCGCACGGCGCGCAGGCGGAGGCGCCGCAGGCGGCGGCCGACGCGCTGCCAGCGACGGCCAGACCGGCAATGGCGACTACTCCTGAAATTATTCCACGCATAACTCTCTCCTGTTGATCTATTTTTGCTTGATTTGACTGTTGATGGTGAGCTGCTCGCTAGCGGCGGTAGGCCGGCGGTGAATTAGAATACCCGCGCGGGCCGCCATCAGGCGGAGCCAGGATGACGGCAGGCGGATACATCGGCACCGCCGGCTCCGGCGGCTGCATCTGCGACTGGGCACCCCATGAGCGCGAATAGCTCTCGGCCGGCTTCGGCAGCTTGCGATCGGCCGGCGGCTCGATCTCCATGCGGCCATAGCCCGGCCTCGCTCCGAGAGTCGGATAGTAATGGCCGACATGGGGCTCGGGCTCGACCGGCCGGCCGCCATAGATCGTCGGCTGCATGTAGTTGCCCCTGCCAAGACCGTACTGGCCTTCGACAACGGCGTAGGACGCATCGATGCCGTTGATGACGACGGGCACGCCGGGCCGCTGCGGAATGACGATCTCGAAGCCTTCGCTGGCGAGCGCGACGGAAGACGCTCCAATCAGAATCACAAGAGCCGTTGTAATACGCATGAATTCACGCCCCGGTTGCCATCCTACCAATACCGCAACGCGCGCCCCGATGGGTTAAACGCGCACATCAATCTGCTGGTAAGACTAACGCGCGAGCCACCATTCCGGGTTAAAGCCCCGCTGGGGTTCGAGCGCGAGGGTTAATGGCTGATCATCAGCCGAGAGCGACAATACTGCCAGCATCAACCCCGCCTGCCCTGTCCGCGAGACTAACAGCCTTCGGGTCGGAGCAAGCCGGACCGCAACCGCTGCTCCGGCCTCGCAAAGCAATGGCCTCATGTCGTTCCAAAACATTCCCGGCGCGGCGGGAACGACGGGACCAGCTTGCGCTTAGCAAGAGGGGCGCAACGACGGAGTATTCCATGACACGATTTGCTATTCTTGGGGCTGCTGTACTCGCAACGGCGCTCGCCGGCCCGGCCATGGCGCGCGACATGCACCACCGGCATATGAACCACCAGCAGGAAGGAATGATGCAGCATCGGCACATGGCCCGCCAGGACGGGGCGATGATGCAGCAGCGCACCGATGCCGCTTGGAATACCGGATGGAACAACAACGGCTGGGATCGCCGCAACAGCGGCTTCTGGCCGGCTGACGTCGCCGCTGGAGCGGTCGGCACCGCCGCTGGCATCGCAGGCGCAGCCATCGGAACCGCCGGCGCCATCGCCACGGCGCCGTTCCGGACCGCGGATGCCTATGCCTACAGTCCCGGCCCCTCTTACGGCCAACCGAGCTATGATCGCGGCCCGAACGGCTACTATGGCGACTGGAACAGCTACGCGACCCGCAACGGCCTGGTCTGCCGCCCCGGCACCATGTTCAAGGGCAGCGACGGGCTGATGCACATCTGCCAGTAAAGATCGCGCCGGAGCGGCTTCGATGATCGGCTCCGACAGGGGCGGCCCAACGGCCGCCCTTTTTGCTGGGTTGATGGGAGAGGCGGCCCTCACGCGGGGAGTAGCCGGACTGCATCAACTCTGGTAGGAACACCGCGCTTCGCGAGACCTCGTCGCAATCTGAGGACGAGATCTTCGCCACCAATGTGCATTCGCCGGCTTAGCTCAGCGGTAGAGCAGCGGTTTTGTAAACCGAAGGTCGGGGGTTCAATCCCCTCAGCCGGCACCAGCTTCCGTGAAGTTGGGATTTGCTGCAGCAATCGCTATCACCGGCCTTAGGCGTCAATTCGCCCTCGCCCTGACCGCTGGCTTCGCGATGCCGGTCGCCGACGACGGCTTGGGCGCAGTCCACTCTGGATCCGGCAACGGCCCGCCGCCCTCGCCGGTCGCCCCGATGAGTTGGCCGGGCACCTGATCCGTCGCCAGCACCCAGCCTTGCGTCGCGCAGAACAGCCCGAGCAGACAGCCCTTGACCGCCAGCATCTTCGGGCTCTCGCGCCAGATCGAGACGGCATAGGTCTTGCCGTCCTCGGCGTTGTAGACCTCGCCGCTGTGGCGGCCGTCGGCGTTCAGCTTCAGGCCGAGCAGCATCTGGTGGCCGAGCAGCAGACGGCCGCGCCTGGCCGGATCCGGATTCAGCCGGTCGCGGAACGGCTGCCCCTTGGCATCCGCCGTCTCCTTCATCCAGACGATGTAGCCGCAGACGCGATCGGCCATGGCGCCACAACGCTCGACGCGGACGCGGGCGCGGCCGTCCTCGGTCAACCATGTGCCGAGCGGATCGCTGACGGGGGCGGCGTGACCGCGGCCCTCCGCCATCGACAGCAGCAGGCTGACGACGATGCGCAGGCCAACGCGCAGAACGAATCTCAATGTCATGTCCAGGGACCCCGTTGTCTCCACGGCCTCGAGCCACGCGCTCGTACGGCGAGATTGACGTCGCCAATGGCTGCCGGACATTTGCCGATGCCCTCGATGCGAAAGCACGCGAAAGACGGCTGCGCGGCGGGCCGCCTTCTGGGGCCCCTTCGCATGCGTCTGCACTGCCCGTTCACTGGAGCTGCGCGACCAGGGCATCGGCCCCCTTGTCGATCCCGGCTTCTGCGGCCGCGAGCGCGCCGACGCTGGCCTTGATGTCGTAGGGAGAGGGATATTGCTTGCTGACGAAAGCGTTCAGCAGCCGCCCGCTCGCGGCATCGAAGATCTCGGCCGCGTAGAACACCGAGCCGGTCAGCAGCCCCTCGCCGTCGCGGGCGCTTTGCACACCGTTGTAGACGGCGCCGGCGAGATCGAAGCGCGAGGCGGTGCCGAGCACCGGCGTGTTGGCGACGGCGCCGGTCAGGGTGAGCCGCACGCGCAACGTGGCCGGCCCTCGCTGGCTCACGACCCGGAAGCGCGCCGACAGACTTTCCAGGAAGCGCGACCGCATGTAGGCGGCGAGCCTCGCCTTGTCCTGCTCGGACATGTCGCCGAACTGGTGATCCCTGCCGCGATAGATCACGACCGGATCGAGCATCACCTTGTCATAGCTGCGCCAGTCCGCGGCAGCTGCGTAGCGGTAGGGCACCCGCCCCGACGGGTCGGCGGAATTCGGCGCCAGATAACGCGCCGAGGCCACCTCGGAATAGGCCACCGGCGTCACCGTATTGCAGCCGGCGCAAAGACCCGCCGCGGCAATCGCCGCAAAGCCGGACCCCCGGAGTCGAACCGTCATTCCCTTTCTCCTCACCTGCGCGGCTTGTTGCGAAGCACAACCAGCGCCTAATCAATAAAACCGACCAGACGGTTTGTAAAGAAGCTCGGTGAAGATTGCGTTAACGTCTCGGTGGGATGCGACCCGGCGCCTGCCGAAGAAGCGGCTTTCGAGGCAGATCAGCGGTCGGACGGGACGCGGTGCTCGAACCCCGTCCATTGGCGGTCGTCGAGCAGGCGGGCAAACAGGCGGTCCAGGTCCGGCTGCTCCAGCGGCGAGACGCGCAGCATCGTCATCAACGCAAGCCCACGGGCCGCCGCCCATCTTAGGACCGCGAGATCGGCGTCCTCGGCCTCGCCGCGGATCTCGGCTACTCTCTCGGCATCCTTGGCACGGGCATCGGCCAGCAATCCCGGCTCCTGGGCGAGCGCGCCGAGCATGGCCTGCGCCACCGAATATTGCTGGGCGATCAGCTCCCGCGAGATCGCGATCTGCGTCGCGAGCTCGGGCTGATCAGCCGCTTTGCCGGCTTCAGCCCTGTACCTGCTGGCGAATTCGTCGAAATGCAGGAATTGCTGTTCCAGCAGAGCCTTGAGCACCGCTTCCTTGTTGGGGAACTGGTGCATCAGCCCGCCCTTGCTCAGCCCGCTCTCGCGGGCGATGGCGTCGAGCGTCAGCCGCCCCGGACCATCGCGGGCGATGATGGTAAGGGCGGCGGTGAGCGCGGCCTTGCGCGACCGCTCGGAGCGTGAAGGGTTGTCCATCGAAGACTGCGAAGTGCCCGGGCGGCGCACGAAGGTTGCGAGCAGGAAGATGCCCCGACACCGAGGCGGCTCCGTCATAGGGGCGAGCCACCCTCCTCTGTCAAGAAGAGCTCCGGAAAAAACCGCCGCGCCTCAGGAACCATCTGCGCGGGATTGAATTTCTGCTATCACCTTCCGCGGGTGGGGGACGAAACGAGTTCAGACTGTGGCAACATTGTTGTCACATCTCATCTAGAACTCCTGCTTATCCCCAGAAGTCACTGGTCTTCAACTTGATTTCGTCAGCTGCTTTTGTTGCAATTGAGGCATCGGGGGACAAGCGTCATGACGTGGAAGGAAGAGCGTGATGCACTGATCGCGCAGACCATGGCCTTCGTGCAGTCGGTCACCGGAAAGCCGGCCGACTTCGCCCAGTTCGAGCTGCCTGCCGTTCCAGCCGGCACCCCCGTTACGCCGCAGCAGGCCGCGGTCGAGCGACCGACGCATGTCACCTTGGAGCATGTGCTCGCCGCCCGAGCCGAAATCGGGGCATGGCGCGGCGGCAACGCGCAAGGCGAGATCCCCGGCGCGGTCGCGGAGGCTGCAAGGCCGAGTGCGCCCCACTCCATCGCGTCCGAGGCTTCGTCCTCAGCCCTGAGCCCAGCCCCCCCGGAGCGTTTCACCAGCATCGCCTCGCAGCTCGATCTGCAGCGCGACATGCAGGCAGAGATTCGTGCCCGGGTTGCTCGCTTCCGGGCCCACCAGGAGCGCTTCAACCGGGAGCGCCAGGAATATTTCAGCGCGACACTCGCACGCCTGAAAGCATCGGCCGAACGGAGCGCCCTCCCTGAGGACTAAAGCCGGCCGCGCCAGAGGTGCACAACGGCCGCGAGTGCACAGAAGAACGAATCCCGCAATCGACGCGCCCGCTCACAGCCAGACGCACAGCAGCGCCACATTGGCGACGAAGGCGAGCAGCAGCCCAAAGGCGAGCGTCAGCTGGATCCGCCCGCAAAAGATGTGGAGATCGGTTCCCATGAGCTTAACCATCTGGCGATTCTAGCCCCGGAGTCCCACGGATTCTTTTTTCAAAAATTTAGGACTCGTTTACGACTCGGCCGCGCCGAAAAGGCCCCTTTCCTGCCCCAGGCGCGCCAGTGTCTCGCTACACGTGCCGTTCATTCTCGGTTCATCCTTCGCTTCTCTGGAGCTGCTTGGAATGCCCTACGCGCTATTTTGCAACGACGCCAAGTTGAGCAAAGCCTATCCGACCGAGGGGGATGTCTGGCGGCTGGCGCGGCAGAGCGGGCTTGTGGTGGACGTGATGATCAATGCGCGATCGACCGCGCATCTGCAGCTCGACAATGATTACGAGATCAGACCCTGCGCCGCCGAGCCCGAGGAAGATCCCTGGCAGAACCGTGCCGAAGCCGAGCAGGAGTTCAACATCCCGTTCGCATCCTGACCGGCCGCGGCGGAAGCCCGCCCTGGGGTCACACGCGGCAGAAGAGATGCACGCCGTTATGCCCGTCCGCTCCCGCGGACGGCTTGCTTTCATCAAAGATCTTTCGACAGACAGACCCGCGATCAGCGAGCAGCCGGAGCTGCCGCTGGAAGGTCGCCATGAAGCCCGTTCTCAGGGCGTCGCCGTCGCCAGCGATACCGTCTCGGCCGGAAGGGCGACACAGGCGCGCTTGCGGCTGACACCGCGGATTGCACCGGTCACCTTCAGAACCTTGCCCGACGGGCAGGACGCGGTTTGCACCAGCGCCACCTCGTAGGGGGCCAGCATCAACGGTTCGGACTTCAGAACGGTCTGGGCGGAGCACGGCAAAACAGCCGCCGACAACAACAGCACGGACACCAAGATACGCATGTGGGATGATCCATCAAACCAGCGGACTGATAATATCAACTGATGGCGAAAGTTTCACGAAGGTTTGAAAATTTTTTTGCACTGCGTGAGCGATCCCGAAACCATCGACGGCCAACCGCCGGACAGCAATACACCCGCACCAAATGGCGCGGGCGTGTTGGAAGTGAGGCGTGATCCGGTCCCCGCCGGAAGCCGCCGGCCGCGGGCTCGGTGACCTCGCTTAGTACTTGCTGGCGGCCGGTCCGCCCCAGCCGAAGCGGTAGTTCACGCCGACCTTGACCGTATGCTCGTCGCTGTTGAAGCGGCTGCCCACAACCGGAGCCGGCCCAGCCGTGAAGGTCGTATTGCCGAAATTGTAATATTGATACTCGGCCTTGGCCGACCAGTTCGGTGCGAACATGTATTCGAGGCCGGCACCGACGGTGTAGCCATCCTTGGTATTGCCCGACGTGGTGAAACCCGTCGGCACGCCGGCGACGCTCACCCCGAGATTGTTACCGTCCCGCCAGGCGTAGCCGCCCTTGGCATAGAGCAAGGCCGGTCCCCAGGTGTAGCCCAGACGGCCGGTGACCGAGCCGAGCTGGTTGGCGCCGGTCGAGGTCACGACCGCAGCCCCCGGGAAGCCGAAATTGGTCGTGTTGCGATCCATCCAGCTGTACTGGGCTTCGATGCCGAGCACCCAGTTCGGGGCAAACTGGTAGTCGAAGCCGCCCTGCACGCCGCCGAGGAAGCGGCCGTTGTTGCCTTCCAGGCTGTTATTGCCCGCGAAGGCGCCACCAAGGTGACCACCGAGATAGAAGCCGGTCCAGTTGTAGATCGCCTGGGGCGGCGTGTAGACGGGCGCCTTGGTGTAGGTGCGCGGAGGCATGTCGGCGGCGAAAGCCGGGGCAGCCAATGTGGTCAGGGCCACTGCACTGAATAAAAACCGCTTCATGGGACGTCCCCGTTATTCGTCTGCGACATCTATCGAACATCATGGCCGCATTTGGGTTGCCCGGCGGCGGTGACACAGCTGTGATTGCTGCTGCGGTGTCACCAGAGGGCAACAAAGGCCTTTTGTTCCATAGGCTTCCCGAATATTTCGTGAAGCTGACGCCGTGCCCGATATTTGGTCGCCGCGAGGCGGCAAAGCGTTCGGGCCATCCCCGATTTGTGATCGAGCAAGCCGCTTGGCAAGGTGCTGCGACGACGTGGCAGGCGGCCGAAGACGTCGCGGCCTAACGCGTGAGGCCGGCAAGCTCCGGGAATGGCGCGTAGGTCGACCCGGCACAGAGCTCGCCTGCATCCTCGACCAGACGATCGAACCGGCCGTCGACGAACACCGCCGCGCGCTCCTGCGCCGGACGGTAGCTGCCGTCGGACTCGCGCGCCGCATAGCGGAGGCAGCTCACATAGCGCAGCCGGCCACCGACCGTCCGTTGCACCGGCTCCGCCATGACGCCGTCGCGCACCCCGACCGGATTGTTCAGGTAGGTCCTGAGATAGGACAGGATCTCGCTGCGGTGGTTGGCCGGAAACGGCTGGCTGCCGACGCCACGATCGCCGGTGTAGGAGATGCCGCGATTGTCCTCGCTCATGAACGCGGCGGGACCTCCGCTGGCGCACCCCGCCAACAGCAGCGCCAGCGCGATTGCCGGCCACCAGCTCGTTCTCCCCATCCCCAAGGCGCCCAACTCTTGAAAGCCAATCCCGCGGCCGTTCTAGCTCAAAGCCGGAGGCCGGGAAATCCGTCCCGGCTCACGCCTTCGTCAAGCCGCTGCCGCCGGAGCGCTCTGGCGCGCTCCGGCGGTCAACGACCAGATCGGCTCTGCGTGACCTTGGCCGGATCAGCCGCGGCGGGTCGCCGGCGTCACGCGCTTGAAGCTCACCTTGTTGTGATGGCTGAGATGCGCCACGTGGCGATGCTTGTGGCGGACAAGCGAGGCATGCGGCTTGGTCTTCGTCTTGCCGACGGTGGGCTTCATCTCGTTGGCCTTGTCGCCGGCCTGCGTCGCGCCCGGCTTGGTGGCGTCGGTCTTGGCCGCATCGGTCTTGCTCACATCGGTCTTCGCGGTGCCAGTGGTCTGGCTGGACTTCGCGGACGTATCGGTTTTTGCAGGACCAGCAGCGAACGCGGGCGCAGCCAGGATCGACGCGGCGAGCAGAGCAACAGACATTGACTTCAGCATGGTCGTCTCCGTGATGTGAAGATCTGGAGGCACCATCCAGTCTGGATGGGCTCGTGATCATGGAGGCGACGATAGGGAACCGGCACTGAACCGCCCCTGAAGTAAAGTGGTGTTTTCAGTTCATGGACATGAAGGGATAGTCATCGAGGTGACTGGTCTGTCATCATGTCGTCCGTATAATGAACCGATCGCGGCGCAAAATCCGCGCAAATGGCCGGGAATATTTCGCAGCTGCGGGAGTTCTTCTCCGTACGCAGTCACCTGTTGGATCGACAACTCGGGAGATACGAATGAAAAAGTCTGCGATCAGGATTGCCACGCTGGCTCTGTTCTCGATGGCCGTGGCCTCCGGGCCGCTGCTTCTGTCGAAGGCCTATGCCGCGGGCAGCGATACCCCGTCGTCGCCGCCGGCGTCGGATTCGGGCAAGAAGAAGAAGGACAAGAGCTCGAGCATCGAAGATCCGAAGTTCCTGGCGGCCTATCGCACGGCCTACACCTCGATCTACGATCGCGGCGACTACGCCACCGCGATCCAGCAGCTCAAGGCGCTGAACCGCGAGGACGTCGCCGACGTTGCCAACCTGATCGGCTACTCCTACCGCAAGCTCGGCAACTACCAGGCCTCCAAGCAGTACTACGAGCAGGCCCTGGCGGATGATCCGAACCACGTGCGGACCTGGCAGTATTATGGCCTGTGGCAGCTCGAACAGGGCAACCGCGAGCAGGCCAAGTACCACCTCGACAAGGTGGCGCAGCTCGCCGGCACCAACAGCGCAGAATATCGCTCGCTGGCCGACGCGCTCGAGAAGCAGCCGGGCACCGGCCTCGTCTACTAAGACGCGATCGGACCAGATCCGATCTCGACAGTGGCGCAACCCGAAGGGGTTGCGCCATTTTCTTTGTCCGCTGCCCTTCGTCCGCTATGGATGGGATGTCGTGCAGTCCATTTTCATCACGTCTTTTGAACGGGAGATTGCCTCGTGGAGTCCTGGCTGGGCGCAGCACTCGAATACATCAAGGATTGGCTGGCCTTTCAGGTCGCCGTTTCGGAGCAACCCGGCTGCATCCTTGCGATTGCCCATCGCGGTGAGATCGTCCTGGAGGCGGCCTTTGGCCACGCCAATCTCGACAGCGGCGAGAAGCTGACGCCGCGGCACCGCTTCCGTATCGCCTCGCACACCAAGGCGTTCACCGCCGCCGGAATCATGCGCCTGCGCGAGCAGAAGCGGTTGAAGCTGGACGATCCGGTCGGCGGCTACGTCAAGGATTTGCATCCGGATGTCGCCGCAGCAACATTGAACCAGCTGCTGTCGCACACGGCAGGCCTGATCCGCGACGGCAAGGATTCCGGCCAGTTCACCGACGGCCGATCCTATCTCGACAAGGACGAGCTGCTGGCCGAGCTGAAGCAGCCGCCGGCGATCGATCCCAACAGCCGGTTCAAATATTCCAACCATGGCTACGGCCTGCTCGGCCTGGTCATCGAGGCGATCACCGGCGAGCCCTACCCGGCCTGGCTGCAGCGCGAGATCATGACGCCGCTGGCCTTGCGCGAAAGCGCGCCCGACATGACGCTGCTCGGCAAGGGTGTCCCGTTCGCGCGCGGGCATTCGCGCATCGTGCCCGTGGGCCGCCGGGTCGTGATTCCCGGCGACAATCCGACCCACGCCATCATGGCGGCCGCCGGCATCGTCGCGACCGCGGCCGACACCGCCCGCTTCTTCGCCCAGCTTGCCCCGAATGCGAAGAAGAGCCTGCTGTCGGTCGCAAGCCGCCGCGAGATGATCCGCCGCCAATGGCGCGTGCCCCAGGACGTCGAAGAGGCCTATTACGGCCTGGCGCTCATGAGCGGGACAACGGCCGGCTTCGACTGGTTCGGCCATGGCGGCGGCTTCCAGGGCTACATCTCGCGAACGTCGGTCATTCCCGCGCGCGAAATTGCGATCACCGTATTGACCAATGCCGTCGACGGCTGGGCGCCCGGCTGGGCCAACGGCGTCAAGTTCATCCTGCAGGCCTTCGCCACCCATGGCGCGCCGTCGCGCAAGACGCGCGATTGGACCGGCCGCTGGTGGACGCTGTGGGGCGCCGTCGATCTCGTCCCGTTCGGCGAGCAGGTCATGGTCGCCAATCCGGTGTTCATCAACCCGTTCCTCGATGCCGCCCGCATCGAGGTGACCGGACGCGACACCGGGCGCATCGTGCAGGCGGCCGGCTATGCCAGCCATGGCGAGGCGGTCAGGCGCGTGCGCACCAAGTCCGGCGTCGGCGAGATCTGGCTCGCCGGCGCACGGATACGGCCCGAGCGCGTGGTGAAGGCCGAGATGGAGCGGAAGTATCCGAAGGGGCGGCGCAAGAAGGACTCATAGCCCGGGTGTCGCTGCACTCATCGGGCCTCCTCCCTGCCCTCCTTCATCATGGCCTCGGCCTCACCGCGGAACGCTTTCCGGGCATCGTCGCGAGAATAGAACATGTGCCCGCCCGGATAGACCACGAGCTTGACCCGCGGCGGTCGCGCGAAGGCCGGCAATTGGTCGAGCAGGATCTTCGAGCCGTAATACGGTGTGGCGAGATCGAACAGGCCGTGGCCGACCAGCAGCTTCAGCTTGGGATCGAGCGCGAGGATCTGCCGGAGCTCGCCGGTGGACTCCGGCGGGCTGATGCTCCGGCCGAAATCCCACGACCGGTTCACAGCCCCGCTCAGCAGCTCGTAGGAGCCGTCGGGGTGCCAGCTCAGCCTGCGCGTCAGCTCAACCGCGGCACTGGTCAGCGGCGCGGTCAGCACATCCCCGGATGGATCGGAGCTGCGTGAACGACTCGAATCCGGATAGGGATCGATGCCCAGCACCGAGCCGTCATAGCGTCCGGCGATGCGGCCGTTCTTGCGGTCGAACTCGCGGCGAAACTCCGAGACGTCGAACCGGCCGGCCAGCCTGCGGCTGACCGCCTGGTCGATGCCGGTGAGGCTCGCGACCCTGTCGGCGAGCCGGTTGGTCGCTTCCGTATCGGCCTCGCCCTTGACGAGGTCGAGCAGGAAGTCGCCGCTGGCGTAGCGCTCGACGTCGGCAAGATCGGCGCGGGTGACCGGCCCCTTCACCTGCTTCGCGACGGCGGCATAGCTTGGCAGGCTCGCGACATATTGCATCAGGCTCGAGCCGGAATAGTCGCGAAAGTCCATCAGCGGCGACAGCAGGATCAGGCCGCTAATGCCGATGCCCTGGTCATGCTGCAGGTTGTTGACGATCTTCGGACCGCGAATGCCGCCATAGCTCTCGGCCGTGATGAATTTGGGCGAGGCGAGCCGGTCGTGCTTCTCCAGCCAGCGACGCACCACGAGCGACAGCGAGCGCACGTCGCCGTCGACCGAGAAGAACCGTTTGCGCACCTCGTCGCCGGTCGCGACGAAACGGCTGTAGCCGGTCCCGACAGGATCGATGAACACGAGATCGGTAAAGTCGAGCCAGGTGTCGGCATTGGGCATCAGCTCCGGCTTCGACGAGGGCGTCACGCTGGCCGCATCGATTCCGATCCGCCACGGACCGGCATTGCCGAGCTGCAGATAGGCGGACGAGGCACCCGGCCCACCGTTGAAGAAGAAGGTCACCGGGCGGCTGGCGCGATCAGCACCATCGAGCTGATAGGAGGTGTAGGCGATGTCGGCCTGCGGCTCGCTCTTGTCGTCGAACAGGCGGATCGAACCGGCAGTCGCCGTGAACGACAGCGTGCGATCGGGCAGCTCGACCTTTTGGGTCGTGGTGGAATCCGCCGGGAGCTTGTGCTGCTCGGCTGCCGATGGCGAGCTCGGCGGGCTTGCGGCGCGATTGCCGGCCGATCCGGTTCGGTGCGCGCCGGGAGCCGTGGTGTCCTGCGCCGCCGGTGGCGCGTCCTGCGCGTATACGGCTTGGCCGGCGAGCAGCGCCGTCAAGGTCAGGGCCATCACACGGGACCACACGACGGACGATCTCGAACCTGCCATCAACTCACTCCCTGGACGATGGATTGGCGCAACGCGCTACCCTTTATCGCTTGCTTTACAAACGCATGAACCGCGGCTTGGGACCAAGCTCAACCAACTCTTCCGTGATCCAGGTCACATCCGGAGCAGTGCCCGTTCTTCGTAAGGTGTGTTATGGGCTCGAACCTCTCCATCGCCTCCGGCGTCCCACCACTGGGACACCCAGGTTTGGGCCAAGAGGCGCGCCGCCGATCGCGATCACGGAGTTCATCATGAAGTTGCCGACGCTCATCATCGCAGCCCTCACCGGGCTCGCCGGACCGGCCATGATTGGACCGCCGGCGGCCTGGGCCGGTCCGCCGGCGGCGCTGGTCGAGGACGTCCAGGGGGATGTGGCCGGCGCCGAGCTGATGGACTATGTCGCGCCCGGCCAGGTGATCAAGCTCGGCCCGGATGGCGCCGTGGTGATGAGCTACCTCAAATCCTGCCGGCGCGAGACGGTCAACGGCTCCGGCAGTGTCACCGTCGGACCCGGCGAAAGCACGGTCGACGGCGCGACGCTCAAGAGCGACATCGTCAATTGCGACGCCAGCCATGCGCAGGCCACCTCGCGTGAGACCAGCGAGGTCGCGGCCACGATCGTGCGCAGCGTCGGACCGGACAGCGCGCCGGTGGCGCAGGCGATCATCTACAGCGCGTCGCCCATCTTCGAGGCCAAAGGGCGCGGCACGCTGACCGTCGAACGCCTCGACCAGCCCGGCGAGCGCCAGCAGGTCGAGCTCTCAGGCCGGCAGTACAAGGGGCGATTCTACGATTTCGCCGGCACCAGCCACCCGCTTACTCCCGGCGGCACCTATGTCGCGAGCTTCACCAACTTGCGCATCGTGTTCAAGGTCGACGCACAGGCCAAGGCGGGCCCAGGCCCTGCGGTCGGGCGATTGATCCGGTTCAACTGAGACCGAAGGCTCTCGTCGGTGGCGATCGGACGCCGGACGCGCGACGCGCTTGCCGTCATCGCCATCGCGCTGGCGTGCGCGGGCCTGTTCGTGTCGCCCCTCTTCGAGCGCGGCCGCGGCCTGTCGCTGGATGCGCTGACATGGCTGCGCTTCGAGACCTTCGGCAACCGCCACGATGCAGCAGCGAGTCCGGCGGTGGTGATCGCGGTCGACGAGGAGAGCTACCAGGCGCCCCCCTTCAAGGGCGCGCCGCTGTTGACCTGGACCGGCGAGATCGGGCGCGTGCTGACGGCCGTCCTCGACGGCGGCGCCAAGGTGGTCGGCTTCGACATCGTGTTCCAGACTTCGATCGAGCAGTCGGAGATTCCGCTCGGCGACAGCACTCTCGGCGAGAAGACGCGCGGCTTCGATCGCGACTTCCTGCGCGCGCTCGCTGCCGCGGCCGCCGGCGGCAAGGTGGTGCTGGGCGAGATTTTTGCCGAGCCGCCGATCCTGCCCGCGCCCGGCCAGCGCATCGCGGTGCGCCAGCAGCAGAACCTTCGTCCGCTCAACACCTATACCGACAGCGATGATGTCGTCCGCCGCCATCCGTTGACGCTGTCGGTCGATGGCAAGGCAGTTCCGAGCATGGCGCTGGAATTGGCGGGGCGCGCAACCGGCACCGCGCCGGTCATTGCCGCTGATGGCATTGCACTCGGTGCGTACATGGTGCCCGGCAGCGTGCCGGGCACCATGACCCTGAATTTCTCGGGCGGCGCCCAGGATATCCCGACGTACTCGTTCGCCGATTTGCGCGCTTGCGCGCTCAAGGGCGACAAGGACTATTTCCGCCGCGAGTTCGCCGGCAAGGTCGTCCTGCTCGGCACCGTCGGGATCGAGGATCGGCGGCTCACCTCGAAGCGCTTCGCGACCCGCGCCGAGGGCGCGCGCCGGCCGCGCTGCGTGCTGGACGAGCGCAGGATCACCGAGACATTCGCCCGCAGCACCATTGCCGGCGTCTACATCCACGCCACGGCGGTGAACAATCTGGTGCGGCAGGACGCGGCCACCGAGCTCGGACGCCCAGCGATCTTCGCCATTGCCGCAACCATCGCCCTGCTGGCTGCGCTGCTCGCCCGGTTGCTGCGCCCCGCCGCTGCAGCGGCCATCCTGGCAGGGCTCGCGCTGCTCTACACCGCGCTCGCCACCGCCTTCTTCGACCATGCCTACGCGCTGCCCTTGACGGAGCCGCTCGCGGCCGGCGTGCTCGCGCTGGCTGCGACCACCGGCTATCGCTTCATGGTCACCGACAAGGACCGCAGGCTGCTGCAGAAGAGCTTTTCCTATTATCTCGCACCGCACGAGATCGACCGCATGCTGGCCTCGCGCCGGCTGCCGCAGCTCGGCGGCGAGACCCGCGAGGTCACCGTATTCTTCTCCGACATCGAGGGCTTCTCGCGCCTCGCCGAGCAGATGACGCCGGAGCAGCTCATGGCGCTCACCAATGAATATCTCTCGGCCATGACCGACGTCATCGAAAGCCACGACGGCTATGTCGACAAATACATCGGCGACTCCGTGGTCGCCGTGTTCGGCGCTCCGCTCGACGATCCCGACCATGCACGCAGCGCGGCGCGTGCGGCGCTCGACTGCAAGGCGAAGCTCGCCGAGCTCAACCTGATGTCGACGGCATTCCAGGGCATCAAGGTGGCGCAGCGCATCGGCATCAACAGCGGCGCCGCGCTGGTCGGCAATTTCGGCTCGCAACGTCGCTTCAACTATTCCGTCATGAGCGACGCCGTGAACGTGGCCTCGCGGCTCGAGGGCGCCAACAAGTTCTACGGCACCACGATCATTGCCTCCGAGAGCACGGTGACGCTCGCCGGAAACGAGTTTGCCTGGCGCGAGCTCGACACCATCCGGGTCAAGGGGCGCGAGCAGTCGTTGAAGATCTACGAGCTGCATGGCCGCGCAGCCGAGCTCACGCCGGAGGAACAGGCTCTCCTCACCGGCTACGCCGCAGGCCTCGCGCATTGGCGCGCCGGCGAACTGCCGCAAGCGGTCGACTGCTTCGCGCGGGGCGCACCGAGCGATGCTCCAAGCCACTTCTTCGCGGAGCGGGTGAAAGCAACCTTTGGGACCGGCTCCTTGGCCTGGGACCCCGTGCGCAGCCTGCAGGAAAAATGACGCGGCGATGACGGCCGCGCGTGCGCGCACTTCCGGGCCATATCAGCCTCATCCCGGCCCCATTGCCCCGGGATACCGGCCGCGATGGACAAGCACGGGCAAGGTCGGCTAGACGACACGGCGCCTGTCACCGGCCAACCGACCAGCGAGCCCTGCGACGCATGACCACGTCCAAGCGATATGAGCGGATCGCCTTCGTCGCGAGTCCGAGTGCCGAAGCCCAGGCCGCACTGACGCAGCTCTCCGCGCTGTACGGCAACTCCGATCCGGACCTGGCGGACGTCGTGGTCGCGCTCGGCGGCGATGGCCTGATGCTGCAGACGCTGCACGACCACATGCGCTCGGGAAAGCCGATCTACGGCATGCATCGCGGCACGGTCGGCTTCCTGATGAACGAGTTCAGCACGATCGATCTGCACGGACGGCTCGAAGCGGCGCAGGAATCGGTGATCCATCCGCTGCTGATGCGGGCGACCGATGCCGCGGGCGTCGTTCACATCCACCACGCCATCAACGAGGTCTACCTGTTTCGCCAGACGGCGCAGACCGCGCGGCTGCGCATCCTGATCGATGAGCGCGAGCGCATGCCGGAGCTGATCGCCGACGGCGTGCTGGTGGCGACGCCCGCCGGCTCCACGGCCTATAATCTCTCGGTGCAGGGCCCGATCCTGCCGATCAACGCCGCGCTGCTGGCGCTGACGCCGATCAGCGCCTTCCGGCCGCGGCGCTGGCGCGGCGCCCTGCTTCCGAACACGGCCTATGTGATCATCGAGGTGCTCGAAGGCGACAAGCGCCCAGTCGCGGCGGTGGCGGATCATGACGAGGTCCGCAACGTCCAGCGAGTCGAGGTGCTCTCGGACAAGACGATCTCGATGCGGATGCTGTTCGACGCCGGCCACAGCCTGGAAGAGCGGATCCTGAGCGAGCAGTTCGGCTACTAACATCGGGCGCTTTTCCGCGCCTTTTTCCTCCTTCGCCGCCCCGGGCAACGCTTTGTTAACCCGCGGCTCCGTATGGTTAATGCGGGTATACCGCCATCACCGGTGATCCTTTCAGGCCGGCCAAATGTACCGCATCGACTTCAACAAGCTGCGCTTTCTCGTCTGTGACGACAATCCGCACATGCGCCGCATCCTGCGCACGCTGCTGCATTCGTTCGGCGCCCGCGAGGTCAACGAGGCCGAGGACGGCGCGACCGCACTCGAGATGTATACTCATTTCTCCCCCGACATCGTCATCACCGACTGGGCGATGCCGATCTTCGACGGGCTCGAGCTTGCGCAGATGATCCGGCAGCCCGAAGCCAAGGGCAACCCCTACGCGCCGATCATCATGCTGACGGGACATTCGGAGAAGCGCCGCGTCACCGTCGCGCGCGATGCCGGAGTGACGGAATTCCTCGCCAAGCCGATCTCGGCGAAGGGACTGTATCAGCGCATCCTCAACGTGGTTGCCAATCCGCGTCCGTTCATCAAGACCAAGACCTACTTCGGTCCGGACCGGCGCCGCAACACCAACACCGCTTATATCGGGCCAGAGCGTCGGATCGGCGGCGAGGCCGAGATCTTCCAGCAACCGTCACTTCTGGATAAGGCGCGCTCCGCGGTTTAGGAGCGCGGCAGTGAGCCCGCGTTAACGCAATCCGGGGATCGACGCCCAGAGCGCCCAATTCCTCGGCTATGAATCGGGGCAATGAGTCGATTTGCGTTGGTCGGCATCATCAGGGGATATCGAGATGGCGAAAGACAAGGCCTCGGCGATCCAGGTCAAGACCTACACCTCGCATCACGTCATCACCCAGCCCAATCCGCTGAAGAAGGTGCTGCGCCGCGCCGAGGAGAAGGATCTCGACGATCCTATCGCGCGCGCGGAAGCCGCGCTTGCCGGGCTATCCGGCGAGTTCAAGTCGTGGATGGACACCGAGGCCGATCGCCTGACAAAGGCTTACGGTGCCGTTCTGAACAATGGCTTCGACGACGACGCCTGCGAGGAGATGTTCCGCGCCGCCCACGACATCAAGGGCGATGCCGCGACCTTCGGCTATCCCGCGGCCGCCGAGGTCGCCGACAGCCTGTGCCGGATCATCGAGCACGCGCCGGATCTCGAAAAGGTCCCCGTCGAGTTGTTCGAGCATCACGTCAACGCCATCCAGGCGATCGTGCATGACCATACGAAGTACCACAGCCCGACCGTCGCTGCCGAATTGAGCCGCCGGCTGCGCCGCGTCGCCGACGACTACCTGCTCCAGGTCAACCGCAACCGGCCGGAGCATCTCGAAGCGATCCTGGCGCCGAGCCTGGTGCCGAGCGATCAGCCGTAATCGGATGGCGATCACGTAGGGTGGGCAAAGCCGCCGCCGCAAAGCGGCGGCAGCGTGCCCACCATGGATCAGCAATCTCTCGGCAAGTCGGTGGGCACGGCGCCACCGCGCGCTCGAACGTGGCGATATCTGCGACGCGCCTTTGCCCACCCTACGGCAGCGGACGCGGCTCACGCCGCGATCAGTCCGAACTCCAGCCCGGCCACGAAATCCTCCGCCATCACCTCGTCGCAGAACTCGCGGGCCTCGTCGCGGGCGGATTCGGTGGCGAAGCGGCGCAGCAGGATCAGCAACGGCTCGGCGGCATCACGGTCGGTGGCGCAATGGGTGAGCACGCGCTCCACCATCTTGCGGCGCAGGATCGCTGCTCCGCTCAAGGTGTCGGCAAATCCGTTCTCGCGGCAGACTTCGAGCGCGATGCTGAAGGCCTCGAAGGTGGTGTCGGGAATGCCCGCCTTGCGCAGCAGCCCCTGCAGGCTGGCGCGGCCGCGATCGTTGAGCAGCGCCGACACCCGGGCCCGCGGCATGTCGGCGAGCTCCGACAGCGCGATCTCGAACAATTCGACGTTGCCGGAGAGAAGTGCGCGCAGGATCAGGCCCGCGGTGAGTTGCGAGGTTGCACGCAGATGCTGGACCAGCCCGCGCAGCTCCTCGCCGCGCGACCGCGCCGCGATGGTAATGGTCGAGCGGTCGCGCGCCTCATTGGTGATGCGCCCTGCTTTGTCGGCACTGAGCCAATTCCTGGCGACGACGAACTGCGCCAGTGTCTCGGAGAGCTTGTCGACCAGCGCCGCCCGCGTCGCGGCCGGCAGGTCGTCCAGGACCAGCATCGCTTCGCGGATGGCGGCGAGATGGCCGTGGCGCTCGACGATGCGGTCCCAGGAGAACGGCGCTAGCTCGGCATAGGCGTTCTCGATCAGCTCGAGTGCGGCGGCGGCGCTTCCGACTTCGGCGATCGCGGCGCAGACCGGCGCCGGCAGGCCGACGCGGCGCGCGATCGCGCATTGTGTGTCGGAGTTGCCGGTCGCGACGATGTCGACGAGGTCGGCATCGATCAGCAGCGGCGAATGTTCGAGGATGATGGCGGCGACAGAAGCCTGGTCCGTGGCGAGCTCCTGGACGATGGCGGCCGGCGCCTCCTCCGAGCGGGCGAACACCTCCGCCATCGCCTGACGCACCAACGGCGACGGATCGTCCAGCAGCATGAGGAGCGCGCCCTCCGCGGCGCCGCGATCCTCATCGCAGAGATCCGACAACAACCACGCCCGCGCGAGCGCCCTGGTGGCCTCTGCCCGCTCACCGGCGGGTGCGGTTCTGACCCAACTGAGAAACTGCCGAACGATCATGGTCTTTCCGGCTTACGCAACTTGCAGACAAAGGCCACGAGGGCCTCAACAGCACCGAAAATAAACCACGACGCTTAACAAAGCGTTCACCATAAGTAGCTGGTTTTGTTGATGTTTTGTTAAGGAGGGAAATTAAAACTATATTATGCTACCTCTGAATGTCTCATTTGGCCGTAATCCAACGGGCGAAATGCGGCCGCCGCCGGCAGTGCAAGCCGTGGCGGAAGGTCGAAAATAGTTCTTTTTGATCAATGGTTCAGCGACGAGTGCGGACCGCCTTAGCCGGCACATCAGCCCGAAAAGGTGCCGTGGGGATCGCTGAACAGGTCGAGTCTGCGCTGGCCATTGCCGCCGCCATCGTTACCGCCGCCCTCCGACGAGGCCGCGCTAGCGACCGATGAGCGGCCCCACAATTCGCGCACTGTCGGCGAGACCGCCTGGCTCGACTGGCCGTCAACCTGGAATAGCGAGCGAAACATCGGGTCCGCCGGCCGGTTGGCGGCCGATGCGTCGGCCGTCGTCGAAGATGCGGCTTGCGACGAGCCGCGCGCATCCGGAAACATCGACAGGAAGGTGGCGGTGTCCGTCGTCGGCAGCGCACCACCGCCGGCCGCATTGGCCGCGACGTTCGCCGATGCCCCTCCATAAAGGGCGAGCGCCCCGCGCGTCGCCGAGGAGTTGGCGGCGCCGGCATAGCGCGTGTTCAGCACCGCATAGACCTGGGACACGCTGCGGGCTTGTCCGTCGCGATCGTAGAAGATCGGCCGGTTGGCCGCGGCGGCGCTGGGAAACATCCGCGCGGCCGACGCATTCGGCGTCTCCTGGGTGCTGGTGATCAGCTTCGCGGCGCCGCCGACACCCATGAAGTGCGCCATGTAGAGCTCGGCATCGGTCGGCCGACGGCCGATCTTGCCGGCGAGCTGGAAGCTGTTCGATTGCGTGAGCGCAGCGGCCATCGCGGACGACGCCTGCGGGTCGTCGCGCAGCTTCATGATCGCCTGCCGCATTCCGGGATCGCTGACCGTGTAGTCGCCGGACGATGTCCGGGTGATCGCGTCGGCATATTGGCCATAGCCGAGATCGGCGCCGGCTTCCTTCACGGTGCCGAGCCAAGTCTGGTCGATGAACTGGTAGAGCCCGCGCGCTGATGACGTCGAGGCGCCGGCGGTCGGATTGAAGTCCGACTCCATCTTGGCGGTCGACAACAGATATTCGAAGCTGGTGCCGACGCTGTCCGCGGCCTGCTTGATTGCGCCGGCGACCTTCGCCCGGACGCCATCAAGGAAACCGGTGGACGAGGAGTTGGATGCGTCGACCGACATGGGAAGACCCGCTGTTTGCAGATTCGCTGGCAGACGAACGCGCCGGAAACGTCCGGCAAAATGCGGCGGATATGGTTAATGGCGGGTTAATTCGCAGGGCCCGACCGGGCCAATGAACGACCGGGCACGTCAGGACGCAGGTCGCTGGCCTACTTGCGATAGACCTCGGCGGGATCGAACAGCCTGTCGGCATCGACGAACACGAGCCGCGCGCCACTGCCGTCATCCGATCGCTCGACCTTGCGATAGAAGCAGGAACGGCGGCCGGTGTGGCACGCCGCGCCGGCCTGCTCGACGCGCAGCCAGACCGCGTCCTGGTCGCAATCGGTGCGCATCTCGACCACGCGCTGGGTCTGGCCCGAGCTCTCACCCTTGCGCCACAACGCATTGCGCGAGCGGCTGAAATACCAGGCTTCGCCGGTCGCCACCGTCTTGCGCAGGGCCTCCTCGTTCATGTGGGCGACCATCAGCACGTCGCCGCTCACGGCATCGGTCGTCACACAGGTGACGAGGCCGGCCGCGTCGAACTTGGGCAGGAAGGCCAAGCCCTCCTCGCGCTCAACTGAGGATGAAGACACGAAACTCTCTGCTCAACGGGTTGGCAGGCTTACCGTTGCGGCGACCGCACCATGGACAGGAAGCGCGACTGCTCGGCCGGATTGTCCCTGAACATGCCGGTGAAGCGGCTGGTGAAGGTGATGGCGCCGTGCTTGGCGACGCCCCGCACCGACATGCAGGTGTGCTCGGCCTCGATCATGACGGCGACGCCGCGCGGCTTCAGCACCTCGTCGATCGCGGCCGCGATCTGGGCGGTGAGATGCTCCTGGGTCTGCAGGCGGCGGGCGAAGATGTCGGTCAGGCGCGCCAGCTTGGACAGGCCGACCACCCGCTCGACCGGCGTATAGGCGATATGCGCGCGACCGTAGAAGGGCATCATGTGATGCTCGCATTGCGACGTGAACTCGATGTCGCGAATCAGCACGAAGTCGTCGTAGCCGGCGGTCTCGCCGAAGGTGCGGTCGAGCACCTCGGCCGGGCACTGGTGATAGCCCTGGTACAGCTCGTCATAGGCCTCGACGACCCGGCGCGGCGTATCGACCAGCCCCTCGCGGGTCGGATCCTCGCCGATGTAATTCAACAGCGTATAGACTGCGGCCTCGGCCTCGGCCCGCGACGGCCTGGCACGGTCGGGCCGCACGGCGGCAGCGAGAAACTCGGCGGGATCGAGCTCTGCAGCGCGAGCGTCAGTCAGCTTGGCGTCTAACGGCTTGCCCTCGGGCTTGTTCGCACGCAACGTCTTGATCAAAGTGTCCATCTCAACTCCGTTCGACCGGTCGGCGGTCCGACCGGAGTGTCACCGGCACAGCATCACCTTGAGGGCGTCACCTGCAGAGGTGCCACACGCAGGCTTGGCGCCTCTCGCGCCGGACGCCTGTGGATGTGGCTGGAATTCCTGCCAATCGTTTCCATATACTCGCAATATAGGGCGATGAAACCCGGCCGCCAAGGCCGCCACGCCGGTAATTCCGGGACGTCAGGCACATGCTGAACGACATCTACAACAAGCGCATCATCGAGCTCGCCGGCAACATTCCGCGGCTCGGACGGCTGGACCACCCGGACGCCACTGCCACCGCCCATTCCAAGCTGTGCGGCTCGACCGTCAAGGTCGACCTCAAGATGGACGGGCCCGTGGTGACCGACTTCGCCCATGACGTGAAGGCCTGCGCCCTCGGCCAGGCCTCCTCCTCGATCATGGCCCGCCACGTCGTCGGTTCCAGCGCCGCGGAGCTGCGCGAGCTGCGGGAGACGGTCCGGAGGATGCTGAAGGAGAACGGTGCGCCGCCGGAGGGCAAATGGGCCGACATTGCCCTGCTTGAGCCGGTGCGAGACTACAAGGCCCGCCACGCCTCCACGATGCTGACGTTCGACGCCGTGGTGGATGCCATCGGCCAGATCGAGGCCAAGACCAACGGCGAGCAGCCGACCGCGGCTCAGGGCTGAGGCGGCACCGCTTCCCACCCGTGCGTGCAGACTGACAGATCCATAGCCCGCATGAGCGCACCGGCATGCGGGAGCGGTCGTCGGCAAGCTCATGATTGGACGCGGAGGTCCGGCTCGCCCCGGCGACGTCGATGCCTATTGCTGCGGCGTCGTGGCGACCGTCGCTGGCGGCAGAGCCTCGGCGGTACGCGACAGTTGCCCCTTGTCGCGGTCCAGCGCCACGGAGAAGCGGTCCTGCTGCTTGTCCTTGGCCTGCGGCTTCGGTGCGAGCTCGGCGACCGGCACGGCCCCCTTCGGCGGCAGCACCTCGGCAACCAGATCCGTGGTCACGACGTTGGTGAGCCGCAGCTCGGCGCGTGACAGCTCATGCAGGTCCTCCCAGGGCGGCACGTTCAGCGCCAGCGACAGCAGATCGCCCGCTCCGCCCATCTCGAAGGTGTATTTGGCGAGACGCCCGATGTCGCGCTCGACGATCATCAGGTCCTGCGCCGTATAGCTCGCCGCCTTGGCGTCGTCGGCGCGGTCTCCCATCCAGATCTGGTGAACGCGGACATGGGCCGTGTCCGGAACATAACGCGTGGTTCCAGCCAGCAGCAGGAACACGCACATCGACTCGCAATAGGCCTCGGGCATGACGCGCGGCCGGTCACCCGCGCGGCTCGGACGCTGGGTCATGCCGACGGTGGTGCGCATCTTCAGCCCACGGAACCGGCGGCCCAAGGTGATGGCGTCGTTGACCGAGCCGCCGCTGGAGTCGAGCACCAGGGTGGCCCCCGTCAGGTCGCGATCCCTCGCGAAATCCTCGAAATCCTTCGGCGTATCGCCGGTGACGATCCCGACTGCACTGACCCAGCCGCAATTCGGCTCGCAGGCGACCCAACCGAACCGCATCGGGAGTTTGCGCTCTTCGAGCGCGCCGCCGGCGCGCGCCGTGTTTGACATGATGGTGATCGCGCTACCGACCACCACACCAAGCGCTGCAACACCAAGTAGCATCCAGCGCAATTCACGCGACCGCAGCAATCTCACGCGCAATCCGTCCCCCTCGTCAAGCTCGGTACGCAGTTCCTCGGTTTTCTCGCGGAAAGACCTGACAACCTGGCCTCAAATCCGTTATTAGTCTGTCACATCCTTGTCGGGAAACGTATCCGGGCAATCACCGACCGTCCAGCTGCGGCGTGCTGCGGCGCCGCTGAAAACCGGCCATTGTTGCATCACATCACCACAAATGAACGCGAGCCGGGTTCCCTGCCGAGGAACCGGTCAAAAGTTCGCACATCCATCTGGCATCGCGCTCATGAAGCACTCATGCTCTGACATCGGCTGCCATTCTGCGCACATCGGGTCGCTGCTGGCCCGACTCCCGCGGCGCGCTGCTCACGCGCTGATCTGGCTGTACCGCCACACATTGTCGCCGCTGGTCGGCTACAATTGTCGGCACCTGCCGACCTGCTCGGTCTATGCCGATGAGGCCATCGAACGCTTCGGACTCTGGGCGGGCGGGTGGATGACGCTCGCCCGTCTGCTGCGCTGCCAGCCCTTTGGCACCTCGGGCATCGACAACGTCCCAACAACGGCTCCCACAGGCGCTCACTGGTATCTGCCTTGGCGCTACGCGCGATGGCGCGGCGTCAACGGCCCGGGCTGATGTGCAGCGCAACAGACGTCGCGCTCGTCAATTGATCTGCAGCACATGGCCCTGGCGAAATCTCGGGCTACGATTATCCTTACGTCACGAGCCGGCGCTCCCATCAGGAACCGCGCTGCCTCGACCTGCATTGATGTGATGCTTCCTTCGGGAGGAAAACAACGATGCGCTGGACAATCAGCCCCAGAAGCAACCGTTCCCGCAAGAGCATCGGTCCAGATCAGGCCGGCCACCACGACGCACGCCAGGTGGATCTACTCTGCATCATCGCTTTGTTGATCGTCATTGTCGGTGCCTGGCGCTATCTTGCCGACAGCACCGCCCTGCCCCCGCCGACGACGTCCTACATCGTGCCCAGCCAGAGCGTGCACTGGTGATATTCACCCCCTACCATCTCGGCCAGAAGATGAAATCGTCGCGCCGCGGCGGCGGATAGAGAGGAACCGGCTCCAGCGGCCGCGGCACGCGCCGGGCGCGCGGCGGTGGCTGGTAATCCGTTTCTGCAGGGGCGCTCGCTTCGGCCGAGACCGTCGCGTCGGCCGGAGGCGATCTCACCGCGAGCAGGACATTCGATTCACGCGTGCGCCAACGATAGCCGATCCCGAATTCCAGCGGCTGCGCACGCTCGAACAGCCTCGCATAGCTCCTCTGGTACATGTCTGGGAATTTGTCGATCGGCCCCGCATAGCGCCCGAACGGCAGGAAACGCCAGGCCAGCGCCTCATAGCTCGCGAGCGGGATGCCGGAATCGTCCTGGATGACGGTGGCGCTGTTCTTCAGCAGCCAGCTGCGGACCCGTGCGAAGCCGTTCTCATGCAACAGATAAGACGCGCTCTTCAGGAGACTGTCGCCCGGCCCCAGCGGCTCGCAGAACTTGAACAACCCGCTGGCCTTCACGCCGGAATCGGAGAGATCAGCGGAGAAGTAGTAGAGCGTCTTCGCGACCCCGTCGGCGCCGGCAAACAGGATGCGCGCGCCCTTGGTCGCATTGCGCGTCGGCGGCTCGTTGTTTCCGTGCAATCCGCCATTCTCGTCCAACCAGATCAGACTGGCCTCGCGGATCGTCTTGCCGGTGCGCGCCAGGAAGACGTAGAGAATTGGCAAGGTCCCTTCGAGTTCGCCTTCGCGCAAGTCGACCTTCATGTCCTTGGTGATAAAGAAGGAGAAACTCAGGATCGATTGCAACGAGCGTTCGACATAGGACAGCGCCGGGCCGATGCTGCCTCGGGGCAATCTGGTCAGGTCCGGGATCGGGCCGGTCGGCTCGAGCGCCACCAGGACATAGGTCGTTGCCTTCGGATGAAAGGCATCGGCATAGAGAAAATCCGGCCCCGAGAAGAAATAGAACATCGCCGGCCGCGGCGCGGCCAGATTGGCATCCGCCCAGGCCCTGATCTTCGACAATTGTCGCTGCTCGAGCTGATTGAAGGCGTTGTCGAAGAACGCCGCGTGCCGCCGCCATGCCGGATCCTGCACGAAGGGCACGAGCGGCGAGCCCGCCGCTGGCGCCATGCCCGCCAGCACCCGCGCCGTATCGTCCGGCGTGATGGTCTGAGCTCGAGCCTCGAAGCTCATGGCAAGGATCAGACATGCGACGGCGAACCAGACTCTCGAGGCCAACAGCATTTCAATCCGAACCCGATGCGAGCGTTGCGGTGATACGGCGCGATCGCGCGTGAGCGAGCCAATAGATCAGCAATCCCGACGCCATTGCGCCTGCGCCGAGCCCTGCCTGCAACGGCCGCGTCGCGACGAGATAGTACATCATGAAGAAGGTCACGCTGAGGAAGATCAACGGCGTGACCGGATAGCCCCAGGCGCGGTAGGGTCGCGTGAGTTCGGGCTGCGCGATGCGCAGCTTGAACAGTCCGAGCACAGCGAGAAACGAGCAGGACAAGAGCGAGAACTGGACGAGATCCAGCACCGCCTCGAAGCTCTCCGTGAACAGCATCAGGGTGGCCACCGTGAGCTGGAACAGGACGGCATATGCCGGCGCCCCGTTGCGCGAGCGCCGCGCGAACACCGACAGCGCCGGAATGTCCTCGCCCATTGTCATCAGCACGCGCGGGCCGATCCACATCATCGCGGCAATGGAAGGAACCAGTCCGATGCAGATCATCGCGGCCACGAAGCGCCCGCCGGTCTCGCCGAAGATATGACTGCCCGCGATGCTCGCGACCTGGAGTTGGCCCGCGAGCGCGTCCATCGGTGCGGCTCGCAGGAAAACCGCGTTGAGCGCGATGTAGAGCACCAGAACGATCACCGTGCCCAACAGCAGCGCGCGCGGCAAGGTCCGCTCCGGCGCATGCAACTCGCCGATGATGTAGGTCGCCGCGTTCCAGCCGGAGAACGCGTACATCACGAACACCAGTCCGGTCGCGAACGCCGCGCTCGTCACGTGACCGACATCGGTCACGGTTGGCAGGAACGTCACCGGTTGCGGGGTGGCGATGGTGTAGCCGGCGATCAGGAAGGCGGTGATGAGCCCGAGCTTCAGCACGGTCGACAACAGCTGGAAACGGCTCGACTGCCTGATGCCGCCGAGTTGCACTGCTGTCACGAGCCAGACAGCGCCGGTGGCGAGCAGCAGCGGCGGAGCGCCCGGGATGACGGCACGACCATATTCTCCGAACGCCATGGCCGCGAGCGCCACCGGCGCCGCGAAGCCCACCGTCGCCGAGACCCACCCGGCCATGAAGCCGATCGCCGGGTGGAACGCCCGCGTGAGAAAATTGTACTCGCCGCTCGAGCGCGGAAACATCGTGCCGAGTTCGGCATAGGACAGTGCCCCGCAGATCGACACCAATCCCCCGACCGCCCACAGCACCAGAATGGAGAAGCCCGACGGGATGTCCCGGACTTGGAAGCCGAGGCTGGTGAAGACGCCGACCCCGATCATGTCGGCGATGACGATAGCAGTCGCGACCGGAAGCGACACAGATGGAACCCGGTCGCCGTCTGTCCGGCCCCGGCCGGGATCGTCCGCCTCGGATGCAGCCATCTCGTCGAAGGACGCCCGGCGCCCCTTCCTCTGCTTCAGCCCAGGTTCCCGCCGAAGCATTCAAACATCGTTAACGGGCGTTAAATATGACCTTCATCAAGGGTATTTATGAACCGATTTCGGACAGGCTGGGCTGCGACATTGCATTGGGCCGCCAGGCGTCCCACAATCGCGACACGTTCGCGTGGTGTGTCCCGGTGCGCCCGGGGTTGGCCGGACACGATCCTTAACGCGACCTCAATTTCGGCGGCGCAGGTTGAACGAGATCCGCTGGTTGAAGAGCCGTGTTGCGGCTCGAACTCGTCTTTGGGGACGGATGATCGGGGAAGACCATAACGTCTTGAGGTCTGTGCGCAGAGGTTGGTGCCTCTGGTGGCGCGCGGCTTTGGCGCTGGCGATCTGCCTTTCGTTCACGCATTGCGGCAAGGCCCCCAATCCCGAGGCGTTGGCCGCCAACGCGTCGACGGCCCAGGGGCTGACCTTCGACGATCGTTTTCCGGCACCTGAATTCAGCGACCGTTTCCCGTCCGCGCAGGAGAGTTTTCGGCTTCACACGCCCTCCGACTTCGCCCCGAAGCCGGCGCCCTCTCAGATCGCATCGCTGGAGCCGCAGCGGCCGGGACGGCCGCAGCGTGAGGAACTGACGACCCTCATCAGCATGAAGTCGTCGGCCTTTCCCTATTTCGGCAACAATCCGGCGTCCGACGCACCGTTCCTGAACGTCAGCAGCGGTGAGCGCCGCGGCCACCGCAGCTTCTCCGGCCGCGTCTACTGGCAGGACCAGACCTACAACGACAGCCGTGTGCTGGTGCACGTCCCCGAACAATTCGATGTGCGCAAGCCGGGCGTGATCGTCGTGTTCTTCCATGGAAACGGCGCCACGCTGGAGCGCGACGTGCGCGACCGCCAGTTGGTGCCGCAGCAGATCACCGCGGCCGGCGTCAACGCGGTGCTGCTCGCGCCGCAGATGGCCGTCGACGCCGCCGATTCGAGCGCCGGCAAGTTCTGGCAGCCCGGCGGCTTCAAGCGCTTCATGGACGAGGCCGCGGCCAGCCTCGCCCGCCTGACCGGCGATCCGGCAAGCGCGAAGACTTTCGCCGGCATGCCCATCGTAATCGTCGGCTACAGCGGCGGCTTCCTCCCCACGGCATGGAGCCTCGAGGTCGGCGGCATCAGCGACCGCGTGCGCGGCGTCGTGCTGCTCGATGCGGTCTACGGCCAGCTCGACAAGTTCGCCAACTGGATCGAGCGCAGCCGCTCCGGCTTTTTCATCAGCTCCTACACGCGCTATACCGCGCGGCATGATCAGGAACTGATGGCGATGCTGCGCAATCGCGGCATCGAAGTCTCCGAAGACATGGACCGGCCGCTGCGCCCGGGCAGCGTCGTCTTCGTCGAGACCGACGAGGGCATCACCCATCGCGACTACGTCACGCAGGCCTGGACTCGCAACCCGATCAAGGATGTGCTGGTCAAGATGGCGGCCGCCCAGCCGCCGATCCGGATTGCGGCCGGAGCCCAGGACATGTCGAACCGCGTGTCGAGCCGCTGAGAGAGCGGCCGCCGCAACGCCTCAGGACTTCGGCAGCTTCTCGACGAAGCCGTTGAAGCAGGCGAGCCGCTCGTCCTCTTCCTTGGTGAACTTGCAGTCGCCGACCGCCTTGGCCTTCATCGCCTTCGGCTTGGCGGCTGGCGGAATGACGGCGTCGTAGCAGTTCAGGCGCTCCTTGGTTCCGTCATCGATCTCCAGGCAGGCCTGGAGCTTGGCGGCCGCCGATTGCGGCTTGGCCGGCGCTGCGGCGGCGGTCTTCGTCCCCTTCGGCTTGACCTGCACCAGCGGTCGGTCACCGACCATCGGCGCGCTCTGGGCCAGCGCAGGGGTGCACAGCAGCACTGCAGCCAGGCTCAACATCATCTTCTTCATGCCATATCTCTCTCATCCGACCCGTGGGCACGCGAGGACGTCCGTCGATGCTACTCGCCGGCCGTGGCAGAATCCACGCCCCAGCAGCCCCCACGACATCGGCCTTTAATCCGGTCGGGCCGGCTTTGCCAAGCGTCAACCCGCTGCTCAGGCCGGAACCGCGATCCGCGCGCGCTGGCGGCTGGCCAGGATTGCCAGCAATGCCAGGGTCAGGAACATCAGTGCGACGTAGCCGGCGGCGCCGAGCAGGTCGCGCGCGAACAGGCTGCCGCCGATCGCGGAGCCGATGGCTTGGCCGATATAGAGCACGGAGGTGTTGAGCGACACCGAAGCCGAGGCGAGCGGCGGCGCGGCTGCCACCAGCCGAACCTGCTGCATCGAATTGGTGGACGCAAACCCCAACCCCCAGATGGCGACCGCCACCGCCATGAGGCCGTAGGTGCCTGCCGCCAGCGTCCAGGCCGACACGCCGGCGAACATCAGGCAGGTGAACAAGAGCGACGTCCGGTAGGCTCCCCAGCCATCGACGATCCGGGTTGCGATGACGACGCCGAGAAAGCCGCAGGCGCCGTAGATCGCGAACACCAGGCCGATCTGGTTGGAGTCGGCGCCAGTCAGGCGCTTCAGCAGCGGTCCCATGAAGGTGAAGATCACGAACTGTCCCGACATCTGCAGGGTCGTGACCAGGAGCAGCAGGACCACCAGGCGGTTGCGGCCGAGTTCGGTCCAGGTCTTCAACGCGACCGGCGCGCCCTTCAGGCCGGATGGCAGGCGCCACGTCAGCAGCACGAAGCTGACCGCGCCGGCCGCACCGACCGCGAGATAGGCGGCTCGCCAACCGGAATGACTGCCGATGAAGGTGATCATGGGCAGCCCCACGGCGGCCGCCAGCGACCAGCCCAGGAAGACATAGGCGATGGTGCTGCCGCGTCTCTCGACCGGGCTGATCAGCGCCGCCGTTCCGGCGGCCTGCGGGGTATAGAGAGCGCCGACCGCGAGCATCACGAGGCGCAGCGCGAGCAGGCTCGCATAATCGGGCGCAAACGCCGAGCCGAGATTGCCGAGCGTGAGCACCAAGAGCGTCGCTGCGAGCAGACGGCGGCGGTCGAAGCGGCTCGTCAGCCAGGCGGTCAAGGGCGAGCAGATGCAGAGCACCACCGCGCCGAAGGTGATCAGGAGCCCCGCCGTCTGAACGCCGACAGCAAGATCCGAGGCGAGCTCCGGCAGCAGGCCGGCGGGCGCGAGCACCGAGCAGCCGGTGACGAGATTGCCGAGCATGAGCGCGGTCGGCGCAAAGCGCCCGGGAGCGGATGTGGATGTCATCGCGCCTCAATAGCAGAGAATTTCATGCATTTGCATGAAAATGTCTCATGCCGTCCATGACTTTCTCTCGTCCTGCCTCCTTCGTCCTGGCCGCCATTCTCGTCAGGGCGCGGGGACGGGCTGCGCCGCCGAGGCCTGCGGCGAGGGAATCTGCGTCCACGGAACCGGCGTCCCCGTCGGACGGACGGTGGCCTTGGACGGCGGGCAGCTCTCGGTCAGCATCTTCAGGGCAGATTGCAGGCCTTCGCTGCTCACCGGAAATGTCGAGACATTGCGACGCGCGACAGTCAACAGGGCATCGCTCAGCTCGGCCGACGGCATCAAGGCCAGCGTTTTCACCTGGCTTGCATTCAGGAACACGCCCCAGGTCTCGCGATCGCCCGACCGCCGGGGCGGCGAGAGGAAATTGAGCCGCAGATCTCCGCTCGCCATCGCCAGCGGACCTGGCGGCGAGCCGGACGGCGCGATGCGCTCGACGTCGAGCTCGAAGCGGTCCTGATCGAAGCAGACCATCTGCAAGCGCGTCGTCTGGAACGTGCTCTCACCGTCCTTGCGGGCGAGAATGGTCTTGTAGGCAATCCCACGGCTGGCGGTCTCGAACATCCAGGGACTTTCGACCCGCTGCCGCCTGTCGAGCGCAAACCGCGCAATCTCCTCCCGCGTCAGGATGCGCATGCTCTCGAACGGGACAGACCGCGCCACCGTCAGCAGACCGGGATCCGCGCCGAGCTTGGTGATGTAGTCGAGCACCATCTTGTCGGCCCGCGCCATCGCCTGCTGCATCGCCTGCGCCCGCATCTCGCGGGTCGGCACGCCGCCGGTGAAGTTCAGGATGACGCGCGGCGAATGCACCGCGAGCGTCGCATCCGCTGCGATGTCACGCGTGGGCGCGCCGAGCAGCAGGTAGGGACAGGCCGAATTGCACGTCGCCCCCCGCGTCCAGACCTCGCCATGCAGCTCGCGTCCGGACAGCTTCAGCTTGCTACAAGCTTCGCCCTCCTGAGGCTCGAAGCCGCACTCGCGCAAGGTGGTACGTCCCACCCGCACGGCGGCCTTGCGCTCGCGCAGCATGTCGCCGATGGCGAGCGCCTGCTGCAGATTGCCGCCTGGAGAATTGAAGTAGATCGGCAATCTGCGCTCGCCGATCTGCTTCATGAACTTGCGGAAGCGCGCGGCGGCGCCGCCGTCGATCTTGCCTTCGGCGGCGATCCAGCTGTCACAGCCATGTCCACAGGCGTCCGAGGAGCCCTTGACGAGCGCGAACGCAATCGGCGCCGAGCCATCTGCGATCCGCGGCGACGGGGCGCGGCGCGCGGCCGGCCTGGACTCCGTTGCAGGTCTGGCCGGGGGCCTAGGCTGCGCCGCCGGCTTCGGCTGCAAAGCCTTTTGCTGCGAAGGAGGCCTCGGCTGGATCATGGATCTGGACTGGTCCGCGGGCCTTGTTGCCGCCGGAACGGCCGCGAGCGACGACAGGCTCGACAGCACGCACATGATCAGTGCGGCCCCAACATGAATGCCGCCGCGCCGACAAACGGAGAGCGGCGCCTCCCCTGCAGACTCCATCGCCAAACGCGTCCCCACGCCCCGAACACTTGAAGTTGTATCATACCGGCCCGCGGCGGCAATCTCCGCATCGCCCCACCGGCCGCAATTGGGCGGTTTTCCCGTCCCTCTCCCGGTTGCAGCCTGAAAATCCCCTGCTATACCCCTTGCTCCCGCTTACCTGCGCTCGTTCGCAGGAGTGAGCTCAAGGAGTGACCCATGTCCGATCCGAAATCGCCTGATTCCAAGTCCGACCAGCAAAAGTCCAATTTCCAATACAGCCTCAGCAACCTGAAGCCCGCCACCCCGGTCGAGAAGATCACCATCAGCTTCCCAGACGGCGCCCGGCGTGAATATCCCAGGGGCACCACCGGTCTCGACATTGCCAAAGGCATCTCGCCCTCGCTCGCCAAGCGCACCGTCGCGATGGCGCTGAACGGCGACCTCGTCGACCTCGACGATCCCATCACCGAGGACGCCAAGCTCGAGCTCGTCGACCGCGACGACCCGCGCGCGCTGGAATTGATCCGGCACGATTGCGCGCACGTGCTCGCCGAGGCCGTGCAATCGCTGTGGCCGGGCACCCAGGTCACGATCGGTCCGGTGATCGAGAACGGCTTCTATTACGACTTCTTCCGCAACGAGCCGTTCACGCCCGAAGACTTCGCCGCGATCGAGAAGAAGATGCGCGAGATCATCGGCCGCGACAAACCCTTCACCAAGGAGGTGTGGGACCGCGAGAAGACCAAGCAGGTGTTCCGCGACAAGGGCGAGGCGTTCAAGGTCGAGCTGGTCGACGCCATTCCGGGCAACGAGCCGATCAAGATCTACTACCAGGGCGACTGGTTCGACCTGTGCCGTGGTCCGCACATGACCTCGACGGGGAAGATCGGCAACGCCTTCAAATTGATGAAGGTGGCGGGCGCGTATTGGCGCGGCGATTCCAACAACCCGATGCTGACCCGCATCTACGGCACCGCCTTCGCCAAGCAGGAGCAGCTCGACGCCTACCTCAAGCAGATCGAGGAGGCCGAGAAGCGCGACCACCGCAAGCTCGGCCGCGAGCTCGACCTGTTTCATTTCCAGGAGGAAGGTCCGGGCGTCGTGTTCTGGCATCCCAAAGGCTGGAGCATCTTCCAGGCGCTGATCGCCTATATGCGCCGGCGTCTCGCCGGCGAGTATGACGAGGTCAACGCGCCGCAGATCCTCGACAAGTCGCTGTGGGAGACCTCCGGTCACTGGAACTGGTATCGCGAGAACATGTTCGCAGCGCAGTCCGCCGGCGACGAGGCCGAGGACAAGCGCTGGTTCGCGCTCAAGCCGATGAACTGCCCGGGTCACGTGCAGATCTTCAAGCACGGCCTGAAGAGCTACCGCGACCTGCCGCTGCGGCTCGCCGAGTTCGGCGTCGTGCATCGCTACGAGGCCTCCGGCGCCATGCACGGCCTGATGCGCGTGCGCGGCTTCACCCAGGACGATGCGCATGTGTTCTGCACCGAGGACCAGCTCGCGGACGAGTGCCTGAAGATCAACGACCTGATCCTGTCGACCTACTCGGACTTCGGCTTCGAGGGCGAATTGACGGTGAAGCTCTCGACCCGGCCGGACAAGCGCGTCGGCACCGACGAGATGTGGGATCACGCCGAGCGCGTGATGGCGACCGTGCTGAACGAGATCAAGGCGCAGAGCAACCACATCCGCACCGAGATCAATCCGGGCGAAGGCGCGTTCTACGGGCCGAAGTTCGAGTATGTGCTGCGCGATGCCATCGGCCGCGACTGGCAGTGCGGCACCACGCAGGTCGACTTCAACCTGCCGGAGCGGTTCGGCGCGTTCTACATCGATGCCGACGGCGCCAAGAAGGCGCCGGTGATGGTCCACCGCGCCATCTGCGGCTCGATGGAGCGCTTCATCGGCATCTTGATCGAGCACTATGCCGGCAGCTTCCCGCTGTGGCTGGCGCCGACGCAGGTGGTCGTCACCACCATCACCTCGGAAGGCGACGAATACGCCAAGCAGGTGCTGGCGGCGTTGCGGCGCGCGGGTCTGCGGGCCGAGATCGACCTGCGCAACGAGAAGATCAACTACAAGGTCCGCGAGCACTCGCTGCAGAAGATCCCGGCCCTGCTCGTCGTCGGCAAGAAGGAGGCCGAGACGCATTCGGTCTCCGTCCGCCGGCTCGGCCGCGACGGCCAGACCGTGATGCCGACCGCGGAAGCGATCGCCGCTTTGGTCGACGAGGCGACGCCGCCGGACGTGCGGCGCCGTCAGCGCGAGGCGGCGTGAGCTGTCCCGGTTCGTAGCCCGCATGAGCGCAGCGACAGGCGGGAACGGTTTCCCCGGGTGTCGCTTGCGCTCACCCGGGCTACGGGCGCTGCTATGCCGACAGGGTGGCCACGGCATCCGTCGCACTCCCATCCCGGCCCGCCGCCTGCCGCGCCACCTCGGCGCATTCGGCCATGTAGAGGAACATCGTCGCGAGCATCCGCTCGATCGCCTCGCGTCCCCTTGGCAGGATGGTGATGGCCTCGGTGCCGCGGACGAGCAGGCCCTTCTCCTCCGCATCCCGCAGCAAGGTCAGCACGTGCTTGCGTGACACCGAAAAACGCGTCGCCAGTCCATTGATGGAGAGCGGCACGGGACCATCGGGCGGGAACGGCTGGTCCGGCCCGCCCCCTTGGGCCAGGCTGAACAGGATCACCATGCCGGCGGTGCGCTCGGCAAACGGCTCCAGCTCCGGCGCGCCATCGAGCACCCGCACACCGGCGATGAAGCGGCGGCCGAGCTCGAGCACGAAGGTCTTCACGAAGGCCGGATCGTTCAGCGCCGCCCGATAAGCCACGGCGGCCGGCAGCACCGCGCTCATCGCGTCGAACTGCACGCCCCACCGCTCGCGATGCAGCGCGATGAGCTGGTCGGTCGGCACCAGCGGACGCCGGCGTCGGTCGAGATTGGAGGCGGACGCGACCAGCCCGGCCGCGCGCATCAGCGCCAGCATCGCCTCGCAGCGGCCGCGGCTGCACAGGCCGAGCCTGACGCACATCTCCTTCATGGCGCCGACGGTGAGGCCGAGCTCGCCATCGCGCTGCTCGGCGAAGTGCAGGTACAGCGCGACATGTGGAAACAGCGCCCGCGCCCGGTCGCTCAGCAGCGCATTGAGGATGCGGTCGCCCCGGTAGAGCCTGACGGCAGCCTCGGTCGACGCCCGCATCGCCGCGGCGAAACCCGGTTCGCGGCGCAGCCGCACGACGGCATCAACTGAAGGTGTCAGCGCTGTCATTCCCACCGCAAGTCTGCTGCCCCGGCCGGCCGCGAGCTGCGGTCTCCAGCGTCATCTTTTTACCGATCCACCCAAATTTCCACAATTGCCACGGCCGAGGCTGGCGGCGGACCGATGGCCGCAGCCAACCAGGCCGGGGCCGCCGTGTGAGGCGAAAGATTGCAGGATTCACGTCACGGCTGCACGGCAGCTTGAGCAGAGCGCGCGCCGCCTGCGGCTGCGGCAACACGCGGTAGAACCGATCAAAACGCCGTTCCGTGGTCTCGTTGCAGGCGAAGGCGCATGCTATCTGTCCCGCGTGCAACCAACGAGACATCACGACGTGACCGATGCGATTGAACTGCTGAAGACCCGCCGCTCCGTGAAGCCGCGCGAGATGAGCGGCCCCGGCCCCTCGCCCGCCGAGCTCGACACCATCCTGACCATCGGCGCCCGCGTGCCCGACCATGGCAAGCTCGCGCCGTGGCGCTTCATCGTGTTCGAGGGCGACGGCCGCCGCCGCGCCGGTGAGGTCATCGCGTCCGTCTTCGCCAAGAACAACCCGCAGGCGAGCGCGGCCGAGCTTGAGGTCGAGAAGAACCGCCTGATGGAGGCGCCGCTGGTGATCGGCCTCGTCAGCTTCACCCGGCCGCATCCCAAGGTGCCGGCCTATGAGCAGGAGCTCTCCGCCGGCGCCAGCGCGATGAACATCCTGACCGCGGCCACCGCGCTCGGCTATGGCGGCTGCTGGCTGTCCGGCTGGTTCATGTTCGATCGCGATGTGATGAACGGGCTCGGCCTGAAGCCGCAGGAGAAGCTCGCCGGGCTCATTCATATCGGCAAGCCGACCAAGCCGAGCGAGGACCGGCCACGCCCGGCGCTGGCGGAGATCGTGACGCGGTTCTGACAACGCAGCCCGCAGTCCGTAGCCCGCATGAGCGAAGCGACATGCGGGGACGGTGTTCCCCGGAGACGCTCCGCTCGCCCGGGCTACGCGCCGCGCACTCGTCAACCATCACGCTGCCTTCGACGACCGCGCGCCGAACTGCGCCAGCAACGCCGCGATCTCCGATGCCGGCTTTGCGGCGCTGAACAGAAAGCCCTGGACCTGGTTGCAGCCTTCGGCGCGCAGCCAGTCGAGCTGATCCGATGTCTCGACGCCCTCGGCGGTGGTGATGATGTTGAGGCTCTTGCCGAGGCCGGAGATGGCCCGGACGATGGCGAGGCAGTCGGAGCGCTGCGCGAGATCCTTCACGAAGGAGCGGTCGATCTTGATCTTGTCGAACGGGAAGCTGCGCAGATAGCTCAGGCTGGAATAGCCGGTGCCGAAATCATCCATCGAGATGCGGATGCCGAGCTGGCGCAGCTGATGCAGCGTCGCCAGATTGGCCTCGGTCTCCGCGAGCAGGATCGACTCGGTGATCTCCAGCTCGAGCCGCTCCGGCGCCAGCGCCGACTGCGCCAGCGCCTGGACCACGACCTGCACCAGGTTGCGGCTGCGGAACTGCACGGCGGAGAGGTTCACCGCCACCTTGATGCCATCGGGCCATCGTGCCGCCTCGTGGCAGGCCTCGCGCAGCACCCATTCGCCGAGCGGCACGATCAGGCCAATGTCCTCAGCCACAGGGATGAAGTCGGCCGGCGAGATCATGCCCTTGTCGGGATGACGCCAGCGCAGCAGGCATTCGAAGGCAGAGATGGCGTTGGTCGCGACATCGACCAGCGGCTGGTAGTGCAGCTCGAACTCGCCATGCGCGAAGGCGCGGCGCAGATCGTGCTCCATGTCGCGCCGCTTCTGCGCCTGGCGGTCCATCTCCTTTTCGAAGAAGCGATGCACGCGGCCGCCGTCCTGCTTGGCGCGATACAGCGCCATGTCGGCGTTCTTCATCAGCTCCTCGCAGCTCGCGCCGTCGCCCGGCGACAGCGCGATGCCGATGGAGGCGCCGATCACGAGCTCATTGCCGTCGATGTCATAGGGCGCGCCGAGCGCCGCGATCAGGCAGGCGGCGCACTCGCTTGCGTCGCTGGCGCTGCTCTGGCTGATGATCACCGCGAACTCGTCGCCGCCGAGCCGCGCCGCCAGCTTGCCGCCATGCATCTGCTGCGTCAGGCGGCCGGCGACCGCCTGCAGCAGCCGGTCGCCCATCGGATGACCGAAGGAGTCGTTGACGGTCTTGAACAGGTCGAGGTCGATGCACATCACCGCGATGCGCCGGTCGGCCGCGCCGGCGCCGTCGAGCTCCTGCGTGAGGCGCTGCTGGAAGAACTCGCGGTTCGGCAGGCCGGTCAGCCCGTCATGGTGCGCCATGTAGGCGATGCGCGCCTCGGCGCGACGGCGCTCGGTGATATCGACGATCGCGACCAGCACGCCGTCGCGGCCATCGAAGGTGATCTCTCGGCCATAGGTCAGCACCTCGATCTCGCTGCCATCGGCCTTGCGATGGCGCCAGTCGCGATGAAACAGGTCACCGTCGGCAAGCCGCAACAGCGCGTCATCCAGGCTTTCCCATTCGCCCGGCGGCCAGAGATCCCAGACGTTCATGCAAAGGAGGTCCGCCCGGCCGTAGCCGTAGTGGCCGACCATCGCATCGTTGACATTGAGGATCTGCGCGGTCTTCGCGTCGAGAATGCACATCGGCACCGGATTGGCGTCGAACAGCAGCCGGAACGACGCCTCGCGCCGCTTCAGCGCGGTCACATCGGCAATGGTCAATGAGATGATGTCGCCAAAGGCGTGGGCGCCGAGCCTGAGACTGCGGGCTTCGCTGTCGAGCTCGAACTGGTCGCTTCGCCCCTGCGTGACGACATCGAACAGCCGCGCCATCACCTCGGGCGTGCACAGCATGTTGCCGCCCTGCTTCAGGCGATGCCATTGCAGCGTCGCCGATGGCAGCCTGAGCAGCTCGGCCGCCGCGCGATTGTGATGGACGACCTGAAAATCGCAGGGCATGCCGACGCTGTCGCGGATGGTTGCGAGCGAGACCACGCCGTCATCCGTCGTCGAGAAGATCGCATCGAGCAGATTATATTGCGCGTCGCGCTCGTTGACATAGGTCCCGACCAGCGTGCTGCCCCACCGCGAGTTGGTCGGCAGCGCCAGGACGTCATAGCTGCGAACCATGCCGTCGCGCACGCAATGCGCATGGGCGAGATAGGGCTGGCCGCTGGCGAGCGCGCAGTTGGCGGCCTCCACCAGCACGGTGGCGCAATCCGGCGACACGGCCTCGACCGCGACGTCCCAGCGTTCGTCCTGCAGCCATTGCTGGACATAGCGGCCGCTGCGCGAAATCTGCAGGCCGCCGTCCCGATTGTTGAGCACCGCGATATGATCGGCGAGACGGCCGAGGCTGCCCAGCATGACGTCCTCGTAGCGCGGCAGGCGCTGGCCGGGCTTCAACGCGGCCTGCCATTTGCGCCTGAGCACCGGGATGTCGTCAAACAGATCGCTGCTGATCGTCGTCAACGCCTTGGTCGTCGCGGCACTCATCATTCCCACTCAATCGCCACCCTGTCGGTCCCGGCGGTATCTGAAGCAGACGCGGCTTTAACGAGCTGTAAATGCATTGGCTTCGCGCGTGGCGCGCAGCGATTGTGACAGTTTTAAGTGGTTCCATGGTTATCGCGCATTAGCGACTGTGACAGCATCGCTTCACGTTCGTCGCCTATGTCGCAACGGCGAGGTCGATACCGATACGGCATAGATGCGGATGTGAACCTGCGATCTCGCGACAATATCTGCCCGAGTTTTGCTGATCGAACCGCCCTCTTCGAACAGAGGGCGCAGGGAGAGCCGGACCTCGACTGAGGTCCGTGGCCCGCCTGCGAAAAAAATGCAGGCGGCAGGTACCACGGGTCAGCCGGAAACCCGGCCCTCCCTGCGCGATGGCTGAACGGCTGCTTCGCGTTCTCCCTGGTGCGCCGGGCTTTCTGGCCACCATCCCCACGCGAAGCGAAGCCTCAACGTGAGTTGATATCAGCATCGGGATATCAGGACCGCGCGACTTGACCGTGCGCAGCGAATTGTTCGTCGGCGCGAGAGACTCGCGCTGCAATCCACCACGCCCACCGCTCCCCGCCTCGCGTCTCGTGACGACCGCGATACGCCCCTCATCTCGAGGCGGGATGCGCGGAAAGATCGACCTGATTTGCCCGACGACACAAGAACTAATAACTGCGACAAAGTAACCCGACGGGCAGATGCGGCACGACTTAGCGAGTCGTGTCGCGCACCACTGCTTCGACAATCACCGCTGTCGTCCCGGCCTTGAGCCGGGCCCCATAGCCACCGGCCGCGGTGATGCGGGCCACTGACAGCGACATCCCCCGATAGCATCCGCGGTATGGGTCCCGGCGTTCGCCGGGACGACACCCGTGGTCAGGCGCGCTCCTGCCAAAAACGCTGTTCTTGCATCACTCCTCCTCCAAACGGATGCCAGCGTCGCTCAGCGCCTGCATGATCCGCTCGATGTCCTCGGGTTCGACTGTGTTACCCGGGCAAAGTGCGTTCAGCTCGTCGAACGTGATCCAGCCCTTGCGCTCGCCGATCTCGATGGCATGGCGGATGACGTCGGATATCTGCATGCGGCTCTCCCGGAGACTGGCTCTCATAGATGGCGGGGAGAGTCGGTGTCCTTCTGCGGGGCCATTTCGCGTGCGAGCCGCTTACCGCGCCAGCACCTCGACCTCGCCGTCGACGCCGTTGACGACGCTGAAGGAGCGCTCGAACACCTTGCCTTCGTTCTTGGCGATGGCGCGGTAGTCGCCTTCGGACAGCACGACCTTGGGGAAGGCGCCGATCGATTCCTTGATCACGTCGCCGCCGGGGTTGATGACCGACCAGGCCGTGTTGGCGAGCGCCTCGCCGCCCTTGTCGGAGACGAGCTTCAAGGTGATGACCGCGGCGCGATGCGTCACCGTGACATCGGTGAGCTTGCCGGCCTGGACGCGGATGTCGGAGCGCACCACCGAGTTGGCGTCGCCATAGTTGGAGACGATATAATAGGTCCCCTCCGGCAGCATCAGCATGTCGCCGGCGGCGACGTTCGGCACCAGCGGCGCCCGCTCGCGGCCGTCGAACTGGCTGCCCTTGTAGATGGCAAACGAGATCTGGTTCTGCGGGATCTTGCTGGTGCCGACCCTGCCCTCGAGACGCAGGCCCCCGGCCGGCAGCACGAAGGATTCGCGATCGGTCTCCGGCTTCAGGTTCACCGACCTGACCGCGCTGACGAGGCCGAGCGCGACATGAACGACATAGGTACCGGGCGGCAGCACGATGTTCGGCGTCGCGCCGCGATCCTCGCGCAGCATCTTGAAGGCGCCGGATTCGTCCGGCCGGTCGGCGAACACGCGCCAGACCAGCCCGCCATTGATGTTCGGCAGGTCCTTGCCGAACCGCGCCGACAGCGACAGCACGCCCTGATTGGGGGCTGCGGCCGGCGGGGCGGCAACCGGGGGGATCGCAGCCGGCGCGCCGGGTGGAATCGCGGCGACCGGCGGTCCCGGCAGCGCCTGGGGTGCCGGCGGCGGAATGGGGCCGGAGGGTGGTGCCAGGCTGACCGCTGCCCCGGGATCGGGCACCGAGGCCGGCGGAACCGGCGGCGGCCTGTCGCTGAACAGTTGCGCTGCGGCCGGCGACATTGAGAGTCCGGTCAGCGGGCACGACAAGGCAAGCACAAGCCATAGCCGCCCGCTGCGCCGGAATCTGGTGAACCCGCGACCTGTCGTCATCGTCCTGCTTTTGACCGAAAACGCGGCAAATTCAAGCCTCTACTCAACTGTCCCCGAGGAACCGCATGAGCGGCGCGCGACTTGGTCGCATTCTCCGGCGGTGAGCGGCCGGAGCGCGCAGTTCCGTCCAGGAGAGCGTTCACATCAGCGGCATCCGATGCTTCCGTCGACCCGGCATAAAGGATGCTTCTGGTAGGCTGGTGCTAGACTGTCATGCGTCATGAGTCCGTTGCCGACTCATTGCACACAGTATGCGTAGGCGTGGAGATCTCGGTGCTGGATATTCTGAAAGGACGCCGTGCGAGCGGAACCGAAGGTTCCGATGTCGGTCTTGGGACGATCCGCAAGCCGGTCATCGGCTTGGCACTCGGCGGCGGTGCGGCGCGCGGCTTTGCCCATATCGGCGTGCTCCGAACCCTGATGGCGCACGGCATCGTGCCCGACGTCGTGGTCGGCACCTCGATCGGGGCCGTGGTCGGCGGTGCCTATGCGGCCGGCCAGCTCGATACCCTGGAGGAATGGGCGCGCAGCCTGCAGATGCGCAACATCCTCGGCTATCTCGACATCCGCCTCAACGGCTCCGGCCTGATCGGCGGCGAGAAGCTCGCCGCCCAGCTCGAAGCCTCGCTCGGCCGCGTCACCATCGAGGAGCTGCCGATGAAGGTCGCAACCGTAGCGACCGAAATCCGCACCGGTCACGAGATCTGGCTGACCCATGGCAGCCTGGTCGATGCGATGCGCGCCTCCTACGCCCTGCCCGGCATCTTCGCGCCGGTCCTGATCGGCGACCGCTGGCTGGTCGACGGCGCCATGGTGAACCCGGTGCCGGTGTCGGCGGCGCGCGCGCTCGGCGCCGAGATCGTGATCGCCGCCAACCTGTCCAGCGACGTGTTCACGCATTCGACGACGATCTACTCGCATGGCCAGCCGGTCGAGGTGCCGGAGACGGTGATGGAGAGCGCGCCGCCCAAGCGCCGCTTCGGCAGGCTGTTCTCGCCGGAGCGCGCGGTGAAGCGGCAGTTCTTCGGCGGCGGCGGCCGGCCGGGCATCTCATCGGTGATGGTCGATGCCTTCAACATCATGCAGGACCGCATCACCCGCGCACGTCTCGCCGGCGATCCGCCGGACCTTCTGATCTCGCCGCGCGTCGGCCAGATCGGCTGGTTCGACTTCCACCGCGCGGCCGACCTCATCGCGTTCGGCACCAGGGCGGCCGAACGTGCGCTGGATTCGATCCAGGAGACCATCGGCCAGGCGACCGGCGCGGTGACGCCGACCGGCGGCGGAGCGACGACTACGCCGTCTTGATGTACTGACGCAGGGCTTCCTGCTCGGTCTCGTATTCCTGGACGCGCCACTTCACGACGTCGCCGATCGAGATCAGGCCGACGACGACGCCGCCCTCGATCACCGGCAGATGGCGGAACTTGCCGTTCGTCATCACTTCCATGATCGAGGCGACGGTATCCGCCGGCTTGCAGCTCACCACCCGCCGCGTCATCACGTTCGACACCGGCTCGGTCAGCGCCGAGGCGCCGCGCTCGCCGAGCGCGCGGACGATGTCGCGCTCGGATAGGATGCCCTCCATCCGGGAGCCCGACATCACCAGCACAGCGCCGATCTTGCGGTCAGCGAGCCGCTTGGCGGCTTCGGCGAGTGTGGTCTGGGACTCGACGCTCTCGACCTGATGGCCCTTGATGTCGAGGATCGCACGTACTGTCATTGCTCGTCTCCTTCAGGGGCCGGTGTGCCTTCTTGAGCGAGGCGTCGTTGCGGCCGATGCTTCCAGCGATCGTCAGTCAAGCGAGTCTTCAATCAACAGTCTGGCAACGCAACGGATCCAATCCTCCCGATCACGCTTTGGTTGCATTGCACTCGGCAGGCTGGCCTGCGCGGCACAAAATGGCCTGCTTTCGTTCATCCGGAATCGTGCTCCGGTTGCAGTGGACGCAAATGATGAATGAAATCACCCGCGCTCGCAAGCGCAGGATTGCGGCAACTAACGGTCGACCACGTCGGACGGTAACGCAGGCGCAGCATCGTCGCGCACATGCGGGGTGGGATCGAACAGCGCAAACAGGATCAGGCCGGCGATGAAGCCGCCGATATGAGCCTGCCAGGCGACGTCGGCGCCCTCGGCGCCGGGCGTGATGCCGCCGATGCCGAACACGATGTTGACGCCGAACCACACTGCCAGAAAGCCGAGGACGCGCGGATTGCGCAGCGAACGCGACAGCGACAACGCCGGAACCCTGGCCGCCGCCTCGGCATCGCCGCGAGTGAACGACAGGAAGCTGCCGCTCACGAAGGCAAAGCGCATCGCGGCCGCCATGGTGCCGGACACCGAGGCCGAGGCGCCGATCATCGGCGCCAGCGCGTGCTCGTGGGTGAGCAGATGCGCCAGCGCACCGGCCGCCGCCGTCACCGCCATGAACAGATAGAACCGGGCCGCCCCGAAGCGGCGCGCGAGCGCGCTGCCGAATGGCAGCAGCCACAGCACGTTGAAGCCGATATGCGCCAGATTGGCGTGCAGCAGCGAATAGCTGACGAAGGTCCAGATCTTGGCCGGCGTGCCGCCGGGAAACGCCCCGTCCATCAGGGTCTGGTCGTATCGTTTCGGGACGAAGGCGAACAGGTCGATGATCCAGCCGTTCCACTCGTCCGGCAACAGCACGCGCAGATGGATCACCGCGATCAGCAGGATGTAGGCGGTCAGTGCGCCCGGCAGATTGAGGATCGGCTCCCGCGCCTGCTGGAGCGGCGGATCCTGCGTGAGGTCTGACGAGGAGGAATCCAACGGAACGCACGCCTTCGACGAGAGGAACAGATCCGTCAGATAGGCGGCTTTGGCCTGCCTGTGCAAGCGCACGGCGGCAGAGTTGATGTGCGGCGCGGTGGCAGCGGTGGAGAAAGGGCGGCGGATCCGCAAAAAGAACGAGGGAGGGTCCTGAGAAAACCCTCCCTCCGAGACTTGCCGGCCTTTGCCGCGTCCGGAGCGCCCGAGGTTGTTTTCCCCACCCCGCCCCGTCGCGACGACCAGACTTGTTTGACGCCGCCTGCGTGTACCTCACCGTATCGCGGCGGACCTTCCACCGTCCGGCCGCGATCTGATGAACGCATTGTTAACGATCGCTCGGCGGCCGCCAAGCTCATCGTTAATTTAACCTTAACGCGCGGAAGGCCGGGGGAAAGCCGGCACGATCGCACCATCGGCATGGACGCTGCACCGCCCCTCCTGCGAAAACAAACCAGGGAGGCGCCTGGACGAAAGCGGGACAGCAATGTCCTCCGTGACGTCGAGGGCGCGAGGGATCACCGAGATGAAACATCCGTCCAATCGCGAGCTCTTCGCCTATTGGAACGACAGGCGCGGCCATGCCAAGGCGCCAGAGCGCTGCGACTTCGAGCCGTCGGCCGTGCGCGAGCTGCTCGGCGACATCTTCGTCTTGTCCTGCGACGCCGACAGCGGCTTTCCGTTCCGCATGGCCGGCACGCGGCTGTGCGCCCTGCTCGGCGGCGACGTCAAGGACAGGAGCTTCCCGGCGCAGTTCGCGCCCGCCAGCCGCCGCGAGATCGAAGAGATCACGATGGTCGTGTGCGAGGAGACGCTGCCGGCGATCGCCGGCGTCAAGGCGCAGGGACCGGATCGCACGACGGCGCATTTCGAGCTGCTGCTGCTGCCGTTCGCGACGCGCGCGCACGAGCCGATCAGCCTGACCGGCCTGCTCGCCCCGTTCGAGACGCCGCGAGGCGCGCTCGGACCGCTGGAGATGGTGTCATGGCGCTACATCCATCCGCCGGCCGAGCCGATCGTGCCGCGCGCGCTGCGCAAGCTCGCGCTCGCCCGCGGCTTGATGGTGTATGAGGGCCTGCGCTGACCGCGGCGCGCGTAGTTAGGACTTCTGTGCAGAAGCAACCGCAAATCCTCCAATTGCGTGACCGCTAGCGGATTGTTGTAAGGGCCGAGAGTTTCGCCTGGAACCTTTCGCGCACCTTCTCTGCCCCGCTCTTCGGGTCTTTGGCTATGAGTGCGTTGACGACGACGAGGCCCTTGCGATAGGCGTCGACGGCGTCTTGCAGGGAGCGGTCATCTTTTCCCGGCTCGCTCTGCTCGCGCGCGGCGTCACCGATGCGCTCGTAGCCTTCCGCCAGCTCAAGTTGACGCCTGCTATCGTCGGGAAACCTTCCCGCGAGCTGCAGCCGGATTTGCAGACCGGCATCATATTCCTTGAGCGCGTTTACGAAGTCGTGCTGCCTTCGCCAGGCGCCCCCAAGCCTATCGTGCGTGTCGGCTACGTCGCGCGTCCATGCCACTTTATTGAGGTCCTTTGCGGTGATCTCCTCGCGAATTGCCAGAGCACTGCGGTATCTTTCAATCGCGCCCGCCGGGTCCTGCTCTGCCACCGAATCGCCGATGATGACGTATTGCCGGGCGAGGCGAATTTTCCAGTCGACCTTGTCGGGATCGTCGCGGGCGAGGCCGGCTGAGAGGTCGACTGCCATCTGGAAGTACTTCAGTGCGTCGTCGAGCTGGTCTTGCATCCTGTGCACTCGGCCGATCTGCTCGTAGATCCTCGACAAATTGGATCGATAGATGTTGTTTTTCGGCTCCCTGCGGACCAGGGCTTCCCGTATCGTCATTGCCTGCTCGTATTCCGCCAAAGCTTCCTTCGGACGATCGTGCGCAGCAAGGACATCGCCGATCCGGGTCCGAGCATCCGCCACGGCCTTCTGGGCATCCGGATCGTTCGGGTCCTGAGCCAGGAGAGCGGTGCCAATCGCAAGGGATTTCCGGTACCAATCCAGAGCCCCCTTCCAGTCCGTATTCAGGAGGCTGTCCGCAATCTTGTTCTCGACGAATGCGATTCTTGGGCGCGCTGCGCCGTCCGCGGGGTTCCTGTCAGCCAGCCGCTGCGCAATCCGTAGCGCGTAATCAAGTTCCGCTGCGGATCGCTTCAGGTCACGGCCCTCGAAGGCGTCTCCGAGTCGGAACGCAACCTCATAACGCAGCTTCTTCCACTCGTCGTTCTCGGCGTCGTTCTCGAGGAGCTGGTCAGCGAGGTCTTTGGCCTCTTCGATTTGTGTTAAGGCAGCGTCATGTGCTCCAACCAGCAGGTACACATCCGAGAACTTCGTCAGCAGCTTGGCGCGATACTCCATGACTTCCGGCCGATTCTCGACGGCACCGAAGATCTTCTCGGCGCCGCGCAGCAGCCGTTCAGCACTCGAAACCTGGATTGCGCCGGTATTGAGCTGATCCTGAATTACATCGAGCACGCTCCCGACGACGGAAAATGCACTTTTCGCGCTCCGCAGCGCGGATTGCTCCTCCAAATCCGCCTTTCGCCATTCCCACACCGCAAAAACGAGCAAGGTCGCCATGACAATCAGCGCCGCGTTCCTGGCGCGGGAATATCGTCGCGCCTGCAGCTCGTTGTGGGCCCGACTGGCCGCCACGAGCTCCTTGAGCTCCGGCGCGCCCTCCATGTAGGACGCCGCGTCGTCCAGAGCGGCGCCGGAGAGCAGATAACCGGCGTCGAAGCCGGATGCCTGCCAGCGCTGCGCCGTCGCGATGAGCTGCAGCTTCGCCTTGGAGCGGTTCCGCTCGTCCTGCAGCCAGTCGCGCAATCGCGGCCAGCCGTCGATCAGCGCGCTGTGGGCCAGATCGAAGCGATCGTCGTCCCAGCCGACGCCTGGACTACGCCGGATGAGCTCGGCATCCACATATCGCTCCAGAACATGGTCGACGCGACCGGCAGGCGCGATCTGCACCAGAACGTCCCGCCGCACTCGGCGGCGGATGAACCCCTCCACATCGGGCTGCACCAGTTGCAGGAAGACGCACCTCGCGGCCGCCTGGTCGTCAGACGTCAGACCGGCGTAAATCGCTTCTGCCGTACGGATCAGAGCGTCTCGCGGCTTGCCCACCTTATGATAGGCTTCCCAGGTGATGCGGTTACGCTCGCGCTGGTCCCACAGCCTTCCAAGGGCAAATTGCAGCATGGCCAGCGCGCCCGCATCGCCGGCAACACTCTTGGCGAGGTCCTCGACGATTCCCTCGTCGAACTTGAGCCCGACCGTGGTGGCCGCGCTCTCGATGATGTGCTGCACTTCGGCAACGTTGGGCGGCGCAAGCGAGAAGCGCGCGGCCGGGTTCTCCCCGAGTGACTTGAGCGCGGCGAGCTGAAGCGCCGGTTGCTGGTACCGCTCCTCGATAATGAGGATGGTCCGGTCCGGCTGGCCACGCGCTCCGACCAGTGCCTGAACAAAGCCCTCCCTCGTCTTCTCGTCCGAGCAGATCGTAAAGATCTGCTCGAGCTGATCGACAACCATGATAACGGGGCGCCCCGGAAATACGCCGTCGAGCAAGGCGCCAAAAAGCTCTGGCGAACGTTCGAGCTTCTGCTTCTGCTCGGTGATCCATGTTTCGAGTTTGGGTAATGCGGGATTGGCAGCCGCCTCATATATGCTCGTGAGCAACGCGGCGAACGGATCTGCTCTCGGAACTACGACCAGAACGAGCGGGCTCTTGCCTTCCCCGGCAATCTGCGACTTCATCCTTGGGATGGCGCCGGCCATTACAATCGATGTCTTGCCGCTTCCCATCGGGCCGGTGACGAGCACTGTTCGCTGTTCGCGAAGCTGCTCCAGAAGTCTTCGGACAGCCTCCTCGCGCCCGAAAAAGCGCCCTGCGTCGCCTTCATCGAACGGGTTCAACCCTATGTAGGGATTAGCGGCGCTGGTGAGGTCCGGGGCGTGCGATGGGTCGAAGGGGGCGAGGGCGGGCAGCGTGGCAGAGAGAGCCTCCCGATCGCCGGCCGAAAACTGATACGACGTCCAGTAGGTAATGATGTTCTGGGCAGCCTCGCGGTCGGCCGGCGAATCTATCCATCGTCCCGCCGCCTGCGCCCGATCGACGAACTTATGGACGTCGGCAAGCAGATCTTGGTCGTTCTCTCGATCGCGGGCCGCGCGCATCAACGCGATGTGTTCGGCGCGCAATTCGGTTAGCGAGGTGAATGTTGACGGCACCGGTCCTGAGGCTTCCGGCGCAACTTGGTGATCTTTCGACATGACTCACACCTTGTCAGACAGTTCTCGCAAAGGCTCACGGATCTTCAGGATGTCTCCACACTGCGCCTTGAGATCTCGATCGACATTGAAGAAGTGAAGAAGCGCCGTATCGCGGAATAGTTTGAAATTTCTGCGCAGCGTGCCGAAATTGGTAACGTGGCTGGCGATCGTCTCGTCGACCCGGCTGGCGTACTCCTTCGCATCCTTCGCCCAGTCCGCTTCAGCCTGCGTGGATGCGATCTCGTCGACGCGCGACTTGATCGCCGGCCAGAATTCCTTGAACAGGTCGAGCGATTCCGGTGTGTTCTTTTCGATGTTGTCTTCGGCCTCCCAGAAATCCTTCTCGATTCTCTGCCATTTGTCGTGTTCCGCAACCCGGCTACTCAGTTGCGACTTGATGTTCCTCAAAGATGCGATCGCCTCTTGAAGGTCGGCAGCCGACGCATCCCCTGCCGGCTTGGCGGCGACAGCATTGGCGAGGATTTCGCTCAGCTCTCGCAACGGGAGTTCTTCGGCATATCGGTTGAGCGATGCATTGACCCTGCTCTGTTCGGAGACGATCACGCTCCGAAACGGGAACACCGCAGTGATCACATCGTGCGTATCCTCGTCGCGAACGGCCTTCCGCAATTTCGGAATCGCCGATTCGAGCTCCTCTATCCAGCCCCGCACATGCGTCCTATCGGCGCCGACCTCCGGGAGCAGTTCGGCCGCCTCGCGCACGCGGCTGCAGATTTTCGCGAGGTCGATGACGTGTTGTTGGAGCCCGAACGATGCTTGCGGATCGCGCCCCAGTTCCTTGGCACAATCGATGATCTCGCGGTAATGTCGCAATTGGATGTCGTGCAGGCAATCGTGCAGCTCCTTGTAATGAAAAAGAGCGTCGATTCTGCTGCTGACCTGGTCGAGCGTTTTGCGCGAGGCGGCGACGACGGAGCGTATCCCGGCGTCCTCCTCGACTTCCCGACGCAGGCTATTGATCCCGGTGTTGAGTGTCTTGACGCTGGCCGGGGTGGAAATGCGATCGAGGTGCTCGTCGACAACCCTCTGAAGGGCCTCGTTGGACTGTTGATCCTCCCAGTTCTTGATGCCATTGAGCAGGTCGAGAAGCCGGCCGTCCCCTTCGACCATATCCAGGAGATCGAGGACGATGTTCGGTTTCGGCTGATCCCAGGACAGTCGATTGAAAACGACTTTGCCCATCGTCGTGCGAACCAGGATCTTCAGATCGTTCATGTTGAACGCATCGCAGATGCCATGGAGCAGCTTCTTGTCCAAGAGAGAGTCCGCCCCTTTCGCGGAGCCGGCAGCGTCTGTCTCGACCATGGCCTCTACGCCCTTTCACTTGAAGCGAAGCGGACCCAGCGCATCATGGCGCCTCGAACTCGATCTTGCCTGCAAGCCGCTGGCGGATCATTCCAATCGGAATGCCCTGATTGAATTTCGGCGAGCCCCAGGCAGGGTCGCCCATGTGATGCATCGCAACCAGCGACCATTCCATATTGAAGCACGGGGACCCCGATGAGCCTCGGTCGCTGTTAGTGGCATAGCGAACCCGTGTGCCGTTGCCGTTCACGCCGAGCACAGCTTGCGTGTCCACGGCGAGCTTCAAAGGGCTCCCGTCCGGATGTTGGGCTATCAGCAGCGGCATGTCGATCTCAAGTGGCGGCTGTGTCTTGGGCATTGCGATCCAGCGCCGTCGCGGGGCACCGGAGCCGGCGTTCTTGTCGATCGGTTCGTTGCCGATGGATCGCGCCAAGCGGGCGAGTACGAAATCGAGTTCGTCGACCGCTGGAAGATCTCGGTCCGGCTGACCTTCGGCCTCGGCCTGGCTGTAACGCGCGAAGTCGATGCGCCAATCTGAATCGTGCAGCGGCACGACAACTCCTTCCGAGCGCGAGCCATCGGTGAGAACCTTGTAATCAAAATGGCAGGCGATCGCGGCCGGACGTGCCGTCCCCTCGATCGCGGACTCGAGCACGTGATAGTTGGTCAGGATGAGATCCGGTCCGATCAAGAAGCCGGTCCCCATCGCGTTGCCGTCAAACTCAATGCGGCAAACTTGGCCCTCGATCTGTGCCATGCATCCCCGCCACACGCCCATATCGAAGGTCTTAAGTCGCGGACGCACGATCGCTTCGAGGCCGCTTGCGGTGGCACGCTCGGGTGCCGCGGTGACGGACTTGCCCGCGTTCTGTACCGACATCGTCGGCGCCATGCCGAATTTCTCGTAAAGGCGTCGTATCTTCTCGTGGTCAGGCTTCGTAAGATACGCAGCGCGAGCCAAATCGACGACGATCGTCGCGCCCTTTCGCTCCGCCCAGTCGATCAGTTGAAACGCCACGTAGTTGTTCGGACCGGGTGTAACAATGTCTTCCAGCCGTTCGTTTAATCGAACGCGGACCATCATCTCCAATTCTCTAGGATTGAACGCTGCGACAAGCGCTTCCTGGAACTCGCCGAAATCGATGCCCGGTATCATCGCACCAGATCCTGCGCGAACTGAGGTGCCCGCCCGGCCGACGATCGGCACACGACGTCTCGTTGAAGCCGATGGGCTCGTCGTCTCGGTGCCCCTCATTGCTCCACAGAACAATGTGCTGCGCTCAAGCTCTACTTTCAAGAGCATTGTTTACGGTATGTAACCTCCCGCTGAAGTCACCGGAGGGACGGGAGGCCGCCAGATCCGGTCTGGAGAGTGTGGATCTTGTCGCGACGACCTGTGGTCGCATCACATGCGGGCCACGCGATCGGGGCTACGTCCCGCGCCTCACCGCGAGCCGGTCAGCGGGGTGAGCAGACTGCCGTCGGGAGCGAACGCGGCGACATGATCCGAGATGACGAACGAAGTAAGATCGCGCCCGACGACAAGCGGGCCCTGATAGGCCGTGCGCGTGCGCGCGACCAGCGCATCCTCCGGCACGTCCTGGACCGGCTTCACGGTCGCAAACACGATGTGCGAGTAGACTGCGAGCTTCGGCTTCGCCTCGCTGAAGATCCTGCCGGCCTCCTCGGGCGAGGTGTGGTGGTCCTCGATGGCGCGGTAGTTCGGGTAGGATTTCAGCAGCTCCGGATCGATGACGGCGACCTCATGGATCAGAAGATCGGCCCCCTTCGCCGCCTTCTCCACCCGCGGATCGGGCTTGGTGTCTCCGGACAGCACGACCTTCTTGCCGTCGAACTCGACGACATAGCCGAGCGCCGGCTTGATCTTCTCGCCGTGATTGACCTCGATGGCGCTGACCCTGACGCCGTTACGCTCGTAGACGACGCCCGGCCCGATATCGGCCGCGGCGAAGGCGACGCCTTCGGGCGGATAGTGCTCGTCATCGATGCGGATGCGGATGTCCTCGGAGAAGGCTTTGGTGAGATTCTCCGTCATCGCCACTGTTCCCTTCGGTCCGAACACGACCATCGGCCCCTTGCGCGAGGCCCAGGGCGTGCCGATCCATCCGCTCAGCCACATGTCCGGCAGCCCCACCACGTGATCGGAATGCAGATGGGTGAGGAAATGCGCGGTGACGCTGCCGAGCGGGATGTTCTTCTGGAACAGGCGGATCGTGGAGCCGCGTCCGAGGTCGAACAGCAGCCGCTCCGGCCCGGCCTCGATCAGGGTGGAGGCGCTGAAGCTCGACAGGCGCGGCGTCGGCGTGCCCGTCCCGAGCAGGGTCACCTTCATCTCGGCCGCCGCGGCCGGCGACGATCCAACCGCTGCGCAGACCACGACTGCCACGGCTCCCAACCAACTCCGCATGAACGTCTCTCCCGTCTTCACTGGTGTCATTGGCGCGATGCCGCGCCTGCCCATTCTATCAGCTCGTCAAAGGCCGTGGCAGCGTGCTGCAGGAGCACAACGTAACGCTGAATTAACCGTGCAGGACTTAGTTTCAACACTGGATCATCCGGCACGCTAAGAGCCGGCTTTGAGTGGCGAAACATGGCGTTGCCGAACAAAAAACTCTCTCTTCCGGCCGCCGAGGAGCGCCGCCGTTTCCAGCGGGTCAAGGTCCACCTGCTCGGCCGCTACATGCTGCCGGACCGCCGTGAGTTTCCCTGCCAGGTGATCAACATGTCGCCGGGCGGCCTCGCGCTGCTCGCGCCGGGCATCGGCAATGTCGGCGACCGCGTGATCGCCTATCTCGACCATATCGGCCGCGTCGAAGGCAAGATCACCCGCATCATCGACAACGGTTTTGCGATGACGATCGGCGCCACCGCGCGCAAGCGCGACAAGCTCGCCGCGCAGCTGACCTGGCTCGCCAACCGCGACATCCTCAACCTGCCGGAGGATCGCCGCCACGACCGTATCATTCCGCGCAACCCGATCGCGGTGCTGACGCTCGAGGACGGCACCAAGATGACCTGCCGCATCATCGACATGTCGCTGTCGGGCGCGGCGATCGCGGCCGAGACCCGGCCGCCGCTGAAATCGCAGGTCATGCTCGGCCGCGTGCAGGCGCGCGTGGTGCGAAATCTCGAAGGCGGCTTCGCGATCGAGTTCCTGCACGCCCAGATCGCCGAAACGCTCGAAGACAGCGTTACCGCGCGGTAAAGCCGCAAGCCTCTGAAATCCCGCAACTTCACGGAGCACACGGCGTCCGCCACCGCGGGCGCCGTGTGGCGTTCGGCCAGCGCACAGGTGGTCTGGCGCGGTTAATGGCTGGCGGGCAAAGCGCGGCAGACCCTGCAACGGCAGCGGTTCCCGGCTTAATGCCGCGCATTCGATTCAACCCCGAACGATTCAAATTTTAGCTAAGTTCGATTCAAGTGAAAGTCGAATAAGCCCTTTGTTTTACTTGGATTTGCGTCAAATCCATCGTGGCGATTTAGCGGCAGCGAAAAATCTTTATGAGACACATGGTCCCAACGAAAACGGGGGGCCAAAAATGGTCAAGCGGACGGGACAGGCAAAAGGGTGGGCGGTCGCAGCCTTCCTGATGGCGATGGGCGGGATGGCGCATGCCGGCGATGACCGGGTGCTCTATGCGAGCCTTGGCGACACCGCACGGGCGCCGATCGGCTGGGTCGAGTTCTGCACCGAGACGCCCGAGGAATGCCGCGGCGGCGCGTCGCAGCCCCGCGACATCGTGCTGTCCCAGACCGCCTGGCGCGATCTGCTAAAGGTCAATCGCTGGGTCAACGAGAACGTCAAGCCCATCACCGACATGGACCATTGGGGCGTGGTCGAGAAATGGTCGTTGCCGACGGACGGCTACGGCGACTGCGAGGATTACGTGCTGCTGAAGCGCAAGCTGCTGATCGATGCCGGCTGGCCCCGCGAGGCGCTGCTGATCACGGTGGTGCGCGACAAGAAGGGTGAAGGACACGCCGTCCTCACCGTGAAGACCGACAAGGGCGAATACGTGCTCGACAATCAGAACGAGAGCGTCGTCGCCTGGACCGAGACCGGCTACCGCTTCGTCAAGCGGCAGTCGCAGGGCGATCCCAACGTCTGGGTCTCGCTCGGCGACGGTCGCCCGGCAGTGGCCACCGCCAGCGCAAGAGAACGCTAAGGCGTCCGCGAACGCTGATCAGAGAGGCGAGACACGAATTCGAGTTACGCGACCCGGTCACATCCCCACCCCTCCCCGTCCCAGACCGGTTCGCGCGCGGCCAGGCCTCCCCCAAGGCCTGGCCGCAACTTTTTTGAGCCAGCCGAAATTCACGAAAACCGCTTGAATTCCACGGCTTGGCAGCACCGTTCCGGTCCCGCTCGCCGATCCACCCGTCACTTCGGCCGCTCGGGCCAGGCCCGACTGACCTGATCGCGCAGTTCCTCGAGCCCGTACGCGAGGCGCAAGTCTTTCAGTATACTCGTTTTTTGAGGAGTTGGCGGCTGCTGCAGCCCCGCCATACAATCCAAGATCAGCTGCGTTCCAAATCAACACGCGAAGATTGATCGCGCTGAGACTGTGGTGCTAGAGTGCTTCCACTTTAGCGCGGGGCATTGCTATGGGGATGAACCTCGATGCCGTGATCTACTTGCAGCGGAACGGACATCTGACCGGCAGCAAAAACAGAATTCTCGATATCGGGCCGCAGACCATCTATTTCGCACGCGCCGAGCAGATCACGGAAATCGTCGAGCGCCTGGGACAGCCGCGTCCTGACGCAATAACCGTTGATCGGCTCGTCCACTTCTCGACGCCAAGAGCGGACGAGAGAACGACGATGCTTTCCGAGATCACGGATCTCGCAAACATCGAATATGAGGCGATCGATGTTTGTCCCGGGCTGAAGAACACCAACATCCTGGATCTCAACTTCGACGAACTCCCTTCGCAGCTCCGTGGCCATTTCGACGTGGTTCTCAACTTCGGTACCACCGAGCACATCGTCAATCAGTGGAACTGTTTCGAAGTGATGCATGACGCCATGAAGGTCGGCGGCGTGATCTACCATCAGCTGCCAGCGAGCGGCTATCTCGACCACGGATACTTCTGCTACACGCCGCTCTTCTTCCGGGAGCTTGCCCAGGCCAACGGCTACGAGATCGAGTGCCTCGCAGTCACCCATGCGGGCGAAAACCGGATCGACGCTCTCGGCATCACTTGTCTCGGCGGCGATACGATGTTGAATGAGCCGGCCCATCTCGCCGACAACAATCGCGTCCCCCAGCTCAATCTGCACGTCGTCCTGCGGAAGACGATCGACCAGGCGTTCCGCCCCTCGCTCGAGATCGCTACGACCCACAGCCAACTGAGCGAAAGGATGCGAGCTCGCTACAGCGACCTCCTCCAGTTGCAGGATCGCATCGAGGCGCTTGAGTCGGAACTCGGCAGAACGGTGAGCCCCCGCCTTATCCGCTGGCTGCAGAAGAACTACGCTCTGCTGCGTGGGAGCGCGCGCGCCCCCGTCCGGCTGCCATAGCGAAAAGTGGCCTACCGTTTCTCGAATTGTGATGCCAGAGAAGCGTAGCTGGCATCAGTGTCTGCCATCGGGCGCAGCCGCGCCTTCAATCGACCAGGCCGTGGCAAAGGCTGCGGCCAGGATCTCTCGCGCGTCGGGCACGATCGACTGTCACCGTGAATCTCTCCACGACGCCGTGCTGAGAGCAGATGCAAGCGTCCGCCGTTAGAGGCCAGCGGCGATCTCGACCGTCCTAGCTCCATCACCCGCCAGGAAGCACGGAGGCTTGAGCCGGCAATGGACCATTGTTCAAGCACGTCTGCGGCAGTCGGTCGAACGCGCGAACAAACTCCGACGAGAACCGCTTCGAGCTGTCAAATGACAGATGAGCCTCGTCGACGAAGGTGAGATCGTCGCCGGTATCAGCATCGATATACATCGCCCCGATCGTCTCGGCGAGTTGCTTGGTCGGATCCGGCTTTGGCCAGATTTCGGTCGTCGGCATCGGGACCAGGACGACACAGTCGGCAGGCATGCCAATTCGCTTCAAGAAGTTGTTTGCCTCGATCGCCGAGAGCGGCACATTGACCTGAAAGTCCCGCAACTGGCTCCGACGAACTCGCGGACGCTGGCGATCCGCCATCAGCACATCCCGCCAACGAAAATAGCCATCCACTGAGGATCTGAAGGCCGTCGGCGCAATTTCGCAGTCGACAAACCGTAAATTGCATAGGGCTGGCTGGGCCCACATCTCCCCCTTCTTGACCAGAGCCCGCCCGAGCTCCCATCCATCATGCAGCGCGGCCAGGGCGGGCTCGCTTACCCGATCGTTGAAATAGGGATCGACGCCAATCACCAGCACACGCGGACGCAGATGGTGCTTCACCGCAAGCGCAGAGAAGAACGTCTGCTGGTCCTCATAGCCGAATCCGAGATTAAACTGCCGTAGACCGCGTGCGGCAAAATACGACCGCACTTCGGCCGTGCTGAAAGCAAACATCGTGCGGCTCGACCCAGTAAAGACCACATCGGCTGCCTTCAGGTTGGCAAGCGCCCTGCGCTCGATCCCGAACCAAAACGCAGCATGCTCGAAGTCTCCAAATCGGCGCGCACTACAGTAGCTGATGAACTGATCAGGCTCCGGCGCCGGCTTGCATCCCGCGATCGAGATCCCCCTGCCGCTATATGCGATCGGAGCCGCCAGGCAGCCCGATACAACGATCATGGCAATATAGATCAACAACCGAAGTTTGTGCCCATCACGCACGCACGCGCCCCCTGCCGGCCGGAACAACGGTTAGCAAATACCACATGGTTGGCCGTCACGCGCAAAAAAATCGACTTAAGATTGAATTCAGAGTCTGACGCAATCAATAGCGGTATTTTTATACTTATCTAAGCCGAGTTTCCGACAAGCCGTGGTGAGCTGCCGGAACAAAAAAAGCCCCGCGGCGCGGGGTCGCGGACTTCGTAGTTCGGCGTCGTGCCGTGGGTCGCGGACGGTGGGAGGCACGTCATCGCCTCGCGTAAGGCCGTCTCGATGCGCAACTTTTTTTGGCCTTGCTTTGACGATATGTCGCAGGCGGGGCGCGGCAATGGCCGGCCAACCTTGTTTTCCCTTGACCGTCGGGTTTAGGTTGTCGGCATGATGATGATCCTGCGAAGCGCGACCCTGCTGGCCGCGGCCCTGACGCTGGCGAACTGCTGCATGTCCGGCACCGGCTGCTCGGGACCGCTGGCCTCGGCCGGCGCACCTGCAGCCACGCCGGCGATGGCCGCTGCGCCCGCCGTGATTGCCGCGCAGCCGACGAGCGCTGCGGCCGACTGGGACGGCCGTGTCGCCACCTCCGACGCCGACACCGAGATTGCGACGGAGCCGGACATCGGCACGCCGCGCAAAGGCGCCAAGCGCCGTGGCGACTCGCGGGTCGACGTGATGTCCGCGCAGTCGAGCTCCGGCTATCGGGGCCGGATGAGCTGGGAGGAGGAACAGGCGGCCGACCTCGCCGACGAGGCCCGCCTCAAGCAGAAGCTCACGATCTGCCGGAACTGCAGCGCAACGCAGTAAGCATCTGTCCCGCCGCATTTTTCGGCTGGTCGCGACCGCCGCACGGAACCGGCATGGTGCATGGCGCGGCGGCGCGCTTTCGGACTTGCAGGCCTCGCTTTTGTCGGATTTCCTAATCAAACCTTGACGACTTGGTTCGTCCGTCAGACGCTCGATTTGTGGGCTGGGCGAACAGCGTTCTCTGCTCGAGTTTTCGCCTCTCCCAGTTTTCGGGAGGAGCATCCGAAGCTTTTTCAATTTGGGTGGTTTCGTGATGAATCCGGTGACGCGCGACACCAGACGCTACCCCGAGAAGCTCAGCCCGAGCCCCGTCAAGGGCGCCCAGCCGATCGCGCTCGCAGCCGCGACGCTCGTGGTGCTCGTCGCGGGCATCGGCGGCATCATGTTGTGGCGTGCCCATGGGGGCGCGCCGGAAGCCGAGCGCGGCGCGGTGACGCGGCAATTGCAGGCGCGCACTGTGCAGGCGTCCGAGCAATTGGTGGAGAAGACCAAGGGCCTGGAAGCCACCCAGCAGGAATCGATCGACCAGCTGCAGATGATGCAGGAGCAGATGCAGAGCATGCGCCGCCTGCTCGCCGCCCAGCAGGCCGACACCAAGCGGCTCTCGGACCAGGTCTCGACCTTGAAGGACTCCATCGACGGCCTGCGCCAGTCCTTCGCCAGCACCCAGAGCTCGGAGCAGGCCGCGCCGGCCCCGCGCAACCGCAGCATCCGCGCCCGCGCCCATGCCAGCCGCAGCGGCCATCGGCATCGCCGCAACCGGTCCTGATATGGCCGGTCCTGACACCTGCTCGTAGAATTTCCCGCCGAATTTTCCCGGGCCCCTGTGAAGTGCTTCACAGATTGAAACCTGGAGTCACGCCATCCTGCCTTCACCGGATGGCGAGCCAATTTCAGGATGGCACAGGGCCAATTTCAATATCCGGGGCTGGCAAGGTCGTTGGCGCCATACTGCGCCGACGGCCTTGTTCTTTGTGGGATCGCGTTCGACCGCCCGGAACGGACCCGACTGCCGCGGCTCTCCGGCTGGTGACTTGCTTTTCCCAGCCAATTCTCGGCTCAATGCGCCCGCAAGACGCAGAGGAGCCCCCATGTCCGCCGATCCAGCACTGACCTCCGATGTCATCGGGCTGACCACGGTCGCCCCCTTCTCACGCCGCGGCTTCATGACCGCGTCCGCTGCCGTGACGGCCGGCTACACGCTGGCTGCCGGCCCGGTGCGGGCCGAGGTCATCACCACCGACAGCAATGGCCTGAATGCCGGAGATGCGAAGATCAAGGTCGGCGACCGCGACATGCCGGCCTATTTCGCCCGCCCCGCCAGCGCCAGCAACCCGCCCGTCGTGCTGGTCGCGATGGAGATCTTCGGCCTGCATCAGTACATCAAGGACGTGACCCGCCGTCTCGCCAAGCTCGGCGCGTTGGCCGTGGCGCCGGACTACTACTTCCGCAGCGGGACCGACCTCACCAAGATCACCGAGATCAAGGACCTGCTGCCGATCGTGAATGCCAAGCCCGACGCGGAGCTGATGTCGGACCTCGACGCGACCGTGGCCTGGGCCAAGTCGCAGGGCGGCGACACCTCGCGCCTCGGCATCGTCGGCTTCTGCCGCGGCGGCCGCAACGTGTGGGAATATGCGGCGCATAGTTCGGTGCTGAAGGCGGGCGTCGCGTTCTACGGCCCGCTGATCGATCCGCCCAATCCGGCCTGGCCGAAGAGCCCGACGCAGCTTGCACCCGAGATGAAGGCGCCCGTCCTCGGCCTCTACGGCGAGGCCGACACCGGTATTCCCGTCGCCAGCGTCGAGGCCATGAAGGCCGCGCTCGCCGACAACAAGAAGACCGCGGAGTTCAAGATCTATCCCGGCGCGCCGCACGGCTTCCACGCCGATTATCGCCCCAGCTATCGCAAGGACGCCGCCGAGGACGGCTGGGTGCAGATGCAGGCGTGGTTCAAGAAATATGGCGTGCTGAGCTGACGGCCGCCGCCCGGGCGAGCGAACCGGGGAAGACTGCCCCCGCAAGACGTCCCGCATGTCGCTTGCGCTCATGCGGGCTCGGGGCTGTCGGCGGTTAGCGCAGGCGATGATCGTCGCGACGGATCTTCGCCAGCTGCCTGCCGCCCTGCTCGAGCTCCCAGGCCATCCAGACCAGCGCTGCGCCCAGGCCGACGACGACGCCCATGAAGACCAACGTGAGTTCAGGGGATGTGAGTGTGTTCATCATGCCTGGATCCCATGCAAGCGTTGCGCCAGCTACTTCTCCGTTGTGCGCCCCCGATCGGAGCGCCAACAAAAGGTGACGAGATGTCGTTAAGGCGAAGTGACCGGATCGGCCGGTCACCTCGCCCAAGCTTCATTCACACACCTCGACGTTCCGATAGCGCCAGCCGTGCGCCGTGCGCACGCGCTTGCGGGCGACGTAGCAGCCGCCGAGATCTTCGTAGGTGTACGGGTAGTAGTAAGGATAGCCTCCGTAACCGTAGTAGCCGGGATAGCCGAAGCCGAACCCGATTCCGAAGCCTGGACCAAAGCCATGATGATAACCGAATCCGTGATGGAAACCGCCGCCATGAAAGCCGCCCGGCCCGCGCGCCGATGCCATGCCGGGCACCATCGCCGCCGCGATCACGGCACCCACCAGCAATCCCATCAATCTCTTGCGCATCGATCCGTCTCCAAATTCAACCGGCATGACAATGTCATTGCACTCGGTACTCTCAGCCGGATGTCTCTAAGCCGAATTTGGAACGGCGCGGGGGCAACCCCGCTCACATCTGCGCGATCTCGATGTCGTTGCGTGACGTCCGGAGCCGCGGGCAATATTCAGCAACCGCGGCAGATGCTCTTGACCTTCCGGTCGACCGTCTTGTTCTCCTGCTGAATCTGCTCATCGGTCGCATCACCGGCGCGGTTCGGTCCCGTTGCCGCGGTGCCTCCCGCCGCTCCACGACCCGTGCCGGTCGTGACGCCGGAATTGCTCGACCCCGACCCGCTCGCGCCGGAACCGGACGACTGCGCCGTGCCGAGGCTGTTAGTCCCGTTGGTGCCTGCCGCCCCCGGTTGCGACAGCCGCGAGGGATTGTTGCCGCTTCCGGCTCCGTTCTGCGCGTTGCCGAGACCGGCGGCGTCCCCTGATCCTGCGGCGATACCGGTCGTGCCGGTGCCGGCGGCCCCCGCACCCGGCGCGCCGCCGCCAGCGCCTCCTCCACCGCCCGGACCGCCTTGCGCGAACACCGCTGTGGGCGTGCTGAGGCCTGCAATCACGATCAAAGTGCCCAACGAAAATCTGGCCATGTGACCGTCTCCCTTTACGCTTCAACCCGACCGGGCGGACCGCGTTCCGGAACGAATGTTGATCGGAGAGGATTGATGGGGCGAGGAGACCGAGGAGCCGTGCGCAAGCTGATCGCCTTCGACGAGGACACGTTCGGCAAGCTCAAGCAGCTGGGCCGCGATCAGATGCTGAGTCTGCAGGATCTCGCCGACGAGGCGTTCATGGACCTGTTGGAAAAGCACGGCGTACCGGCGGATCTGAAGGACGCGCTGCGCAAGAGCGCTGCGGAGGATGGCGATGGCACAGGCAAGCCTGCGCGCAAACGGAAAAGCGAGACCGACGACAAGTCCAGAAACCAGTCGAAGCGCAAACCGAAGCAGAGAAGCAGGGCATCAGCATGAGCACCGACCCCGATCCTTTCGAGCAGGGCGAGCGCGCCGCGCGCGAGAACATTCCGGCCGAGGCCAATCCCTATCACGACGGCAGCGAGCAGCATGCGCTGTGGGCGAGCGGCCACGAGCGTGTCGCCAGCGCAGCCGAAGCTGGCGAGTCCGAAGGGACGTGAGGGATCTCCGATAGCCCGACAGTTCGATCGGCGGCGAGGTCAGCCGATCTTCTTCAGGCCCTTGGTATAGCGCGGTCCCTTGGCGACATAGGCCTTGGCCGCGATACCCATGCGCTCGACCTGCGCCGGCTCCAGCGTGCGCACGACACGCGCGGGCGCGCCGATGATCAGCGAGTATTCCGGAAAATCCTTGCCCTCGGTGATGATGGCGCCGGCGCCGACGACGCTGCCGCGGCGGATGTGCGCGCCATTCATGATGATCGAGCCCATGCCGATCAGGGCGTCGTCCTCGACCGTGCAGCCGTGCAGGATGACATTGTGGCCGACCGTGACGTTGCGGCCGACGCGCAGCGGAAAGCCGGGATCGACGTGGCAGGTGGCGTTGTCCTGGATGTTGGAGCCTTCGCCGATCTCGATCGAGTCATTGTCGCCGCGGATCACCGCGCCGAACCAGACGGTGACCTCCTTGGCGAGCTTCACCCGGCCGATCACGGTGGCATTGTCGGCGATGTAGTAGTTGCCGTCCGCCGGCAGCTCGGGCGCCTGCCCGTCGAGTTCGTAGATGGCCATCGAGGTCTCCCGTTCGCAGGTGACCTTGGCACAGCCGCCAGAGCGATTTCAAGCAACCGCGGCGGCGGCGCCCGGCACGGGAACTAGGTCAGCACGCCCGCGGCGCGCAGCGTCATCACCACGAAGGTGCCGGACATCATGCTCCAGAAGCCGGCGATGACGGTCGCCAGCATCACGAACTCGAAGCGGCGGCGCTCGATGCGCGCGCCGCGTAGCGTGTTGCGCATGATGATGAAGGGCGCGGCGAACACCAGGAACGGCACCGCGGCGAAGCGCCGGGGCGTGACGCCCTCCTGCAGCAGCTCGAAGCCCGGCGGACGTTCGGCATAGGCCTGATAGCCGCTCGCCAGGGCACCGGCCAAGGCGAAACCGATGAGGAGCGAGAACAGGGAATTGAACGCCTCTGCCGACATCGTACGCACTCACACACTTGCAGAACAGCCCGATGCTGGTTTGGCAAAAAGTGCTCGCGCCCGCCACATTATCCTTAAGGAACGGTTAACGGCGGCCGCAGCCGGTGCGCGGCTCCCTGCAGGTAAGTTTCTGCAGAATGCCGCATCGCCGTGGCATAGTCGCCGCTGATTCGGCCTTGAGATCCCCTGCCCGCCATGACGATGTTTTCGGTCCGCAGTGCCCGCCCTTCGAACGGACATGGCCATGCCGTGCCGATCATCCTGGGCTGCGTGCTGGCGGCGGCGGCGATCGCCCTCGTTGCCTACCTGCTCTGGCCGACCTGGCGCGCCAGCACCTTCAAGGGGCCCGAGCGCCTGCCGGTCAGCATCGGCAGCACCGTGTTCAACGTGCCGGCGGCCGCCATCCGGGTGAAGGTCCAGCGCCACACCGGCCCGCAGGAGCGCGTCGATCTCGGCTTCGAATATCCCTCGCTCACGCCGCCCGAGGCGCCGCATCACGTCAGCGCCGACCAGATCGATCAGGCGCCGCACCCGATCGATCGCATCTTCGTCTCGATATCGGCGCATCACGACGCGATGTCGCCCGAGACGCGACTGAAGACAATCTATCCGCGCTACCTCAATCCAGTTGCCGTGTCGGTGCAGGACGGGCTGAGCATGCGAAGCTTCCGCGCGGGCACACCGTACGACGTGGAGGATCTGTTCACGGCCGAGCAGCCTTTGCTGGTCGCCCGCTGCACGCGTGACGCCGCCACGCCCGGCATGTGCCTCAGCGAACGCCGCGTCGAGGGCGCGGATCTGATCTTCCGGTTTCCGCGCAGCTGGCTGTCACAGTGGCAGGACGTCGCCGCCGCGATGGAGCGGCTGACGGCGCAGATGCATGCGACGAAGTAGTCAGTAGTCAGTCGTAGCCCGGATGAGCGCAGCGATATCCGGGGTCTTTCGCCCAGCGCGTGTGAACCCGCATGTCGCTTGCGCTCATGCGGGCTACGCGCTCTAGGACTTACTCCACCAGATCGTCTTCCAGGATCGCCATCTGGAACTGGAACGAGCGATCGTCGTCCTCGTCGTCGACGAACAGCACGCCGATGAACTCCTCGCCGATATAGACTTCGGCGGAGTCCTCCTTCTTCGGCCGCGGCACTACACGGATCTTGGGATTGCCAAACACGCGCTTCAGATACGCGTCGAGCTTCCTGACTTCCTGAACGTCCACGGTGATCTCCAATCGACAGCGAGGTTTGCGGATGATGAGGACGTTGCAGCGCGAACGTCCGTGTCCTTGTGATTTCGACATTGTGATTTCGACATTCCGGCCCACCGATCGAGGCAAGACGAGCTGGCGATGTCGAACGACCTGAAAGGGACGCCGTGGATCTCACATTCACTCCGCCAAGACAAACGGCGGATCGTCAAATCCACAGACGCCGATGTGTTGGCACGAATTTCCCTGGATGAGAAGGTCTTGACTTCGCTGTCGCCGACGCGCTCGCGGCTCAGATCCCGATCGCGTTGATCATCTGATCCATGGTGCGCGACGGCTCCGCACAACCGGCCTCGCCGACGATCTTCGCCGGCACGCCTGCGACGGTGACGTTGTTCGGTACCGGCTTCACGACGACGGAGCCGGCAGCGATGCGCGCGCAATGACCGACTTCGATGTTGCCGAGAACCTTGGCGCCGGCGCCGATCAGCACGCCGTGACGAATCTTGGGATGCCGATCCTCATTCTCCTTGCCGGTGCCGCCGAGCGTCACGCCATGCAAAATCGAGACGTTGTCCTCGATGATGGCCGTCTCGCCGCAGACGAAGCCTGTGGCGTGATCGAGGAAGATGCCGCGGCCGATGCGCGCCGCCGGATTGATGTCGGTCTGGAACACGGCCGAGGAGCGGCTCTGCAGATAGAACGCGAAATCCTTGCGACTCTTGCGATACAACCAATGCGCCAGCCGGTGCGTCTGCAGCGCGTGAAAGCCCTTGAAGTAGAGCAACGGATCGATGAAGCGCGAGGTGGCGGGATCGCGATCGTAGACGGCGACGAGATCGGCGCGAAACGCATGGCCGAGGTCCGGCTCGTCGCGCAGCGCATCGTCGAAGGTCTGGCGGATCAGGTCGCCCGACAGCGCGGAATGATCGAGACGATCGGCAACCCGGTGCACGACCGAATCCTCGAGCCGGCCATGGTGCAGAACGGTTGAATAGATGAAGGTCGCGAGTTCAGGCTCGCGGCGCACGATCTCTTCTGCCTCGTGGCGGATCCGATCCCAGATCGGATCAAGCGTCGCCAGCTTGCTGCCCTGCTGCGGATTGGTCTGGTGCATAGCCATGGCTGCTTCTCGCAGTTTCAGTGGGCGGGCCTTATAGCACGGCGCTGGGAACGATGTCCTCCGCGGGCTGCGCGAGGCCGGCGATCCATCCCAGCCAGCCCGCCTCCCAGAGAACACGGGATTGAGACATTTCCGTTACGCCCCGCCGGTGACGTCCCGGTTGCGCCGCCATGCCGTTCGGCACCGTGTCGGCTCAAGGTGGGCAGCCGGAACCCGAAATCAAGACGATCGTGGCGGAAGAAGCGGCGGACACCGTGGCTGCGGCAAAAGGAACCACCCGGGCACAGAAGGCCGACCATTCCCCCGTTCAATCCCGGGATCGGCTTTACCATCCATCGCTCTGCGTCTACTAGTGAATATCGCCCTGACCATATTGCGGCCATGGTGCTCCTGATCGGGGGGACACGGGTATCAGTAACACTCAGATCCTGGACGAACGCACGACCGAGGCCGGATCGGCCTGGCTCCCCGTCATCGTCATCCCGCTCTTCCTGGTCGCGCCGGCGCTGTGGAACGGCTACCCGCTGCTGCAGTGGGACACCGGGGGCTACCTCGCGCGCTGGTACGAAGGCTATCTGGTGCCGAGCCGCTCGACCGTGTTCGGGCTCTATCTGCATTGGGGCGAGGGCTCGAGCTTCTGGCTCAATCTTGGTCTGCAGGCGCTGGCAACGCTCTGGATCCTGCAGCTCACCTTGCGCGTGTTGGGACTGGCCCAGCCGCTGCGCCTGCTCTGGATTTGCCTGCTGTTGGTCCTGACCACCGCCCTGCCCTGGCTCGCCAGCATGCTGCTGACCGACATCTTCGCCGGCCTGTCGGTGCTGGCGTTGTACATCATGGTCACGCAGGCACGCCGGACCTCCGTGCTGGAGAAATGCGCGCTGTTCGGCTTCGTGGCCTTCGCCTCCGCCACCCACAGCGCCACGCTCGGCGTCCTGTTCGGCCTGTGCTGCGTCGGCTGGATCGCCTATCCCCGGCTGCGCCGGCAGATCGCGCTCTCGGGCCTCGTCCAGGCCAGCATGACCATCGTCGCGGGGGCGGCGATGCTGCTCGCGGCCAACTTTGCCCTGTCCGGCCAGCTGGCGTGGACGCCGGGCGGCACCGGCGTCGCCTTCGGCCGCATGCTCCAGGACGGTATCGTGGCGCAATATCTGAAGGATCATTGCGCCCGCGAGAAGCTGAAGCTCTGCCCCTATCGCAACGAGCTGCCGCCCACCGCCGACGACTTCCTGTGGGGCAACAGCATGTTCAACAAGCTCGGCCGCTTCGAGGGCATGAACGACGAGATGGGCTTCATCGTGAAGCAGTCGCTCGCGGCCTACCCGCTGTGGCAGGCCAAGGCCGCCGCGGTCGCCACGGCCGAGCAGTTGATACATGTGGCGACCGGTGAAGGCACCAGCGGCTGGGTGCCGCACACCTATGGCATCATCGAGCGCTACATCCCCTCGCAGGTCCGGGAGATGCGTGCGGCGCACCAGCAGCATTGGGAGATCAATTTCGCCGTCGTGAACTGGCTGCACGTGCCGGTCGCGCTGGGCTCGATGCTCGCGGCAGCAGCGATTGCCGCTCACGCGATCTGGCGGCGGCGGCGCGACGACGTCGCCCTGCTCGCCAGCACCGTGACGCTCGCGCTGCTCGGCAACGCCGTGATCTGCGGCGTGATCTCCGGCCCGCACGACCGCTATGGCGCGCGGCTGGTGTGGATCGCCACCTTCACGGCGCTGATCGCAGCCGCGCGCTGGTTCGGCGGCGAGCGTGCGGACGTGCCGACGGCATGAGGGCCCCGCAGCCCGCATGAGCGACAGCCGAAGCCGCGAGGCTTCGGCGAAAGCGACATGCGGGTTCACACGCGCTGCTCCTGAGAACCCGGGGGCGCTCCGCTCGCCCGGGCTTCGCGTTCAGCGCCGCGCCAGGAAATCCACCACGCCGGCCTTGTAGACCTTGTCGCCGACCGCACGCATGTGATCGCGGTTGGGAATGTCGAGCACCTCTGCGCCCGGGATGAGCGCACCGAGCGCGGGCCCCGAGCCCGACACTTCGTCCGTCGTGCCGACCGCGACCAGCACCGGCACCGCGATGCGGCCCGCCTCCTCCCGCGAGATCAGGCCGCGCGAGCCGCGCATGCAGGCGGCCAGCGCCAGGCGGTCCGAGCGGGTCTGGTCGGCGAAGGCGCGGAAGGTGCGGCCGACGGGATCGGTCACGTCGTCGATCGACGGCGCCTCGAGTGCCGAGGCGACGTTCTCGCCGGGGCCGCCGCCCTCGATCATCGCCATGCCGATGCCGCCGAAGATCGCCGAGCGCAGGCGTTGTGGCGTGCTCAAGGCAATATGCGCGGCGATGCGGCCGCCGAGCGAGTAGCCCATGACGTCGGCGCTGGCGAGGCCGAGATGATCCATCAGCGCCGTGACGTCGCTCGCCATCTCCGCGATCGAATACAGCGCGGGATCATACAGCTTGGCCGAATCGCCATGGCCGCGATTGTCGAGCGCGATCACGCGGCGGCCGTCCTTGCGCAATTCGGAGATCCAGGACGGATAGACCCAGTTGACGGTCTTGGTCGAGGCGAAGCCGTGGACGAGCACGATCGGATCGCCCTCCCCCTCGTCGATGAAGGCAATTTCAACAGCGCCGTTGTGAAAGCTCGGCATCGGTCGCGGATCCCGGAATGTGCAAGGATTGATCTTGAGCCGCAGTCTAGCCGCAGGGCGCGGCCGCGACCAGTTCGGGACGGACCGCAGCGGCCTGCATCTGGCGCAGGCGGCGCCGCTTGCTCCGGTCGAGCCAGGCCTGGGTGGCCCGCTCGGCCATCGCCTTGAGCGAGGCGACGAAGCTGAGCAGCGTCATCAACGCGCCGAACAGCCACAGCGCGAGATTGAATGCGCCCGCGGTCAGCAGCAGCGCGCCGCGACCGAGCAGCTTCAGGATCGCGCGGGTCTGCCCGCCCTTGGCCTCGGCCAGGCGGGCCGCACGGGCAATGTCCTTCGGCCCTTCGGCAAGCTTGAGCGAATCGAGCGCGCCACGTGTGCCGGCCGTTTCGGTGATGCGGCCGACATCCTTGGCGAGCCGCACCAGCGCGCCGGCCTTCTCGGCGCGGAACGCAGCCCGGATCGCGGTCGCGGTCTGGCCCGGCCGCAGCACCGAGCCCGAGGCCACCGCCTGCTGCAACAGCGGCGCATCGACCACCTCGCGCGCCGAGCGCCCGGCCCAGGCGGCGAGCCCCTCGCCGAGCCGGCCGACTTTCCGCGCATCCTTGACTAGCGTCAGCCCGGCCCGCACCGGCGCGGCAGTCCCGACCGAGGCATAGGTCGCGGCCGTGACGGCAAGGCCCGCAGTCGCGAGACCCAGCACCAGCCGGTCGGTCTCCTCGCCCATCACCAGATGCTTGCCCTCGCGCACCGCGTCGCGGATGTCGCCGAACACGAAGAGGTCGCCCGCCACGGTGCCGGACAGGCTCGCGACGTCATCGGCCTGGCCGGTGACGAGCCCGCTGGCGAAGCGCTTGGCGACACTCCCCGGCGCCTTCTCGGCGGCCACGGCATCGCTCACCCGCTGGATCAGCGCCTCGTCGAGCGCAACGCGATGATCCTGTGCGAGCGCGACGAAACTCTCGGCCAGATCGGGATCGCCAGCCGCGAGCGCATCCTCGATGTTGCGAGCAATCCGCGCCGGATCGTTCTGCAGAACGGACGCGATCTGAAGCTCCGACAGCCTCGCCGGATCATCCTGCGCCACGATGATGGCTCCGGCCCCATAGGCGTGCGGCCATATCGCAGCGCCGACCGCGGCGCTGACGGCAAGCCCGGCCAGCGCCAGACTGATTCCCAGCTTGATTCGCTTCGAGATCACGCCGCCTTCACGTTTTCGCGGGGACGATGCCGAAAGACATAGGATGTCCCGTGCCTGACACAACGGCCCCGACGAAAGAAGGGCTTCTCGGCGGGCCTGAGTTTGTGTCGAATCCACAGGCCACAACATAACGGCGTGCGTTGCACCAAACGCGGGTTCCCAACACTAGGAATTGGCCTTAAGGCTCAGTATGGTCGCGCCGTTTTCGACGCGTGCGGCCCTGCGACCTCAGTCCCGTCCTGCTCCGTCGTGCTGACCGCATACGCTCCCGTTGCCACGCGAGGTGATACCGATGGCCGATAACATCGTCCCGCATTTCCACAATGATGCCGGTGTCCCCGTCATCGAGATCGGCTCGCATGAGTTCATGTGCGTGGGCGCCAATCCGCCGTTCGATCATCCGCACGTGTTCCTCGATCTCGGCAACGACAAGGAAATCATCTGCCCGTACTGCTCGACGCTGTACCGCTATGCGCCGGACCTCGCCGCGGGCGAAGCGCGGCCGCCGGAATGCGTGCTGAAGGACGTTGCCTGATCGGCGTGTCGTGGCATCGCGTACCGTCTATGTGGCTGGAGCCGGGATTGGCGGCCTGACGGCTGCGCTCGCGCTCGCCACCAAGGGCTTCCGCGTCGTCGTGCTGGAGAAGGCTGAACGGCTCGAGGAAGTCGGCGCCGGCCTGCAGCTGTCGCCCAATGCCAGCCGCATCCTGCTCGATCTCGGCCTGGGGCCGCGGCTGACCGCGCGCGCCGTGGTGCCCGACGCCGTCAGCATCATGAGCGCGCGGGCCGGCGGCGAGATCGCTCGCCTGCCGCTCGGCGAGGCCGCGAGCCAGGCGGCTGGCGCGCCTTATTGGGTCATCCACCGCGCCGACCTGCAGGCGGCGCTGGCCGCGGAGGTGATGGCGCATCCGGACGTCGAGCTGCGGCTCGGCTGCCAGTTCGAGGACGTCGCCGCCCACGCCAAGGGCCTGACCGTCGTGCATCGCCGCGGCAATGAGCGCCGCCAGGACGTGGCGCTGGCGCTGATCGGCGCCGACGGCGTGTGGTCGGCGGTCCGGCACCATCTGTTTCCGCAAGTCCGCGCCGCGTTTTCCGGCCTGATCGCCTGGCGCGGCACGCTCGACGCCCGGCAATTGCCACGCGAATTGACCGCAGCACGGGTGCAGCTGTGGATGGGTCCCGAGGCCCATCTCGTCGCCTATCCAATTTCTGCCGGCCGGCAGGTCAACGTGGTCGCGGTGGTGCCGGGGACCTGGAACCGGCCGGGCTGGAGCACGGAGGGTGATCCGAGCGAGCTGAAGGCGGCGTTCGCCCCACCGCGCTGGCCTGCGACGGCGCGCCTGCTGCTCAACGCGGTCGACGGCTGGCGCAAATGGGCGCTGTTCGGCGTCCCCGAAGGCATCGAATGGACCGACGGCAGCGTCGCGCTGCTGGGCGATGCCGCGCATGCCATGCTGCCCTTTGCGGCGCAAGGCGCGGGAATGGCGATCGAGGATGCGGTGGTGCTCGCCAAGAGCCTGAGCGAGGCACGCCCGGACGGTCCCGGCGCGATCCCGGCTGCGCTCAAACGCTACGCCAAGCTGCGCCGTCCGCGCGTCGGCCAGGTGCAGCGCACCGCGCGCAATCAGGGCCGCCTCTATCACATGACCGGGCCGCTGGCGCTGGCCCGCGACCTCAGCATCAAGGCGCTCGGCCCGCAGCGCCTGTCGGCGCGGCAGAGCTGGATCTACGACTGGCGGCTATAGATTGCCGCTGCGGCTGCGGTCAGTAGACCGAGCCGTCGCGCGGCAAGATCGATGGTGCGCCGGAATTGCTCGAGGCCATCGGCCGCGCATTGCGCGCCGGCTTGACCGGCTTGCCACCCTTCGCGGCCACCGGCGCCGGCGGCGTTTCCACGCATTTGTTGCGGCGCCAGGCCTCTTCGGCGAATTGCGACTGGCCCCTGATGGCGACATAATCGTTGCGATACGCGACCTCGGCGACGATGGCGCCGCCGGCTCCGGTCTCCGCCTTGGCCATCAGGCCCTGCAGCTCGGCCGCGCGCGCCGCGAGCGCCTTGCGCTCGGCTTCGAGCTGCTTGCAGTCGTAGAGATCGTATTTGGCGGGATCCGCGAAGGCCGTCGACACGCTGTCGCTCATGCCTGCGCAGCCTGAGAGCAGCCCACCCAACACGAACAGTCCCGCGGCCAGCGCGAGGCGACGGGAACGAAGGCGATCGGTGGTCATGCAGCCTCGATCATGCGGCGGCCTCGAGACGTCGACGCAATTGTGGGCCGATCGGCCGCGAACGGCGGCAGTGTTCGCCTCTGCGATGGTCTTCGGATTCGTCACGCTCACCTCGCCCAGCGACCGGTCCGCAAGGCATGCGGATCCGAATCGTTTTCTCGTGATGGGTCCGTGCCTTACAACGGCCGCTTCGTCCATGTCTTGCACCACGTGATCCCAGACTTGGCAAAGCGCTTCAACGCGAAGGCATCTCAAAGCAGCTGGTGACGGCCGGATTGAGGCTTTACCAAGGCGCTCTCGCTGGCTTAAGCAGAGGATGAGCTTCAGAACCAAAGTGCAACCTCGTCCGGCCTCGCCGGATGGTGCGCCAGGTCTCTGAAATCAAAGCGCGGACGTGGCGGAATCGGTAGACGCAAGGGACTTAAAATCCCTCGATGGCAACGTCGTGTGGGTTCGAGTCCCACCGTCCGCACCAGCGCTATGCGCGCCTTCCTTGACCGCCCTGCCCGGCTCAGTTCAACGCCGCCAGCCGCTCGAGCTCGGCGAGATCGGTGACCTCCAGCGTGCCCTCCGAGATCGTCAGGATCTTGCGATCGCGAAACAGCGCCAGCACGCGGCTGACATGGACCGATGTCAGGCCGACGGCGTCGGCGATGTGCTGCTGCTTCAAGGGAAACGGATAGCGGTGATTCTGCATAACGCTGTGCGCCGCGACGCGCCGCATCAGGCTGAGCAGCAGATGTGCGATCCGACGCTCGGCCGGACGCTGGCCGAGAACGGTGATGAGCTCGTAGGAGGCCCGGCCGTTGTCGCCGAGCGAGCGGAACACCTCCATCATGACCAGCTCGTCGGCGCGACACTGCTTGCGGACCTCCTCGCCATCGAGCCGGCTGACCTGGACCTGGGTCAATGCCTTGGCCGAGAAGCTCATGCCTTTGGCGAAGATCGCCGCCGGCGAGAAGATGTCGCCCGGCAGCAGGAAGCGCAGGATCTGGCGGCCGCCATCCGACAACTGGATGTAACGGAATGCCCAGCCGGTGCAGAGCACGAGCACTTCGTCGCGCGCCTCGCTCTGGCATTTGATCTGCTGGCCCGCCCGGACGGTGAAGAACTGCTGATGGAGCCGCGGCAGCGCCGACTGCTCGCCGCAGGCATTGAACAGCGCGGCACAGAATCCGGAATTGAGGTGAGTGCAGGAGACGCAGCGGGCGGCTAGATCGGGGTCTGATCGCAGCATCAAGGGGGGTGCTTGTGTCCAATCTGTCCGCAGGGCCGGCTTCGTCGCGCGGCCGTCGGCACGCAGCGGCGGCCGCTCCGAGTGAGCGGATGCCGAAGCCTCCGGCATGCCTGACAGCTAAGATGGAACCGGTCCGCAGCGATATAACTTGGATTAATGACGTGGCTGAAAGTCGCGCATTCGTCCGCCCCGGCGGCCTTCACGGCGCGATCAGTCGTTTGGACGCGGATCTCACGCCCAAGCAATGATCGACGCGGCTGGCGCCTACGCCGCCTGCGCTCGTGCCATCAGCTCCGCCATGGTGGTGGACTTGAAGCTCGGCCGCCCCTCCAGCCGGTCGATCCAGGCGACGAGATTGGAATGGCCGGCGGTCAGCTCCGTCCATTCCGGCGTCAACGACGGGACGCTCGCCTGCGGCGCGGCCTGCAGATCCGCCAGTGACAGATGGTCGCCGACCATGAACGGCTGCTCGCCGAGCAGCCGCGACAACTCCGCGATGACGGCTCTCGCCTGCTGCATCGCGCGTGCGATCGCGGCTTCGTTGGTGGTCGTGCCGAAAAATTGCGGGCCGACGATGCGCTGGAAGATGATGACGTTGCAGACGCCCTGGAACAGGTACTAGTCGCTAGTCCATACGCGCGGCCGGATTGACTTCCTCGTCTACGCGCAGCAGGTTACAACCTTTGCGGGACGAATTGTACTAGCCAAATGCATCGAGTGGTTTTCCATTCGTTCGGGACGTGGGACCGGGGGGCCTCACCTTGCGCACAATTTTGCTTGCTACTGCCTCGGGATTGATTGTTTTTGCATGCGCCGCCAGTAGCTGCGTGCAGGTCCCGCGCCGGGATGGGATCGCTGCCGTGGACGTCAATGCTGTCGTCAAACGGATTAAGTGCGACCTTAACAGGGCTGTTCTGGATAAGGCGTACTCACTCTTCCCGGAAGAAAAGCTACCCGAACGGCGGCAGCCCTTCCTCTTTTTGCGCTCGTGGGCTGCCAAGATTCGACTGACGGTCGCCATTGACGATAGCTTCCAGATCAATCCGGGAGCCTCGTACACGCAGCCACTCCGCACCGTGAACAATGTCGCCCAAACCTTCACGATCGGCGCGGGAGGTGGTTTGACGACGCAAGCGATCAGGCAGGAGGACGTAGAGTTTCTTATGTCGTTCAGGGATCTCGATGCGGAGAACGACAGCGGACGTCTGAAGACCGGGCTCTACGACTTCTGTCGTCCCGATCCTGGATTGCTGCTCGAGAGCGATCTGGGTTTAGACCGCCTCATTGACGCGGCTCTCAAGCCGGTCGAGACCGGCGTTTTGAGACCGGGCAACAATTTTGGACCGGGCGCATCGCCGCCGCCTGCCATTCCCAAACTGGACCTCCCGACAATCGTTGCCGAACGGCGAAAGGTCGATCCGAAGGCCATACCTGAGGATTCCATACGAACCATTGCGGCCCAGTCCGAAAAGATGAGGCAATTTTCAACTCAGCTCATTCAGAAATTCAACATTCCTGAACTGGCGGATAAGACCACCAAGGAGCTGACGGAGGCACCGTCGCCGAAGAATGAAAGCGCGGAACGGATCAAACAGATTCTTGCGAACTCGGCCGAAGCCACCCGCATCGAGACGAAGACACAGGCCATCATAAACAATGTGGTGAAGCCTCGTTACAGTATTGCGCAGGGAGCGCTCGACGGATCGTGCCTAAAGCCGGTCGCTGAAGCGCAGTTTGAGGCCATTGCACAATCAGCCAACGTTTCGACGTTCGTTATCAATATCGACAAGGCGGCCGAACTCACTTCTGATCATCCGAGCGCAGCGCCTCCATCTAAAGCGGACGAGGAAAGATTGAAGGAAGCCGCGGAGCAATCCGCGGCTGATCTCAAGAAATTGATTGAGGCCCGCGACAAGGTCGTCGTCGCCACGAATACGATGAGAGACGCCATGCTCACCTGTTTGGTTGAGACGAAGAAGATACAGGAGGAAAAGAAGAGAGAAGGCCCGGCGGTCTTCGATCCGGTGTCAACCATAAGTGAAACAGTCAATTTCTATATAACGCTGACGGGAAGCGTCACACCGACCTGGAAATTGGTGCGGGTGACGGCACCCACCTCGGGAAATTTCCTCTCAGGCACGCGCAAGGATACAAATACTCTGATACTAAGTATGGGTCGACCGACACCTGGATCCAGCGCCGGACCTACGTCCGCCATCGACCAACAAATTCTCTATTCGATACTCGGACAGGCGATCCCAGCATCGAGGCCGTAGCGCCATTTCTCACGCGCCAGCTTACCATCGCGACGCAGAGTGTCGTTAATAGCCCTCGATGGCCAGCGTCGTAGCGATCGCGCCAATAGATGAACCGGGTGCGGGGTCGCCTTCACCTCACCGAAAACCCATTCTGGCGTGCTCCTATTGCGTCTCAAACCCATTGCACTCGACGTCACTCCTTTGGAATGACTTTGACCTCTTTCAGTAAACTTTGCAGTTTGCCTTGTCCGCCGAGCCAACAAATATCTGCAATGTCTTTTCGGGGTCCGCGTACGTTCGCAAGATCGAATCTCGCCATCGATACCGGCCGTGGCGCTCAGCTTGCTCTTCGTCAAATCTGGATATCCGACTGTCCTCGCTGCGTACTTGTCCAACTCTTCTTCACACTTTACGCGCGGATTGTAGAGAGCAAGCCGCACCAGTCCAATGCGCTTCTGCAGCGCATCGCCAAACGGCGAGACATATTGCGCATCCCATATCGGGAAGGATTCGGGATGCTCCATGAAGACCCCTTACGGAAACTCCGATTCGTCGCTGAGCTGTCGATCAAGGCCCTCCTTATTGGCGCCACGAAACCAAGGGGGAACGAACTCTTCAACAGGCTGCCCCCGGAACCTCTCCCCCGGCCACATCACCGCGCGAGCGCGGCGACAATCAAGGTGAGAACTCCGCGACGATGAGGATGAGAGAGCCGACCTGGCGAAAGAGAAAGAGCAGTCCTGCAGCCTCGTTCAGGAGGCCGATACGGCCCGGCTTTGTCCCGAACAGGACAGCGGACTCGGATCAGCGGCGCGATACAAGCTGACGCCCGCCTGATTCGACGTGAACGCAACGTCGCTCCATCAGTATCTGATCTGCAGTGATCTGATCTACGGCTCCGGCGTGGGGCAAGCCCTGCTCGCCGATGACGGCGCGACCGGCGGCTTGTTCCGCGGCGGCAGGCCCGCTCGGCTCGTCGCACCTAAACGACCTGCGGAGGCTACGCCGCCTGCGCTCGCGCCGTCAGCTCCGCCATGGTGGTGGATCTGAAGCTCGGCCGCGTCTCCAGCCGGTCGATCCAGGCGACGAGGTTGGGGTGGCCGGCGGTCAGCTCCGCCCATTCCGGCGTCAACGACAGAAAGCTCGCCTGCGGCGCGGCCTGCAGATCCGCCAGTGACAGATGGTCGCCGACCATGAACGGCTGCTCGCCGAGCAGCCGCGACAACTCGGCGATGACGGCTCTCGCCTGCGGCATCGCGCGTGCGATCGCGGCTTCGTCGGTGGTCGTGCCGAAGAATTGCGGGCCGACGATGCGCTGGAAGATGATGACGTTGCAGACGCCCTGGAACAGGTACCAGTCGCTGATGTTCATCACCTGGTCCATACGCGCGGCCTGCCTGACGTCCGCGGGCGTCAGGGCCGGCTCGGGCAGCATGCGGTCGAGATAGCGCAGGATCGCCTGGGTCTCGTACAACACGAAGCCGTCATGCTCGAGCACCGGCACGCGCCCGAAGGGATGACGCGCCAGATGCGCCGCTCCCTTGGAGTCCCCCGGCGCCAGCGCGGCGAGCCGATACGGCGCGCCCTTCTCCTCCAGCGCGATCAGCACGCTGCGCCCGAACGGGCTTCCCGGCACGGAATGGACCACGAACTCGGACATCACGGTCTCTCCACTCTTATGATGATTTGCTCAGGATGACGTCGGCGGCCGCTCGGCCTCGGCCACGAAACGCTGCAGCAGCCCCGGCCAGCCGCCTTCGACGTCCCGGCGCATCGATGCGCCGGCCTCGCCGCCCATGGTTTCGAACTTGTGGTGCAACAGCTCGACGCGGGTCACGTCCGCGCCTTCGACGACGAATTGCACATCGACCTCCGAGCGCATCGCCGCGTCCGGCTTCCACTGCGCATCGATCTGCCACAGCATGACGAAGCGATGCGGCGGCTCCCATAGCGTGATGGTCGCGACCGTGGTCGCCGTGCCGTCCTCAGCGATCTCGAGCCAGCGACCGCCGAGCTTCGGCTCCAGCAGCACCTTCTCGATCGGCTTGCGGCCGACCCCATGCGTATGCGGCCACCAGCGCGTCAGGCCGCGCGTGAAAACGTCGAACGCATGGTCGATCGGCGCCCGGACATGGACGAGCTTCCGAACCGGCGCGATCACGGCACCCTCACTCATCGATCCTCCCTTTCGTCTGCCGATGCGTGCGCTCCGCCTCGATCTTGAAGGCGAGCAGTGCGTCGTCCCAGAAGCTGTCGAGCCAGTCGCGGAGCTCGGCCAGCCCCTCACGGCGCAACGAGTAAATGCGCCGCACGCCTTCGCTGCGCTCCTCGACCAGCCCGGCATCCTTCAGCACCTTCAGATGCTGCGATACTGCCGGCCGCGACACCGGCATCCCGGCCGCAATCGCATGGACCGGGCGCGGCCCGCCGCGCAGCCGCTCGAGCACTTCCCGCCGCGTCGGGTCCGCCAACACGTTCAGCGCCGTTCCGTAAGCCATAGCTTACTGTAAGCCGCGACTTACATAATGGTCAAGGGCGGCAGGTCGGGGAACGCGAGAGCCTGATCCAGCAGATCTCGCCACCACCGGTTGCAGGAAGAAACCCGCCATTAACCACAACCGACGAGGGTGGAACCAACGGCCGCCGGCGTCCGGGCCGGTCACTGCGTGTGACCTCGCTCAGGCCAGCCGGGCTCGCCATCAATGAGAGGCACGATGCTGGGATTCCGCCGAAAGAACGAACCATCGGACGCCCCGCTTGCGTCCGACACCTCCGCACACGACGCCTTCCAGGACGCGCTGGCGCAGTGCCTCGGCGACTGGGCGGACGGCAAGCTCAATCGCGATATCGGAGGCGTCGATGCTGCCGCGCTGCGCGCCAAGCTCAAGCCGCAACTGATCGAGGCCATCCATCGTCTCGGCACCGCGCTCGCGGCCCGCGCGTCCCAGGATCTCGATTCGGTCGTCGACCTCTGCATCAACAGCAACGAAGCCTCGATCAGCGCGGCGCGCCTGATCGGCGCCTCCAACAATCAGTCCGAACGCTGCCAGAGTCTCGCTTCCGCATCGGTCGAGATGCAGGCCTCCGTACACTCCATCCGGTCGACGTCGACCGAAGCCGCCGCCGAGGCCGCCGCGACGCGCCGGGCCGTCGAGAACAGCGTGACCGCGGTACAACGGACGTTGCAGACGATGAACGGCATCGCCAGCTCCGTGCGCGACACCTCGGCGAAGATCGCCGATCTCAGCGCCGCCTCCGCCGAGATCGGATCCATCGTCGGCACCATCGACGCAATCGCCAATCAGACCAACCTGCTGGCACTCAATGCCACCATCGAGGCGGCGCGCGCCGGCGAATTCGGCAGGGGCTTCGCGGTGGTCGCAGCCGAGGTCAAGAACCTGTCGCAGCAGACCACCAAGGCGACCGAGGACATCAAGGGTCGCATCGAGCGGCTGCAGGCCGAGATGAGCGGCATCGTCGAGGCCATGGCCGGCGGCGCCAAGGCGGTCGAGGTCGGCATGTCCGAGATGAACGATCTGGCGCAGGCGATCGATCAGGCCGGCACCCGGACCGCGGTGGTCAGCACCAAGATGGACGAGATCTCCGGCATTCTCGCCGAGCAGTCCGCCGCAACCGACGAGGTCGCGCAGGGCATCACCATCATCGCCGATCTCGCGACCGCCAATGCCAACGAGGTGATGTCGCTCGCGGACACCATGGGCAAGACGGGCGCAAAGGTCGGCAAGATGCTGGGCGAGATCGCCAAGCTCTCGCTCGACAACCAGGTGGTGAGATTGGCCAAGGCCGATCACGTGATCTGGAAGAAGCGGCTGGTGGACATGTCGGTCGGCCGGCTGCAACTTCGCGCCGACGAGCTCTCCGATCATCACACGTGCCGGCTCGGCAAATGGTACTATGGCGAAGGCGGCCAGCGTCTGGCCGGCGATCCGGCATTTCGCAACCTCGAACGCCCTCACGAGGCGGTGCATCGCCACGGCAAGGAAGCCGCGCGCCTGTTCAGCTCAGGGCGCATCGATGAAGCCCTCAACGAGATCGGCAAGGTCGAGGTCGCTTCCAGCGAGGTGTTGGCGGCGCTGGACGAGATCAGGGCCTCATAGCTACGAGGCTGCTGCCGACGTCACGTCACTCCATCCGCGCGTCATCCGGGGCGTGCGCAGCACGGGCCCGGAATCCATAGCCACAGGACAGAGCGTGGTGCGAGATGGCCGTGGCGCTTGTCTTCGCCACATGACGGCGCGTGGATATGGATTCCGGGCTCATCGCTGCGCGATGCCCCGGAATGACGGCGAGAGAGCCGGCCCCGTCGGCAGTCGCGTAGCCCGGATGAGCGCGGCGACATCCGGGTCTCCTCCACAGCGCGTTTGAACCCGGATGTCGCTATCGCTCATCCGGGCTGCGGCTACGGGCCGCGGCCGACATCTCGTCACTCGCTCTTGTCGACGTTCCAGAACACCGGCACGGCCTGCCCTTCCAGGACGCCGGTGATCGATTTGCGCCAGGCGCTCGGCATGAACCATTGGCCGAGCGGCACGTAGATCACCTGGTCGTACACCTCCTGCTGAATCTGGGCGGCGATCCGCTTCTGGTCCTCCGGCTTCGTGGCCTTGGCGAAGGCGTCGCGCAGCTCCTCCATCTTGGGATCGTCGGGCCAGCCGAACGGGCTCTTCTGGCCGCGTGCGCCGACGAAGGTGCTGCCGATCGGATTGCCGGAGTCGGCGATCACCGAGTTGGTGAAGAACATGTTCCAGCCGCCCTCCTTGGGCGGCTTCTGGCTGGCACGCCGCGTCACCACGGTCTGCCAGTCCGTCGTCTGCAGATCGACCTTGAAGCCGGCCTCGCGCAACAGCTGCGCGGCGACCACCGGCTGCGCCTTCAGGGTGATCGCATCGCCCGGCGCGAGGATCACGACGGGCGTACCGTCGTAGCCGGCCTCGGCCAGCAGCTTCTTGGCCTGCTCCATGCCGTTGCCCTTCACCAGCGTCTCCGAGCCGATGTCGGATTCGAGCGGCGTGCCGCAGCCGAACACGGCGCCGCAGATCGTGTAGTACTTGGCGTTACCGACGAGCGCGTCGAGCACATCCTTCTGGTTCAGCGCCAGGAACGCCGCACGGCGGATCTTCACATTGTCGAACGGCGGAAACAGGAAGTTCATGCGTCCCAGGGTCTGGTAGCCGAACTTGTTCAGCACGTTCATCGAAAGATCGGGATTAGCGGCGAGCACCGGCTCGAGGTCGAGCGGCGGGAATTCCATGAAGTCGATGTCGCCCGCCTGCAGCGCGTTGACCGCGGTCTGCGCATCGGGCATCGAGACCCACTCGACGCGGTCGACCTTCACCACCTTGCCGCCGGCCGTCCAGCTCGGCAGCTCCTTGCGCGGCACGTAGTCGGCGTTCTTCTCATAGACCGCCTTCACGCCCGGCTGGAATTCCGCCTTGACGAACTTGAACGGTCCGGAGCCGATCTGCTCCGAAATCTGCTGGTTCGCGGGCGTCTCGGCGAGACGCTTCGGCATCATGAACGGCACGTAGGAGGACGGCTTGCCGATCGACTCCAGCACCAGGCCGTAAGGCTCCTTCAGCTTCAAGGTGATGGTCTTGGCATCGGTGGCCTCCAGCGAGGCCGTGGCCTCCATCAGCTTCTGGCCCATGCTGTCGTTGCGGCTCCAGCGCTTCAGCGAAGCGACGCAATCCTCGGCGGTGACCGGCGCGCCGTCGTGCCACTTCAGGCCATCGCGCAAGGTGAAGGTGTAGGTCAGCTTGTCGTCCGAGACCTTCCACTCCGCCATCTGCGGCTGGACCTGAAACTTGGCGTCGGTCCCGAGCAAGGTGTCGTACACCATGTAGCCATGGTCGCGCGTGATGTAGGCCGGCGTGAACACGGGATCGATGACGCGCAGATCCGAATGCATCACCGCCGTGATCATCTTCTTGCCGGCGGCGAGGGCCTGGGTCGTTACGCCCGCCATCGACACGGCCATGACCGAGGCGACGAACCATGAAACGAGCGCGGATGAGGTCCGGCGCGAAGTATGTGACATGCGATCTCTCTTGGCGTGGCTTCCATCCGAGGGCCCTGATACCGATCAAGGCCTGACGAGGCGTCTTGCGTCGCGTCTGCAAACGCGGAGCAAAGAGTCTCGGCAAGGAGACTTGCAGCAGTTCCATCGCAGGTCAATCGCCATGGGCGCATGGGTCACCGCATCGCACGGATGCACATGGCGCGGCTGCGACGATGGCGTCCCGCCATCTGGAACTCGGCTGCACCTGGTCCGTTATGCGCACCAGCAAGGAGCTTGACGATGCCGAATGAAGTCACCGAACCGCGGGATAATGGCCGACGTCCGACCGCACCTATCCGCACCGGCAAGACGCCACCCCAGGATCAGACCAGCCCGCCCTTGATGGTCGACGGTCTGGAAGCGGTCCGCGATCCGCACTGCTGACGCGCGGCTCATGCACAAGGCGAGCGCAAGAACAAGAGAGAGACGCGGCGAAGTCTCCGCTTCACCGCGTCTCTCGTTGCGTCACGAGTTCGGCGCGCGGCCTTACTCGCTCTTGTCGACGTTCCAGAACACCGGCGTGGCCGGGCCGTCGAGCACTCCGGTCAGCGACTTCCGCCAGCCGCTCGGGAGCAAATACTGGCCGAGCGGGATGTAGATCACCTTCTCGTAGTTCTGCTTCTGGATCTCGGTGGCGATCTTCTTCTGCTCCTCCGGCGAGGCGGACCGCGCATAGGCGTCGCGCAGCTTCTCGATCTCGGCATCCTCGGCCCAGCCGAACCAGCCGCCCTTGGTGCCGCGGCCGCCGATCGACACGTTCGCCACGGGATTGGCGACGTCGGCGCCGACCCAGTTGGTGAAGAACATGTTCCAGCCGCCCTCCTTCACGGGCTTCTGGCTGGCGCGCCGTGTCACCACCGTCTGCCAGTCGGTGGCCTGCAGGTCGACCTTGAAGCCGGCCTCGCGCAACAGCTGCGCCGCCACCACGGGCTGCGCCTTCAAGGTGGTGACGTCGCCCGGCGCCATGATCGCGATCGGCGTGCCGTCATAGCCGGACTCGGCAAGTGCCTTCTTGGCTTCCGCCATGCCGTTGCCCTTGATCAGCGTCTCGGCGCCGACATCGGTCTCGAGCGGCGTGCCGCACACGAACACGGCGCCGCAGATCTTCTGATACTTGTCGTTGCCGACGAGCGCGTCGAGCACGTCCTTCTGGTTCAGCGCGAGGAAGGCCGCGCGGCGCACCTTCACGTTGTCGAACGGCGGGTTGAGGAAGTTCATGCGGCCGAGCGTCTGGTAGCCGAACTTGTTCAGCACGTCGATCTTGAGCTCGGAGTTCGACTCCAGCACCGGCAGCATGTCGTAGGGAAGGTTCTCCATGAAGTCGATGTCGCCCGATTGCAGCGCGTTCACCGCGGTCTGTGCGTCCGGCATCGTGACCCACTCGACGCGGTCGACCTTCACCACCTTGCCGCCGGACGTCCAGCTCGCCGGCTCCTTGCGCGGCACGTAGTCGGTGTTCTTCTCGTACACCGCCTTCACGCCCGGCTGGAATTCCGCCTTGACGAATTTGAACGGGCCCGAGCCGATCTGCTCGGAAATCTGCTGGCCCTGCGGCGTCTCGGCGAGACGCTTCGGCATCATGAACGGCACCAGCGAGGACGGCTTGGCGATCGACTCCAGGACGAGTCCATAGGGCTCCTTCAACTTGAGCACGATGGTCTTGGCATCGGGCGCCTCCAGGCTCGCCGTGAAGTCCATCAGCTTCTGGCCCATGCCGTCGTTGCGGCCCCAGCGCTTCAGCGAAGCAACGCAGTCCTCGGCGGTCACCGGCGTGCCGTCATGCCATTTCAGGCCGTCGCGCAGGGTGAAGGTGTAGGTCAGCTTGTCGTCGGAGACCTTCCAGTCCGCCATCTGCGGCTGGACCTTGAAATTCGAATCGGTCGCCAGCAGCGTGTCGTAAACCATGTAGCCATGGTCACGGGTGATGTAGGCCGTCGTGAATCCGGGATCGATGACGCGCAGATCCGAATGCATCACCGCCGTGATCGTCTTCTTGCCGGCTGCGATGGCCTGGGTGCTCAGCGCCGTCGAGAGCGAAAGCACGGAAACGGCGAGGCTCGTCGCGAGCGTCAGACGTTTCCAGCGCGGGCTGTGGAACATTACGAGGTCTCCTGAGTGGATGGTTTGACCTGAAACTGATCAGATCCAGATCATTCGTTGGGCGTGCAGATCAATCCTTGTGCGAACTAACATGCTGTAAGTCGCAAGCTTTCGACAGTTGCAGAGGTCGCCTTTCGCGTCAATCCGCATTCAGCGCATGCGGCCCGTGGCTGACAATGCCGTTAACGTCTGCATAGCTTTCGCTTTACAAAGCGCGCCCGCCTGCGTCTCGTGTCATGAGATCGCGACAATGCCTTGAGAGAGCACCAATGAATCCAGCCCATCTTCCCTTTGATACCGAAATCATGCTGCAGGGCTTGCGCGGCTGGGTCGAGTGCGAAAGTCCGACCTGGGACGCCGCCGCGGTGGAGCGCATGCTGGATCTCGCCGCGCGCGACATGGCGATCCTGGGTGCGACGATCGAGCGCATCGCCGGGCGCCAGGGTTTCGCCGGCTGCGTGCGCGCCCGATTCCCGCACCCGCGGCAGGGTGAGCCCGGCATCCTGATCGCCGGCCACATGGATACCGTTCACCCCGTCGGCACGCTGGCCAAGCTGCCTTGGCGCCGCGAGGGCAACAAATGCTATGGGCCCGGCATCTGCGACATGAAGGGCGGCAACTATCTCACGCTGGAAGCGATCCGCCAGCTGATCAAGGCCTCCATTGCGACGCCGCTGCCGATCACCATCCTGTTCACGCCGGACGAGGAGGTCGGCACGCCTTCGACCCGCGACATCATCGAAGCCGAGGCGCAGCGCAACAAATACGTGCTGGTGCCCGAGCCGGGCCGTCAGGATAATGGCGTGGTGACCGGCCGCTACGCCATCGCCCGCTTCAATCTCGAGGCGATCGGGCGCCCGAGCCATGCCGGCGCGCGGCTCGGCGCGGGTCGTTCCGCCATCCGGGAAATGGCGCGACAGATCCTCGCCATCGACGGCATGACAACGGAGGACTGCACCTTCTCCGTCGGCATCGTTCATGGCGGCCAGTGGGTCAACTGCGTCGCCACCACCGCCACCGGCGAAGCGCTCAGCATGGCGAAGCGGCAGGCCGACCTCGATCGCGGCGTGGAGCGCATGCTGTCCCTGTCCGGCACCGCCGACGACGTGACCTTCAAGGTGACGCGCGGCGTGACGCGGCCGGTGTGGGAGCCGGATTCCGGAACCATGGCGCTGTACGAGAAGGCGCGCGGCATCGCCGAGCAGCTCGGCATGGCGTTGCCGCACGGCTCGGCAGGCGGCGGCTCGGACGGCAACTTCACCGGCGCGCTCGGCATTCCGACCCTCGATGGCCTCGGGGTGCGCGGCACCGACATGCACACCCTGAACGAGCACATCGAGATCGACAGCCTCGCCGAGCGTGGCCGCCTGATGGCGGGGCTGCTCGCGACCCTGGCGTAGGATTGCCTCCGGGCAAGATCTCGTAGCCCGCATGAGCGCAGCGTCATGCGGGGTCATCGCCGCAACGCGCGAGACTCCGGGGTCGCTTCGCTCTCCCGGCTACGCACCGCCTGCTGCGCAGCAGCACGGTTTCATTTTCCGGGACCAGCACGGTGAGTAGACAACGGCTCCACGGCGCGCGCATGATGGCATGCGGCTTGCAAAGTTTCCGCGCGAAGGTTCGCCGCAAAGTGCTGCGACTTTGTTCGCAAATGCGACGGTTCGCGCGGATCACGAACACCGTGTCGTCCCGTGTGCACGAGCAGATGAGCGAACACCGGAGACCTTGAAAGCGATGGATATCGGTGACATGCACACTCTCTCACGACGTTGCGCGCGTCGCCCCAGCACCATGAAGGCGGTTCTCTCGAGATGATCGGTTATCTGCTTCGCCGCATCCTCGCATCCATCCCCGTGATGGGCGTGGTGGCGCTGTTCGTCTTTCTCCTGCTGCGGCTGACGCCGGGCGATCCCGCCGCGATTCTCGCCGGCGACAACGCGACCCCTGAGCAGCTCGAGCGCATCCGCACCACGCTCGGACTGAACGAGCCGCTCTACATCCAGTTCTTCACCTGGATCAATCAGCTGCTGCATGGCGATCTCGGCGTATCGCTGATCTCGAAGGTGCCGGTGCTGCAGATGATCGGCCAGCGCATCGAGCCGTCGATCTCGGTCGCGATCTCGACCATCATCCTGTCGATCCTCGTCGCCGTCCCGCTCGGCGTCATCGCGGCCTGGAAGCACGGCACCTGGATCGACCGTTTCGTGATGGCGCTTTCGGTGATCGGCTTCTCGGTGCCGGTATTCGTCATCGGCTACATCTTGATCCAGTTGTTCGCGATCAACCTGCGCTGGGTCCCTGTCCAGGGCTTCAAGAGTCTCAGCGCCGGCTTCGGCCCGTTCTTCGAGCGCATCATCCTGCCGACCTGCGCTTTGTCCTTCATCTACGTCGCGCTGATCGCGCGCATGACGCGCGCCGCGATGCTCGACGTGCTCGGCGAGGACTTCGTGCGCACCGCGCGCGCCAAGGGCGTCAGCGAGATCGCGGTGCTGTTGCGCCACGCATTGCGAAATGCGGCCGTGCCCGTCATCACCGTGATCGGCTCCGGCTTCGCGCTGTTGATCTCCGGCGTCGTGGTCACCGAGAGCGTGTTCAACCTGCCCGGCATCGGCCGCCTCACCGTCGACGCCGTGCTGGCGCGCGACTATCCGGTCATCCAGGGCATGATCCTTCTCACCTCGTTCATCTATCTCGCGGTCAATCTCCTGATCGACCTCGCCTACACCCTGCTCGATCCACGCATCCGCTACTGAGGCCCTCATCCGATGGCGATCGTTACCACCCCTGAGCCGTCGATCCCGGTCACCACGCGACTGGGTCCCCGGTTCGGCTTTCTCACCTCGACCCCGATCATCGCCGTGGCGACCGTCTGCCTGTCGCTCATCGTGCTGATCTCGATCCTGGCACCGCTGCTGGCGCCGCACGATCCCGTGCTGCTCGCTCCGGCGCAGCGGCTCAAGCCGTCGAGCGCGCAACACCTCCTCGGCACCGACGCCTATGGCCGCGACCTGTTGTCGCGCACGATCTATGGCGGCCGCATCTCGCTTCTGGTCGGCGTCGGCGCCGCGATCATCTCGATCGCGATCGGGCTCGTGATCGGCCTCGTCTCCGGCTTCTTCCGCTGGGTGGACGCCATCCTGATGCGCGTGATGGACGGCCTGATGGCGATCCCGAGCATCCTGCTCGCCATCGCCGTCGTCTCGCTGTCGGGCGCCAGCGTCGGCACCGTGATGATCGCGATCACCATCGTCGAGATCCCGCGCGTCGCGCGCCTGGTTCGCTCGGTCGTGCTGACGGCACGCGAGGAGCCCTATGTCGAAGCTGCGATTTCATTGGGCACGTCGATGCCCAAGATCATGTGGCGGCATCTGATGCCGAACACGATCGCGCCGCTGATCGTCCAGGGCACCTACATCTGCGCCGCCGCCATTCTCACCGAGGCGATCCTGTCGTTTCTCGGCGCCGGCATCAGCCCGGAGACGCCGACCTGGGGCAACATCATGGCCGAGGGCCGCTCCTACTTCCAGATCAAGCCATCGCTGATCTTCTGGCCCGGCCTGTTGCTGTCGATCGCCATCCTCTCGATCAACCTGATCGGCGACGCCGCGCGCGACGCGCTCGATCCGCGCATGAAGCAGCGCGAGGCCGGCAAGTGACGGCTATGCCTGGGGCGAACCGAAAAACGACGACGTCATTCCGGGGCGCGTCGGAGACGCGAACCCGGAATCTCGAGGTTCCGGGTCTGGTCCTTCGGACCATCGCGGAACGACGACACAGAGAGCTTTGAAATGACCGACACCATCCTCGACATCGACAATCTCGTCGTCACCGTCGGCAAGACGAAGAACCCGAACGGCCCGCGCATCATCGACGGCGTCTCGATCAAGGTCGAAAAGGGCGAGACGCTCTGCGTCGTCGGCGAAAGCGGCTCCGGCAAATCGGTGACGTCGCTGACCACCATGGGCCTGTTGCCGAAGAACGCGCTGCATGCCGTCGGCGGCAGCGTCAAGCTGGTCGGCGAAGAGCTGCTCACCGCGAGCGATCGCCGGCTGCGCGAGCTGCGCGCCACCCGGATGGCGATGATCTTCCAGGAGCCGATGACCGCGCTCAATCCGGTCGTGCCGGTGGGCCGCCAGATCGACGAGGTGCTGCGCGCGCATACGTCCCTCGATGCGCGCACGCGGCGCAAGCGCATCCTCGACATGATGGAGCAGGTCCACCTGCCCGACGTCGAGCGCATTTTCGGCTCCTATCCCCATCGCCTGTCCGGCGGCCAGCGCCAGCGCATCATGATCGCGATGGCGCTGGTGCTCGAGCCGAAACTCCTGATCGCCGACGAGCCGACCACCGCACTCGACGTCACCACGCAGAAGCAGATCCTCTCGCTGATCCGCGAGTTGCAGCGCGATCACGGCACCGCCGTGCTGTTCATCACCCACGACATGGGCGTGGTCGCCGAGATCGCCGATCGCGTCTCGGTGATGCGCCAGGGACGCTTGGTCGAGACCGGCGCGCTCGACAAGATCCTGCGGGCGCCCGAGATGGACTACACGCGCAACCTGCTCGCTTCCGTGCCCAGCCTGATCCCGCGTCCGCCGCGGCCGGACAGCACCGAGCCGGTGGTGCTGGAGACCAACGAGCTCGGCAAGGTCTATCGCGAGCGTTCGTTCCTCGGCAAAGCGCGCGAAGTCGTCGCCGCGCAGAACGTCACGCTCACCCTGCGCAAGGGCCGCACGCTCGGCATCGTCGGCGAAAGCGGCTCCGGCAAGTCGACGGTGGCCCGCTGCATCGTCCGGCTGATCGATCCGACCTCCGGCGGCGTCCGCCTCGCCGGCCATGAGATCTCGATCCTGACCCGCCGGCTGCTGCAGCCGCATCGCAAGCGGATCCAGATCGTGTTCCAGGATCCCTACCGCTCGCTCAACCCGCGGCTGACCGTCGGTGAAAGCATCGCCGAGGGACCGGTCAACTACGGCACCTCGCATGACAAGGCGATGGCGCGGGCGCGCGAGCTGCTCGAGCTGGTCGGCCTGCCCGCGGACGCGATCTCACGCTACCCGCACCAGTTCTCCGGCGGCCAGCGCCAGCGCATCGCTATCGCCCGCGCGCTCGCGCTCGATCCCGACGTGCTTGTCGCGGATGAAGCGGTGTCTGCGCTCGACGTCTCGGTACAGGCGCAGGTGCTGGAGCTGCTCGACGAGATCCAGCGCCGGCTCGGCATCGCCATCCTGTTTATCACGCATGACCTGCGCGTTGCCGCGCAGATCTGCGACGACGTCGTCGTGATGCAGAAGGGGCGCATCGTCGAACAGGGTCCGGCCGGCGAGATCCTGACGCATCCGAAGGAAGCCTACACGCGCGCGCTGCTCGAAGCGGCGCCGGGACGGAACTGGGACTTCGCCAACTTCCGGCCGGTGTCGGAAGCAGTGGCGTAGCAACGCCACCCACCGCCGTCGCGGCAAGCGGTGAAGCAATCCAGACTGGATATCTAGACGGATCCTGGCTTGCTTCGCAGCGAAGCAATCCAGGCGGCCCGGGGACTCTGAACTGCGTCGCTGAGCCGGCAAGGACCCACGACGAGACGCCACCGCGCCAACGCGCCGTCATCGTGGCCCGCATGCAAAACGGCATCGCTCGATCGCTTGCGTGGGCCGCGATACGCGGTCTAACGTCATCGCACCACCAACAGCCTGAGGCGGAGTGATGACGCGCGTCGCGATCGGCGGCTTTCTGCACGAGACCAATACATTCGCACGGACGAAAGCGGACTACGACGCGTTCATGCATGGCGGCGGCCGCGCCTCGATCGCCGATGCGGCCTCCGTGCTCACGACGATGCGCGGCATCAATGCCGGCCAGGCCGGCTTCATGGCGGTCGCGGAATCCTACGGCTGGGACGTCGTGCCCACCATCGCCTGCGCGGCGAGTCCCTCGGCGCATGTCACCAGGGACGCGTTCGAGCGCATCACGACCGTGATGGTCGAGCGCATCAAGGCCGCCGGCCCGCTCGACGGCGTCTATCTCGATCTGCACGGCGCGATGGTGGCCGAGCATCTTGACGACGGCGAAGGCGAGATCCTGGCGCGCGTGCGCAAGGTCATCGGCCCGAACGTGCCGCTGGTCGCGAGCCTCGATCTGCATGCCAACGTCACGCCCGAGATGATGGCACATGCCGATGCGCTGATCGCCTACCGGAAATATCCGCACACCGACATGGCCGACACCGGCCGCGCCAGCGCCGAGCATCTCTCCCTGCTGCTGCGCGCAAAGGCGCCGCTGGCGAAAGCCTTCCGGCAATTGCCGTTCCTGATCCCGATCAGTTGGCAATGCACCAACGACCAGCCGACCAAGGGCATCTACGAGAAGCTTGCGGCGCTGCAGAGCGAGGCCGTGCCGACGCTGTCGTTCGCGCCCGGCTTTCCCGCCGCCGATTTCGCGCATTGCGGCCCGAGCGTGTTCGCCTATGGCCGGACGCAGGCCGACGCGGACGCCGCGGCGGATGCGATCGCGGCGATCGTCGCGGGCCACGAGGATGATTTCGACGGCCGCATCTACGCACCCGATGACGGCGTGCGCCATGCGATGACGCTGGCGAAGACGGCGACACGCCCGATCGTGATCGCCGACACCCAGGACAATCCCGGCGCGGGCGGTGATTCCGATACGACCGGCATGCTGCGCGCGCTGGTGCGCAACCGCGCCAGCCGCGCCGCGATCGGCATGATCTACGATCCGCAAGCGGCGCTCGCCGCGCACGCGGCCGGCGAAGGGGCCACCGTGACGCTGTCGCTCGGCGGCAAGAGCGGCATTCCCGGCGATGCGCCGTTCGAGGAGAGCTTCATCGTCGAGAAGCTGTCCGATGGACGTTTCGTCGCGCCGGGTCCGTTTTACGGAGGCCGCAAGATGGAAATGGGACCGTCAGCGTGCTTGCGCATTGGCGATGTCCGCGTCGTCGTGGCTTCGCACAAGTCCCAGCTCGCCGACCAGGAAATGTACCGCTTCGTCGGCATCGAGCCGACCGCGCAGGCGATTCTCGTCAACAAGAGCTCAGTGCATTTCCGCGCCGATTTCGAACCGATCGCGGAACATCTCCTGATCTGCGCCGCGCCCGGCGCGATGCCCGCCGATCCCTCCACTTTGCCCTGGACCAGCCTGCGTCCGGGCGTCCGCCTCAAGCCGAACGGTCCGGCGTTCAAAGCTTAAACCTCTCCAGGAAAAAGCACCCATGCCCACCATCGATCGCATCCAAGGTTACGCCGACGAACTCACCGCCATCCGCCGCGACCTGCACGCCCATCCCGAGATCGGCTTCGAGGAGACGCGGACCTCCGGCATCGTCGCCGAGAAGCTCGCGCAATGGGGCATCGAGGTGCATCGCGGCCTCGGCGGCACCGGCGTGATCGGCGTGCTCAAGGGCAAAGGCGATAGCGGCAAGAGGATCGGCTTGCGCGCCGACATGGATGCGCTGCCGATGGAGGAGAACACCAACCTGCCGTGGCGCTCGACGATCCCCGGTCGCTTCCATGGCTGCGGCCATGACGGCCACACCACGATGCTGCTCGGCACCGCGCGCTATCTCGCCGAGACCCGCAATTTCGACGGCACCGTGCACTTCATCTTCCAGCCGGCAGAGGAAGGCCTCGGCGGCGCGCGGGCGATGATCACGGACGGCCTGTTCCAGAAGTTCCCGTGCGACGAACTGTACGGCCTGCACAACGCGCCCGACCTGGAGCATGGCGAGATCGCGATCCTGCCCGGCCCGGCCATGGCCGGCGCCGATTTCTTCGACATCCGCATCTCCGGTTACGGCGCCCATGGCGCGATGCCCGAGCGCTCCAAGGACGCGGTGGTGATCGCGACCAGCGTGGCGCAGGCGATCCAGACCATCGTCAGCCGCAATGTCGAGCCGCTGCAGGCGGCCGTTGTCTCGATCACGCAGATCCATGCCGGCTCGGCCTACAACGTCATTCCCGGCGATGCCTGGCTGTGCGGCACCGTGCGCGCGTTCTCGGACCCCGTGCGCGCGCTGGTGCGCGAGCGCATGCGCGCGATCTGCGCCGGCATGGCGGCGGCGTTCAATTGCGAGATCGATGTCGACATCCGCGACACGTTCAGCGTGCTGGTGAACCAGGAGGAGCAGTCCAAGGTCGTCGAGCAGGTCGCGCGCACCGTGGTCGAGCCGTCCAAGGTGCTGACCCGCTCGACGCCGAAGATGGGCAGCGAGGATTTCGCCGACATGCTGCAGACGATTCCGGGCGCCTATTTCTGGGTCGGCCATGACGGCTCGGTGCCGGTGCACAATCCCGGCTACGTGCTCGACGACAAGATCCTGCCGATCGGCGCCAGCATGTTCGCCCGCATCATCGAGACTCGTCTGCCGGCAGCTTAGCGCTGATCTACGTCAATGAGCGGGCGCGAATTGAGATGAACTTCGGCAACGGAGCACCAGCATGCACAAGCCCGCCTCTGACGACATCACGTCGCTGCACGATCTCTCCGCCGTCGACCTGATCGCCGGCTATCGCGCGCGCCAGTTCTCGCCGTCCGAGGTGATGGACGACGTGCTGGCGCATGTCGCAGTGTGGGAGCCGCATATCAAGGCGCTGTATCTGCTCGATGTCGACGGGGCGCGGGCGGCAGCGAAGGCCTCGACCGAGCGTTGGGCCAAGGACGAGCCGGCAGGCGTCCTCGACGGCGTGCCGGCGACGGTGAAGGACAACATCGCCACCAAGGGCCAGCCGATGCCGCTCGGCGCAGCCAGCGTCACGCGCGCGCCGCTGGCGGCCGACGCACCGCCGGTGGCGCGGCTGCGCGAGGCCGGCGCGATCATCTTCGCCAAGACCACGATGCCCGATTACGGCATGCTGTCGTCGGGCTTGTCGAGCTTCCATCCGCTGACGCGCAATCCGTGGGACCTGCGGATGAACCCCGGCGGCTCCAGCGCCGGCGCGGGTGCCGCGGCCGCAGCCGGCTATGGCCCGCTGCATGTCGGCACCGATATCGGCGGCTCGATCCGGCTGCCCGCGTCGTGGTGCGGCCTCGTCGGCCTCAAGCCGAGCTTCGGCCGCGTGCCGATCGACCCGCCCTATGTCGGCCGCGTCGCCGGTCCGATGACGCGCATCGTCGACGATGCTGCGCTGATGATGAGCGTGCTGTCGAAGCCGGACAGGCGCGACGGCACCAGCCTGCCGCCCTCGGACCTGCACTGGAAGGTCGCGGAGAAGCCGGTGCGCAAGCTGCGCATCGGCCTGATGCTCGATCTCGGCGACGTCGGCCAGGCGCTCGAGGAGCCGGTGCGTACGACGACGCTGGCGGCAGCCGAAGCGTTCGAGGGCGCCGGCGCCGTGATCAGCGAGGTCAAGGGCTTCCTGACGCGCGAGATGCTCGATGGTCTCGACAATTTCTGGCGTGCGCGGCTGTGGGACGATCTGGCGCGGCTGGCGCCCGAGGTGCGTGCGAAGACCCTGCCCTACATCCTGCAATGGGCCGAGCGCGGCGCCGCACTATCGGGCGTCGAGGTCATCAGGGGCTTCAACGTCACGATGACCTTGCGCGCCGCCGCAGCAAGACTGTTCTGCGACTACGACTACGTCATCTCACCGGTCTCGCCCGGCGTGAAATTCCCCGCCGAGCTCGCCTCGCCGGTCAACGACCCCGAGAGGCCGTTCGAGCACATCACCTACACCGTGCCGTGGAACATGTCGGAGAACCCGGCGATCTCAGTCAATGCCGGCTATGACGCCGACGGCTTCCCGATCGGCCTGCAGATCATCGGCCGCCGCTTCGACGATGTCGGCGTGCTCGGGATGGCGAAGACGTTCGAAGGATTGCGCAGCGAGCAGCGGCCATGGCCGGTGGCGCCCTGACGGATTCGTAGGGTGGGCAAAGGCGCGTACACGGCGCTATCCACGCTCACCGCTGCTGACGGGCGCCGTGCCCACCGCCGGACCATCGGTGAAAATGGTGGGCACGTCGCCGCGCGCGATGCGCGCCGCGCCTTTGCCCACCCTACGGAATACCATACGCACTTGCCGCATGGCCTGATGCTTGCGCATCGGTCCGGAATGACGTTTCTAACAACGAGAACAATAACACATCAGGAAACACCCATGGCGTATCAGACCATTCTCTACGACGTCGCCGACAAGATCCTCACCATCACGCTGAACCGGCCGGAGAAGCTCAACGCCTTCACCGGCACCATGATGGAAGAGCTGATCGACGCCTTCGACCGCGCCGACAAGGATGACGGCGTCAGGGCGATCATCGTCACCGGAGCGGGCCGCGCCTTCTGCGCCGGAGCCGACCTCTCCTCCGGCGCCGACACGTTCGATCGCGATGCCAAGCGCGGGCCGGTGAAGCGCCACGCCGATGGCCGCGTCGACTATTCTGATCCGCAGGTGCGCGACGGCGGCGGCCAGGTGACGTTGCGCATCTTCAAGTCGCTGAAGCCGGTCATCGCCGCGGTGAACGGCCCGGCCGTCGGCATCGGTGTCACCATGCAGCTCGCGATGGACATCCGCATCGCCTCGGAGGGCGCGCGGTTCGGCTTCGTGTTCTCCCAGCGCGGCATCGTGCCGGAGGCGGCGTCGAGCTGGTTCCTGCCGCGCATCGTCGGCATCTCGCAGGCGCTGGAATGGTGCTACACCGGCCGCGTGTTTCCGGCGCAGGAAGCGCTCGCCGGCCGTCTCGTCAGCAAGGTGGTGCCGCCGGAGGAACTATTGCCCACCGCGCGCGCCCTGGCGCGCGAGATCGCAGACAAGACCGCGCCGGTGTCGATCGCGCTGATCCGTCAGATGATGTGGCGCATGATGGGCGCCGACGATCCGATGGAGGCGCACAAGGTCGACAGCCGCGGCATCTACGCGCGCGGCCGCTCCGACGACGTCAAGGAAGGCGTGGTGTCGTTCCTGGAGAAGCGCCCGGCGCAGTTCAAGAACACCGTCACCGCCGACATGCCGGACTATTTCCCGTGGTGGGACGAGCGGGAGTATAAATAGAACGCTGTCATCCCGGACAAGCGCGCGGCACGCGCGCGCCGATCCGGGATCAACAGCCACCGGATGCCGTTTGGCGAGGAACGACGTCCAGGGTGCCGCACGATGGATCACGCGGTATGGGTCCCGGCGCTGAGGCCGGGACGACAGCGAGTGGCGCCCGCGTCACTCCTTCATCAGCGCCACGATCATCGGCGCCACGCGCTCGGCCGCTTTCGCTCGATGAGCAGCCAATCCCATCGCGTGCGATCGCTCACGCCGCGTTGATGCCGCGAATGAAGGCATCGACATGGCGGCGCATGCTCTCGGACTGGCGCAGCAGCTCCGCCGACGCCCCGAGCACCTGGCTGGCGGTGACGCCGGACTCGTTTGCGGCGGCCGTGACCTGCTGGATGTTCTGCGAAATCTCGTCGGTCCCCTTGGCCGCGTGCTGGACGTTGCGCGCCATCTCGCGCGTGGCCGCGCCCTGCTCCTCGACGGCATTCGCGATCGACGACGCGATCTCGTTCAGCTCGCCGATGGTCGTGGTGATGCCGCGGATGGCCCGCACGGCCTCGCTCGACACCTCCTGCATTCCGGAGATCTGCGCGCGGATCTCGCCCGTCGCCTTGGCGGTCTGCTCCGCGAGCAGCTTCACCTCGCCGGCGACGACGGCAAAGCCGCGGCCGGCTTCGCCCGCCCGCGCGGCCTCGATGGTCGCATTGAGCGCGAGAAGGTTGGTCTGGCCGGCAATGTCGCTGATCAACCGCACGATGTCGCCGATCCGTTCGGCCATGCTGGAAAGGCCCTGCACGGTCTCGTTGGTCCGCTGCCCTTCCGCGGCCGCCTTCTGCGCCATGTCGGCCGACTGCGTCACCTGACCGCCGATGCCCGCGACTGAGCTCGACAGTTGGTCCGTCGCCGCGGCCATCGTCTGCATGTTGCTCGATGCGGCCTCGGTCGCCTGCGCGACGCTGCTCGCTTCACTGCAGGTCCGGCTCGCCGTCCGGTTCATCACGGCAGCCGTCGATTCGAGCTGTGCCGAGGCTGAGATCACGCTATCGATCACGGCCGCGATATCGCCGCTGAAACGGTCGGTCAGCTCGCCGACGCGCTTGGCTTTTTCGGCGCGCTGGCTCATCGCTTCCGCATCCCTGGCGGCGAGCTCGGCGCCATGAATCATGTTCTCCTTGAAGACCTGCACTGCCCTCGCCATCAGGCCGACCTCGTCGCGCCGATCGACCGCATCGATCGCGGTGCTCACATCGCCCTTCGCCAGCCGCGTCATCGTATCGGCCAGCGCGTTGATCGGCCCGGTGATGCTGCGCGCCAGCGCGACGACGATCGCGAGGCTCAGCGCCAAGGCGAGCAGCAGCAGCACGCCGACGGCGGCGAGGCTGGCCGTGGCCGCGGCCTGCTTGCCGGCCATCAGCTCCGACAGCTCGGCGGCCAGAGCGTCTTCGACCTGCTTCAGGAGATCGATCCGCAGCGTGGCCGCATCGAACCAGGCTTTGCTCGCGAGCCCTTTGAAATCACCGCTGACGCCGCCCTGCTCCACCACCTTGCGCATGGCAACGACGCCGTCGATCGCCGGTCCGGTCATCGCCGCATCGAACGCCGCACGCCCTCTCGCCGAGGCGGCGGCGCGAAATGCCGCGAAATAACTGTCCTGCGCTGCAGCCAGCCCTATTGCACGCGCATAGGCGGCCTGCTCGAAGCGACCGGCGGCAAGTCCTCCCGCCACGACCGCGCGCTCCAGGCCGGCGCGCTCCTTGCCTTCCGTCAGGTTGCCATAGGCGATGATCGCCTTGGAGATGTCGTCATCATCGCTCAGCGTCGACATGCTGCTGATCAGACTGGTCAGCCGGGCGACAATCTCGGTGAGAGCGCTGACGGCCGCCGCCGGCGTTATGGCTTGCGCGTCGATGTCGCCGCGATGGCGATCGAGCTGCGCCAACGCCTGCTCGCTCGCCTGCGCCGCCTCGGCCAGCGCGCCGCTCCGGCGCAGCCCGTCCAGCGCGGCGACTGCATGCGCGCGCTCGCCATCGGTCAGCCTGCGCTGCTGATCCAGCTCGGCGCGCATCTGCGTGCCCTTGCTGCTGAGAAACGCCGACGACATGCCGCGCTCACGCTGCAGCTCATGAACGAAACGGCTGAGCTTGCCGACGGCTTCCGCCACCGGCTGCATGCGCGTCATCTCGACGCGCACCGCCCATTTCGTGGAGATCTCGTAGGCCGCCAACGCAGCCAATGTGAGGATGGGCAGCAATGCAGACAGGGCAATGCGGTGAAGTATCTTCGACGTCTTCAACATGATCGGCCTCAACCTGTCCGATCATTCTATGAATCCAGTGGTAAAAAAATACATAGACCCGTCCGCCACATTTTTGGGCAGGCGCCTGCAAACTAATCCATCACCAGCGCGACGCGTCCGGTCGCCCTGCGCTCGATCAAAAGCCGCATCGCCGATGCGTAGTTGTCGAAGGGCACGCGGTGCGACACGTTCGGCCGCAGTCTGCCCTGCTCGGCGAAGGCCAGCAGCGCCGCCATGCGTCGCTCTCCGAGTTCAGGGTCCCTGCGCACGGCCTCGCCGGCGCGCACGCCGAGCACGCTGGCGCCCTTCATCAGGATCAAATTGGTGCGTGCGAGCCCGATGCCGCCGGTGAAGCCGATCACCAGCAGCCGCGCGCCCCAGGCGATGCAGCGGACGCTGTGCTCGAACACCTCGCCGCCCACCGGGTCGAACACGACGTCGACGCCCCGCCCATCCGTGATGCGCTTGACGGCGTCGCGGAACGGCTCGCGCGCATACAGCACGAGATGATCGGCGCCACGCGCGCGTGCCACCGCGAGTTTCTCCTCCGAGGACGCTGCTGCAATGACCGTCGCGCCCAAGAGCTTGCCGATCTCGACGGCGGCGAGGCCGACGCCGCCACCGGCGCCGTGCACCAGCAGAGTCTCGCCGGGCTTGAGCTGGCCGCGATCGACCAGCGCGTGATGGGCGGTGCCATGGCCGACGAGATAGGTCGCGCCTTCCGCGTAGTCGAAGGTCGACGGCAGCGGCGTGAGCTGGCTCCCTGCCACCAACGCCTCCTCGGCGTAAGCGCCGAAGCGCATCCGAACGATGACCTTGTCGCCGACGGCATGGCCGGTCACGGCCGCGCCGGTGGCGATGACGTCGCCGGCCGCCTCCACGCCGGGCGTGAACGGCAGCTCCGGCTTGAGCTGATACTCACCCGCCGCCATGAGGATGTCCGGGAAATTGATGCCGGCCGCGCGGATCCTCACCCGCACCTCGCCGTCAGCCAACACACGAGACGGCAGGCTTTCCAGCCTCAGCTTCTCCGGCGGGCCGAGCTCGCGGCAGACGATCGCCCGCGGCATCAGCTGGCGCGCCCCTTCGCCCTCGCCAGCGCCTCGCGGATCAGCGGCAGCCGATCGTTGCCGAAATACATGTCGGTTACATTGACGAAGATCGTCGGCGAGCCGAAGCCGCCGCGCTTGACGACCTCCTCGGTGTTGATACGCAGCTGGTCCTTGACGCCCTGCTGGGCGATCCCATCGAAGAACGCCTTCGGGTCGATGCCGACACGCCGGCACACCTCCGTCAGCACGGCATCCTGCGAGATGTCCTGGTCCTCCCCCCAGTAGATCTCGAACACGGTCCGCGCGAACGGCACCATGTCCTGCCCAAGCCAGATGCAGCCGCGCATCGCCTTGACGCTGTTCACCGGAAACACCGTCGGCGGCATCTTGATCTTGAGCCCGGCCGAGCGCGCCCAGTCGCCGAGGTCCTTCAGCATGTAGGCCGCCTTGGCCGGCACCGGCTTCTCGCGTTGCGCATAGACGCTGGGATTGACGGTGTTGAAGATGCCGCCGACGAGAATGGGCCGCCAGACGATGTCGACGCCGAACTCGCGCGCGAGCGGCTGGATATTGTGGAAGGCGAGATAGGTCCAGGGGCTGGAGCAGTCGAAGAAGAATTCGATCATGTGTGTTTCCTCAAGGTCTTGATGCGTTCGTCATCGAGAGCGCCACGGAGTCATTGAGACCATTAGTGTCGCCCCTGGATTGCTTCGCTGCGCTCGCAATGACGGCGGAGGCAGTTGGCGCACATCACTCTCTCCGTCATTGCGAGAAGCGTAGCGACGAAGCAATCCAGGGGCTGCAACATACGGTCTGGATGGCTTATCCCCGCTTATCCCCATGCTCCTCGCGATGCCGCGGAGCTCGCTCACGATCTCCCCATCATCTCCTTCGCGCGCGCGCCGAACATCACATGACGCGACTGCTCGTTGAACGGCTCCTTGACGAACTTGCCGATCGCAAGCCCGGCCTGCAGCTGCGGCCGCGCGCGCAACGTCGCGTACCAGCGCTTGGTGTGGGGGTAGTCGTCGAGCGTGAAGCCCTGGGCCTTGTGCGTCATCATCCAGGGAAAGCAGGCGACGTCGGCGATCGTGTAGTCGTCGCCGGCGACATAGGCGCCGGTCTTACCGAGCTGCACCTCGAGCACGTGGAACAACCGTGCGACCTCGTCGCGGTAGCGCTGGATCGCATAGGGAATCTTCTCGGCGGCATACAGAGCGAAATGGCCGTGCTGCCCCATCATTGGCCCGAGCCCCGCCATCTGCCACATCACCCATTGGATCACGCGCGAGCGCGCCCGCGTCTCCTGCGGCAGGAAACGGCCGGTCTTGTCGGCGAGATAGATCAGGATGGCACCGGTCTCGAACACCGGGAACGGCGCGCCGCCATCGGCCGGCGCATGATCGACGATCGCCGGAATCCGGTTGTTCGGGCTGATCGCCAGGAACTCCGGCTTGAACTGGTCGCCGGCGCGGATGTCGACGGGAATGACGGTATAGGGCAGCCCAAGTTCCTCGAGCATGATCGAGATCTTCCAGCCGTTCGGCGTCGGCGCGTAATGGAGATCGATCATGCTTTCCCCGATTCCTTCCCCGGACCATTATGCCGCGCCGCGGAACACGCGAGGCGGCTTCGTTCTTCTGTACCTGAAGGGTAAGCCATGGCAGACAGGCGCTCAAGCCTGACCGCCCCATACGCCGACGGAGAGTTCGACCATGCTGTTTCCATCGACCATCGCAGGCTCGCTGCCGAAGCCGGAATGGCTGGCCGAGCCGAACGTGCTGTGGGCCCCGTGGAAGTCGAAGGGCGATGAGCTTGCGCGCGCCAAGCGCGACGCGACCATTCTCGCGCTGAAGCTGCAGGAGGATTCCGGCATCGACATCCTCACCGAGGGCGAGCAGTCGCGCCAGCATTTCGTGCACGGCTTCCTCGAGCGGGTCGAGGGCATCGACTTCGCGCACAAGGTCGAGATGGGCATCCGCAAGGATCGCTACAAGGCGATGGTGCCGCAGGTCGTGGCGCCGTTGTCGCTGAAGGGCCGCGTCCATGGTGACGAGGCGCGGATCGCGCGCACGCACACCACGCGCGCCGTGAAGTTCACCCTGCCGGGGCCGATGACGATCATCGACACCATCGCCGACAACTACTATGGCGACCGCGTCAAGATGGCGTTCGCCTTCGCGGAGCTGCTGAACCAGGAGGCCAAGGCGCTGCACGACGACGGCATCGACATGATCCAGTTCGACGAGCCCGCCTTCAACGTCTACATGGACGAGGTGCGCGATTGGGGCATCAAGGCGCTGGAGCGCGCCGCCGAGGGGCTGACCTGCCCGACGGCCGTGCACATCTGCTACGGCTACGGCATCAAGGCCAACACCGACTGGAAGGAGACGCTCGGCGGCGAGTGGCGGCAGTATGAGGAGACGTTCCCGGTCATCGACGCCAGCACCATCCAGCAGGTCGCGGTCGAATGCCGCAATTCGAAGGTGCCGATCGAGCTGCTCGGCCTGCTCAAGAACAAGATCGTGCAGGCCGGCGTCATCGACGTCGCCAGCGACGCGATCGAGACCGCCGAGGATGTCTGCAAGACCATCGAGGACGTCATGAAGGTGGTGCCGAAGGAGAACATCATCGCCACGACCAATTGCGGCATGGCGCCGATGCGGCGCGAGATCGCCGAGGCCAAGCTGATGGCGCTCGGCACCGGCGCAAAGCTGGCACGGCAGCGGTTCGCTTGAGCGGCCACGATTGACGGCGCACGCCGACCGATGCTGGCGCCCATCGCCACTCACGCGGTGCCTCCGGAGCATCACAGGTCACCGTCTGTCTCCCGGTCGGCTCCTCTCGCACGCTGACGAGCGCTCGCGCGAGCGCACCGGCCGGTAAGACTCCGGATGAATCAGCAGCAGCGTTGCGCCCGCTGCGCGCAGCGCTCATGTGCACCTTACTGTTAGTTTGGGGCTGCTCTCGGCCGACGGGACGACATCTCGTCGTGATCAACTTCGGCAACCGTGGTAGCGAAATACCCAGCAACATCGTTGGCAGAGCACTGTGTCTTTCGCGTTCTTGACAATGTGTGTACGAGAATTTCATCTCGTTACTACCTGTTAACGCGGTGAGCTTCCGCCGCCTGCATCAGTTTCAAATCTGACGTTTGCCTTCATTGCTGGGGATGGGGATGACTTGCATTGCGAGAACGATTACTGCTGCGCCGAAATCAAAGTCTCGGCGATGGCTGGCCCTATCGATCCTGTGCGCAAGCACTTTCCTGAGCACCCAGGCCCTGGCGATCGACGTCGCCAACCAGACCGACTGGAATGCGGCGGTGGCAGCGGTCGCCGCCGCTGGCGCCAACTCGACCGTCACCATCAACATCACCAGCGGCTTCACGCTGTCGAGCTCGCTTGCGCAACTGCAGGCCGCCAACAGCAACGTCACGGTGAACATCACCGGTAACGGCCAGACCATCAACGGCGCCTCCTCGTTTCAAGGCATCGTCGTCAGCGGTGCCAACGCGCCGACCGTCAACATCTCCAGCCTGTCGATCGCCAACATGGCAGCGATCGGCGGCAATGGTCAGAACGGACAGAACGGCTATTACAGCGGCGGCTTGGCCTATGGCTCCGGCGGCGGCGGCGGCGGTGGTCTTGGTGCCGGCGGCGGCCTGCTGGTCGGCAGCGGCGCCAACGTCACGATCGCCGCGGTGACCTTCACCAGCAACAGCGCCACCGGCGGCAGTGGCGGCAACGGCGGCAGCGCACAGAACGCGGCAGCCGACCCGGTGAACGGCGGCAATGGCGGCACGGGCGGTGCCGCGAACAACGGCGGCGCCAGCGGCGGCGGCGGTGCGGGCGGCACCGGCGGACATACCGGCACGCAAGGCACGACCGGCACCGCGGGCGCCGCGCTCGGTGACGGCGGTGGTGGTGGCGGCGGCTCCGGCACCACCAACAGCAACACCTACACCAACAACAATGGCGGCGGCACCGGCAACGCCAATGGCGGCAACGGCGGCACCGGCGGCGACGGCGCTACGAATGCCAGCGGCTCGGGCGGGCCTGGGCCCGGCTCCGACGGCGGCGCCGGCGGCAATGGCGGCGCAGCCAATGGTGGTGCCATCTATGTCGCCACCGGCGGCACGCTGACGATTCTCGACTCGCCGATTTCCGGCAACACCGTCACCGGTGGCACCGCCGGCACCCCCGGCATCGGGATCGGGCCAAGCGCGATCAACGGATTTTCAGCGGCGGCCGGCGCAGCGCAGGGCGCCGGCATCTTCCTGAGCGGCGTGATGGCCAATATCAGCGTGTCCGGCGGGACCGTGACCTATGGCGACTCGATCGGCGGCACCGGCCTGACGACCGGAGGCGTCAACACGGCACTCAACAAGACCGGTGCAGGGACGCTGGTGCTGTCGGCGACCAATACGTTCACCGGCAACGTCAACATCAGCGCCGGCACGCTCTCGGTCGGCGCCACCGCCAATCTCGGCAACGTCGCCAACGACGTGATCATTTCCAACGGCGGCACATTGGCGGTCACCGGCACGACGACGTTCGCCAACGGCCGCGACTTCAAGATTGCCGGGCTGTCGACGCTCGACATTGCCAGCGCGACCACGACCACGTTGCAAGGCATCGTCGGCGACGGCGCCTCCGCCGGCACCCTGGTGAAGGCGGGCGGCGGCATCCTGCTGCTCTCGGGCACCAACACCTACACCGGCGCGACCAATGTCGACGCCGGTACGCTGCGCGCGGGCTCGGCCGGCGCGTTCGGCGCCAGCACGGTGTTCAGCGTGCTGTCCGGCGCCACGCTGGATCTCAACGGCTTCAACAAGACGTTCGGCACGCTGAGCGGAGATGGCACCGTCACCGGCGCCAACGCGACGATCTCGGGCACGTTCTCGCCCGGCAATGGCACCCCGGCCTCCTCCATGGCGATCACCGGCAACCTCGCGTTCCAGTCGGGTGCGCAATATCTGGTGCAGGTGAATCCGAGCACGGCGTCGTTCGCGGCCGTGACGGGCACTGCGACGCTCGGTGGCGCCGCCGTCACCGCGACCTTCGCGAACGGCAGCTACATCTCCAAACAATACACCATTCTGACCGCGACCGGCGGCATCAGCGGCACGTTCGGCGGCATTACCAACACCAACCTCCCAGCCGGGTTCACCTCGACGCTGAGCTATGATGGCAACGATGTTTTCCTCAACCTCTCGATGGGCACGCCGGCGGGGAACATCAATCAGCAGAACGTCAGCAACGCGCTCACCAACTACTTCAACACGAATGGCAGCATCCCCGTAGTCTTCACCGGTTTGACACCAACGGGACTGACGCAGATCTCCGGCGAGACCTCGACCGGCTCGCAGCAGACGACGTTCAACGCGATGACGCAGTTCATGGGCGTCATGACCGACCCGTTCGTTGCCGGTCGCGGCGACTCGGGATCTGCGCCCGGCGGAGCAATCGGCTATGCGGAGGAGACGCTCGCTTATGCCAGCAAGCGCAATCCGAACGACGCCCTGGCCGCGATCTACACCAAGGCGCCGGCCGCGCCCGTGGCCAGACCGGGCTGGAGCGTATGGGCGGCCGGCTTTGGCGGCTCGCAGACCACCGACGGCAGCACCGCGCTGGGCTCGAACAACACGACCAGCAACCTCTACGGCACGGCCGTCGGCGCCGACTATCGCTTCTCGCCGTTCACCATCGCCGGTTTCTCGATGGCCGGCGGCGGCACCACGTTCAGCGTCGCCAATGGCGGCAGCGGCCGGTCCGACCTGTTCCAGGCCGGCGCCTTCGTCAGGCACAATATCGGCGCAGGCTATATCTCGGGGGCACTGGCGTATGGCTGGCAGAACATCACCACCAACCGCACTGTGACCGTGGCCGGCGTCGACCAGCTGCGCGCCAATTTCGACGCCAACACCTTTGCCGGCCGGCTGGAAGGCGGCTATCGCTTCGTGTCGCCCTGGATGGGGTTCGGGATCACGCCTTACGCCGCGGCGCAGTTCACGACGTTCAGCCTGCCGGGCTATGCGGAGAATGCGGTCGCCGGCGCCAATACCTTCGCGCTCCGCTTCGGATCACAGAACGTCACCGATACGCGGTCGGAGCTGGGCCTGCGCACCGACAAATCCTATGCGGTGTCCGACGGCGTATTCACGCTGCGCAGCCGCTTCGCTTGGGCCTATGACTTCAACCCCAGCCGGTCGGCCGGGGCCACGTTCCAGGCCCTTCCGGGCGCATCCTTCGTCGTCAACGGCGCGCGGCAGGCGCAGAATTCGGCGCTGACGACGGTCTCTGCCGAGATGAAGTGGCGGAACGGCTGGTCGGCCGGCGCGAGCTTCGAGGGTGAGTTCTCGGATGTGACCCGCAGCTACGCCGGCAAGGGCATCGTGCGCTACACGTGGTGACGCGCGGAGCTCCGCGCAGCACATCCGTACGGCGGCCCGATCACCCGACGGTCAGGTCATCGCGCTCGGATGCAGCACCGGCGCGTAGCCCGCCTTGATCGCGCGCAGCGTCGAGGGCGGGGTCAGCAGCAACGCGTCGGTAATCCCTGCGCGTGGAGCGTCATACCCCGCCGCCAACCAGGGCAGCGCCCAGCCTTTTCGGATCAGAAAGCTCTCCTCGCCCGCCTGCACCATGGCGCCGTCGGGCAAGGCGGCGAGCGGCATCGGCAGCGGATGCAGGCGCTTGCGACCGCGATCGAGACGCTCGCGATGGAGCACCCGATCGATCTCGGAGACGCGCAGAGATCTGACGCCGTTGCCCTCCTCCCACGCCGCGCGAAACCTCTTGGCGTCGTCGCGGCGGCAGTAGAAGCAGGGGCGATGACCGGCGGCGAGCGCGGTCGCCTCGTCAAGGAAGAACAGCTCGGTCCAGCTTTGCGTTGCCATGACCTTGCGGCGCTTGCCGCGAAACTCGCACAGGCAGACCAGCCAGGCGGGACTCGACCAGCGCCGGTTCAGCAGCGTCTTCGTCGCGGGGTCGTGGATGATGCCGCGATTTCCGGTGAAGAGGCCGCGATGCGGCGCGGCGACGATATCGCCCATCGGCGTGACGCGGTTCTGCAGCGGCATGGCGAGCCTTCGGCTGGCGAATAGCGAATGGGGAGTAGCGAATAGCGAACGCCTCGCCCACCCGAATTCCCTATTCGCTACTCCCTATCCGCCATTCGCGCCCTCCTCACGCCGCCCCGTCGCGCAGCGGCGGCGCGAAGGACAGCGCGGTGTCCCAGGGGAAGAAGATCCAGGTGTCCTGCGACACCTCGGTGATGAAGGTGTCGACCAGCGGCCGGCCCTTCGGCTTGGCGTAGACGGTGGCGAAATGCGCGTCGGGGAGAATCTCGCGGACCATGCGTCCGGTCTTGCCGGTGTCGACGAGGTCATCGACGATCAGGAGCCCTTTGCCGGTGCCGCCACCGAGTTGCGCGGTGTCGTTTGAAATCCCCTTGAGGACCTGAAGCTCGCCCTGCTTGGTGTGGTCATAGCTCGCGATGCAGATCGTATCGATGACCCGCACGCCTAGCTCGCGCGCCACGATCGCCGCCGGCACCAGTCCGCCGCGGGTGATGGCCACCACGGCATGAAACGGCCCGATCTCGTTCAGCCGCCAGGTCAGCGCCCGGCAATCGCGATGAAACTGGTCCCAGGACACCGGGAAGGCCCGGCCCGCGCGCTCCTCTGCACTCAAAGTCTTGTCTGGCATCTCATCTCGTCCGTGGGTTCTCGAAAGCTGTCCCTGCTTTAGCGCGTCACGTTAAGCCCGGCGAGCATCTCCTTCACCGCTGCCATCGCGGCCGACAGCTTGTCCTGGTCGCGCGAGCGCACCACCAGATGCGTATTCGGCTTCTGGTCCTCGTCGATGAACGGATAGCTGCCAATGATGGTGTCCGGGTGCACCTTGGCGATCTCGCGCAAGGGACCGCCGATGTCGCCCTCGCGCGCATTGGCGCGCACCGTCTCGGACAGCATCCGCACGCCCGATTTCAGCTTCGGCGCCACGATGTCCATCATCGCCTGCATGATCGAGGGCACGCCGGCCATGACGATGACGTTGCCGAGCTTGAAGCCCGGCGCCAGGATGGTCGCGCTCTGGATCAGCTCGGCGCCGTCGGGGATGCGCGCCATGCGCAGCCGCGCCTCGTTGAGCTCCTGCTCGCTCCAGCGCTCTCGGAAGCGCGCCACCACCTCGGGATGGTGGTCGATGCCGACGCCGAACGCCTTCGCGATCGCATCCGCGGTGATATCGTCATGGGTCGGACCGATGCCGCCGGTGGTGAACACATAGGTGTAGCGATGCCGCAGCGCGTCGAGCGCCGCGATGATGTCCGGCTCGTCGTCCGAGACCACCCGGACTTCCTTGAGGTCGATGCCGAGATTGGTGAGGTATTCGGCGATGAAGCCGATGTTCTTGTCCTTGGTCCGGCCGGACAGGATCTCGTCGCCGATGACCAGCAACCCCGCGGTGACGATCTCGCTCATGGTCTCTCCTCGCATCTGCCGTCTCTTTTGGCCCGCCACGGCGCCAATGTCATCCGGAACGTCGCAGTCTATGCCGCGGATTTGAGCACGACGCAGCCGGTTTTTCGGGCATGGCTTCAGCAACCCCCACGAAATGCCGCAGGAGAATGCATATCGCGCTGGCCCGGCCCTTGCTACCGTCATGCAGAGTCATGCAGTGTATGGCGAGGCTGGGACACACGGGCATCTATGGCAGTTGCGTTCGACGAAATGAACGAGCCGGGCGGCGAGGTCCGTCAGGCTTATCAGGAGCTGTCGCGGTGGCTGAAGGAAACGCCGCCGGAGGCGCTGGAGTATCGCCGCCACGAGGCGGAGCTGCTGTTCCGGCGAATCGGCATCACCTTCGCGGTCTATGGCGAGGCGGAGGCGCAGGAGCGGCTGATCCCGTTCGACGTCATTCCGCGCATCCTGTCGGGCAAGGAATGGGCGCTGCTGGAAAAGGGGCTGAAGCAGCGCGTCAAGGCGCTGAACATGTTCCTGCGCGACATCTATCACGGCCGGGACATCCTGCGCGCCAACGTCGTGCCGGATGACCTGATCTTTCAGAATCCCGTGTTCCGCCCGGAGATGAACGGGCAGGACGTGCCGCACGACGTCTACGTCCACATTGCCGGCATCGACATCGTCCGCGTCGACGCCAACGACTTCATCGTGCTCGAGGACAACGCGCGCACGCCGTCCGGCGTGTCCTACATGCTGGAAAACCGCGAGATCATGATGCGGCTGTTTCCGGACCTGTTCGCGCGCCACCGCGTCGCGCCGGTCGAGCGCTATCCGGACGAGTTGCTGTCGGCGCTGCGCTCGGTCGCGCCGCTCAGCGCCTCGGCCGAGCCGACGGTGGCGCTGATGACGCCCGGCATCTACAACTCCGCCTACTACGAGCACTCCTTTCTCGCCGACAAGCTCGGCATCGAGCTGGTCGAGGGCCGTGACCTCATCGTCAAGAACGATGAGGTGTTCATGCGCACCACCGAGGGGCTGAAGCGGGTCGACGTGATCTACCGCCGCGTCGACGACGACTTCCTCGACCCCCTCACCTTCCGCCCCGACTCGGCGCTCGGCGTGCCCGGCCTGATGTCGGCCTACGTCGCCGGCAACGTCACGCTCGCCAACGCGGTCGGCACCGGCATCGCCGACGACAAGGCGATCTACTCCTACATGCCGGACGTCGTGAAGTTCTATCTGGGCGAGGAGCCGATCCTGAAGAACGTGCAGACCTGGCGCTGCCGCGAGCCGCAGGATCTGTCCTACGTGCTCGACCATCTCGGCGAGCTCGTGGTCAAGGAGGTGCACGGCTCGGGTGGCTACGGCATGCTGATCGGCCCGGCCGCCACCAAGGCGACCATCGAGGCGTTCCGCGACAAGCTCAAGCGCGAGCCGGAGGGCTTCATTGCCCAGCCGACCTTGGCGCTGTCGACCTGCCCGACCTGCGTCACGTCAGGGCTGGCGCCGCGCCATGTCGACCTGCGCCCGTTCGTGCTCACCGGACGCGACCGCACCACCATCGTGCCGGGCGGCCTCACCCGCGTGGCACTGAAGGAGGGCTCGCTGGTGGTCAATTCCAGCCAGGGCGGCGGCACCAAGGATACATGGGTGCTGGATGAGTAAGCCTCGCCTCACAAACTTTCGATCCATACTTGCCTTTCCCGCCACCGAGGCGGGATCACTCCGCAGCTTGTAGATTGCCCATGCTGTCGCGCACCGCCGAAAACCTGTACTGGCTGGCCCGCTACGTCGAGCGCGCCGAGTATCTCGCCCGCACCATCGACGCCACCTTGCGCGTCACCGCCCTTCCCGCGGCCTATATCGGCAAGACCAACGAGTGGGAGTCGGCGCTGATGACCGCCGGCGTCAATGTCAGCTTCTACGAGCACTACTCCGAGGCCAACGAGCAGAACGTCGTCGAATATCTCTCGTTCAATCCGTCGAACCCGTCCTCGATCAAGAACTGCATCGAGGCCGCCCGTCTCAATGCCCGCTCGGTGCGCACGGCGCTCACCTCGGAGATGTGGGACACGCTCAACGGTTCCTGGATCGAGCTGCAGGAAGTCTGGAGCAAGGGCACCAAGACCCGCGAGGATCTCGCGCGCTTTCTGCGCTTCGTGCAGGAGACCTCGCTGCGCTTCGACGGCTCGGCCTACCGGACGATGCTGCGCAACGACGCCTACTGGTTCTCGCGGCTCGGCCTGCATCTGGAGCGCGCCGACAACACCGCGCGTATTCTCGACGTCAAATATCACGTGCTGCTGCCCGAGGACGAGCATGTCGGCGGCCCGCTGGACTATTATCAATGGACCTCGATCCTGCGTTCGGTGTCGGCGCTCACGGCCTATCACTGGGTCTATCGCGAGACGCTGAAGCCCTGGCTGATCGCGGACCTCCTGATCCTCAACGACACGCTGCCGCGCTCGCTGGCGAGCTGCTACGGCAACCTCGTCCGCAATCTCGACCAGATTGGCGTCGCCTATGGCCGCCAGGGGGCGGCGCAGCGTCATGCCCGCGGCGTCCGCAACCGGCTCGACCACTCCAACATGGACGACATCTTCCAGCGCGGCGTGCACGAGTTCATCCAGGAGTTCATCGCCGACAATTCGCGACTTGGAGAGATCATCACCAAGCAGTATCTGATCTGAGCGCCCGGAGCGCAGCGGAAACAGCGATGGGCGGCCGTCGGACTGTGTCTGCGAGACCACGTCCGGCGCCGGGCGCCCTCCCCTTCGCCCGAGGGGTCCTCCTTCCCCCTTTCAGGGGGAGGTGAAACGAGCTACCGCGGACAGCACATCTGACGAAGACTGGTCGACCGCCATGCGCCTGCGTATCTCCCATTCCACCACCTACCGGTACGAGCCAGCGGCGACCGGCGCCATCCAGATCATCCGCATGACGCCCGGCAGCAATGACGGCCAATATGTGGCGGAGTGGCAGATCGACGTGTCGACCGATGCCCGCCTCGACATGCATGAAGACGCATTCGGCAACGTCACCCATGTGATCACCCATGGCGCACTCGAGGACCTCACGATCACGGCCGAAGGCCTGGTCGAGACGCACGACACCGGCGGCGTGTTGAAGGGAGCGGACGAGCGCTTCCCGCCCAGCTTCTTCCTCCGGCAGACACCCCTCACGGCTGCCAATGCCGCCATGGCCGCCGTCGTGCGCGATCTGCGCGCGGAATCGGACAGCGACGCGCTCGGTCTTCTGCACACCCTGATGGTGCAGGTCTACGAGCACATGACCTTCGACGAGGATCCGACCCACAGCGGCACCTCGGCGGCGGAAGCCTTCGTGCTGAAGCGCGGCGTCTGCCAGGACTATGCGCACATCTTCATCGCCTGCGCGCGCGCCGCCGGCATCCCCGCGCGTTTTGTGTCCGGCCACTTCCTGCGCTCTGATGGTGCAGTGCACCAAGAAGCCGGCCATGCCTGGGCGGAAGCCTATGTGCCGAATCTCGGCTGGGTCGGTTTCGACGCCGCCAACTGCATCTGCACCACCGACGCCCATGTCCGGGTCGCCATCGGGCTCGATTATCTCGGCGCCGCCCCGGTGCGCGGCACCCGCTATGGAGGCGGGACCGAGACGCTCACCGTGAAGGTGAAGGTCGAGCAGGTCGGCCGCGGCGGCCCGTCGCAATCGCAGTCGCAGCGGCAGTCCTGAATTCCGGAACCGCCGGTCTTCCCGTGGCCCGCATGAGCGGCTTGTCCGCCGAAGCCCGCAAGGGCGAAGGCGGAAGCGACATGCGGGTTCACCGAGACAGCGCGTGAGATCCCGGATGTCGCTCCGCTCATCCGGGCTACGGAAGTGCGGGGTTGGACGAAGGGGCGATTTTCGCTAGTAATTCGCGCAATGGCTCGAGGGGACTGAGATGACCTATTGCTGCGGAATTCTGGTGCGTGACGGCCTCGTCATGATCGCGGACACCCGAACCAACGCCGGTCTCGACAACGTCTCGACCTTCCGCAAGCTGCACATCTTCTCCAATCCGGGCGAGCGCATCGTGGCGGTCGCCAGCGCCGGCAATCTCGCCGTCAGCCAGTCCGTGCTCTCGACCTTGACCGAAGGGATGGAGGACCCCGAGACCGGCGAGGTCGAGACCCTGATGAACGCGCCGACCATGTTTCAGGCCGCACAGCGCATCGGCAAGGCGATCCGCATGGTGCACGCCACCGAAGGCCCGGCGCTGAAGGCCGAAGACATCTCGTTCGACGTCTCCTTCCTGTTCGGCGGCCAGATCAAGGGCTCGCGGATGCGGCTGTTCATGGTCTACACCGCCGGCAACTTCATCGAATGCACCACCGACACGCCCTATCTGCAGATCGGCGAGCACAAATACGGCAAGCCGGTGCTGGACCGCGCCATGCATTACGACGTCGAGCTCTACGAGGCGCTGAAGACGGGCCTGATCTCGATGGACTCGACGATGCGCTCCAATCTCGGCGTCGGCCTTCCGATCGACGTGCTGGTGGTGCGCGCGGAGGCCTGCGAGGCCGACCTCAACCACCGCATCGAGGCCGGCGAGCCCTATTTCCACGATCTCCGCTCGCGCTGGTCGGCGGCCCTGCGCGCGGCGCACAACAACATTCCAAGGCCGCCCTACAAGACTCAGAGCGAGTCGAAACACTGAAACTGCAGAACACTGCAAGACACGTGAACTGAAGGTGAGGAAACATGGCTGAAGCGGCAAAGAAGATCGCCCTGGTGACGGGCGCAGGCACGGGGGTCGGCCGCGCCGCATCGCTGGCGCTGATGAAGGGCGGCTTCACCGTGGTGCTGGTCGGCCGCCGCAAGGAGATGCTGGAGGAGACCGCGAAGCTCGGCGAGCCGGGCATGAGCCTGCCCGTCCCCGCCGACATGACCGATCCCGCCTCGATCGCGGCGCTGTTCGACACCGTGAAGTCGACCTACGGCCGACTCGACGTGCTGTTCAACAACGCCGGCATGGGTGCGCCGCCGGTGCCGTTCGAGGACCTCACTTTGCAGCAGTGGCAGTCGGTGGTGGCGACCAACCTCACCGCGCCGTTCCTGTGCACGCAGCACGCCTTCCGCATCATGAAGGATCAGTCGCCGCGCGGCGGCCGCATCATCAACAACGGCTCGATCTCGGCGCATGCACCGCGACCGTTTTCCTCGCCCTACACCTCGACCAAGCACGCGATCACGGGTCTGACGAAAGCGTCGAATCTCGACGGCCGCGCCTATGACATCGCGGTCGGCCAGATCGACATCGGCAACGCCGAGACGCCGATGACCGAGCGCATGGTCGGCGGCGTACTGCAGCCCGACGGCCGCATGATGCCGGAGCCGCGCATGGACGTGAAGGCCGTCGGCGACGCCGTCGCCTACATGGCCTCGCTGCCGCTCGACGCCAACGTCCTGTTCATCACCGTGATGGCGACCAAGATGCCGTTCGTGGGACGGGGCTAGCCACCGTCTGGCCGCTCATGATGCCGCTCAATGGTGGGCACGCTGCCGCCCTTCGGGCGGCCGCTTTGCCCACCCTACGGCAGGGTGCCTCCACGACTCCTACTCCAACCGCTCCACCTTCCGCAGCGTCGGAAACAGCTTCATCCACAGAAGCGCGACCGCGATGGTGCCGACGCCGCCGAGGATGGCGGCGGGCATGGCGCCGAGCAGCGCGGCGGTGATGCCGCTCTCGAACTGGCCGAGCTGGTTGGAGGCGTTGATGAACAGGAAGTTCACCGCGCCGACGCGGCCGCGCATCTCGTTGGGCGTCGCGAGCTGCACCAACGAGAAGCGGATCACGACGCTGATGGTGTCGGCGGCACCGAGAATGGCGAGCGCAGCGACCGAGATCCACATCACATGCGAGACGGCGAACACGACCGTCGCCGCGCCGAACACGATCACCGCCTGGAACATGCGCAGGCCGACGCGCCGCCGGATGGTGTAGCGCGCCAGCACCGCCGTCATCGCCAGCGCGCCGACCGCGGGCGCTGCGCGCAGCACGCCGAGCCCGAACGGCCCGGCCTGAAGGACGTCGCGCGCATAGATCGGCAGCAAGGCCGTGACGCCGCCGAGCAGCACCGCGAACAGATCGAGCGAGATGGTGCCGAGAATCGCAGGATGGGCGCGGATGAAGCGGACGCCAGCGAACAGGTCGGCCTTGCTGCCGTCGATCCGCTCGACCGGCACGTCCTCCGGTACCTGCATCAGGCCGGTCAGCCCCATGCCGGCAATCCAGAACAGCATCATGATGCCATAGGGTAGACCCGGCGCGACCGCATAGGCGAAGCCGCCGATGGCGGGACCGGCGATGGTCGCGAGTTGCGCGGCCCCGCTCGACAGCGCGCTCGCCCGCTGCAGCGTGCCTGCCGGGGCGATCAGCGGCAGCAGCGCCGCGGTCGCGGGGCTCTCGAACGCCCCGGCAATGCCGAGCACGAAGATCGCAGCAAACAGTTCGAATTCGCCGAGCTGACCGGCGTAGGCGCCCCAGCACAGATAGAGCGCCGTCAGCGCCTCGACGAGCTGACAGAGCTGCACGACGCGCTTGCGCTGGAATCGGTCGGCGGCGCTGCCGGCGACGAACACCAGCAGCGCCGTCGGCAGGAACTGGATCAGCCCGACCATGCCGAGATCGAAGGCACGCCCGGTGAGATCGTAGATCTGCCAGCCGATCGCCACTGCGGCGATCTGGCTCGCAAAGCGCGACAGGCTGCGGGACGACAGGAAGAACAGGAACGCGCTTTGCTTCAAGAGATCGCGCGCGCCGATCGGGACGGTGGACGACATGATGGCGCCTGCGTGACGCAGCCCCCACTCCTTGTCAATCGCGGGCCCCGCATGGCCGCACGGCATTGCGCGCGGCTGTTCCCTGCGCTCATAATGAAACGGGGTTCGGGGGATCTGATGCTGCAGCTGCAATCGGGGTTCGGGATCGTCGCGCTGCTCGCGATCGCATGGGCGCTCGGCGAGAACCGGCGCGCGGTGTCGCTGAAGCAGGCCGCGCTTGGCCTCGTGGTCACGATCCTGACCGCGCTCGTCCTGCTCAAGGTCCCCGCGGTTGCCCGCGCCTTCGGCGCCATCAACGAGGTCGTCGGCGCCATCTCGTCGGCCTCGCGGGCCGGCACCTCCTTCGTCTTCGGCTATGTCGGCGGCGGCGCCCTGCCCTTCGACCTCAAGGCGCCCGGCGCCGATTTCGTGCTCGCCTTCCAGGCGTTGCCGATCGTGCTGGTCATGAGCGTGCTGACCACGCTGCTGTTCTACTGGCGGGTGCTGCCGCCCTTGGTGCGCGGCATGGCATGGCTCTTGGAGCGCACCCTCGGCGTCGGCGGCGCCGTCGGCCTGTCGACCGCCGCCAACGTGTTCCTCGGCATGGTGGAAGCGCCGCTGTTCATCCGGCCGTATCTGGCGCAGATGACACGCAGCGAATTGTTTCTCGTCATGACCGGCGGCATGGCCGGCATCGCCGGCACCGTGCTGGTGCTCTACGCCACGCTGCTAGCGCCACTGATCCCGGATGCCGCCGCGCATTTCGTCATCGCCTCGGTGCTCGGCGCGCCGGCGTCGATCCTGATCAGCCTGATCATGGTGCCGGAGACGTCGAAGCAACTCACCGGCGGCGCGCTCGGCGAGGAGACGCAGGCCACCTCGACGATGGACGCGATCGTCAAGGGCACCAGCGCCGGGCTCGAGCTGCTGATGAACATCGTCGCGCTGCTGCTGGTGCTGGTCGCGCTGGTGCATCTCGCCAACGCGATCCTGTCGCTGTTGCCCGCCATCGGCGGCGCCGACATCTCGCTGCAGCGGCTGCTCGGCCTCGTCATGGCGCCGGTGTGCTGGCTGATGGGCCTGCCGTGGTCGGAGGCCGTCACGGCCGGCAGCCTGATGGGCACCAAGACGGTGCTCAACGAGCTGATCGCCTATGTCGAGCTGGCGAAGCTCGATGCGACGGCGCTCGATCCGCGCGCGCGGCTGATCATGCTGTACGCGATGTGCGGCTTCGCCAACTTCGCCAGCCTCGGCATCATGATCGGTGGACTCGGTACGATGGCTCCGACACGACGCGACGAGATCAACGCGCTCGGCCTCAAATCAATCGTCTCCGGCACCCTCACCACCTGCCTGATGGGTGCGATCGTCGGGCTGCTGACGTGAGCTGAGCTCGGTCGTCATCGGCAGCAGTTGCGGCACGATCCTCGCCATCACGAGCTGGGAGCCCTCCGCCGTGAGATGCGCATGATCGAACGACAGCGGGACGTCGCCGACCGTGAGCGGACAGCGGCCGTTCTCGCAGACCGCCGACAGGATCGAGATGTAGGACAGGCCTTCGCTCGTCGACAGCGCCGCCTGCATCGCCTGATCCAGCGCAAAGATATCGGACCGGACGAACGCAACGGGATCCGGCGACATGCCGCGCAAGGTGGCGCGCGCCAGCATCGAGGGCAGCCGCGCCCGGAATTGCACGGAGGGACCGAGCAGCACCACCGCAATGCCGGCCTCGCTGAGACGCGCCAGCGTCAGCCTGAGATCGCGCACCATGCCGGCAAAGCGCGGCGGGCGGGCGTTCTCGAGCCAGTCCGCCGACATCACCACGAGATCGGGCCGCGCCGTCACGAAATAGTCGCGCATCTGGCTTGCCAGGGCGCGGCAGGCCGCGATCCCCTGCGTCTCCGCGCTGAAGGTCGGCATGCAGGTCGGCTGGCTCGCCTGCATGACGTTGACGGCCTGCGGATCGATGCTCGCGGCGAGGCCGTGATAGTAGTGGGCCGCAAAGCTGTCGCCCCACAGCAGCACATTGATCTTACCGCTCACCGGACGGAGACAATCCCCGGGTACGCGCCCGTCCGGCGTCGTGAAGCAGGTGCCGTAGCGATAGACCGGCTTCATGTCGTAGGCGTTGTAGGCGTCCAGCCGCTGCGCCGCGCGGTCGGCGTCCGACACGGCGCTAGCGCGTAGCAGGCCGACGCCGCTGCCGGCCAGCAGCAGCAGGCTCGCGAGCGCCGCAAGACCGAAGGTCGCGCGCGGGGTCGCGGCGAGCTGGCGATTGCGGAACGGTTGCTCGATGAAGCGCCAGGACAGCGTGGCGACCGCGACCGTGAGGGCGAACAACGCCACCCGCTCCCAGCCGTCGAGCGCCAGGCCGGGCTTGGCGAAGCGCGCGAAGGCGAACAGCGGCCAGTGCCACAGATACAGCGAATATGAGATGCGGCCGACGAACGCCGCTACGCCGAGCGGTGACAACGGGCTACGCGGCACATTGGCAACGCCGACGCCGCTCCACAGGAACAGCGCCGCGCCAAGGCATGGCGCGAGCGCGTCGACGCCGGGAAAGCCCGGTCCGGGGCGCAACGCCAGAATCGGCACCGCCATCAGCAGCAGCGACAGCGCGCGGGCGCCGCGCTGGGCGAAACCCGGCCGCGGTGCGGGAAGTCCGGAAATCGCGACCAGGCCGCCGAGCAGGAATTCCCAGGCGCGCGGCGGGCTGAGGAAGAACGCACTCGCGGACGCGCCGCCTCGCATCAGCAGCAGACCGAGCGCGAACGAGCCGGCAGCCAGCAGCGCCAGCGTGACCGGCAGCGCCAGCCGTCGCCCGCGCGCTATCAGCAACACGGCCCAGACCACGACGGGGAGTACCAGATAGAACTGCTCCTCGACGGCGAGCGACCAGGTGTGCAGCAGCGGCTTCTCGACCGCGGCGTGGTCGAAATAGCCGGACTGCTGCCAGAAGAAGATGTTCGAGGTGAAGGTGACGACGGCGGTCGCGGAACGGAAGAACTCGGCGCGCTCGGAGCCCAGCATGTCCTGCGACGCCGGGATCGCCGCGAACGCCACCATGGCGTAGAGCGCCGGCAGCAGCCGCCGCACCCGCCGCTCGTAGAATTGCGCGAACGAAAAGCGGCCCGCCGCCATCTCCGCGGCAATGATGCCGGTGATCAGGTAGCCGGAGATGACGAAGAAGATGTCGACGCCGACGAAGCCGCCGAAGATCGCCGGCGCCTCGAAATGGAATGCGACAACGGAGAGCACCGCGATGGCGCGCAGCCAGTCGATGTCCTCGCGATGGGCGGCACCTGAAGCCGAACCGGCGCCCGCGTTGGCGATGCGAGGCTGCACCGATGCGCGCGTGCGAGGCGCGCGCGGGATCGTGGGAGCGAACTGGACGACGAAGCGCGGCAACGGGACGGGTACGCCTTTACGCAAGCCCGCGGCGAACACGTCTTACGGATTCGTCGCCGGCCCATCCGTCCCAATGATGCGAGACCGGATGTCAACACACACGCGCGATGGGACCGCCGTCCATCGCACGCGAATGTTTCCATCCATTTCTGTCGGCTTTACGTCGACAGTTCGACGGTTTTGAAGTCGGCCGGCAGGATCACTTCCAGCAGCTCGACGTCGTCGGAATAGTCGAGGATCATGTGCCGGATCTTCGGCGGCTGGGTCCAGCAGCTGCCCTCCTGCATCAGCGTCTCGCCGACGCCTTCGAGGTAGCTCTTCACCCAGCCCTTGAGCACATAGACCATCTGGAAGTCGACCGCATGGGTGTGCAGCTTGGAGACTTCCTGCGGATTGCACGGCGGCAGCATGCGGATGACATGCGCGCGCGCCAGCCCGTGAGTCGCGTCGGCGATGCCGAGGTCGCGGTAAACAGCATAGGCGCGCAAGCCGTCGGCCTTGAAGTCCTCCTCGCGGTGATGGCTGATGGCGACCTTCTGTTTGCGCCGGCGCGGCGCCGGCGCTGGTCGCCCCTTGCTCGCGAGCGCCTTGCGCGCCGAGGGTTTCGCCACCCTTCCCGGCTTGGCAGGCGCCGCGAAGGCGGTCTTCGCCGTCGGCTTTGTCTTTGCGGTTTTTCGCGGCGCGGCTTTCGCGGCGGCGCGTGATGCTGATTTGGCGGTGCGGCTCTTCTTGGCCATGGCGCTCTCCCTGCGTGTCCTCGCACGCGAGGATAGCACAACCTGCCGCTTTGCGGTTCGACCGATCGACGACCTCAACAGGGCCGAGGCAGCGCTTAACCCGGATGAGCGAAACGACATCCGGGGACTCACGCGCGTCCGCGTTGAACCCGGATATCGCTTCGCTCACCCGGGCTACGCGTCGGCCTCAATGCAGCCGGAACACGCCGTCGACGGCGCGCAGCTCGGCCGGCTTGATCAGCTTGGAATGCGCCACCGTGACCGAGTACAGCGGACCCTCGATCTTCTCCTGCCAGAACGCCAGGAAGTCCTGCAGCGCGGGGAATTTCGGAAACAGGTCGTAGTTCTGCCAGACGTAGGTCTGCAGCAGCGAGCGGTGATCCGGCATCCGATACAGGATCTGCGCCGTCGTCAGCCCGTAACCCAGCACCTGTTTCCGAAAGTCCTCGGAAACCTCAACCTTCGACACCATGCCAACCTCCGTTTCTGGAGCGCATGTCCGTGTGGCCAACCGGGATGGAGCCACCCGGCAAAGATGCGCTCACTGCCAAGAAATGTGACGCATGTCCTCAACCCATCTCAAGCTTAAATGTTTAACGACATGTTGAAAAATGCTGCATTAGCAGCCACTTAGCCCAGGTGCTAATACGGGGTTTCATGGTTCGTTCCGCTCCCGTTAACGCTATCGGAACGCTTTGGCAGAGCCCGCAGTTGACTGCTAATTTTTCTGCTACAAGCCCTTGTCCGGCTGAATGCTCTCCCCTAAATCCAGCCCACGTGCTGGCACTCGCCGGCACCGACTGCCAAAATTCCAGAAACTGACAATCGCCTCAATAGCTTAGGAGGACTGTATGGCTTTCCGTCCGCTTCACGACCGCGTCGTGGTCAAGCGCATCGACGCCGAAGAGAAGACCGCTGGCGGCATCATCATCCCCGACTCGGCCAAGGAGAAGCCCTCGCAGGGCGAAGTGATCGCGGTGGGCCCGGGCGCCCGCGACGAGAGCGGCAAGCTGGTCCCGCTCGACGTCCAGGTCGGTGATCGCGTGCTGTTCGGCAAGTGGTCGGGCACCGAGGTCAAGATCGACGGCCAGGAGCTGCTGATCATGAAGGAAAGCGACATCATGGGCGTGCTCACCGACACCGCGTCGAAGAAGAAGGCCGCCTAAGCCAACCCGCTCAACGCTCACCCTGAGGAGCGCCTGCGGGCGCCCTGCCCAGGGTGAGACGACCAATTCAACTCAGGGAAACCCAATATGTCAGCAAAAGACGTTAAGTTCGGCGTCGACGCCCGCGATCGCATGCTGCGCGGCGTGGACATCCTCGCCAATGCCGTCAAGGTCACGCTCGGCCCGAAGGGCCGCAACGTCGTCCTCGACAAGTCGTTCGGCGCTCCCCGCATCACCAAGGACGGCGTCACCGTCGCCAAGGAGATCGAGCTCGACGACAAGTTCGAGAACATGGGCGCACAGATGGTGCGCGAAGTCGCCTCCAAGTCCGCTGATGCGGCCGGCGACGGCACCACCACCGCGACCGTGCTGGCCCAGGCCATCGTGCGCGAAGGCGCCAAGGCGGTTGCCGCCGGCATGAACCCGATGGATCTGAAGCGCGGCATCGACCTCGCGGTCGAGGCGGTCGTTGCAGACCTCGTCAAGAACTCCAAGAAGGTCACGTCGAACGACGAGATCGCCCAGGTCGGCACCATCTCCGCCAACGGCGACGCCGAGATCGGCAAGTTCCTGGCCGACGCCATGAAGAAGGTCGGCAACGAGGGTGTCATCACCGTCGAGGAAGCCAAGTCGCTCGAGACCGAGCTCGACGTGGTCGAGGGCATGCAGTTCGACCGCGGCTACATCTCGCCCTACTTCGTCACCAACGCCGACAAGATGCGCGTCGAGATGGATGACGCCTACATCCTGATCAACGAGAAGAAGCTCTCCTCGCTGAACGAGCTGCTGCCGCTGCTCGAGGCCGTGGTGCAGACCGGCAAGCCGCTGGTGATCGTCGCCGAGGACGTCGAGGGCGAGGCGCTGGCCACCCTGGTCGTCAACCGCCTGCGTGGCGGCCTGAAGGTCGCGGCCGTCAAGGCGCCGGGCTTCGGCGATCGCCGCAAGGCCATGCTGCAGGACATCGCGATCCTGACCGGCGGCCAGGCGATCTCGGAAGACCTCGGCATCAAGCTCGAGAACGTCAACCTCTCCATGCTCGGCCGCGCCAAGAAGGTGATGATCGACAAGGAGAACACCACGATCGTCAACGGCGCCGGCAAGAAGGCCGACATCGAGGCGCGCGTTCAGCAGATCAAGGCGCAGATCGAGGAGACCACCTCGGACTACGACCGTGAGAAGCTGCAGGAGCGTCTGGCCAAGCTCGCGGGCGGCGTCGCGGTGATCCGCGTCGGCGGCGCGACCGAGGTCGAGGTCAAGGAGCGCAAGGATCGCGTGGATGACGCGATGCATGCGACCCGCGCGGCTGTCGAGGAAGGCATCCTGCCGGGCGGCGGCGTCGCCCTGCTGCGTGCTTCCGAGCAGCTCAAGGGCCTGCGCACCAAGAACGACGACCAGAAGACCGGCATCGAGATCGTCCGCAAGGCGCTCTCCGCCCCGGCCCGCCAGATCGCGATCAACGCGGGCGAGGACGGCTCGGTCATCGTCGGCAAGATCCTGGAGAAGGACCAGTACGCCTACGGCTTCGACAGCCAGACCGGCGAGTACGGCAACCTGGTCTCCAAGGGCATCATCGACCCGACCAAGGTGGTTCGCGCCGCGATCCAGAACGCCGCCTCCGTGGCTGCGCTGCTGATCACGACCGAAGCCATGGTCGCCGAGCTGCCGAAGAAGAACGCCGGCGGCCCCGCAATGCCTCCGGGCGGCGGCATGGGCGGCATGGACTTCTAAGGTCCGACGCACTCAACGGAATGCGAAACCCCGGCGGAAACGCCGGGGTTTTCGTTTGTACTGGAATTGTCGAATCGCCAGCCTCGGTTTCGGGCTCGTGCCCCGATGCATTCAATGCGTAGTTCGGATGAGCGCACGCCGCATCCCGAAGGGCGCGGGCGGAAGCGACATCCGGGGTCTCACGAACCGCGCCGGTGATCCCGCATGTCGCTTCGCTCATGCGGGGCTACGGGTTCGCGTCCGCCCTACTTCACCATCGTCCCGATCCGCTCGAAACGGATCCGGCCCGGCTCGCCTTTCTCGGCGCGGGCGGCGGAGAAAAAGATCATGGCGGCGCGGCCGATCACGTTCTCGATCGGCACATAGCCGATCTGGGACAGGACGCGGCTGTCGGTCGAGTTGTCGCGGTTGTCGCCGAGCATGAACAGCCGGCCGTCCGGCACAACGAAGACGTTGGTGTTGTCGAAGAAGCCGTGGCTGACGCAATCCAGCGTCTCGTAGCTCACGCCATTCGGCAAGGTCTCGCGCCAGCGCGTGACGCGCTCGTTCGCATCGCCCCCGCAGGCCGCCTCTCCGGTCAGATCCTCGACGCGCTCCCGCTCGACGGCCGTATCGTTGATGTAGAGCACTCCGTCCTTCATCTGGACGCGATCGCCGGGCAGTCCGACGACGCGCTTGATATAGACGGTCGCATTGTCTTTCGGCAGGAAGAACGCGACGACATCACCGCGCGCAGGTGTCGCGCCCCAGATACGCGCCGACGGCGGCAACGAGGAAGGCCATGACAACGGCCAAGTGAAGCGGCTGTAGCCGTAGGGATATTTCGACACGAAGAAGACATCGCCGACGCGAAGCGTTGGAATGTTCGAGGATGAAGGAATGTTGAACGGCTGATACAGGAAGGAGCGGATCAGCACCGGCGAGGCCAGCAGCAGGCTCAGCAGCGCGAAGCCCGCGATGAAGATCGCCGCGATCGCCCACCACGGCTCGCGCTTCGGCCCGATTGCACCCGCATCCAGGCTCGTCATCGCGTCTCCCCCCTTCTTCACAGCCTGAGGATGATGGAAGGCCCGGCCATGCGCAATCGCCAAATGAACCGGCGGCCACGCGGCCGCTGATCACCTCCGGCGCCTGCCGCCCCGTCAACAGGAGGCCGCCCGTGGGCGACCTCACCGATTTGGAGTCTTCACCGCCCCTTCCGCCACGGCGCGTCGGCTTCCCAGTCACCGGCCATGATCGAGCCGTAAGGGATCACCTCGTCGGTCACCTCGCCGAGGCCGTAGCGTGCGATCTGCGCCCGTACCGACGCCGCGTTCTTGTAGGCCTGCGGCAGCTCCGACAAATCAGGCTTGCCGCAATAGAACCGCGCATCGATGCCCTCGGGCATCTCCGGGCGATGCGCGCGCAAAAACGCCTTCCGACCGAGATTGCGGCCAGCGCCGTGCGGCGCGAAGCCGAGCGCATCCTTGTTGTCGCGATGCTTCAGGATCAGCACCGGCTCGGCCATGTTGAGCGGCACGATCGTGCGTCCGTCATCGTCAGCCGAGAAGCCGGACCAGTTCGGCGTCGCCCCCTTGCCGTGGTAGAACAGGCCGTCGCTCTTCTGGAAGACGAAGTTGTGCTCGTTCCAGAACCGGTCGGCGACGGCGTTGCCGAGCTTCGCCGCAGCGAGATCGTGAATCGCGTGGTGATTGGCCCTGGTCCACAGCCGCGCGACCTGCAACGCCTCCCAATAGGCGCGGCCGTCGTCGCTCGACGCCTTGATCCAGGCGCTGTGCTCCGGGACCTTCGGCGCATGGATCGCGGTGTGCCGCTTCGCCACCGCCATGCCGCGCTTGTAGAGCTGTGCGCCGAAGCCGCGCGAGCCGTGATGCGTCACCAGCGCCGCCTGCCCGGTCGACCTGAGATGGCCGACATAGGCGAAGTGGTTGCCGTCGCCCTGCGTGGCGAAGTGGCCGATCGCGAAGCGCTCGAGCCCCTTCAGGAAGGGATTGGCCTCGAACCCTGCCATCACCTCGTCGGGCGGCTGATGCAGCCGGTCGCGTCCGCCGGGACCGAAATGGGTCACGGCGTGAACCGCATCGAGAATGCGCTTGGGATCGTCCTTGCGCGCGAACACCGTCACCGCCACCGAGCAGCAAATGTCGGAGGAATGGAAGCCCGGATGGATCGCGTCCTCACAGGCGACCACGCCGCCGACCGGGATGGTGCCGAGCGCCGTTCCCGACGGACAGGCGTCCGGCATCACGGCGCCGGCTACGATGGTCGGCACCCGCATCAACGCATCCATGTGCTGGGTCACCGCCGCGACATTGGCGCGCTCCAGCTCGTTGTCGGCCTCGATCAGCATCGCGAACGGCACGCCGTTGGTGCGCATCAGCGTCTCCGCCGGCTGCAGTTCCTGCAGCGCGGCGAAGATCGCGTCATCATCGGCGCCATCGGCCCGCATCGCATTGGCCGTCGCCAGTCCCTCCTTGAACCAGCGACCGGGCTTGAAGCCCCAGGCGATCAGGGTGTTTCCGTCGATCATCTTGCTACTCTCACATGTCCAGCCGGAGCTTTGTCGTGCCCCGATCCACCTGCGTTCACCTCGCGGGATGCCGCCCGTGGGCGGCTCCCTCCACTGGTCGACGACGTCACGTTCGTACGAACGCAGCGCCGATGAGCCGACGGCTCCGTCCGCGAGGGCGCAGGCGGGAGCGACATCCGGGGGGGGCTCACGAGCTTCGCCGGAGAACCCGCATGTCGCTGACGCTCGTGCGGGCTAAACGTTCCGCCGATACATCACGTCGGTCCGCAGCACGTATTTGCGGCCCTTCGTCACGGGATCACCACGATGCATGATCGGGTGCTGGAACAGCAGCGCCATGCCCCTCTCCGGCGTGATGAGCAAAGGACCGTCCGGCATCCGACCTGTGTCGTCGCAAAACGACGTTCTGCCACCCTCGAAGTCATCGTTGAGATAGACCATGAAGGTGAACTGGCTGCGCTCGCCATTGTCGCGCTCGAAATGACCGTCGCGATGCCAGTCGAACTTTTGTCCGACGTCGTAGCGATAAAGTCGCAACCGTTCGTTCAGCCCGACCGGCGTCCAGCGATGCTGAAACGAGGGCGCCAGATGCACGGCGAGCCGCTCGTAGAGCTCTCGTGCACGATCGGCATCGTCAACGATCACGCGGTCGTTGTTGCGATGATCCTTCACGCCGCGAGGCGCAAACAAAGTCGCCGCCTCGAACCCCATCGATTCACCCATGCGAATGTATTCCTCGCACTCAGCAGCGCCGAAGAAATTCGAGATCGTCTCGATGTTGTCGGCTCGCCAGGTGATATCAGTCATCGCTCGCTCCTCCATGAGATTGGAAGCCGCCCGTGGGCGGCCTCTCTTATCGGTCACGCCGCATCCGGCGCCTTCAGCCGGACCAACCGCGTCAGCAGCGCATCGAGGCCGGCGCCGTCGCCGGCATGCAGGTCGATGCGGCCGACCTTCTCGACCAGGCGCTCCAGCGACTCCAGCTCCTTGAGCCGCAGCAGCAGCGGGTTCTCCTCCATCAGCCTGGCGGTGTTCAGGAGCGAGCGCGTCGCCGCGGTCTCCTCCTGGCGACGGATCAGGTTGGCCTTGGCCAGCCGCTCCGCCTCCACCACCTTGTTGACGAGCTCGCGGATCTCGCCGGGCAGGATCACGTCCTTCACGCCGAGCTCCGTCACCTCCACGCCCGAGCCGCCGAGCCGCGCGCGCACGTAGTCGCGCAGCTCGGCATCGAGCGAGGCCTTGGCGGCCAGCACCTCGTCGAGCGTGCGTGACGCCACCGCCTCGCGGATCGCGAACTGCACCAGCCGGTACAGCCACGCATCCACATCGGG